>NZ_JAQPCH010000002.1:0-614064 GCF_028464205.1 Maribacter sp. PR66
TGGTATTTGGGTTATCTGTAACCTAGGGATAAAGCTGTATTTGCATTTTTGGAAGAAAAATGAGCATACCATGTTTTAACCAATGCCTTCCGTTATACACTTTTGGACAAACAGAACCATTTGAAAAAACAGTTCTGCAGGATAGATTTTGACTCAGAAAAAGGGACCTACGTGAAAAACGTATGTCTTTTCAATTCCTTTTGTAAAAGTAGGGAAATCATGGACATAAAAAAACGGTTTGTTAGCACACAAACCGTTGATTTATAAAGGTTTTCACCTTGTAGCGAGAGAGGGACTTGAACCCTCGGCCTCCGGGTTATGAACTTTAACCGCTATTTTTTGGATTTTTCAACCTATTGAAAAACAAGTAGTTATTAAATATATTTTTACTTTTTTAGTGTGAACCGTATACGGTAGCGTATGCGGTTTACTTTATAAAAATATTGAACTTTTATATATACTCCTAATAATATTTGTAAAGTGCACAATATTAAAGAAGATTGATTAGAGGTTCTAACGCTGCCGCTCCTACTTTAGCATTTCGTTAACATTTTAACCCTTATAATTAATTGATTATCAAGGTTTTGTTTTTTAAGAACTTTTCTTAAAATTTACTTTTTCACTCTAAAATCACCTGAATGAGTTAACAAATCGGTCAACAGAATTTTATTATGTTTCTTAACCTTCGGTAAATAGGTTGCTATAGAAATAGGTTCGTCGGGTAACAAGGATTAGAACATTTGCCCAAATCACTCTAATCAGTAGTTTTTTTGGTAGGTTTTAGCGTTTTAAATTTGTCGTAAACAAAATTCTAAGTAGAAACAATTGAATTTTGTTAACTTACCTATTCATTCAATTGATTTTGCAGGCAAAAGACAAACTCATAGCACACTTGAGGGGAATCATTCAATTATCCCCTAATGATGAAGTCATTGTTAGAAATAGCTTCAAGGAGATATGTCTAGCAAAAAAGGAGGTTTTACTATTTACAGGGGAAATATCCTCACACATGCAATTCATTTCAGAAGGATGTCTAAGAGCCTACTATATGGATGAAGAAGCAAAAGAGCATATTGTTCAATTTGGTATAGAAGGATGGTGGGTGAATGATTTATACAGCTACCTTACAAATACTCCTGCTAAACAATTTGTACAAGCTTTGGAAAAAAGCACCATATTGCAAATACATAGAGACACCTTAAATAGCCTCTATAATGAGGTTCCCGCCATCGAACGTTTCTTCAGATTAAAATTTGAAAAGGCATATGTTGCTTTTCAATATCGTACGATTGATGCTATGGCTAAAACAGCTGAAGAACGTTATTTAGAATTCCGCGCAAAATACCGGGATATTGAACAAAGGGTTCCCCAGTACATGGTTGCTTCTTATTTGGGTATTACCCCTGAATTTTTAAGTGCACTGCGAAAAAATTTGAAATAAAACTACTTTCTTAAACCACCTTAAGATTATTGCCTTTTGTTACCGATAGGTTTGTACTGATATTCTAAAATTCAGTACGAAATGAAAAAAATAATCGCATTTGCAGGAAGCAACAACCCGGCTTCAATAAACCAAAAATTGATAAAATACATTATTCAGGAATTTCCAAAGTCCCGAATTGAATTCCTAGATCTTAAAAAATATACATTACCTATTTACAGCCAAGAAATAGAACAAAAAGGCATCCCAAATCAGGCCAAAGAACTTTTTCAACTATTTACCTCCGCAGAAGGATTTATTCTAGCTTCACCTGAGCATAATGGTCTTCCTTCGGCTTTTTTAAAAAACACCATCGACTGGCTTTCAAGAATAGACCAGCGTTTCTTTGGGGACAAACCTCTTCTTCTCTTAAGCACATCACCAGGGGCAACTGGAGGTAGCACACATTTAGAAATCTTAGCCAACTTGGTACAGCGTTGGGGAGGTCAACTTGTAGGTCAATTTTCTTTGGGCAATTTTCAGCAGAATTTTAATGATGACACCAAAAGTCTTAATAATTCAAAAGAAGAATACGTTTTGAAAAATCTTGTAGAAAGCTTTTTAAGGAATCAACCTGTTAGTGAGGAAAATGACGCCAAGGATGTAGAAAATCTAATGAATAAAGTAACCACTCAATTCAAATCAAAGGGGTTTTTATAGTTAAATACCAACTCCCTCGAATTTAAGATACACGATTAAAAAAATACATGACAAAATGAACAAAAAAATAATTGAACATTTATTCGAGTTTTGGAAACATATAGGCCTTAATGGTGGTTTTCTCAAAAAAGAAAAGGGTTTTGACAGTACCAATCCTACTGAAAACTCATGGCCCAGTAAAATTTTCAATGTCAATATTGAAGACCTTGACCTAAAAGATCTCCAGCAAAAAATACAGTCCGGAAAGCTACCCAATTCAGTAGCGGTGTATGAACAGGATATTCCTGGAAAAATACTGACATCCAATGGGTTTGTTTTGACTTCTACATTAAAGGCCATGGCATTGACAACTAATGAAATTTCATATGAAAACATCAAGGCTTCCGATTTTCTAGAGGTATGTTCGGAATATGATGCTGGGCTATTCGCAAAAGTAGCATCCAAGTCCTTCGGATACCCCGTTAAAAGGTCCACGATAATTCCCCTATTTGATGACCCTGCATTTAAACTTTTTCTAGGAAAACACCAGAACTCTTTTCCGAGTTGTGGCATGATTTATTTGGATAAAAACGGTATTTCTGGTATCCACATGATTGGCACAAAGTCTGAATACAGGGGATTGGGACTTGGAAAAAAGATGACACAACTTTTAGTCAACGAAGCCTTAAAGAACCAAAGCAAGAAAGTATACTTAGTCGCTTCGGAAGCTGGAGAAAGAATATATGCCAAAATGGGGTTTGAAACTTATGGTGTTTTGGAAAGTTATGGGTTACAGATGAATTGAATACGAGATGTAATTCTTTATGACGGGGTAATTGTTTGTATCAACAAATGTAAAACAATTACCCTTTTTAATGTAATCAGCCGAATAAATCTGATAGTTTACTTTCAACCCATTTCATTTCTTAAACTACCTTAATATACTCCTAATTGCTTGATTATAAATTTGTTGTGAATAAATATTAGCAACAATGTCTAGAAAAACATCTTTACTCATTCTGATTTATTTGACCGTTTTAAGCGTTGCGGGTCAAGAATTGAACTTCTCACCAGATTTAGTATTTGGCAACCGTTCTGTAACCTATAAACATCTAATTAAATATTCGATCAACCCAAGACTATCTGTTGACAATTTGACACTATTCGATACCGAATATGAAGAGGATGCCAACAATATCTACTTTGTCAGGAATAATCTCTCTTATAATTTCAATGAAAAAATTAAGCTCAACACAGCAATAGGGATTAAAAACCCCGGAGCATTCTGTACAGTGTCTTTAGGTTTTTCCTCGAGAATTACCAATTTTTCCTTTGCCTATACTGCTGGCAGTACATATCAAAAGGGGTTTTCATTTGAGCAATCCGTGGTATTAAGTTATACGCCGGATATAGGTCAAAACTATAAAGGCTATATGAATCTGCTAGCAACCGCAAACATAAATGCTAACGGATATATCAGAGGATTGCAACAGTTTAAAATCGGAATACGAAAAAAACAGCTGATAACTGGGTTGGCTTTAAATCTGGATCAGTTCAACAACTCCCGAAAAAAACTACAAAACATGGGCGTATTTATAAAGTATAATTTTTAACCTTAAATATTCAATACAATGAAAAGAAACAAAAACCTTGCAATTTTTATATTAAGATTGGCAATACCATTTACCATGTTGATTTATGGTATCAACAAAATAATTGATGGTACTGGATTTATTGGAAGTCTCTTAGAACAATATGGTTTGCCGAAGATGATGGCGAATGGGGTATTTATTGGCGAGATAGTGGCACCTTTAATGCTCATGATAGGATATAGGACCAGATTGGCCGGATTGATTTTCTCCTTTAATTGCTTATTGGCGATTGTAATGGCGCAAACCCAAAATTTATTTAAATTGAACCAATTTGGGGGGTGGTCTTTGGATTTATTATTTATTTATCTCATCGCTGGAATCGTATTTTACTTAAGTGGCGCTGGCAAATATGCCTTGTCAAGATCCAATCATTGGGATTGACCCTTTGCTTAAATAAATTTTGTTAACTATTAAAATAAAACAATGCATTCTGTAATCTATAAGTTCAATGTTACCGAGGGTTTTGAAAGTGACTTTGAAATTGCCTGGAAAAAATTGACCGAAGCATTTATGACCTATTCAGGTGGTCTAGGCTCACGACTTCACAAAGATGAAGTAGGTAATTATATGGCTTACGCCCAATGGCCCGATAAGGAAACGTGGGAGAAAGCACGAAAAAAGCTTCCTGAAACCACCGATGAACTTATTCAAGCAATGAAGAAAAGCTGTGAAAGTACGGATGTGCTTTTCCATTTGGATGTTACAAAAGATTTGTTAAAAAAGGACTAAAAAACAGGGTACTTAAGAAGATTCTATAAATTCTTAATTTAGTGTCCTATGGAAAATGAGATAGTAAAACTGATTTCAAGATTTCTAGAACTTACTAACGAAGAGGCACAAGCCTTTGCTGAATGTATTCCGATAAGATGCTTTAAAAAAGGCCATATACTTTTAAAGGAAGGACAGATTTCCCGGGATTCTTATTTTGTTATTGATGGCTGTATCAGAAAATATTACATTATTGACGGTGAAGAACGAACAACGGAGTTTTATGTTGAAGACGAATCCATAGCGTCGTTACAAAGTTATAAGAACAAAACACCGGCAAACCACTATTTTGAATGTGTTGAAGATAGTAGATTGGCTGTTTTAAATGATGAAAAGGAACAAGAGTTGTTTAAACGTGTTCCTAGATATGAAACCTTGTGCAGGATGTCAATGGAAAGTGATTATGGCGAGCAACAAGAAGCCTTAGCTAAATTCATAATCTCTAGCCCAGAGGCACGTTATAGGAATCTACTAGAAACCCGCCCCGATTTACTACAACGGGTGCCACAATATCATTTGGCCAGTTATTTAGGGGTAAAACCTGAATCTTTGAGTAGAATTAGAAAACGATTAGCTAAAACATAGGTTTTATTATAAACGATTTTACCTGTCTTTAGTCAGACCTTTCTAAAAAGAATGCCCCAGAAATGAATCCCAGGGCTTCGAAATAGTTGAGATTAATTAAGTGTTGCTATTTATCTCTTTCGATCACTTTTACAGTTTTATGATCTACCATTCCCAATGAAAGAATACGAAGCCATAAACTAGACTTTGTTTCAATGGTGTACTTTTCAGCATCCAAATCAGTAACAAGTGCTTCTACATTACTTTCCTTAACATTAATTCCAAGTAAATGTAGATCACTTGTTTTTTTAAAGGTTAACTCCCTTGTCTTTTCTCCAAAAACCTTCCCTCCATTTTCAAATGGTTTTGTTTCTGTATTCACTGCAAATTGTTGCACTGAGCAGGATGATATTGATGCGAATACCAACACACCTAATATTACTTTTTTAATATTCATAATGTTATATTTATTATGAAACAAAAGTATTATGGGATTAAACCTTATTCATTGACTTTAGTTAAGAACCATTTTCTATTCAACTACCATGGTCTAATCTTTCCCTGATGCCAAAACTTTCCAGTTTCTACTTCATTGTTTAATAAGTTCAAAATATCTTCAGCAACCTCTTTAGGTAATCGAGGTGCAATTTTACCTCCCATGTCGGTTTGTGTCCAACCTGGGTCTAGTGACGATACCGTTATGTTATTACGCTCTAATCGCTTTGCCAACAATTTTGTGTACATATTTAAAGCGGCTTTAGACATTTTGTAGTGAGGCTGAAAGGCATCAAAGTTTTGTTCGCTAAATGAGCCCCAATCAGACGTGATATTGATAATGTGAGCTTTAGATTTAAATAATGGCAATAGTTTTTCGGTGAGTTTAATAGTACCAAAAACATTGATATCGAATGTCTTTTTCAATTGTTCCATATTGATTTTTGACGCATCCCATTTTTCTAGTAATATGCCTGCATTGTTTATTAAAAAGTTGAGTTTTATATCTCCTAAATTCACTGCAAATTTGGTAATGGAATCACTACTAGATAAATCGAGTTTAAAACATTGAAAATTAGCATTATCTAATGGATTATTTCCTGAGGTAGAGGAGCCAATCACCTTAAAACTTGGCTGCTTTGTCAACACCTCAACCGTTGCCAGACCAATACCTCTACTGCTTCCTGTAACTATTCCATGTTTCATGTTAAATGCCATTTTACTATTGATTTTTTATTTACTTCGGCTCCTAACTTTTTATAAAAACGAATCGCTTTTTCGTTATTGCTTTCAACTTCCCATTTTATGAGTTCAATATTGTTTGAAGCACAAAGATCTTTTGCATACTGCATCAATTTTTGCCCTATATTGTTTCCTCTAAATTGTTTGCATACAAACACATCATCAATAGCCATGTATGTACTTCCTTTCCAAATAGAATAGTTCCATGTATAAGTAACATAACCTATTAAAACACCTTTATTTT
Source organism: Maribacter sp. PR66 (assembly GCF_028464205.1). NCBI lineage: Bacteria > Pseudomonadati > Bacteroidota > Flavobacteriia > Flavobacteriales > Flavobacteriaceae > Maribacter > Maribacter sp. PR66. The sequence continues at coordinate 6,584 of NZ_JAQPCH010000002.1, forward strand.
CTACTACTATGGCTTCGAATTTTGGAGGCTTAACATTTGAAAATCCTAATTCAGTCATTTGATTTAAATCTGTTTTAAGGTATTGTAGTTGACCTTCATATTTAGCAAGTTCCTTAATTAAACCGAACAACTCTTTTGCATCTTTCTGGCTAGCTTTTCTTATGGTTGTCATTTTGCAAGTATTTATTCTACCAATATTCTTTAATCATAAAAATTTTTCCATTCTTAAACTCGAAAAGTGCCATTTGTTCGTCACCTTCAACCACTCTACCATCTTCTTTTGTGATGAAGCGTTTGCTTACTGTAATTGCATTTAAACCATAAATAATGTTCTCGATTCTAATATCAACAACACTTCCATCATAGCCTCCATTCTTTTGATTACGTTTGTAACCATTATAGAGGTCTTCACGGGTATAAACCCCACCATAATTTGGATGTACATAGGTAAAATCATCGGTAAACAGTTCAAAGATTTTACCGATGTCTTTTAAGGTGGAGTTTTGTTGAAATACTTTTAGGTTGAGCTCATAATACTGATTCAAAACATAGTTGAGCGAATCTTTATGGGTATTTAGGTTGTTTTCTTGTGCCTGAGCCAAATAAAGACCAATAAACGATAGCGTTATTAAAAGTGCAGAATTGAATTTCATGCTTTCTGTTTTTTTAATTTCATGTGTAAAATCGGGTAGGGTTTTCCGGAAGCATCCAATTGAGATTTCCCAATGATTTCAAAGTCAAAATGTTTATAAAATCCAACAGCTTGTTCATTCTGTTCATTGACATCTACTTTGGTTACATTAAGGCTATTAATTGCGTATTCCAATAAAGTTTTACCGATGCTTTTTCCTCTATGTTTTGGGTGAATGAACAGCATTTCTAAGTTTTGATCAGCCACTCCTAGAAACCCAATAATTGCATTATTATCATCCCTATAACATCTCAATTCAACAGCATCTAGATATGTATTTAGAATTAAAGGCTTGAAATAGGCATGTCTTCTTCTTTCAAGAAGTGGTGCGTAGCCCTTACAGATGCCTCCCAGACACCTGCAACTTCTTTATATTCAAATTTGTCTATACAGTCTATTCCATGTTTCATTTTAAATTTCCTTTAATAATTTATGATTTCCCGAGGATCCAATTAGAAATCCCATCTAAAAAGCCATCCACAAATTTCCTGTCAAGTGTTGCATACTCATCCCTGCTCCCAGTTGTAGCCTTTTGGAAAAAATGATTGGCCTTGTCAAACGTTAGAAAATGATAATCGGTACCAGATTTAAGAAAGGCATTTTCCATTCTATCCTTGTTTTGGAAAATAGGCACCTGAAAATCCAAACCTCCAAACAAACCCAATACAGGTACTTTTAGTTGTTCGTAATCTTTTGAAGGGTCTTGATAGAGAAATGAGGTAAGTGAAGGCAATCCATATATTATTTTGAATTCATCAGCTTTTGCAATTGCTTGTTGTTTTATTTTTAAAGAGTCTACATCATGTGACGAACTCATTTTAGACAAAATGTTTTCGGTTGTTTGTTTGAATAAATGGTATACTTCATCAATATTCTTATCATCTTCAATTGCTCTCATCAATTTATTGTGTGCTGACACATCAGCTTCAATTAAATATTTTGGTAAATCTGTATGCTCATAATCTTGTCTCACCTGGTAAGTAACAACCTCTATTAGCGGTACGGCCGGTGCACCCATTAAAATCACTTTTTTTACAGACATATTTCCAGCAGCAACCTTTCCAGCAAGAATACCCCCTTGACTGTGCCCAAATAATATGAAATCATAGAATGGATGCGCTGCTGAAGATTTAAAATAAGCCATAATATGCTCCAAATCCCTTGAATGATCTTCGAGGGTACTATTGACAAAATCACCAGTACTTACGCCTACTCCTCTATCGTCATAACGGAACGAAGCAATTCCCTTTGATGCCAAATGGTGGGCAATAACTTTAAAAATTTTGAAGCCTTCTAATGTTTCGTCTCTATCCTGGTCACCACTTCCTGAACTCATAATGACTAAGGATGATGCATTTAACTTTGTTGGAATCGATAAGGTTCCTCCAATTTTAACATCATCCGCTTGGATGATTAAGTCAATCTCTCGCGAATTTTGATCATTACTGTCAATTTTCTGGGCAATTATATTCTGATGCCACAGAAGAAAAATAATTACTATGGTTATTAATTTTTTCATTTTTTTATTTATCGAATTCAATATCTTTTGCATAGGACGCTAAACTTAGAAGGTCATAAGATTTTTTTAAATCTCCCTGTATTACTGATACCGCACTATGATCAACTAGCAATGATCTAGAAACGGATTGTTTATTTCCCTGAACAATTTGTTTTATTGCTGCCTTAGCATCTTCTTTGCCTTTTGTTTCGTAAGCAAATAAGACTTTAACAGCGTTTTCTTCAGCAGTTATGGCTCTATGTTTAGGTGTGTATCCTATTTGCTTTACCATGGCTTCTGCCATTGCCCATACGGACCAAGGATTTTGACCAGTAATTACATTATTATCGTGACTTATTCTTTCAAGATACATTATGCCTTCGTTAAATACCGCTCCTTGAGATATCAGTTCGTCTTGTAATAAAAAAGGAAATATGGATACTGCATTTGGAATTAGTAATAACTCTTCCTTATTGGTAAAGCTACTTACCTGCATATTTTTTAAAAAGGACTGTCCATCATCTAAGGTAATATTTACAAATGCTGCAGGTCCATGACAGACTGCACCTATTACTTTGTTATTCTTATGGAAATCTTGTATTAGAGATTGTATAAATCTATTGTTTGGAAAATCAAACATCGCTCCTTTTCCTCCAACAAAATAAACAGCTTCATATATTTCGGGATTCACATCTTTTAATGATATACTATTATTGGTTTTGGATTGTGCAATTGAATCATTCAAAAATGCATAATCAAATATTCCCATATCATCATCATCTAACACCACAGGCGGTTTACCTCCCAAAGGACTTGCTACATCAACATCAAAACCATTGGCTTTAAAAACATAGTACGCTCTTGCTAATTCTGTTAGTTCATATCCTGTGCCTTTGCCACTTGTACCCATTATATCTGTGTTGGTTACAACAGCCAGTATTTTTCCGCGATAAGCTGGCACCTCTTTAGTGATGTAAGTGATATCACTTGCTCGACTATGAACTAGGGTTTCATCTTCTGCTGGCAATAGACTCGCTATATAGATACCAATAACAATAAGGATAGACACAATGAGGGTTAGCGTAGTGAGTATCCATTTAATAATTCTATATTTTTTAAACATGATTTATTTTTTAAATTGAATTTTACAGTCTTTAATTTCACATTGATTTAAAAAGCTCGTCAATTTTAGATTTAGCACTTTCATCTGGTGCGACTTTATAGAATTCTTCAAGTAAATCCAACGACGTTGGTTTTTTGGGATATTGATTGTTCTTCAAGAAATTTTTAAGCGCTTGGTTCACTTGTTGCTCTCCAATTAATTCGCTCAATTTTACCATAGCAATAGCTCCTTTAGAATAAGCAATATGTGTGTATCCAGGTTTTACTTTAGAAAGTGGTTGGTTGTCATACAATCCTTTCTCGTTGTCATAAATTTGCTGATGAATCTCTAATCGTTCCTTCATTTTTTCATGACCATGCATTTTCTTATACAACATCATTTCGGTGTACATAGCCAGAGTCTCCGTAAGCATTGAGGCTCCTTCTCTGTAGTCAGGATTTATTTGACTATTTCCCCACCAAAGGTGTGATAATTCGTGTCCTGCCAATTCATTAATGACATCTTGTTTTTTATTACCTTCTAGGTTGGTATGAAATATCATATCCTCTGTCATAAATATGGTAGATGGATAAGCCGTTGCTGCAAAACCTTTAGTGAATGCGGATATTTCTACAAAACTGATTGTTTTAAAAGGGTATTCACCAAAATTATCAATGCAATAATCAAGGGTGATTTTAGCATTTTTGATAAGATAATCTACATTGTCAAAATGCTTTTTTGAATAGTAGACATTAATAGTTTTGTCTTTATGTTGAATCGATTTATGCTCATATTCGGCAGAAGCCAATGCAAATCGGAATGGTACATTTTCTGCACTGTATTTATAGTAGTTTCTGTTATTCGCAGTCCATTGCTTTATCAAGTCTCCAGTACCTATAGCTGTTTGAGATTTTTCGGTAGAAATGTTCATTTCTAAATTGATAAAATCATTTTTGAATACTTGTGGACTTTCTAATGCTTTTAATTCTGAAGCCTTGCCTAAATTAAATTCAGCCCGTATTTCTACATTATCAATTTCTCTATCGTTTTGATACCCAAAAGTTGGATAGTAATTACTGATTCTCATAAAAGAACCGTTATTTACAATGGCATTAAAGGATTGGTGTCCGTTTACCGCAAACCATTTGTAGGATAAACTAAAGGTTAAATTAGCTTCTTCGTTAGGCTGTAATGGTTTATCCAAACTAATTTCTGTGACATGTTCTTCAATTTGTGTTTTTTCAAAACCACTTTCAAACAAAGCTGTTTCAATTTCTAAATCTGGATGAAAATTGACTAAAACTTTATGAATAGCTTCATTGGTTTGGTTGCTTAAAACATAATGCCCACTTATTTCATAGGCGTTTTTAGAAGGGTAAAGATGAATATCTGTGGTTACATCTGTAATTGTTGGTTGTGGTATGGCTTCATATTTTCTATAAGACTTTTCATAATTCACCGCTTCTAAAATTGTTTGTTCTTCATTTTTGGGCATATAACTTTTCATGAAAAATATACCGCTAGTAGCACCTACAATTAGTAAAACTAAAACGAGTACGGACGTCTTTTTGTTTATCACTTTCGTCTTTATAAAACTGTTTATCAACCAGATAAACGCTATGAAGCCTAATCCAAAAAAGAGGCGTTGCGAGAATGCTGACAGATAGATTCCGTAACCATTAAAATCACTATAAATGCCATTATAACCAGAGAATATGTGCAATAATGGGTAAGAAATTATATATTTTAACAAGGGACTAGCCAAAGCAAAAACGCTTACAGTAGAAACACCTAAACTAACATATCGGTTATTTATCGTATCATTTATTAATAGTAGAAACGCTGAAAATAGAATTAAAGGAATTGCATTGAAGATAAAGACACCTAAATAGGCTTTCCAATCAATACTAAAATAGCCATAACTAAATTGAAAAATCAGTGCTTCAACAATGAGAACTATTGTAAAAAAACAGACGAGTACTATTGATGAAATAAAATGACCCTTTAATTTGCTCTTTGAAAAATAAATGCTTTTTTCAATTAATGCGAAATTAGAAGCATGACTTCTCCAATATAAATCATTAACAAAATAGGCTAAAATCAACACTCCAAATAAATGAAAGTTTGATGAAATGGAAGTCGCTAAAAGACCAGATGTTGCATACTTTTCTGGCAATCGTATGCCTTTATCAATATCAGCATACATTTCCATACCTATATAAAATACGAGTAGCAAGGAAACAGCCGCAATAACTACACTTTTAAAAAGATAAATTAAGTCTAATTTGGTAAAGGATAATGCCGATTTAAAATCCATTATACTTCCAAAATTTAACTTTGGTGTCTTTATTGATTTTATATTCACTACAGTATTAATGGCATTGACTTTTATATTCTTTTTAGATTTTTGACTTTGTTTTCTTGAGAATGAGAAAACTCTATAACTAGACCACAAAAAGAATAAAGAAATAAACAGAAAAATCCCTCTGTTTAATAAAAACATTTTGGTTAGTGGAACAATACCATTATTTTTTTGAAGTACGGAAAATGATCTTGCTTCAAAAAAATACGCAGATAAACCAAATGGGTCCAATATAGCAGAGATTTGTTGCACTTCTATCGATTGTGGCATACTCCCAGACATAAATGGTGAATTAGAAAACACCAATAATACCATGTAAAGAACATAAAGTAACAGTCCACCAATGACTACTACTAATTTTTTATGTGTTGAATAGGCTATAAAAAATAAAAAGCTACAAACGAATAATGCATTGAGTATTCCAAAAACAAGTAATGGATATACATAATACCATAAATTCAAACCCATCTGCATTTCGTCACCAGTTCGTAAATTTTGACCTATGACAAAACCTAAAATTAATAAGCTAAAACTTAAAAATGTTTTCAGGTAAAAAAACCAAAACTTACCGGTTAGGTAGGTCAATTTGGAAAAAGGAAGTGAAAAAATCACCAAATCGAACTTTGCATCCCATTCCTTAAATAAAATTTGATTGGAATATAGAATAGCCAGAAATATCATGGAAAGACTAAATATACCCATCATAAACCCAATGGTATATGGTGAGTTTAGGTATATGCCTTCACCAGCAGTCATGTTGAATTTATTACCGCTAAATATTCCTAAAAGCACAAAGAGTAAAAACATTGGATATACTGCCCATCGCCTTGTGATTTGATTTAACTCGTATTGGAATATAGCATTCATAATGTAAAACATTTTAGGCAAGCGTTTTAAAATACACATGCTCCAGTAAAGGTGTTACGGCATCAAATCCTTCAGGTTTTGTTTTAGAAAAGATGGTAATATGTAGTACCCTTTCAATTAACTGCTTACTAATTATTTGATATTTTGATTGGTACTGTTCCAGTTCATCATTATTGATTGACTTTGACCAAATTTTATGTTCCAGTTCAGAAATAAGCGCTTTAGGCTTACCCGTTTTTAAAATCTGTCCCTTATTCATAATGGTCATTTCTGAACATAAATTCTTTACATCTTCAACCAAATGTGTAGACAGAATGACAATAACCTCATTACTAATGTCACTTAATAACATATTGAAACGATTACGTTCTTCTGGATCCAGGCCTGCCGTTGGTTCATCTACAATTACGATTTTGGGTTTTCCCAATAAGGCCTGAGCCACACCAAAACGCTGTTTCATTCCACCTGAAAACGTATAGACCTCTTTGTTTCTATAATCCCAGAGATTTACTTTTTCCAGTAAAGATCGAATTTGAGTTTCACGTTCTTCTTTATTTTCCAAGCCTTTTAAAATAGCGATGTGATTTAATAGATTATACGCGTTAACTTTAGGGTACACTCCAAAATCTTGAGGTAGAAATCCTAAATTCTTTTTGATATAATCAGGATTGTTAACAATATCTATATCATTGAAACCAATACTCCCTGACGTGGGTTTTTGTAGTCCAACGATGGTTTTCATTAAAGAAGATTTTCCTGCTCCATTGGGTCCCAATAATCCAAACATGCCGTTTTTAACCTCTAAAGAAATATTCTGTATTGCTTGGTGACCATTTTTATAGGTGAGTTTGAGATTATTAATTGTTAAAGTGTTCATCTTATTTTTTTTTAATCGTGCTAATTGCTCTTGCTTTCTTTTTTAATAATTTTTCTGAATCCGGATACTTTTTCAGTAAAAGATTGTAAAAGTCAATTGCCTCTTTAAAGTGATTGTGTTTCTCATAAAATGAAGCAAAGTCAGAAACCACATATCCCATGTTACTATTCATCAACTCATTAATAAATCCCTTTTTATTTAAAGCGTTTAACAGTGTTTCAAAGTGATAAAAATCGTCTGCACGCATGGCACTTCTGATAATGGTAAATTTAGACCATAGTCCAAGTTCTGGTGAAAAACCATGTCTTTTGGCTCTTTCTTTAGTGTATTGGTAGGCATAGTCAATACCACCAGCATTGATAAACTTTTGAAGGTTATTGACTTCAAATTCTTGATAGTATTTATAATAATTTCGAAGCCCATGATACAGGGTTGGGTAACCTGTTGAACGGTGTTGTTCTATATCAAGTTTTAAGAAAGACCATTTTAATCCTTTTATATTTTTTTGAGTTAGTAATGAGTCTAATTTAACGGCACTGTGTTTTACATCATATTCATCTGGGCTTACAGAAAAGTAGAGGTTTGTTGGTAATGCTGAAACATCGTTTAACTTGTCTATGGCATCCATTATAGGGAAGGCACTTGCCATGATATGGGCATCAAATAATGTTGGGTTAGATAGCATCGTGTTAAACACCAAACTTGCACCATACTCCCAACCAAAAATTAGGTTTTCATTATTCGTTCTAAAGCTTTTATTTAAATAGGGAATCAGCTCTGCACTCAAGTATTTTATGAAAGTATCTTTTCCTTCACCTAATTGTTGAAATCGTTTGGGATACTCGGTATAGATACCGACCACAATAAAATCAGGCGTTAATTGAAATTGTTTAAAAGACTGACTCAAGCTAACGGCATAATTAAAAAGTCGTTGTCCATCTAACACATAAAGTACAGGGTAGTGTTCTTTTGAATCTTCATAATTAACAGGAAGATAGATTTGAATCTGCCTTTCTTCATTTAAAACTTTAGATTTAATCAAGTGGTTTGTGCCTACAATATTATGGGCGACGCTGTTTTGAGCATTACCGCAAATAACAGATAGATAGCAAATTATATATACAATGGTTCCTTTTTTCATTGTCGCTATTATTCTAATTGATCACTGTACGTTAATAGGGCGCGGTATATTTCCCTAACTGATTGCATATCGTTTTCGGTCTCAGATGAATTGACAAAAACGATGATTCCACGTTTGTTTTTCTTCATAAAATAGGCATGGGATATAACTCCAGGGTCGTTACCGCTATGCCCTATTTTTTCGTGGTCAATAGTCCAGAACATATTCTTTTTAAAATCATCATCACTAGGGTCTTTTAACATTTTTTCATAGCTAGAAGCTTGTATATCATTTTGTTCTCCACTATACCCCTTGATTACAGCAGACAAAAACTTACTAAAATCCTCAATATTTGTCATAAAACCGCCATCACCATAGGTGATGAACTCATAATTTGGAATGGGGTAACCATACCAATATAATGTTGACATATTTTCTAACGGATTGCTTTTTGAATGCCATCCTGAGTCATCCATTTGCAATGGGTTTAAGATATGCTTTTGAAGAAAATCTGTGTAGCTATCGCCGCTTACAATTTCAATGATATAGGCGGCGATATTAGCGCCCATATTACTGTACTTATAAGAAGTGCCGGGTGAATTGCTTGAAAAGTTTTCAGGAGTGAACCATTTTCCTGCTGTACTGTACTGATTTTTGATAAAGCGTGCTGCAGGAATCATTTTATTGTTGTTAAAACGATGGATGTCTTCTTTCACATTTGGCCGTATATTTTCAGGAAGGTGCTTATAAAAACGAGGTATTTTTTCCTTAAAAACATAGATTCTATTATAATATTCAGAATCCAAAATACTAGAGGTATGGTTGGCCAATTGCCGAATCGTAATGTGCTTATCTTTGAATTTCGGATTGTAAATTTTAAAAGGCAAATACGTATTAACAGCATCGTCAAGCTGCAATAAACCAAGTTCCTGAGCTTTAATTAAAGCCATTCCGAGTAATGTCTTAGAGATAGACGCTATAGGCTGTACAGTAGTAGTTGCATATGGTGTTTTTAGTTCTTTGTTTGAAAACCCAAATCCTTTTGCATAAACAATACTATCTTTATTTACAATAGCCACACCAAAACCAACCAAATTGCTATGGTTTTTTATTTGCTCTAACTCACTGGTAATTAAATCATTTGGGTTTTGTGATACACCGGAAACAACTATTAATAGAAAAACTATTAATACGATAAGTTTTTTCATGCTTATTTAATTATGGATTTATACCATTGTTTTATCACAATAGGTAGCTTTCTCAAAATCCCTTATGTTTATTGAGATAATTGGCACCTGAGAAAACATGGCCTTTAGTTCTGTTACAATTTGCTTTGACAGATTCGCTTTCTTTTCGGTATTTCGTCCTTGCATGATATTGGCAAATACATGGATAAAATCATCTTTGGTATTCCCTGTATTATAGTATTGAAAAGGATTGATCCGTACTTTAATATCTTCAGGAGTAAACAATCCTGTCGATGCTGCCGTATCATACACCTTTTGCATGATATTTTCCGGTGTTTCTAATTTGATGATCTGCTCTGAGCAGTGTATAACAAAATGTGGCATATCGTTTAATTTTTAAGGTTTGCATTAATTACAATTGAAGCTATATCTCTAGTCGCCTTCGTTGGTGAATGACAGTCACAATTGCTAAAGCCCACTACGTAAATGTCTAAACCTGGCACATAAACGCCCATGGATTTAAATCCAAAGATACTTCCGCCATGCTCTCTTGTTGAAATACCATCTATATCCTTTAAATGCCACCCATAGCCGTAATTAATTTGTTCTCCATTGTTTAATGTATAATCGGTATATACCTTTTTCTTTGACACTTCAGTTATTAATGAATTAGTATTAATAGCCTCTTGCCATTTTAGCATATCGTCAACGGTTGACATTAATGAGCCAGAAGCATAAGGAATACTTAAACTCACCTGCATTTTGTTGGTAAACGCCCCTTTGTTGTGATAACCATAAGCTCTATGCTTTACAATTTTCCTATCGCTTGCATAACGGGAATTGTTCATTCCAAGCTTTTCGAAAATGTTTTGTTCTATAAAGTCTTCATAAGTTTTATCAGATACTATTTCTATGATGTAACCTAAAACCACATAACCGGAATTATTATAGGAAAACTGTTTTCCTGGTTTAAAATCAACGGGTTCATCCTTAAAGAAATCTACCAGCTCTTTTGGTGTCTGGTCTATTTTGGCGATGGTCATGATTGTTTTCATTTTGGTGAAATCCTTTATGCCCGACGTATGCGTCAATAAGTGATGGATGGTGATATTACTTCCGTTAGGGTAATCTGGAATATAATTTGAAATGGCATCATTTACATTTAATTTCCCTTGTTCCTCCAGCATTACGATGGCCATGGCTGTAAACTGCTTGGTCATGGATCCTATCTGAAACACATTTTCAGGATTCATCTTAACATCAAGCTCTATGTTTGCTTGACCAAATGCTTTCCGATAGATAGGCTCTCCATCTTTGGCTACCAAAAACACCGCTCCAGGTTCCTCCGAGGCTTTAAAGACAGTAGTTAATACACTATCAATTTGAGTTTCTAAGGATTGTGAATATGTAGATTGCATCGCTAAAATGGCAATGACAAAAGGCATGATTTTTTTTAAATATTCTAATTTCATAATGTTCATTTTTTGATTGATTATTTACTTGATGTATAATTAAATCAAACTTAACTGGTTAATTAGCCAATAATCTTAAGGTATCTTAATAAATGAATTGACAACGCTTCTAAACTTTTTTATGAAGGGTAATACACTAAAAGAGGTTGTAAAATTTATATGTTTTGAATTTTAAAAGGTCGTTTCTTAAAACCCTTAATTAATAGCCAGGCGGTAAATGAGAATTCACCAATCACGGATGGCACAACTACTATGATTTCGAAAACATCTTTATAATCAATATAGTTAGACATTATAAGCTTGGCTGCGCCATCTATTAAATAGCCGAATGCTGCTAACACTAATAAAATGCTCAGTGTTTTTGGAATATATGCTGATTTTATGGCCAGATATCCTAGAACAATTAAGTGAATTCCAAAAAATAACAATCCGATAGTCCAAAGTGTATCAAAATCTAATAACAACTCCGTCACTAGTTGTTCCAATTTAATAGAGCTAGAGAGGTTACTTGTTAATTGATAAATGTGTAATAATTTAAGTAGAGCAACACCAAAAAACAGAGCGTGAAGTAGTCTGAAAAACGAAGCTAGATAAGATAGATTTTTACTTATCGGTTTTGTTAAACCGAAAATTGACCAAATCAATATAGCATCAAAAAAAAGCATGACTACAAACCCAAACAATCCGTTTCCAAATTGCGAATGATTATTAATAAAATTTGAAGTCGTAATTGATGTGTTATTAGGGACTATAAGGCTTTCAAGTACCGAAAAGTTGGCGTAAAAACCAGATAAAAAAATCATCAAATAAGCAATCCCTGATATTTTTGCTAGTTGTTTCATGATGACACGTTTTAAATTTTATGCAAAATTATCGGCTCTCAAAACAGATTTCATTGACTTTAGTTAAGAAGTAAATTAAATCATATCATAATGATAGCCAGTTGTGAAACTACCTTGAATTAGCTCTTTATTTCTTAAGCTAGCTTAATTTTTACCAGAATCCTTTACAATAATTTTGTGTTATTAAAGTAAAGATCATGAACCAAAACATCAATATGATATTAGCCATCGTGGGTGGAGTTTTTCTGGCCATGCAAGGTGGATTTAACGCACAGCTGGGTGTTCAACTTAGAAATCCATTAATGGCGTCATTAGTAGCGTTCTTTTTCAGTATGGTTTTCGCTTTACTGATGGTATTAATGAGCCTCAAAAACTTTCCGAAAGTATCGCTACTGTATGATATACCTAAATATTTATGGTTTACAGGGGCACTTTTTAGTGTTTTTGGAATTTATCTTTACTACTACACCATTCCAAAACTGGGAATGTCAACGATGATATCACTTGGCTTGTTTGGTCAACTTTTATTTTCAGCAATCGCAGGACACTATGGATGGTTTGGAATGCCACAAGAACCTATGGAATTTAAAAGGATCTTAGGAGTAGCGGCAATGTTTATTGGAATATTCCTGATAAAAGAAAATTGAATTATAAAGTGAATATAAAATATGAATTTTAAAACAACTATTATGAGACTATTAGAAAATCTAAAATGGCGTTACGCTACTAAAAAATTTGATCCATCAAAAAACATACGTGATAAAGACCTTGAAAAACTAAAGGAAGCCATACAATTATCCGTTTCGTCCTATGGCCTGCAATTATATAAGGTACTAGTTATTGAAAATCAAAAATTAAGGACACAGCTTAAAAAGGCTTCATGGGATCAATCACAAATTACAGATGCTTCACATCTATTTGTTTTCTGTAATTATACAGATAGAAGCGAAAAGTATATTGACGATTATATTCAAGCCACAGCAAAAATTCAAGGTACATCTTTGGATAAGCTCACTGTCTATGGCGATTTTATGAAAAAGAGTCTATCTCAAAAAACTGATTCGGAATGGATAAGTTGGTCTGAAAAACAAACCTATCTGGCATTATCTAACCTATTGACGGCTTGTGCGGAATTAAAAATTGATGCATGTCCCATGGAAGGATTTGAACCTGACAAATACAATGATATTTTAGGATTAAAAGAAAAAGGTCTGAATGCAGCTGTGATTGCTCCAGTTGGCTTTCGATCAGAAGACGATCATACTCAATTCAGGAAAAAAGTTAGAAAGCCTAAAGAGCTGCTTTTTCAATCTTTATAAACAATCTTTGTCTTACAAAGAACCGGGTTAAAAAAATCAATTTCCATTTTATTGGGGTGGGAAATACAAATTAGGGTTTGGAATCTTTAGCCTTATGGCTTTTGAAAAATCTGAATTATAATATTGAATCTATTAAATCTTGCAAAGTGAAATTATCAAAAATACATATTGTCATTATTTTTCTCTGCCTTCTCATTACTATCTTCAGTTTTATGAATAAACCTCAAGATAGCAACGCATCACTTCGATTGGAGCTTTTCAGTTCTAATGTAGAACGATCAGTTAACTTTTATAGTAAAATTCTAAATTTTTCTATAGAAGGAGATTCAATTAATCAATCCTATCAGCAAGTGATAAATGGTGCTGTGATTTTGGGAATAGGACCTGAAGCTAAGTTGCCGGGAGACCATTATTTAAAATTGAAAGAGAATGATTCACGCCGTGGTATCGGTGTAGAAATTGTACTGGAAGTTGATGATGTATTGTCCGTTTATCAGCGAGTGAAGCGAAGCGGATACCCAATACATGCAGAGATTAATGATAGACCATGGGGGCTTACCGATTTTCGATTGATTGACCCCGATGGTTATTATATTAGGATAACTTCTAGAAAGCATTAAATACTTTCCAATCTGTTGTACGAAATAATTACTCCGCCTTTAGAAGAACTGAGACGGTCAAACTTCAAATAGGGGAGAGTTAAAAACAAATCAATTTATACAGTTTTGGTACTCTTTTCATATATTTATGTTAAGAAAGCGTCAAAAAGCCTTTCGGGTAGACCTATTCGGTTACCTATTTTGACAAAGTGATTCTAACCGTTTGGTTATTAAGGGAATAGAGAAGGGGTTTTAACCCTGCCACCCCGACTAATAAAAGCCAGACATCTTGTCTGGCTTTTTTTTCCAGCTTCAAGCTTAAATTTTTAAACAAGAGAAATAAAAAGTACAGGAAACCGAAGGTTTGCTGGCTATTACTGAGCAACATACACAACAGGTTCAGCGAAGCTAACCCTGATACACCGAATTGATTATCAGATATTTACAAATTTAATTTCGTGATTCTTTTTGGTGCTTCATTATACCCTAATAAGTCCCCCAAAGGAAGGATTCTTTTATTCTCAAAACTTCAAATTTTCATCCTTGTCCCATAGGCCCCAATAAGCCCCCACATCCCCTTCGGTACCCACTTTCCATGATTCGTCAAAAGAAGAGAAAAAGAAAATTTCAATTTCTGCTTCCTGTGACCATTTTTGGGTATTTATGAAATATTTCAAAAAGTTTTGGTACGAAGGAAGCGCACCACGTAAATTAGTACCTTGACTGGGCCATCCAGTTTCCGTAATGATAACTTTTTTCCCTTGAGCCGCTTCCTGTGCTTGACGGTACATATCCTTCATATATAAAAGTGAGTAGTCCATTTCACATCCCTCCCAAAAAGGATAACAGTTCGCCAAAATTATATCACAGGCCTCAGAGACTTTTGGATGGTCCCGAAACTCATAATAGGCATCTACATAGCCCACTGGAACGTCTTCGATCTCTACTTTGCCTCGATGAATATAATCCAATAGTTCAGACTCGGTCAAATCACCCCTATACAGTACTTCGTTGCCTATCGCAGCGATATCGACCACACCCTCATTTGTCAGTTGAATTAAGCCCTCAAGCTCCTTTTCATTGGATTCCCTATCGTTTCCGAGCCATGCACCCACAAGTGTTTTCATGCCGTATTCCTTGGCTAATCTAGGAATGTTCTCATTGCCTTCGGTACATGAGAATGACCGCACCCATTTCGTGTAGGGTTTTATTATTTCCAGCCGTCTTCGAATTTGGTTATCAGACAACTGGTCACCAGGTTTTTGGCCTTCAACATAGGGGCTAAAACATAGGCCATGCATTCCCTTTTCCAATGTTTTCCTTGCCATGGACATTAACTCGTCCTCGTTGTAACCCTTAAAGTTATAGGTTGCTAAGGATAAATATTTTTCCGCTCTACTTGAAGACATAGTTTTTCCTATGATTTTGATTAATTTTTTCGGGCTTCCAAGGCCGCCCTAATTTCATTGGCCCGTTCCTCTGTCACATCATAATTGCGCATAATCCACATGGCGACCAAAGTTCCTACCATAGGAAAAAAGCAGAAAAAAGCATGAAGGCCATCTACCGCACCTTGTTGTTCGGTCGTCATCAACTCAGGATTAAATCCTACAAAGGCAATGATCGCCCCACTCAATGCACCGGCCAAGGCAAAACCAACTTTTACCATCCACCAATAAATTGCACCAAATATCCCCTCTCGCCGCTTTCCGGAGTTCAATTCATCAATATCGATGACATCGGCCGTCATTGACATCATGATGGTAAATAGGCTACCGATCCCAAAGGAGAAAAACGGCAAACCTATAATGTATAACCATGGTTTTCCGGGCACAAACAAAAAGTACAGCATAATGTATCCTATCACTGAAATTGCCTGGGCGAGCATAAAGGCCTTTTTCTTGCCCATTTTCTTGGACATCCATGCCACAATGGGTATAACTATGAACGTGGTGCCCAAAGCCCCCAAGCAACCAAACAATGCCACCCAAATACCCGTTGCTTCTGCATCACCGTTGAAAAGTTTGTAAACGATTACAAAAAAGGTTAGTGCGGCCACGGTATTGAAGGCATTGAATATTAAAAAGGTAGCTCCACAGATTTTTCTGAATTCGGGGATTTTAAAGGCCTCCTTGAAGCTTTTGAGTATTTTCATTAAACTACCTCCAATATTTGCAGCGTTCAAAGGTTCGTAATCTTCTTGCAGTGTAGATTTGCTCTTAATGAAAATTGCGGGTACAATGGCCGCTAAGGCACACGGTATTGCCACCCAAATCGCCAATTCCCTTACTGCGACATCTGCTGAAGGAAACCAATCAGGATCGTACATGATAATCCAGAACCAAGGGGCGATGACCCATGCCCATTGACCGATCCATTGGGCAACGGCCATAATATTGGTTCGTTCGTGAAAATCGTCGCTCATTTCATAACCCATGGCCACATAAGGCACACTAAAAAAGGTAAGCCCTAAATAAAAAATGATGGACCATAAGAAGAAATACCAAAAATTATATTCCAACGAATTATCCTTATATAATTGCCACATGAAAATATAGGCGATACCCATAATGATACCTCCAATAAGTACATATTGGCGGCGTCTTCCCCATTTGGATTTGGTGTTATCCGATATAAATCCCATGATAGGGTCTGTAATGGAATCAAAGATTCTAGGGAAGAAATAGATAAGGGACCACATCCATCCAGGGAAACCCAAATCTTGGACCAGTACCACCATAAAAATCCCTAAAATGGCCGGAAACATCTGATTGGCGAACATGCCAATCCCAAAGGCCAGTTTTTGTCCAAAAGGCACTTTTCTACCTACAATAAATTCGTTTGTTGCACTCATATCGTTTGGTTGGTTTTAGTTGTTGATTTCGTTGTTAATGGAGGGAAGGGCCACATCATTTAAAAGTAGCTCCAAGTCACCGCTATATGTTTTTGAGATGGTGTTTCCATCCCTTACCATTCCTTCAAGGATTCCTTCATCTACAAGGTTCCAAAGGGCATATTTCGCGTTTCCATCTACTGTGAAAAGTCCGAAATGATTTTCTGAACCGTTCGGATTTTGCGCATCTTTCCAAGGCTCATCAAAGGCTTCGAAATAGAAACATGAAATTCCTTCGGCTTGGGTCCAGTTACGCATCAATTGGTAATAAATGGCCGACTTATATTCATCACATGCCTTTGAACCTTCGGGGCCGTAAAGTCCATCGGAATGGCTTGCCCAACCCGTTTCGCCAATATGGACCGGTTTGTCAACGCCTAGGTTCTTCATATATCTTACCACACTGTTGTACTGTGATTTGGCATAGTCCAAAGCTCGTTGCATCGCCGCATTAATTTGCTCGGTTTGTGAAAGGGATGCTTCATCATTTGTGATGCCCCAAAATTGCGGATTGTAATGGGTATCGTGCATGGGATAGGTATGTACTGATAGGTAGTCGACCGCTTTGATCAATTCGTCCAAATCCTTAACATGGTATTCTGGGCCGCCACCTCCCCAGGAGGCAAAATTGTCGGAACTCGTAATCCATAGATCTGAGGGCAGTTTTCCTTCTGATTTTAATGCCTGTAAATGGTTCACCCACTTAAGGATGATTTCCGGTTGCACGTAATAGGATTCCGCCCATTTGACCATAGCCTCGTTGCCAACGGCAATGACCTTTACAATATCCTGATAATCATTGGCCAAGGCAACGGCCCGTTTTATCTCATCGGCGTTTTGTTCACTTTCAATGTTGTGATCTACCGGTTTTCCTGTCCATGCGTTTTTACAATCGATCCATGCGCCCAGCATAACATACATTTCAAAGGTTTCGTCCTCATTTTTTAGTTCACGAATGGCCTTGAGCACGTTTGATGCATGGGGCAACTGCACATTGTAGGTTCGCAATACCCGTATACCCATAGCATTTAGCAAACGCATATCTTCCTTGAGCTGGTCCATGGTGGGTTGTAGTTGTCGTGAATTTTTTCGGTATCCGCCATACGAGATGGCCTGGTATTCTGGGTTGCCCAATATATCTCTTGCAGTCACTTGTTGTTCTTGTTTTTGTTGGTATGGGGGATTCTCATTTGCTTTTTCCTTACATGACACCAAAAGCAATATGCTTAGTATCCCTATGATATTCCGTTTTAATTTCATGGCTATCATTTTAATCGGGATGGGTTTAGGGCCACTTCAATTCGCGATACTTCGCCTTTTCGCTTGAATACAGATTCCGATAGTTTGCGATTAAGACAAAGGGTATCCATCGATTTTTTAGTACCGTCCGTAAAACCGATTATTAGGGATTCATTTTCGGCCATTTTATAAATTATTGGAACCTGACAGTAGGTGAAGGCTATCGTGTTGGATGGCAGGGGTATTTCGTTTGCAATTCCATCCACTCCAATATAGGTGAAGTTTTTACCCGCTTCCAAAAATTCGCTCTTACGCAATAAACAGGGTTCAAAGCATAATTTTCCTTCGTTAACAAAAGCTCCCAGTTCTCCAAATCGGCTTAAAATGTCCTCTTTTACCTGTCCTGTCATCCCCGGCTGTTGGGCCCCCTTGCCTGCCGGTGTGTGCGAGTAGGGGTCTGTGGGGAAGGCACCGTAAAGGGTAGGGGATTTGTGTACCCCGATCCCTTCATTGATTTCGTAATAGTGTTCCAGTAACCTGCCTACGATTTCAGGGTTTTCTCCTTCATGTACCGCTTTTAGACAGCACTCCTGGACCGCCAAAAACAGCTTGGAAACCATGTGCCAGTAGATGGAGCCCAAACCTTCGTAACCGTAAAAGGTACCCGATCTGCCGGTGAAGGCCTTATGGTTGAAAACTTCTTCAAAAACCTGAAGAATATAGTTCCGTTCTGATGGAATTAAGTTTTTATATTCTTTATTACTAAGGGAATCCAAGGCTTTGGTGACATCGTTGGCGTTGTTGAAGTTCCCGTTAAAGTGGTAAGAGCCGTCAACCGATCTTACAATGAGTTCCTTATTGCCTTCTTTTACCAACTTGGTAAGTAATTTCGATTTTTTGACCGATGCTTCCGGGATGTTGTTTTTCTCCAAAAACAGGGGAAGCTCCTTGTTGGGGTACAACAAATAACTGTATTGGTCTTCACGAAAAAGTTTACTGTGCTTCAATGCATCCAGCACGTTCAATGCTTCTTTTGAGGATAAATATCCTGAGCTTAGAACGGCCACCTGACCTTCAAGCATCTCTTCCAGGTAGGAAATGGACACTCCATTGTCTGGGGTAACGGACATAAGATTATAGGCATGGTACAAATCGTCTTTTCGCCTGTTGGCCTTAATGGAGTGTTCTAAATACCTAATTTCGAGTTCAATGAACGCTTTCAATTCCTCCAGGGATACACTTCTTTTTTCACCCGAAAAGGAATTTTCATAAACCTGATTTCGAAAGGAAGCGCCCGCCTTGCCTAGTCCATCTAGGATATTTTTTCGGGTTTGGTCATTCATGGGGCCGGTCAGGGCTTCATTATGCCTGGCCAACGTTTTTGCTACGGAATCGAAAAATTCAAAAAGTTCAATAGCGATGGTAAACTCTGGTTTTTCTATATTTTCAAAAATTTCTTTAAAAAAGTTCAAAAACCGGCGTAGGTAATAGAGCGTTACCATGGAGACGCCGTTACCTACCAGCGCGTTGTTGGCATCGTTCCATTCCGGCCGTTGGGTGTTCATCCAGATACCGCCCTCTGGAATAAAATTGGAAAGCTTTGCCAAGGTCGTTGCCAAAATCTTTTCCAGAAAATTCGCCCTTACGATGCTTCCGTTAGAATCTTGTAAAAGTGCACCATCCGCACCTAGTTCGGCCCGTTTTTGTCGGATTTCCTTATCCAGCTCTTCGTCGAATAAAATCGTATCCTTTGGGTTTTCTAGAAGCTTTTCGTACGATTTAATTTTGTACGGTACGTTGGCATACACAAAAACTTCCTGGTCCAAAAGGCTTTCCAACTGTTTGGGATTATGACTTTCGAACCGTTCCAAAAATTTAAGCAGATAAATTATCTGGTGATCGCCCCAGTACCCAATATAACTCCAAGGGTCGTCCGGCTCAATTGTTTCCCAGTCAAAGCCCCCTTTGGTCACTCGGTACGGATTGTATCCGTCAAAAGTAGATGCGTTCAGGAATTTGTGGATCATACTTTCCAAAAACTCTGGGTAAGAAATGGAAAGAGCCTCCCAATTCTGGAAGATATCCCTCCAATTGCCTTCGTAATCCAAAATTTTGGATCCATCAACTTCACTACGCGTATTGATGGAGAAACGGTTCCATGGCCGGCTAGGATCTCCGTGCCTTCTGCTAAATTTCAATGGTAGGTATTCCAAGCAAAGGCGTTTGAAATGTACATCTGTATTCGATAGCGCCTGCTGCTTTAAATCATTGGCCGCAAAAATTTCCGGTAGGGCATCAATCGGGGCACTATTATTTTTAGCTACCTCTTTGTTGGCATTTACTAGGTACGCCCTAAAATCCCGTTTTTCGATATCGTAATTGTGGTCAAAAATACCACCGCGCATGATGTTAAAGAGCGTATTGGAAAAGTGTCTGGTATCCCTCAAGACATCTTTAGTGTCCTGTAGCCCATCCGAAGCCGCGCAAAGACCAATCAGGTTTTTCGTCCCCAAATCTATATCCTCCTGGATTTTTTGGTAAAGCCCCGTATCCTCTTTGATACTTTTGTCCAAAGCGATTATGGCACTGTGGTCCTGGTTTACGTTCGCCACCAATTGCCATTCCTTTTTGGAATTTGGGGGCAAAATTAAATCGGCATGGATGAAATAAGCTCCTTTTTCTGCCTTCACATCGGTTTCCGTGCCTATGGTACCCGTTCTTCTAAAATGATCTAATTGAAGGGAGGAAACCAAATACCCTAAATTATCAAGACCTAGTGACCAAACCACATTGGCCTTTAGGGCCTCGCTGGGTTCCGCCTTGTCCACAATAATGGCACTCAGGGCATAGATGCCAAGGCCGGAATTCTTTAATAATTGATTTCTTTTATAGGCATCGACCAGATTGCTGGAATTGGTCTGGGTATAGCTTCCCACACCGTAAGGAAGCACATTTTGGATACCGTCCAAAACGGAAATTTCAATTTTTGAATCGCAGTTGTTATGAATCTGGGACTTACGCACAAAACCAAAACGGTTACTTGAATTCCACTGATAGGAAAAAGTCAATTGCAGGTCATGGTTTATTTCTTCAAAAATTAATTTATTGCCATGACTGTTTTTATATAGGTTTCGAGTGGTACGATAAGCAGTTTTTCCAAGGTTTGAAAACGGTTCCCAAATCCATACGGTGTCGTCCTTATGAACCCTAAAAATGCTTTTGCTACCCGTTATTTCTGCCGATTCTGTGATTTTATCGTCCGTATAATAAGGAAATAGGGAGAATTCGGCATTTTTACGGCCAGCTGTCAATCCGCCATTGCTTGAAATGAACATCCAGTGATTGGAATCACTTACGATACTCATGAAGAAAGGCCGCATGGAATCGTAATTGCCAATTTTAAAATAGCTTTCGTTCTCTATTTCGATATATTCTAAGGGTACCTTGGATTTTTCGGTCATTTCCGGTAATTATTTTTTAAGATTTATTGAAAAAGGCCGGCCTATTTTCAAACCGGCCTTTTCAACCCAAAATCAGCGTTAATTCTGTCGTTATTCCTGGGTTATGTCATCAAAATAGTAGATTGCCTCCGTAGCAACCGGTACTTGGTTGGACTCATCATAATCTGGGAAGATGACGATTTTATCATAACCATCGGTCAGATCAAGCGGTGTCGATGAAAAATCGAATGTCAACTCAACCCAGGTGTTGGCTTCCGTAACCGTTTGGTCTACGTTGTAGGTGACAATGGGGCCTTGGTTCCCTTCTTTCTCCAACTGAAAGCGTACATTGACACCTGCATTTGGTGACCATATTTTCATTTTAAAAGTTGTACCGCCCGTCGCTGAAAGGTCTTGTGGAAAGACATTAAACGCTCCTGAATACCAGGCGGAGCCTACAATTTTGTTAAACTGATATACCGTGGCCGATGTATTGATCCCACTTTGATCGGGGTTGGTCGCATTAGCACCATTGGCACCATTGTCAAAGGCACCTGTCAATGTACCGCCATCCTCAAAATCTACAACGATTCCAGAACCATCACCTGTATTTCCACCGCCGGTACCTCCTCCGGATCCTGTGTCACACGTAGCATTGAAAGCGACTGTATCCAAGGTGTCAGGGGCCGTAGATCTCCAGTTTCCTGCAAAAGATAACTTACTCCACTCAATGAAAAGTTCTACATTTTCAGGTGCTCCATTGGGGAAGAAAAATTCTCCCGCCCAAACTCCGGGTGAAACTTCCATAGGTGCCATTGAAATACCGGCATCGTTAGGAACCCACGCGCCAGCGGGCAATACCAATAAGTCGACCGGGTCGCTATCCGCGGAAGAGATTTCAACGCGCATGGTAGTAGCGTTTACGTTAAAAACGGACAAGAAAATATCTGAACCTGCATCACCCCCAAAGGCTTGGATCTGGGTGTTACAAAAAGCGGTCACCTCACCGGTACCTCCGCCATTTCCTGGGTTGGAATCACTGCCATCGCCACCTTCAACCAAGGAGACATTATCAATAACCACTACACCAACTTCACCTCCCATATCAAATAGGACCCGACTATTGGCGCCACCAAAATCAGAAGCGGCCAATTGCAACGTAAACGTTTGCGTCTCAGGGGTCAGGTTTACAGAAACGCTCGTGTTTGTAAACGGTGCTTCATTCAAACCGATTCCGGCTAACATCGTGCGTTCACGATCGGAAGAAGCATCAAAGGTCAAGATATAGTTGGTTCCTTGGGTAATTGCCACAACTTGGCTAAGGTTTACGTCGAATACGTTACCTGCGGCCATGACATTTGCAAAATTGAAGCTGTTTCCACCATCTTCCTGTACGTTGGCCGCATTCCCGATCCATGGGGTTACGCCTCCCTCAAAATCACCATTGGTCAATAGTCCGCTGTCAAAACCACTATCACCACCTCCGGTGTTGGAATCACTACCATCTCCGCCCTCAACTAAGGATACATTGTCTATTACCACGGTACCTATGGCTGCGCCCATATCGAACAATACGCGACTATTGGACCCGCCAAAATCAGTTGCGGCGAGTTGTAGCTCAAAGGTTTGGGTTGCCGTTGTCAAGTTAATTTCCACGTTTGTATTGGTGAAAGGGGCCTCGTTTAACCCTATACCTGCCAATATGGTCCTTTCCCTGTCCGATGAAGCATCAAACTTTAAAATGTAATTGGTGCCTTGGGTTATGGCCACAACTTGGCTCAAGTTCACATCAAATGGGTTACCCGCTGCCTGTACATCTGCAAAATTAAAGCTGTTTCCCCCGTCTTCCTGTACGTTGGCAGCATTGCCAATCCAAGGTTCCACACCGGCCTCAAAATCGCCATTGGTAAGCAGGCCACTATCAAAATCGTTTCCTCCATCTCCACCATCGCCTCCGTCATCCGGTATGGTAATCGTAAAGTTCGCGGTGGCCGTATCAGAATCACCGACCACATTTGAGGCTGTCAATGTTACCGTATAGTCCCCATTTTCATAGACCTGTGTGGGGTTTTTGGCCGTAGACGTATTTCCATTTCCAAAATTCCACGAATAGGTAGTGGC
The DNA here is from genome assembly GCF_028464205.1 of Maribacter sp. PR66. Lineage (NCBI taxonomy): Bacteria > Pseudomonadati > Bacteroidota > Flavobacteriia > Flavobacteriales > Flavobacteriaceae > Maribacter > Maribacter sp. PR66. The sequence continues at coordinate 30,213 of NZ_JAQPCH010000002.1, forward strand.
GTTTTGGGAATTGTTGGTAAACGTGACCGTACCCGTGGTCTGGTCTATGGATTGGGTGAAACTTGCAACAACTTCCGGTAAAACTTCATCATCATCACTACATCCAAGAAATAAAAGCAATAAAGCCGACATGGAAATTAATTTCCCTTTTTTAAAAAATGATTTCATAGTTAAATGTTTAATTAGTCAATTTTCTGTTTATAAAGCAATTCCTTAATTAAATACGCGTACATAGTCTACCAGCATAGTCTGGGGAAACCGGGTTTCAGAATTGGGTGGCCCCACGAAATTTCCTCCTACCGCTACGTTCATTAATAGAAAGAATGGCTTATTAAAAACCCATTCCCCAGTTACATCTTCTGGAGTTATTTGGTTGTAGAGCACATCGTCCACATAGAAGTTGATGGCAACTGGAGACCATTCAATACCAAAAATGTGATACCCCGTATCGAACCTGTCGTTGCGCAGTTCATATTCCTTTGAAATGGCATTTCCCGCCGAATAGCCTGGACCGTGCACACTACCAACTAAGATGGTGGGGTTTTGACCCCTGTATTCCATGATATCGATTTCACCGGCTCCGGGCCACGGGTTCTCATCAATATCCGCACCCAACATCCAAAAGGCGGGCCAAATTCCTTGGCCTGTTGGTAATTGTATTCTTGCTTCAAAACGACCATAAGCCTGTTCAAATCGGTTTTTGGTCAACAATCGGGCGGATGTATAGCCCACACCCTGGAAGGATTCCTGGCGGACCGTAATTTTTAAGTTGCCGTTTTCTATGGCCACGTTCGTTGGACGATCTGTGTAATACTGCAATTCTTGGTTTCCCCAACCGTCGCCATTAGGTCCCCGTCCAATATCAAAGCCCCATACATCTGGATTTGGGGCACCGTCTGTATCGAATTCCTCCGAAAGTACCACATTGGTCAAGGTCGTTACCGTCTGGGTTTCATCCACCTCACACCCGATGAATGAGCTGATAAAAAGGCCCATAAAAACTTGATACACAGTATTTTTCACAATCTTTCTTTTTCTATTAAGCATTTGAAGTTTCTTTTTCTTATTACCTGTAATAATAGATGTTGTCAACAAAAATGTCTGAAATGGTGCTGTCCGATACAAAGAACAATAGACCAATTTGTGAGCGATCGCCCAACCCTGTAAAGTCGGCCAATGGGATATCAAAACTGACCCATTCGTCTTGTCTTAGATCGGAGGCCGCCAGGGTCACCGAACCGGAGGTTTCGCCATTGCCAACGGAGTTTAACAATTGGATCCTTATAAAATCTCCCGGGTCAATGGCTTCATTGACCTTGATATCGATATGTAGTGTGGTCATGGCCGAAGCATTGATCGGTGCCACGTTCAAGAAAGTACCAATGCCCACAAAGTTGAGTTGGGTATAGTTGATGATCCTGTCCCCGTTAAAGTCTAGCGGCGGTGAGCCACCTTGGGTGGTTTGTCCGTCAGGGGTAAAAAAGCCATTAAAGTAATCTACCGCAACGTTCGCATAGGCATCGCTAAAAACCGAGATGACATCTTCAGGCGCCCGTGACGGCGGGGTAGGGGCGAATTCAAAGGCACTTTCAACATTCAGCTCCAAGGAACCTTCGGCAGGATTGTTTGCCAAGGAGGCTGTAATGGTTGTTTGACCAAGACCCGTAACCGAAATATTTCCCAACTCATTTACCTGGGCAACCCCATTATTTGATGATGAAAAGTCAAAGTACGACGGTGCGGCAATCACGGTAATATTTTCCCCGGATTCCAAGTTCACGGTTTGGGTAAGGCCGGTCAATGATTGACCAATGTTCACAAAACCGGGCTGTTGCACGTCTGCACCGTTTAGGATTGCCGGCCTCGGCTGCCCCAAGGTTCCGGTCTTTTCAAATTTTATTTCATCAAACCACAAGGTATAACCGCCTTCGTCAAATTCGTTTTCGGCACCCTCGGCTAGCCAAAACAATCCGGTTTGATTAAAAAGTTTTGAAGGGTCTGGTATGGGTATGGTGTATTTTTCCCATCGGGTACTTATTTGTAAATTCTGGGTGGTCACTTGAAATTTATTTCCTGTTTCCCCCTCTATACCAAATCCAATTTCGTTTATATCCGCCGCTTGGGAAGCCTTGGCATAAAAAGTGAGGGCATCAAAACCGGATAGGTCCCTTTTTACCGTTGTGTTAAACGTAGCTCCCACAAAACCTACACCAAATGGTGGTACATCAAAACGCATGGAGGCATTGCCAGCAAAAAATTCATCGGTATCCACGCTGAATGCTTCTGGATCCGCACCCCCATCCACAAATGGAAAATAATCCAAACCTGCCGAGAAGGTATCGATGAAAACGTCACCATTAGGCGGAAAGGACGCAAATTCCACGTCTTCTGAAAAGTTCCGTTCACATCCCAACAGCAAGGTCAGAACAATCACGGAAAACAAGGTATTTGTAGTACTGATATATCTGTTGTTTTTCATCATTCCGTTATTATTTACCAATATTGATATGTACATAAGTCATGATTTCCCATTCCGATCCGTTGGGGAAGCCTACTGGGCTAATGATCGGTTCGTTTGAAAATTCCTCGGCGGCATTGGGCGCGTATCTCGGTGAAAATTCGTTCAAGGAGCGCCAGATACCCCGAATGCCCACTTGGGTACTGGGGAGGATGAACCAGTCCGGTTTGCCCAAGGTCGTGGAGACATCCAACATCAATTGAAGGGGGAATGTCAAGTTAAAATCACGATGGTAATCAAAGGGCCCCCAATCGTTCACCTTTACATGGGAGGAAAGTTTATAATTCTTGTAAATGGCCCTGATATCCCCACCAAATCGTTTGATAAGGCGTTGGCTATCACCATTTCCCTGACCATTGCCATAATAGAAGTTACCGATAAAGCCCAGGTCCGGTCCTATTTTTGACACCATGCGGGAATGTATTTCCCAGAGGTCCTCGGCAGGAGCCGAGTTGGGGAAGGCAAAAAACTGCCTGTTGGCCAGGAAGCCAATGTGGGCGTCCATGGTGGTTGGCAAGTGCCTGTAGACAAAACCGAGGTTCATCGCAAACGGGGCGTCCTCCGCACGGTCATTGTCCCATTCATACATCCAGGTGCCCGGCGTAGGATCAAAGGATATCAATAGTTCACTACCGATGGTCTCCCTGTTGGCACGTACCGAGAAAGGGTCGTCGATGATATTCCTCAAACGGCCCGGTCCTTGAACATCATTGGGCATCGCCTCTACCAATGGTTTCTGGATCATAAAATTAGGGGCGATCTGGAATTTGCCCGAAGCAATGGTAAAACCTGTCAAAAGGCTGGTAACGTTGCCACTTCCTGTATCGCGTAGTTTCCATCCGGTAAATGTCAATGTCTGGTCCGCCCCGCCATTGGCAATAAGCCCCATGGCAGAAGCTTGACCGTACCAATTGAATTTACCGCCTTCGTACGTAATCTTGACTTTTCCGCCCCAGTTGTCGCTTGCCTGTATACGGTCTTCAAAAACAATGTAATTGCCCGTTTCGCCGCGCACATCTTGAAACGTTAGGCCGTTCAAAGGGCTCCCGGACCAAATGCCACCCAGTTCCACACCAAATTTTCCAAATTCCCGCTCTATGGCGATTGCCGCACGTTCTGTGGGCCATGGGGGTATCACACCGCTTCGTACTTGGTTGAGGTCCAATATTCGGCGACCGTTTTCATCCAGCTCCACATCGGTCTCAAAATCGCGATGATAAATGCCCGTAACGTTGAATTTACCAATATGCTTCCGGTATTTGAACAACATGGTAGGATTGGCACCCCACCACAATTGAGGCCCTACCGCGACCTTTAAGCCCTTTAAGGGTCCTTTGCCATCAATTTCAGCGCCCAAGATTTCCCCATTGTAAATATCGAGGTTTGGGCCGTAGTTGGCTTCAGGGTAAAATCCGAAGAAATCGCCTTCATAGCCCCAGTGGTAGTGCCCGGTCCTGTAGAATCCGCGAAGATCGAATTCCTTGGCGTTCCATTCAAATTCGGCCTGGTATACCCGTACCCTGTTTACGTCCGAAACTACTACATCTCCGCGATCGGTGCTCACGTCTATAGGCCGTGAATTGTTTTCGTAGAAGATTTCGTTGATGGGATTCTGGGCGACATTGCCCACCACGTTTAGATTCACTTCTGCCCGCATATTTGGAGCCGGGTTGCCTTCAACGCCTACAAAATAGGATTGCATATGGTCGAAGCCCAGTTGGTTTGGGAAGGTATTTGGGTCGTCTGGGTCTGGATTGTCGGGGGTAGTAATTAGACTTCCCCCCGTACTAAACGTAGCGAATTTAGCTAGTAAGTTGCTTATCCGTAATAAACTGCTTTGTTCAGAATTTAAAGCCGCCTTATCTCCCCTCGCCTTAAGTACGGCGTCCATAAGAACGATATTGTCAAAATAGTTTTCCAAAAAGTTCAAATCCATACCGGGTTCATACGGATTCAATTTATGGGCCTCTTGCAATGCGTAATAAGCTGCCCGAGGATATAGGTCATAAAGTCCTCGTGAGTTCGTTTGACCTTTTGCGCAGATACCGAACCATTCTTCGTTCATGTTATTAACACCTTCGCCCGCCAAATCCCTGGAATAGCCCCCATTGGACCAGGAGGCATTATTGTCGTGGACATCGGCGTTCTTACGGTCGTCAAACCCATATTTCCACCAGCCATCACTGAACTGAAAGGTAAACCCTCCTATGGAGTTGCCAGATTTCCCTAGACCTGCGGCATTGGCGTAGATTTCTTCCCAATTGCCCACCATATAATAGGCCTGAGATAATTGATCTTCCTTATTCTCCACCGCGTTGTATGCGTCCGCACCAAACTCGGTAAACATGATGGGCTTGTTCAATTTTTCCTTGACCACTTGGAACATGTCCCCAAAAGAAACACCTCGGTATACATTTGTGCCATAAATATCAACATCCGGACACTCCTCGGCAATAATATCTATGAATAGAACATCACCGTTGCAAAGTGCAATAGGATGGTTGCCATCAATAGTCTTCATTTTTTTCGTCACTTCGTTCATAAGGCGATACATGGGCCTACCACGTTTTTCACCAATGAACTGCTTTTCTTGTTCATCATCTGGGAAATCCTCCGTTTCCGCACCTTGCCAAAAAAGTCCGTAGTTGTTTTCGTTGCCCAATAAGTACATAAGTAGGCCAGGAGTGTCTTTGTACTCTTCTACGAGCAGGGTCAATTCTTGGGTCAACAATGCTTGGGTTTTAGGATCGTCGTAAACAGTTACGGGTGTCCAAACACCATCTATGGTCAATCCATACCTGCCAAAGGAGTGATTGAGCAAGGTATAAATGCCATACTCCTCATAGATATATTTTATCCATTTGGCAGGAACCCCCGTATATTGTCGTATTACATTGACCCCCATGTTTTTTAACAGGGACATCTCCGTATCCAATCCCGCTTTGATAATATCGTCCGACTTTTCCCAAAATCTTGCATTTACCGTATTGGTACCGATGGGAATGTAATCCCAGTTCATCCCATTGATCATAAAATCCTCACCGTTCACCTGAAGCTTGGTACCATTTTGGGTTTGAACCAAGGCCACTTTATCTGTTTGGGAATAACCAGAGAGTGAGCAAAGGGAGATGAATAATGCGAGAAACCTAATCTTCATGTTATATTTTTTAAAGTGTTAGGAATAGAGATATGCCAAGTATTTCGTGAATCAGGCAATCTTTTGATTGTTTTTTAGAGTTTTATCAAAAATAGCCTCGAATTTTAAGGTATTCTTAAATTTCACCGCTACAAAAAACATACACGGCAAAAAAACACTACAGAAATTCCCAAAACCCTAGTTTGAATAGTGTTTTACACCTTGTTTAGTTTTGTGTTCAATTCAACTAATGGGGCTAAAAAATAAAGCTTGTATAGGTGATGTAGTGGTAAAACAAACCACTGTAGGGTGGTCCTTATAGGTTTAAGATATAATCCACCAGGTTTTTGTCGTGTTCTAGGCCCAGTTTTTTCCGAAGCCTGTATCTCTTTACTTCAACACTTTTTGTAGAAATATTCAAAAGCGGTGCAATTTCCTTGGACGAAAGATTTAAGCGTAAATAGGCGCAGAGTCGAATGTCATTTTGGGTCAAATTTGTATGGAATTTGTTTAGCTTACCCAAGAACTCCTTATCGGCATTGTTGAAAGCTTCCTTAAATAGTTCCCAATCGTCATTCCTATTTAAACTTTCATCAATAATTTTTGTAATAGGTGTTTTTATAGTTGGGTCTTTGACCTTTTGCTCCAACTGTTTTTTTACCTCGTTTAAAACCTCGTTCTTTCTCAAAAGGCTCATGGTAGAAGCGGCGAGTTCACTACTTTTCATTCGAACGCGCTGTTTTAGCTGTTCATTTTTAAGGCGTACAATTTCTTTTTCATTTTCGGCCTTGGCGATCCGCATTTCCTTTTCTGTCCTTTCCACCAACTTTTGTTGTCTTTGTTTGTAATGTCGCCTGTATGCCAAATGCATGAAAAATAGTCCTATGATTCCCAAAACTGCATATAGTGCGATTGCCATATTCGTTTGATACCACTTCTTTTTGATGGTAAAAGAAAATGTTGCTGTTTTTTCGGCAAGACTATCACCAATTTTGGAACGGACCTCAAATAGGTAATCTCCATAGGGCAGGTTGCTGAAAGTTGCCGTATGGTTCAAGGACCAATCGCTCCATGTATCATAGATACCACGTAACCTATATTGGTATTTTGGCCGGATGTATTTTCCGTACTCTGGGGTGTAATAGGAGATTACTACATTGTTCTCATGATTTTCTAAATCGCCTTTTTCGTTTTTGTCCAAAAGTTGACGGTTATTTTTTTCCATCGTGGAGGACGATACTTCGATCTCCGCTATTTCTACAATGAAATTTTTGTCCTTATTCTTATTACTGTCCAAAATAATATAGCCCAGTCCTGTTCCTAATATATATTTACCTGGATTTTCCAGGGGTGCGATATTTTCATACCCCGAAATACTATTTCTACTGGATTCACCCAACTCGATTTGTGTAACGACCTTTTTATTGTTCAAACTACTTTTTGAAACCTTATTGATGTTGTCCTTGGTAAAGAACCATATTTCATCATTAATGGCGGCCATTTTGCCGGAAGTATAGTTGGATTCCCCATATATACGGCTAAGGAGACTATCCTTAACAAATTTATCGGCATTATCGACATACTTGAAAACACCTTTTTTATCCGCATATAACAGTTCCTCCTTGGCGGAAACAATGGCCGAATTATCCCCACGAAGCAGGGTATCTATCACAACCGATTTGACCCTCTTAAATTCATTGTCGGGGGTAATTTTAAACAAACCCTTGTATTCATGGTTTACGAAAATAAAACTGTCAAAAAGCTCAACGAACCGGGAAGAATTTCCAAAACCATCGATCTTATTACGTAATTTCCAAATATTGTCCTTTTTTTCCAAGATATATAGACCGTCATAGGCCCCCTGTATCACAAGGTCCCCATAATTCCCTACGGGCTGGAGGTTCCATGAACCCTCAGTGCCTTCAATCTTCCTCGCTTTTTTATCCTCAATGACAAAGGTGCCAGTGTGATGACAGCAAAAAAGTTTCCCGTCTATTTCCTTAAGTTGCCATACCTGGCCCTCCGTACCTTGTACAAATTGAAAATTGGACTTTGAATTAATGGGCTTATAAAACAGCCCTTGATTGGTACCTACATAAACCCTTTCATTAAATACTAGGGCGCTGTACACGCTTCCAATATCCCCAACGATATCGTCATAAATCAAAAAAGGAGAATTTAGGTCTACATGTCCAAGACCGTTATCAAGTCCAAGCCAGATGCTCTTGTCCATATCTTCGAACAACGAGAGTACCGTATTGTTCCTAAGGCCATTTTCCATGTAAATTTGATAAAGTAGCTTGCCTTCTGGGTTGAGCAAAAAAAGTCCATTGGATATGGTGCCAATGGCAATGGTATTATTTGATAGTCGTAAAGCGGTATAAACCGAGGCATCCACCAAATTCACATCTATCTGTGTTGGCCATGGTTCTACTTTATCCCCTGAAATTTGATAGAATCCATTATGTCTGGTCAGTATCAGTATTTTACCATTGAAATCCATGATTTCAACAACCTCGTCACTTGTGACCGACACCTCATTATTGACCAGTTCCTTTTCCCCATTTTTAATTTTATAAAGTCCATCGTCAATAGTATGGTAGAAAACCGTTTTTCCCAATTTCCAAATCCTTGGCAAGGTCGTTCTTGCCTCTAGATATTCCAATGTTTGCCTTGCCTCGTCATAGATGTATATCCGTTTTTTGGACTGGAACAGGACTAGGTTATCTACTTTTAGGATATTCCAAAACTCCTCGTCCTCTAAGAGTTTGTCCCGGAACCTGTTGGAAAGGGATTCATATATCAATGTACCTACCTGGTTTTTTGTCCAATATCCAAATTCCATGTAGCAACCGGTGTAGATTTTTTCATCGATTACTCTTACAGACCGCATAATCGTTTGATTGGGAGACGGATATAAGAACCATTCTGCACCATTAAACTCAAGAAGCCCTTTGTTGTTCGCTACATAGATAAGGCGATTATTGGACTGTGAGATTGACCAGTTTTGGTTTTCCGCACCAAAATCTGAAGGTGAAAAATTCTTGATTGGCGGAAGTTCCTGACCCTTTACAATAGAAGTGAATATTACAAGAAATAATACAACGTTTTTCAACTATAATTAATCTTTTTCTTAAAGATATAATTTTTACACATCTTTAGGACAGTGTTGTTTATCGTAATTATTGCAGCAAACTTTCATCAAAAAACAAAACCTTATTGAACTGAGCTTTTGATAAATAATACTGGGAATTTAGAAAAGTCAGCAAATCTTGTATATACTTTAAACCGTGATGGGGTATTATTATGCAAGATTAAAGGTTTTGTTTGAATTTTTGTGGGTGATTTTTGCTTATATATTACTGCATTTGATTGATTATATTTTATCAAATACGTTGAATAAACTTGGAGGTTACACGATTTGATTCTGAATCAAACATAGTATTTGGTGCCACAAGGTGTGAGAGTTCGAGTCTCTTCGCCTGTACAAAGGGAAAAGCCGACTTTTAGAAGTCGGCTTTTTTGTTAATCAAAAATATGTGGAACTACATTTGATATTTGGTAGATCAATCCTTCTTCGAGTTTTCCCATTTTTCCACCATGGGTTTTAAGATCTCTTCTTCAACCCCATAAACCTTTCCTTCCTTTGCAAGGGGCATAAATTCGTCAATATACCGTTGGCTAAGGGCCTCGGAATCTCCGTATAGCTTCCGCAGGGCATCCAGTTTTTGGTGGAGGTCTTTCTGTATATTGGCATAGGCAGGGTCATCATAATAATTGTGCTGCTCCAACGAATCTTTTTTTCGGTCTATCAATTCCCAATAATCCATATCAAAATAGTAATGGATCAGTTTGTAATCCTTTGTAATTACCGCATAATGTCTGTTTACGTTGTGTTCGGAGGGGTGCTCGTAGTAATGGTAATATACGGCATCCCTGTCCCAATTTTCCATGTCATCGGTCAACACCGGCACCAAACTTTTTCCTTGCATATCCGCTGGTTGCTCCACTCCGGCAACATCCAAAAATGTTTGGGCAAAATCCAGGTTTTGCACTAGTTCATCGGAAACACTTCCAGGTTTTATATGGTTTTTCCAAGAAACCAACAAAGGTGTTTTTAGGCTTTCGTCATACACGAATCTTTTATCGAACCAACCATGTTCGCCCAAGTAAAATCCTTGGTCCGAGGTATAAACGACAATGGTATTTTCCATCATATTGTTGGCTTCCAGATAATCCAGCACCCTACCTACGTTTTCATCAACGGATTTAATAGTGCCCAGATAATCCTGCATATAGCGCTGATAGCGCCATTTGGCAATATCGGTTTCGGTCATGTTGGGTAAGTTCGCTATAAATTCATCCGCAATGGCCCTATAACAGGTGTCAAATGTAGCTTTCTGGGTGGAGTCTAATCGGCCCACCGTCATTTCATACCTACGTTTATCAAAACCAATTTGCTCCTCCAATCCCAATTGATCCATAACTTCTGGATATAGTTTACTGTCCGCTGCCCAGCCCATATCACCGTCAACCTTCATTTTGGCGACTTTTGCGGCAGGCATACCTTCATGGGTGTCGAACAAGGTGACCGGCTCCGGGAATTTTTTCTGGGTAAACTCGGCCATATGACGTTCGGCCATCAACCACGAGCGGTGTGGTGCTTTGTGCAAATACATAAGCATAAAGGGTTTATCCGCTTGACGTTCGTTTTCCAGCCAATCAAGGGTCATATCGGTTACAATATCTGTTACGTATCCCTTTACATTGATCTCGCCTTCGTTTTTTGTGATGAAGTCTGGGTTATAATAGAATCCTTGTCCAGGTAAAATCTTGAACTGGTCAAAACCTTTGGGATTGTTACCAAAATGCAGTTTTCCAAACATTGCCGTTTGGTACCCTGCCTTTTGTAGGAGTTGGGGAAAGGTTACATTCGTGGTGTCAAAAGGGGATACATTGTCTATTTTTCCGTTTAGGTGTGAATGTTTTCCGGTAAGGATGGTCGCCCTAGATGGGGCACAGATACTATTGGTAACGCTTGCATTCGTGAAAAGCATCCCCATTTTTGCTATCCTGTCTATGTTGGGTGTTTCGATTAAGCGGTTATCATATGCCGAAATGGCCTGATAGGCATGGTCATCGGACATAATAAAGACAATATTTGGCTTTATGGGTGTTTCTTTTGCATCCTCATTACATCCAAAAAAAACAGAAACACATAGTAGAAGAGCTACAAAATTGAAGATGTTTTTGAATATTAGATATTTTGAGTCGGTTTCAGTTTTCATAGATAAAATATGTTTTAGCGAATAAATTAGGCTTTAAAGTAGTAATATTAGTATTTGGATTACATGTTTATCTTTTTTTGGGATACCTAGGGAATCCTATGGAGATCTTTAAAGGCGCTATATGTTGGTAACGTAATTTGTTGATATTTCTTAATTGAGTTCATATGTTGGATGTTAGTCAAAATTCATACGCTGTGATTGTAGTGGTATCATCGGATTTTTAAAGGTTCAATCTTGTTATAAGCTTTTGTAAAATTTTAATTTACAAATTATATGTTTATAGGACTTCGCCAACTGCTGGATTAAATTAGAGGAGATGTTTATTTGGCATGTAATTTTGAAACTTACCTATTATTTTGTTGGAACAAATGAGTTTGTAAGTCAATCGTATTGTTTTTCTAAATATTTAGCGACTAATACGGCTCCTCAATTTGCATGTAAATACAATTTAATTTTTTGTGATTTTTTATTAAAATATCAATTATTTTGAGAAATCAACAATATTTTGATGTGTGTATTATACACTTAATAATTAATCGGTTTTTGTGCATTTGTGATTATTTTTTCACCCCCTCTACCCCAAAATTCATGAATTTGATAGTTCTTCCCGTTTGAAATTTACCTAAGATCAATTCCGTTAAGGTAATTTTAAGGAATGTTAATTTTTTAACATAAAACAATCATAATAGGTGTGTTTGATTAAAAACCGGTCGAACCATTGACATTAATTTATTTTAACTAACAACAATCAATATTAACTTAAACCTAAATTATTTATGAAGAGTACATTCTTTAAAGGTTTTCTGCTGTTTTGTGCATTTTTATGCATTGGATTGGCAAAGGCCCAAACAGTAACAGGTACGGTTTCTGACCCAATGGGTCCTTTGCCCGGTGCCAGTGTTTTGATTAAAGGCACGACGACAGGTACCCAAACTGATTTTGACGGTAATTATACCTTGAATAATGTAAATGACAACGCTACATTGGTGTTTAGCTACATTGGTTTTAAAACGGTTGAAGTTCCTGTAAACGGTCAATCTACCATCGATGTTACCATGGAGGAAGATGCCAGTAAATTGGATGAAGTTGTTGTGACTGGGTACGGTTCGCAGGCTAAGAAGGACTTAACAGGTTCCGTCTCTGTTGTGGATACAGAGGATCTTCTCGCAGTTCCTGCAACAACATTTGCTCAGCAACTGCAAGGTAGAGCTTCAGGAATAAGTATTATCAACGATGCTAGACCTGGTGGTGAGGCTACCGTGAGAATTAGAGGATTTGGTACCGTTGGCAATAACGCTCCTTTATACATTGTTGATGGTGTTCCTACTCAGTCTCAAGCAAATTTTAATCCAAACGACATTGAATCGCTTCAAGTTCTTAAGGACGCATCTGCCGCCTCCATTTATGGTTCCCGTGCTGCAAATGGAGTTATCATCATTACCACGAAAAAGGGTAAACTTGGACAGCCTACCATTTCATACAACTCCTATTATGGGATAGGTTCTCCAGAGAAAGATCCGGAGGCACTAAATGCCCGTGAACTGGGCGAGTATCTTTACTTGGCCGATATCTATGCAGGAAAAGTGCCTAGTCATGGTCAATATACTTTTGGCCCCAATGGAGAAGTTACGATTCCTGATTTTGTCTTTCCAAGTGGAGCGAACGAAGGTGATCCGGGGACGGATCCAAGTCTATATGCTTTAGAGGAAGGTAATATTTATGCCATTACTCGATCTGCGGACACAAATTGGTGGAACGAGGTTACTCGATCGGCCCCAATTCAACAGCATAATATTTCCGCATCAGGGGCCACTGAAAGTGCCAGATATGCATTTAGCTTGGGGTATTTTGAACAAGATTACCTTGTAAAGTTTGCCAGCTATAACAGGATTTCTTTACGGGCAAACACAGAATTCAAGGCATTCAACAATAAGTTGACTATTGGCGAGAATTTTACTGCCTCTTTTGACAATCAAAAAGGTAATTTTCAGAATGACCAGGAACAGAATGCGGTTTCCGCTGCCTACAAGCACCATCCGTTATTGCCCGTACGGGATATAGCCGGCAATTTTGCGGGTAGTAGGGGGGCAAACCTTGGTAACAACTTTAATCCTTTTGCGGTTTTGTCTAGAGATCAAGATGATAGGACTTATAGGTTGCGTTTATTGGGAAATGTTTTTGCTGATCTGGCAATTACTCCAAATTTGAGTATCCGTTCAAGTTTTGGTTTGGATAGTAGGGTTCAAAGGGAACGTGATTTGGGAAGACCGCAACCCGAATATGTTGAGGGTAACTTCATCAACAGTTCTACAGCAAGGGAAGAATATGAGTATCAATGGACCTGGACCAATGGATTGACGTATACCAACACGTTTAACGATGCCCACAACGTTACCGCTTTCCTGGGAGTTGAAAGTATACAACAATTTGAGGAACGTTTTGGGGCTTCTAGACAACGATTTGCCTTTGAAACGACCAATATTCTAAGTTACCTTAATTTAGGTAATGCCACTACAGCGACCAACTATGGTTTTGTGGAACAGGATTATTCGCTTTGGTCTCAGTTTGGAAGAATAGATTATGACTACAACGGTAAATATTTGGCGCAGTTTACATTAAGAAATGATTCCTCCTCCAGATTCCAATCGGCCTCCAGAAGTGCAATCTTCCCTGCATTTAGTTTGGGTTGGCGCATTTCGGACGAGAGTTTTATGGATAATATAGGATGGATCGACAACCTTAAATTGCGGTATGGATGGGGTCAGACAGGGAATCAGCAAATAGGGGACTATAATGCGTTTACCACCTTTCAATCCAACATTGGCACGGGAGGTTATCCTATAGACGGCAACCCTTCATCCCCTGCGATTGGTTTTGCGCCCCAGGCCTTTGGTAACCCTAACGCAAAATGGGAAACTACGACGACCAATAACATTGGTTTGGATCTTACTGCTTTGGATAGCAGACTTTCCTTTGAAATTGATGTTTATAACAGGGTTACGACGGATATGTTGTTCCAGATTCCTCCAACCTATACAGCTGGACAAGCGGATGCTCCGCGTTTCAACGTAGGTGGTATTACCAATAATGGTGTAGACTTGGCTCTGGGCTTTAGTGACAAAAAAGGTGATTTTGGCTATAGTATCAATACAAATTTTTCACACTATACAAATAATGTTGACAAATTAGATGATAATCCTTCCACTAGATTCTTAGGGGGTTCCAGAAGGGTACCATCGCTTACCGTTACTCAGGCAGGATCTCCACTTTCTTCCTTTTTTGGATTTAAAACGGTTGGTATTTTCCAATCACAGGCAGAGGCGGATGCTTGGCCGGAATACGGCACCTATAATGCTCCAGGTAAGTTAAAGATTGCGGATATAAATGGAGATGGCGTTATAAATGATGACGATAGAACAGTAATAGGTAATCCACATCCGGATTTTGTTTACGGTATCAATTTGGATTTCACCTATAAAAATCTGGCCTTGAACATTTTTGGAAACGGATCTCAAGGCAATGATATTTACAACTACGTACGGTACTTCGCTGATTTTAACACCTTCCAAGGTAACCGCTCAAGAAGGGCTTTATATGATGCTTGGCAGCCTACAAATCCTCAAGCAGATCCATCTACCTGGGTTGCTGCCAATCCAGGTGCCACCGTTCCCATAATGGATGCAAACGATCAAGTAAGTAGCCGTCCATCTTCTTATTTTGTTGAAGACGGTAGCTACTTTAGGATAAAGAACGTACAATTGACATATAATTTCACTGACAATCTGTTGAATTCACTTCCGGGAGTTTCCAGGGCGTCAGTATACATTCAAGGACAAAACTTGGCTACTTGGACAAAATATTCAGGTCTAAATCCCGAAATTCAAACACCAAATAGTATAGATATTGGTTACGACGGAGGTTTCATGCCTGTAGCAAGGACTTTCCTATTGGGACTTAATGTAACTTTAAATTAAAAAAATTATGTTAGATATAATTAATATGAAAAAGAGAAATTTTATTCTTAGGGCCGTCATAGCCTTCCTGGTAATAGCGACAGGCTGTAGTGACGATTATTTGAACAGGGAACCGGAGGGTCGGTTCAGTGAAGGTGATGTTGCGACTCCAGAAGGGGTTGAGGGTCTTTTAATTGCTACATACACAATGGTTCCAGGCGGTGGACTTACTGGTCAGACCTGGCACAATGATATTCATAATTGGGTTTTCAACATTGCCTCAGATGACGCTTTGAAAGGTACTGACGCCGGTGACCAGCCGGAACAGTCCTTTATTGAGGCTTACGATTTTCAAGCCTTCAATGTGCATATTCGAGATAAATGGAGAGGACTTTATAAAGGAGTTGCTGGAGCCAATAATGTAATCAATACATTGGCACTTGTTGAAGAAGGAATAACAGATGAAAGAAGAGCACAAATTGTTGCAGAAGCAAGGTTTTTAAGGGGACTCTTTCATTTTGAGGCAAGAAAAATGTGGCGTATGCCCGTTTACATCAGTGAGGAAAACTTCGTCCTTAACGATTTAGAAAGCACCAAGATTCCTAATGATCGTGAAATATGGCCATTAATTGAGGCCGATTTTGAAGCGGCTGCTGCCGTATTGCCGGATACACAAGGTGATGTAGGTAGGCCAACTAGTTGGGCTGCTAAGGCATTTTTGGCAAAAGCAAAAATGTATCAGGGATGGGATGACAATGGTGTTGCAAACACTGCTAAATTGGGTGAAGCGAAAATAATTCTGGATGATATCATTGATAATGGGCCATTTCAGTTGGTGGATAAATTTGAAGACAACTTTTTGGTGGCCACACGAAACAATGCAGAATCTATCTTTGAAGTTCAATATGCTATAAATAGTGCTACTGGTGATGCTGCTAATAGAGGCATTGGTCTGGCGCACCCCTATACAGACCCATGGGGTTGTTGCGGTTTCTATCAAGTATCACAAAACTTGGTCAATGCCTACCAAACCGAGAATGGCTTGCCATTATTGGAAACATTTGATGATACAGATGTTTCACCAGATACTAATGCCGATGGTTCCTCAGTAGTGACCACTACATTAGACCCAAGAGTCGACCATACTGTTGGAAGGCCAGGGATTCTTTATAAAGGCTTTAAAATCTATCAAACCGATTTTGTACGTGATCTTTCCTATGCGGGCCCATGGTTTTCCATGAAACATGTTGCGGAGCCCGAGGCATTCGGTCAAGGTGGCTGGCAAAACCTTTCTGCCAATAACTATCGCATCATGAGGTTGAGCATGATTTATTTGTGGCTAGCTGAAGCAGAAGTTGAATTAGGTAACTTAGAGAGGGCGAGAGAATTGGTAAATGCTATAAGGAGTAGGGCTGCTAATCCGGAAGGTTTCGTACCTAATGCCATTCAAGGTGTAGAAAGAAACGATTTTACCATTGAAGAAGGTACGCCGGCCGCCAATTACGATATTGCAACCTATGACGACCCTTGGACCGATCAAGATTTGGCCCGACAGGCAGTACGTTTTGAGACGAGACTGGAGTTCGCAATGGAGGGTCATAGATTTTTTGATCTTCAACGATGGGGTGTGTCAGCCGAGGTGTTGAATGCCTACATTGCAAGTGAGTCACAACATCGTGCCTACCTGCAAGGTCGTTCTTTTACCGCTGGAAAGCATGAGTTTTTTCCAATACCCTTGGAAGCTATAGATCGTTCCGCATTGGATGGGCAGCCAACATTGACCCAAGATCCAGCATATTAGAAAGTATTTTTTTAAGTTAATTGTTTAAAATGCCCGAAGAAACATTTCTTCGGGCATTTTTCTAGTTTTGGGTTACAGTATTAAGAGTAGGTATTAAAATTGTCCGTAACTATCTGTTTGATTGATTTCTGGATATTTCATGGAACGGATATCCAATTTTATCGACTATTAAAGAGAATAAGTTTCTTTCTGAAAGATACCATTAAAGAATGATTCTTTAAAACTCTTGTTCATACATAGGAAAAGCGTTTTATGCTATGCCATTTGACTATTATTTTGGTCGTTCCTTTAATAATTCTTTTCTCTTTCTAAAATTCATGAATTTTACAGAATTGCCCTCTATTTTCAAGTTAAGTGACTGGTTTTTAACGTAAATTGTATATGTAGTTTAGGGCTACAAAATGTTAGAGTTAGTTTTTTTAATTTCAAAAAGGTAGTACTGGTTCCCGTACTACCTTTTTCTTTTTATAAAATTGTCTTAACCTTTTTGTGTTTCTTCGTTTAACTGTTTTATGAAGAACGACGGTAATATGCCCTGTCTCTTTTTAAAGGCTGAATTAAAGGTGTTAAGATTATTATAACCTACTGAGGCTGCTATATAACTAAGTTTTCTATTACGAAATTCTTCGTCCTGTAAGAGTTTTGTTAGGAGATGATTAATCCTAAGTTCATTTATGTAATTGTTGAAGTTAGAGCCTTTTTCAATATTGATTACTTGAGATAAGTATTTGGGATTTGTCTTGAGCTTTTCAGACAATTGATGTAGATTACAATCAGAATCTATAAAGAAAAGCTCTTCTTCCAGTTTTTTTAATCTTTTTAGTATTATTTCTTTTATGTTATCGTCTATAGTTGTAACAGTTTTATCGTCGTTTTTTATCTCTGCAAGTTTAGTGGGAATCTTTTTATTTTCTGTTCTTAATTGCGCCTCAAGATTTTCAATTGTTCGTCTGTAAATTACCTTGTTTTTTTCCTTGAATTTAACGTAGACGATAACGACGAACAAACCAAATACCAGAATTAAGACCAAAGCCGTTATAATGGCGGTTAATTCAGCTCTTTGTGACATGTTCTCTAATTCCAATGCCTGCTGCTTTAAGCCAGCTTCCTTTATCTTCCTTCTAGCTTCCAAAATAACGATGCGTTGCTCCTTTTCATTGTTGAATAAAGAGTCTCGAATGGCATCATACATTGTCTTATTCTCAATTACTTTATCCGGTTCACCTACTTTATCATATAAATCCATTAGAACCAAGATATTGGATTTTATAACATCGAAAGCATTTATGTTTTCTGCAGCATCCACACTCTTTTCATAGGTGAGAATGGCGCTGACTGTATCCTTCGTTTTAAGAAATAGCTCCGCCTGTATCATCAGTGCTCTAGGTAGTCTGAATCTATAGTTGTTGGCGTTCACCATAGTTATTGCCTGTTCCAGGTAGTTTTTAGATCGTTCGTACTCCCCAGTTGAAAGGTAAATGTCTGCCATGTTCATGTAGACCACGCTTTGAATATAACTGCCTGGGGAGTAGAGATTTTTTTCCAATTTTAAATAAAAGTCATAAGCCTTTAGGGCAGCTTCTTTATCCCCGAGTTTTGCGCACATTCTTGCTATTTCATCTACTTTTTGAAAAATGTAGTGGGTGTCCTTCTGTTCAATAATATAATCTAGTCCTTTCAAACAGTGCTCCAAAGCTTTTTGATAGTTTTCCAAACGGAGATAATAATGGGACAAAGCTGCATGGGCTTTGGATAAGATGAATTTATTTTTGGTAGTTTCGGCTATATCTAAGAGTTTCAGTCCTGTTTCCAAAGCCTTATCATATTCCCCTCTTTCGGTATATATGTCGGCTTTTAGGTTTTCAAATTCAGCGTACGTTTGTGGATATCTGCTATAATTGATTACTTTTTGTAATCCATTGATGACTTCCATGGAACGATTGAAATTTCCTTGGACAAACATGAGATAGGCCATATTGTATTTGGCCTTATAAATTCCATGTTGATAATTCAATTGCTCGGATACGGCCAGTGCTTCTTGGTTATAGTTGTTTGAGATTTCAATGTTACGGTATTTATAGAGGTGACATAATTGAAGAAGGATATCGGCTTTTTCCTTGCCAAAAACATTGTCCTTCATTGCTGTTAATGTATTGATTTCCTTATATTTATTTTGATCTTTTGTTTCGGAAACCAATTTTTCAATTCGAGTAAAATACCCCGTAATACTGTCTGTTTTTTGTTTTTGGGAAAATACTGATGCGTGTATTGTAATGAAAACAATAACGAATATTTTGGAGCTTCTGTTCAAACCGTCATTATCTATCTTAGAGAACTCTAAAATATTAAATTTACTGGTCAAATACTATTTCTGTTTTGCCCTATATTATTAAATTCATTTGATTTTCTGTAATCATTTAAAAGTTAGATAATTGAGAGTTCAAGGGCTTTGTACTCTGAATAATGTAATAGAAGAACATAAAAAAACCCTCCATAAGGAGGGTGAATTAGAGATTGTAGATTTTAATCTATAATTGAAGGATTTAACGGTTTAAATTAGGCCAAACAAGGCCAATAAGGATCCTACTGCAACTACTGCCAAAAAAGCGTTCATCGCAATAATCAGAATTGACAAGTAAGCGTCAACCCCAGTTTTAAATGATAAATTGTTCATAACATTACCTACTTTAAAGTTATTTACAATAAAGTACGCATAATTAAATCTTTAATTGTATTTGTTGTTGTCTAACAGTGGTTTAGCGTTGTGTAAGACATAAATTTTGTAGTCGGACATCTTGAAAATTAGGCCTTTTGTCGATAATCTCGAACGTTTCGCCGATGTTATAAACAAAAAAGGATGGCCCCATCACGGTGCGCATCCCAAATTTACATTTACTGTAATTACTAATCGATAATGCCCAACCAATCCAAAATTAGAGCTATTGGAATGGCCACCAAAATTCCTATCAGGCAGGCAATCATAAATTTTAAAAAACCATTGAGGAGTTTCACCCCAAAAGATAGTTCCTGTTCCATATTCTTATTAGCGTTCTTTTCTCGATAATCGAGATTCATACAAGCCAACTTCACGGCGGTTGTATAAATTTAGTTTTAATATAATCTCTTAGTTACTTTACTCTGAAAGTCTTCTCAATATACCGATTTTAAAACAAAGTTTCTGAAAAACAGGGGCTTAATTCGATTAAGGGAGAAAAATGCCCTTTAAAAAACTATAACACTGCCTTGCCTTCAATTCAAAATTCAATCTTTGGTAAGCAGATGTATCATGGCAATTCCAGGTTTTAATGTGTCCAAAGCTTTGTTCCGTTTGGGCTTGATTTGTTTTTCAGGAGGTCGGGTTTTAAAAGAACTGGAATCAATTCTTATAGAGTCCATTTTCTGAGGGGCTTCCCTATTCTTGTTATCCCTCGAATTCACAAAGGAATCCCAACAAGAGCTAAAAATAAAGGGGATGAGAAGGAGTAAAGGATAGATGATTTTGGGGCATTTCATCTGTTCTATGACTTTGATTACTTCAAATATGTACGGATTCCTTCCATGATTTGGATGCTAGCCCCTTTATTATTTAAGATATATTGTGAATTTATCTGTCCTATTTTTTGGGAGGTTATTGCATCCTGAAGCAATTTGTCCGCAGCACTTTTAAATCCTTTTTCATCCTTAATGGGAAGTATACCTCCCAGTTTCACCAAATCCTCTACTTCCAAAAAACCCTTATAATTAGGGCCGATAATTACAGGAATCCCAAAAACGGCAGGTTCCAAGGTATTGTGCAGGCCCGTGGCAAATCCACCCCCCACGAAGGCCACTGTTGCATAGCTATAAATTTTTGTCAATACACCTATGGAATCTATAATCAATACCTGCGTGTCATCTTTGGTTTTTTGTGAAATACTGGAATATAGTTCGGCCTTTTTTTGAATGGATTGAAAGAGATGGTTAATAGGGCCTTTTTTTATAGTATGGGGCGCGATTATGAATTTTAGGTCCTTTGGTGCATGGTTGATGTAGTTTGTCAGTATCCGTTCATCATCGGGCCATGTACTGCCCGCAACAAGGCATTTATTTTGTCCGCAGAAATTCTCAATAATTTCCAAGGTATTGTCCCTTTTCAAGATTTTGGATACACGGTCCAAACGCGTATCCCCCGCAATACGCACATTTTTTATGTTAATTCCTTCAAGTAGCTCCAAGGATAGTTTGTCTTGTACATAAATGTGCGAAAACCTGTAAAGGGCCTTTCGCATGAATCTACCGTAGTTTTTAAAATAGATTTTATCGGCACTGAACCTAGCCGAAATCAGGAGACTTGGGATTCCACTACTTTCCAGGGCAAAGAGATAATTGGGCCAGATTTCGTATTTGATAAAAATGGCCAACTCCGGTCTGGCGGCATCCAAAAATGAGCGCACGTTTCGCGGAGTGTCCAAAGGCAAATACGTGGTGAGGTCCGCTGGCGAAGCGTTCTTTTTCACTTCGTATCCAGAGGGCGAAAAAAAGGTCAGTAGTATTTTGTGCCGGGGATATTCCTTTTTCAATTCCTCCAAAATGGGCAGTCCCTGTTCATACTCCCCCAAGGAGGCCGCATGTAACCAGATAATCCTATCGTTTTTGGTGAATTGAACTTTCAGCGACTTCACAACCCCTTTACGCCCATTCACAAATTTTGAGATCTTTGGATTTACAAAGCCTACCAATTTTAGGATTTGCCAAGTTAGCACGACTATAAAGGAGTAAAGATGGCGCAATTTGATTTGTTTGCGACTAAATTACGGTTCTTTCCAGAAAATCATTGTGGCACGTTTCGTATTTTTGCCCTGCTTCATATAATGCCACAACATGAAAAAAATACAAATGGTAGACCTTGGCGGTCAGTATCAGGAAATAAAGGAACAGGTCAATGCGTCCATTTCCCAGATATTGGAATCCACTTCCTTTATTAATGGTCCGGAAGTCCATGCATTTCAAAAGGAACTGGAGGAGTATTTGGGAGTGAGACATGTCATTCCTTGTGCGAACGGAACCGATGCCCTACAAATTGCCATGATGGGACTTGGCTTGAAACCAGGGGATGAGGTCATTACGGCCGATTTTACCTTCGCTGCTACCGTAGAGGTAATCGCCCTGTTGCAACTTACGCCGGTCTTGGTGGATGTAGATCCCGAAACCTTTAATATAGATATAAAGGCCGTTGAAAGGGCCATTACTCCAAAAACCAAGGCAATCGTTCCCGTGCATCTCTTTGGGCAATGTGCCAATATGGATGCCATCATGGCCTTGGCGGAAGAACATAATTTGTTCGTAATCGAGGATAATGCACAAGCCATAGGAGCGAAATATTTGTCGGCCGATGGAACAAGGAAAATGGCCGGAACCATTGGACACGTAGGGGCAACCTCCTTTTTTCCGTCAAAGAATTTAGGCTGCTATGGGGATGGTGGGGCCATTTTCACCAATGATGACGATTTGGCGCATACCTTAAGGGGCATCGTAAACCACGGTATGTACGAGCGTTATCATCACGATGTAATTGGGGTAAACTCCAGGCTGGATTCCATTCAGGCTGCTGTGCTTCGGGCAAAGCTCCCAAAGTTGAATGGGTATTGCAATGCCCGTAGAACGGCCGCCAGGAAATATAATGCGGCTTTAAAAGGCCATAAGGATATTGTACTCCCAAAAACGGTCAATTCCTGTGAGGGTATTTGCGAAACCTGTGATTGCCATGTGTTCCATCAGTACACAATACGGATAACCAATGGAAAGCGTGATGGTCTGGTAAGGTTTTTGGCGGAAAACGATATTCCCTGTGGAATCTATTACCCTATTCCCTTACATCGCCAAAAAGCATATTTGGATGCAAGATATGACGAGGCCGATTTTAAAGTGACCAACCAATTGGTGAATGAGGTCATATCCCTGCCGATGCATACGGAATTGGATGATGAACAAATCGCCTTCATTACCGGGAAGGTTATCGAGTTTATGAACAATTAAACAAAAACAAAGAGTACTTTTCGCACTTGTAAACTAAAATTATGAAAATACTCGTAACCGGAGGTCTAGGTTTTATTGGTTCCCATACTGTTGTGGAACTTCAGGCAAAAGGATTTGAGGTCGTCATCATCGATGATTGCTCCAATGCCGATGAAAAAGTGCTTGAAGGCATCGAAAAAATATCGGGGAAAAAACCAATCTTTGAGAAATTTGATTTAAAGGAACGGGAGAAGGTAAAGGACTTCTTTCAACGCTACCCAGATGTGGAGGGAGTTATCCACTTTGCGGCTTCCAAAGCCGTGGGCGAAAGCGTTGAAAAACCTTTGTTATATTATGAAAACAATATTGGCACCTTGGTCTACATTCTCAAGGAATTGAGCAAAAAGAACAAGGCCAGTTTTATATTCAGTTCTTCGTGTACGGTTTATGGGCAGGCGGATACAATGCCCATTACTGAAAACGCCCCTGTAAAGGAAGCGGAGTCACCTTATGGTAATACAAAGCAAATGGGCGAGGAAATCATTAGGGATACCTGCAATGTAACCCCTAATTTAAATGCCATTGCACTGCGCTATTTCAACCCCATGGGAGCACATCCCAGTGCCGAAATAGGGGAGTTGCCCAATGGAGTACCACAAAATCTGGTGCCTTTCATTACCCAAACGGGTGTTGGGCTTAGAAAGGAACTTTCGGTTTTTGGGGACGATTATCCCACGGAGGACGGAACTTGTATCAGAGACTATATTTATGTCGTTGATTTGGCAAAGGCACACGTGGTAGCTTTGGAACGTTTGTTGGCCGGGAAGAATACCGATAATTATGAGGTCTTTAATGTAGGTACGGGAAAAGGAAGTTCGGTTTTAGAGGTTATTGGTAGTTTTGAACGAATTTCAGGCAAAAAATTGAACTATAAGATCGTAGGAAGAAGACCGGGCGATATCACAACGGCCTATGCCGATACCACCAAAGCCAATTCCGTGTTGGGTTGGAAATCACAATATACTTTGGACGAGGCTATGAAATCAGCCTGGGATTGGGAACAAAAAATCAGAAAATGATTTCCTGAGTAAGGAATCGGTTCTAAGGGGAAATATGGTTATATTTCCCCTTATTTATTTTAGACACGTATCGTATGAAGAATCTACTGGTATTTTTAATGTTTTTGATGGTAGGCCTGGTGAGCGCCCAGGACACCTACCTGCAATGTGGAAAAATTTTGGATGTAACATCCGGCAAGCTGCTTGAAGAAAGGACCATTGTTGTTTCCAACGGATTGATAAAAAGTATCCGAAATGGCTTCGTTTCAGGTACTAATGCCGATCAGGTAGTGGATTTGAAATCAAAGACCGTCCTACCCGGTTTTATTGATATGCACGTGCATATTGAAAGTGAATCCAGCCCTTCCCGATACTTGGAGCGATTTACCAAGAACGAAGCCGATGTTGCGTTCCAGTCCACCATCTACGCCAAGAAAACTTTGATGGCGGGATTCACCACCGTTCGTGATTTGGGTGGTTCTGGTGTGAACATCGCACTAAGAAACGCCATTAATAAGGGCACCATTGTGGGGCCTAGAATATTTACGGCCGGTAAGTCCATTGCCACTACGGGTGGTCATGCAGACCCCACGAACGGCACTCGGGATGACCTTATGGGGGATCCGGGTCCAAAGGAGGGCGTGGTAAATTCCCCGGAAGATGGTAGAAAGGCAGTGCGCCAGCGCTATAAGAATGGCGCGGATGTCATCAAGATAACGGCAACAGGGGGCGTGCTGAGCGTCGCCAAAAATGGGCAGAACCCCCAGTTCACCGTTGAGGAGGTACGGGCGATTACGGAAACGGCCAAGGACTATGGAATGCTCACCGCCGCACACGCCCATGGTGATGAAGGTATGCAGCGGGCCATAAAAGGAGGGATCAAGACCATTGAGCATGGAACGCTGATGTCCGAAGAGACCATGGAATTGATGATTCAATACGATGCGTATTTGGTCCCAACGATTTCGGCAGGTCAGGAAGCGGCACGGTTGGCAAAGATACCGGGATACTTTCCGCCGGTGGTGGCCAAGAAGGCCTTGGAAATTGGCCCCTACTCGGAGAAGACCTTTGCCAAGGCCTATAAAAAGGGAGTTCCCATTGCCTTTGGTACGGATGCGGGTGTTTCGCCCCATGGTGATAATGGGAAGGAGTTTGGATATATGCATCGGGCTGGCATGCCCATTCTTGAGACCTTGCAGGCGGCAACGATTACCAATGCCAAACTTTTGGGGATGGAGACTTTAGGACAGATAAAGGAAGGTTTTATAGCCGATATTGTCGCGGTCAACGAAAATCCCTTGCAAAATGTGGGCGCCTTGGAAGATGTCGTTTTTGTAATGAAAGAGGGCGAGATCTTTAAATCGGTATCTGAATAGGAAATTATACGGAGAAGGTGGAGGAAAAGAAGGTATTGGAATTATTGCAAAGGTCACAGGAAGAAGGGCTTTATCTGGATTTGTTACAGCAAATACAGAAGGATTTTCTCTTGGCGAACTGCAATTTAAAACTGGAAGATGCTATTTCTCCCCAAAACCTGTCCCTCCTGGTAAAGGAAAAATTGTACGTATTGCTCATGGAACGTTTTGATGAGTACCTAAACCTGCTGTATGTCATCGATGTCCCTGAACATACACTTCGACAAATAGATGCCATGGATGCCGTAGAGGTCGCGGAGCAAGTATCTTTTTTTGTTTTGGAAAGGGAATTGAAAAAGGTACGATCAAAAAGGCGTTATGGAAACTGACCTTAAAAAAACACACGAATGAAGGGCAATAAAGCATTGGTATAAATACTTCTATCCTCATCGAATAGGAGATTATACCTTAATCCTACCGTTACATTATACGTACTGTATCCAATTCCTAAAAATAATGCCGGGGACCAATAATTATCCTTTATAGTGTTGGGAAAGGCTTCAAAGGTTCTATTAATTCTCAATTGCTCCAATTCTGCGGAGAGCTGTATTTCCGGAATGGGATTGTAAAGGGAAAGAAGACTGCCTCCATAGGCCATTAGTTCGTCATCGTCGAATTTCGCATAGTTGAAATTGAGACTCGTCCCGGCAGAAAACCGGTCGCTAAATGGATAAATAGCACTAGGCGATACGGAAGCATTGAAACCACCGCTAAAAAAGTTAAGTCCAAGACTTCCCCCGTACCTAACATCCCGCCAAAAACTGTTGGTTATTTGGGTATTTTGGGAATAAATAAAAGACAGGGCGCACACTGAAAGACAAGTCAAAAGGATTTTTTTATCCATTGATTTTAAAAATTTGTTTGAAACCTTAAAATTTTCCAATAATACCAATCAGCATTCCGTTAGATATTGTAAATGTTGTATTTTTGTACAAATTTCTTCTAAAGATACAGAAAGTAATTCATGGATAAATATTCCTTTTTGAATGCTGTTCATACCTCCTATTTTTCCGAGTTATATGATAAGTATTTGATCAATCCGGATAGTATTGAACCTAGCTGGCGTGCCTTTTTTCAAGGCTTTGATTTCGGTATTGAAAGTTCGTTGGACGAATTGGATATCGACCCAGAAAACAGAAGTACCGTTACCATTAACGGCAACCAAGTGGAAATGCCGGAATCCTTGCAAAAGGAGTTTCAGGTCATTAGGTTGATAGACGGTTACAGGAGCAGGGGGCATTTGTTTACAAAAACGAACCCCGTTAGGGAAAGAAGGCAGTACGAGCCCACATTGGACATCGTGAACTTTGGTCTTACGGAGGCCGATTTGGATACGGTCTTCAATGCCGGCGATATCATTGGGATAGGGCCCAGTACGCTTCGCGAGATAATCGCCCATTTGACCAGTATCTATTGTGACTCCATAGGTGTGGAGTATATGTATATCAGAAAGCCGGAACGGATCAAATGGATTCAGAATTGGATAAATGTAAACGACAACCACCCCAATTTTAGTCCGGAGCGTAAAAAGCATATTCTAAAGAAATTGAATCAGGCCGTTTCCTTTGAGGGCTTTTTGCATACCAAGTACGTAGGCCAGAAACGATTTTCACTGGAGGGTAACGAATCCTTGATTCCCGCGTTGGATGTCATAGTGGAGCGTGCCGCGGAAATGGGCGTAAAACAATTTGTAATGGGAATGGCCCATAGGGGAAGATTGAACGTACTAACGAATATTTTCGGGAAATCCGCAAAGGATATTTTTAGCGAGTTCGATGGAAAGGATTATGAGCAGGAAATATTTGACGGGGACGTGAAATACCATCTGGGCTGGACTTCGGACCGCATGTCCGATAACGGAAACCAGATACGTATGAACATCGCACCAAACCCATCGCATTTGGAAACAGTAGGTGCAGTAGTTGAGGGTATTGCCAGGGCGAAGCAGGATGCCCATTATCAGGACGATTTTTCAAAAGTGCTACCTATTGTGGTGCACGGCGATGCCGCCATTGCAGGCCAAGGCTTGGTCTATGAAGTGGTCCAAATGGCCAATTTGGACGGCTATAGGACAGGAGGAACCATACATATAGTAGTAAACAATCAAATTGGTTTCACCACAAACTATTTGGATGCAAGAAGTTCCACCTATTGTACCGATGTTGGTAAGGTAACTTTAAGTCCTGTACTCCACGTCAATGCCGATGATGCGGAGGCCGTAGTCCATGCCGCTTTGTTTGCCCTGGAATATAGGATGCAGTTCGATCAGGACGTATTCTTGGATCTTTTGGGATATAGAAAATATGGCCACAACGAAGGTGACGAACCTCGGTTCACCCAGCCCAAACTATACAAGGCCATCGCCAAGCATATGAATCCACGGGATATTTATGCAGAACGTTTGATCAAGGAAGGTGTCATAAACGAGGGTTATGTGGCTGAGCTTGAGAAACAGTATAAGGATAGTTTGGAGGTAAAACTGGAAGATTCCAGGAAAGAGGACAAGACCATTATTACGCCGTTTATGGCCGATGAATGGAAAGGTTTTGAGAATGTGCGCGAGTGGGAGATGATGGACCCCATCGATACCACCTTTGAAAAGGAAAAACTGACCGAGATCGCCAAGGTCATAACCGAATTGCCAAAGGGTAAAAAGTTTTTACGCAAGGTGGAGAAGTTGGTGAAAGACCGACATAAAATGTACTTTGAGGACGACTCCTTGGACTGGGCAATGGGAGAACTATTGGCCTACGGGACCCTACTGCAGGAAGGTTTTGGGGTCCGTATGTCCGGTCAGGATGTGGAGCGGGGAACTTTTTCGCACAGGCATGCGGTCATGAAAGTTGAGGAAAGTGAGGAGGAAGTGTTGCTTCTGAACAATATTTCAAAGGAACAAGGAAGGTTTCAAATATATAATTCGCTCCTATCAGAATATGGTGTGGTAGGCTTCGATTATGGGTACGCCATGGCAAGTCCCAATACCTTGACCATTTGGGAAGCCCAATTTGGGGACTTCAGTAACGGGGCCCAGATTATGATCGACCAATATATATCGGCGGCAGAGGATAAATGGAAGCTTCAAAATGGTCTGGTAATGTTGTTACCACACGGTTATGAAGGTCAAGGCGCGGAACACTCTTCGGCCCGTATGGAAAGATATCTCCAGCTATGTGCAAGGGACAATATGTATATCGCCGATGTAACCACCCCGGCCCAAATGTTCCATATCCTTAGGAGACAAATGAAGGCGAATTTTAGAAAACCGCTTATTATCTTTACCCCAAAGAGTTTGTTGAGGCATCCAAAGGCAGTTTCTACGGTGGACGAGCTGGCGAATGGTAGTTTTAAAGAAGTGATAGACGATGCTACGGCAGATGTCAAGAAAGTAAAAAGCTTGGTTTTCTGTACCGGTAAGTTTTATTACGACCTTCTTGCCGTTAAGGAGGAATTGAATCGGGATGATGTGGCCTTGGTCCGTGTGGAGCAATTGTTCCCACTGCCAGACCAGCAGATGAAGGACATTATCGCAAAATATAAAAATGCGGACGATATTGTTTGGGCACAGGAAGAACCAAGAAATATGGGCGCATGGAGCCACTTGATGATGCATTTTAGCGATGTGGGCAAATTTAGGGTGGCCTCCAGAAGGTTTTATGCCGCCCCCGCCGCCGGTAGTGCCGTTAGGTCTAAAGCTAGGCATCAGCAAGTAATAGACTATGTTTTTGATAAGACCAAGGATAATATGTCCAAACCAAAATAACAAGAATTAAGAATAGCAAATAATAGAAAGAATGATTCTAGAAATGAAAGTTCCCTCACCTGGGGAATCCATAACGGAAGTTGAGATAGCGGAGTGGTTGGTTGAAGATGGCGATTATGTAGAGAAGGACCAGGCCATTGCTGAGGTCGATTCTGACAAGGCAACCTTGGAATTGCCGGCGGAGGCAAGTGGGACGATAACCTTAAAGGCAGAGGTTGGGGATGCTGTAGCCGTGGGTGCCGTTGTGTGTCTTATTGATACTAGCGCCGAAAAGCCGGATGGGGCAAGTAAAGCTGCAAGTTCCGCGTCGGGTGGGGACGAAGGCTCCTCAAGTAATGCCGCAAAGGATTTGGATAAACAACGAGAGGAAAAGGATACGAAAAAGGAAAGCGAAAAGGCGCCACAGCCCCCTCAGGCAAAGGAAACCTATGCTTCTGGAGTGGCTTCACCAGCTGCAAAGAAAATTTTGAACGAAAAGGGAGTCGAGGCTTCTAACGTTACAGGAACCGGAAGGGATGGAAGAATTACCAAGTCAGATGCCATGAACGCAAAGCCATCCATGGGCTCACCGGTTTCTGGAGGTAGTAGAGGCGAGACCCGATCTAAGCTATCCATGCTGCGAAGAAAAGTGGCGGAACGTTTGGTTTCGGCAAAAAATGAAACAGCCATGTTGACCACTTTCAACGAAGTGGATATGTCCCCAATATTCGAGTTGCGAAATAAATACAAGGACGATTTTAAAGAGAGACACGGTGTAAGTCTAGGGTTTATGTCCTTCTTTACCAAAGCAGTCGTAAGGGCCTTGGAAATGTACCCTGCCGTTAACTCCATGATAGATGGTAAGGAAATGGTGTCCTACGATTTTTGTGATATAAGTATTGCGGTATCAGGTCCAAAAGGGTTGATGGTTCCTGTAATCAGAAATGCGGAAAATCTTTCCTTTAGAGGTATTGAGGCCGAAGTAAAACGTTTGGCGATACGCGCAAGGGAAGGAGAGATAACGGTAGATGAAATGACAGGCGGTACCTTTACTATTACCAATGGTGGCGTGTTTGGTTCCATGTTGTCCACCCCTATTATCAATCCGCCACAAAGTGCCATTTTGGGAATGCATAACATCGTGGAGCGTCCCATTGCTAGGGATGGTGCCATTGCCATAGCCCCGATAATGTATGTAGCATTGTCTTATGACCACCGAATTATTGATGGTAAGGAATCCGTCGGGTTTTTGGTGGCCGTAAAAGAGGCCTTGGAGAGTCCGGAAGAATTACTGATGGGCAATGATGTTAAAAAGGCATTAGAAATGTAATTCCATATGTACCTAAAAATAAAAGCACCGAAATATCGGTGCTTTTTGCTTTTATAACTTTTTGACCTTTAGGTACAGTGCCTTCTTTTTGTAATCGATTATGGCTTTACCTTCGTTCAGCACATCGGCACCAATGATGCCATCAACGGGTTCCGCATCATGACTTATAAGGGCAGTATTGACGTGAACAAGATCGAACAACACTATTTTCAGCTTCTTGTGGCGCCATTTGCCAATATCTATAGTGTTTTTTTTGGAGGTGAGCGTTTCCATGTCGGTGGCCCCGGCTCCGGCCGCTTTTATTTTGGATTCTTTGGATTTCAAATTAAAATAATCGATTTTGTCAAAGCCGATACACGTATTGGAAGCTCCTGTATCCAGAATAAATCTTCCCGGTGTACCATTGATAATAGCAGAAAACTCCAAATGATTTGTTTTGGTAAGGGTCAGGGGAATTTTGTCATATCCCTTTTTCTTTAGGTATTTTTTTAGGGAGTGCATAGAAGTTTAGTTTACATCAAATGATGGGGCGAATACTTGGATTAGGCTTAAAAAAGTCAAAGATAAACCTATTTTTGCGGTATGATTATAACGGACACCCATACACATTTGTATAGTGAAGCATTTGATGAAGATAGGGAAGGCATGATTCAAAGGGCCATGGACCAAGGAGTCACCCGATTTTTCGTTCCGGCCATTGATTCCACGTATACGGAGCGAATGTTGCAATTAAAGAATCGCTTTCCTGAAAATGTTTTCTTGATGACGGGGCTTCATCCAACACATGTTAAAGAAAATTTTGATGAAGAGCTTCGGCATGTGGAAGATTCGGTAAAAAAGCGGCAATATTATGCAATTGGTGAGATTGGCATCGACCTGTATTGGGATAAGACTTATTTAAAGGAACAACAGGAAGCTTTTGCCAGGCAAATACGACTTGCAAAAACCATGGAGTTGCCCATCGTTATTCATTGTAGGGATGCCTTCGATGAAGTATTTGATGTATTGGAGCAAGAAAAAGGAGGAGCGTTAAGAGGTATTTTTCACTGTTTTACCGGAAATTTGGAACAAGCGGAGCGGGCATTATCATACGATATGAAGTTGGGAATAGGCGGGGTTGTAACGTTTAAGAATGGAAAAATTGATACTTTTCTACATCAAATCGACCTGTTGAATATCGTTCTTGAAACGGACGCACCTTATTTGGCACCTGTGCCGTACCGGGGGAAGCGAAATGAAAGTGCCTATGTTGTGAACGTCTTAAAAAGGGTTGCCGAGATTTATGGCATGGAGGAAGCGGTTGTGGCCGCTGTGACTACTGAGAATTCAAAGGAGGTATTTGGGATTTAAATTATAAAGTAAGGTTTGGACACAAGAAAAATTCTTTTGATGTATACGGGGGGAACCATAGGAATGGTAAAGGACTACCAAACGGGGGCTCTCAAATCCTTTGATTTTAATGAACTTTTAAAACATGTTCCGGAACTGAACCAATTGGACTGCACTATAGAAACCATTTCCTTTGAAAACCCATTGGATAGTTCGAACATGAATCCCGCCGAGTGGGTACGAATTGTCACCCTGATCGAGGAACACTATGAAAATTATAACGGTTTTGTAATCCTGCACGGAAGCGATACGATGAGCTATACGGCATCGGCATTGAGTTTTTTATTGGAAAACCTGGATAAGCCTGTCATCCTTACCGGTTCGCAGTTGCCCATTGGGGATTTACGTACGGATGCCAAGGAGAACCTGATAACATCCGTCCAGATCGCCGCCCTTCAAAAAAATGGAACATCGGTCATTAGGGAGGTGGGCTTGTATTTTGAATATAAATTATATAGAGGGAACAGGACCACTAAGATTAATGCGGAAAACTTTAGGGCTTTTGCATCATTAAACTACCCGCACTTGGCGGAATCCGGAGTACATTTGAATGTTTTTTCGGAATATCTTTTACCCAAGAAACGCAATAAGAAATTGGTAGTTCATAAAAAGATGGACGAAAATGTGGCTTTGGTCAAATTGTTTCCGGGAATGAACAGGAACGTATTTGAAAATATTTTAAAAACCGATGGGCTGAAGGCACTCGTCTTGGAAACCTATGGGTCCGGAAATGGTCCTACTGCAGATTGGTTTTTAGGTTCGCTAAAAAAATCTATAGCTGATGGCTTACATGTCATAAACGTTACGCAGTGTTCTGGGGGCAGTGTGTTGATGGGTAAATATGAGACCAGTTCCGCGCTAATGGACATGCAAGTAATTAATGGTAAGGATATTACCACGGAGGCTGCAATTTCAAAGGCAATGTACATGCTCGGGAGTGGGGTTTCAAACAAACACTTTAAGACAGTTTTCGAGACTTCATTACGTGGAGAAATGCACTAAAATTAACGGGTAATATTTTATTGTCTAATATTTTTTTTGTTATTTGCCCCACCTTAAAAAAGGCGAAAAATAGAGAGGTGGCCGAGTGGTCGAAGGCGCACGCCTGGAAAGTGTGTATACACCAAAAGTGTATCGAGGGTTCGAATCCCTTCCTCTCTGCGAATAAGTTTTACTTTTTTTATATTGATTTTTTTTTATCTTTAACCCTATTAACTAACTAATTTAAGTTTGAAAAAATGAAAAAATTATTTCCAAGCCTAGCTGTTGCTGGGGCGTTTGTAGCAGGTACAAATATGGTAAGTGCAAAAGTGGCGGCGGTAGCTTTGCTTGTTCAAGACGCGGCTCCTGAAGCGGATAGAGGATTTACCCAAGTGTTGAAAGAGCAGTTCATCCAAGGTGGTGCTGGCTTCATGGGGATTGTACTTTTGTGTTTGATTCTTGGTTTGGCCGTTGCTATTGAAAGGATTATCTATTTGAATATGGCTAGTACTAATACTGCCAAATTAAAACAACAAGTTGAGGATGCATTGGCATCTGGTGGAGTTGAGGCCGCTAAAGAAGTTTGTAGAAATACAAAAGGACCTGTTGCTTCTATATATTACCAAGGTTTGGATAGGGCTGGAGAAAGTGTTGAATCTGCAGAAAAAGCTGTTGTGGCATATGGTGGTGTTCAAATGGGTCAGTTGGAGAAGAATGTATCTTGGTTGTCCTTATTTATCGCCATTGCACCGATGCTTGGTTTCATGGGTACGGTAATTGGTATGATTCAGGCCTTCCAAAAAATCGCTGCGGTTGGTAACTTGAGTGCCTCTCTTATTGCAGGTGATATTCAGGTGGCGTTGTTGACTACGGTATTCGGTCTTATTACGGCTATCATACTTCAAATTTTTTACAACTATATTATCGCCAAGATTGATAGTATCGTAAATGATATGGAGGATTCATCGATCACTTTGATTGATATGTTGGTAGACCACAAAAAATAAGTTCCACATTCAATACCTAAAAATAATATCATGCAAAAAATTATAAAAATAGCATTGATTGTCATTGGCTTACTTAGTGCGGTACTTTGGTATATGTTGCCAAGTAGTGACATGCCGGCAGCCGAGGCAGCTCAAAGCGGAGCAATGAACGGAATGTTCGTTATCACATATATTCTTTTAGGAATCGCTGTGGTAGCTGCATTGTTGTTCACCTTAAAAAATTTGTTTTCTAATCCTCAAGGCCTAAAAAAGACGCTATTTGTAGTTGTTGGGTTGGCAATAGTCGTTGGTATTTCATACGTACTTTCAAGTGGTACGGATGTAGCACCTGAGTACATGGCTATGTCTAGCGAGTCTACGGTGAAAAAAATAGGAATGGGATTGAACGTGTTTTTCATTTTGACGGCAGTTGCAGTTGTTTTGATGGTTCTTCCTGGGGTTAAGAAACTATTTGGTAAATAAAAAATAAGTTATGGCTAGAAGAGCAGGAGCACCAGAAGTAAATGCAGGTTCCATGGCGGACATAGCGTTTTTACTGCTCATCTTTTTCTTGGTAACTACTACTATAGAAACGGATGCAGGTTTGGACCGTATGTTGCCTCCAATTGAACCGCCCGATCAAGATGTTGTAATTAAGCAAAAGAATATCTTTCAGGTAAACATAAACAAAAATGGTCAGTTACTGGCTGATGATGAGTTGATAGAAATTTCGGATTTAAGGGAGAAGGCCATGGCGTTCTTGGATAACGGGGGAGCACCTCAAGGAAGTCCCGATTATTGTAGCTACTGCAAGGGGTCTAGAGACGCATCTTCATCTGACAGTCCGGCAAAAGCGATTATCTCCTTAAAGAACGATAGGGAAACAAAGTATTCTACCTATATCACCGTTCAGAATGAACTAGTGGGGGCCTACAATGATTTAAGGGATAGGGAAGCACAAAGATTATATGGTAAGAATTTCGTGGAGATGGAGGCAGAATACCTTAATCCTGAAACTTCGGACGAAGCGAAGGAGGAGCTTAAAGAAAAAGTTCAGCGTATTCAGGAGTTATTTCCTCAAAAATTATCCGAAGCTGAAACCACTACCAATTAATAAAGAAGAAAAACTGAAACACTATGTCTAAATTTGCAAAGAAAAAAGATGGTGAAGTACCTGCGGTCTCAACCGCATCGCTTCCTGACATTGTATTTATGCTTTTGTTTTTCTTTATGACGGTAACGGTTATGAAGGATAGTTCCCTAAAGGTCGAGAATGTGTTACCCAATGCCAATGAGGTCAAGAAATTGGAGAAAAAGGATAGGGTAATTTACATATACGTAGGTAAGCCAACCAGGGAGTACGAAAAGGTATATGGAACGGAGCCTCAAATACAATTGAATGATAAGTTTGCCAAGCCATCGGAGGTAGGTGACTATATCTTAATGGAAAGAGCCAAGAAACCTCAAGAATTACAGAACGTATTGACCACTGCTTTAAAAGTTGATAAAAATGCCAATATGGGTCTTATATCAGACATTAAGCAAGAGTTACGTAAAGTGAATGCATTAAAAGTAAACTATACAACGTATGAAGGGGACGCCTTTAGGAACCTTCAATAGTTTGTAATTTTTCAAACTTATAGAAAGCGCTTCAAATTTTTTTTGAAGCGTTTTTTATTCGTATCAACAAAGATATTAATACCTTAAGGCACGAGCAACTTGCAAAAAGCAGCTTCTTTGTTACAATCTTAATTCTCATTTAAAGTATTTTTCGTGAATAATTTTGGAGTATGAGGCTTTTCATATTTGTGTTGACTTTCATTTTTGGCTTGGCATGTTTTGCCCAAGACACCTCTTCTGAATGCAAGGAGCGGTACTATGAAGATCAATTTTATATGGGTATTACGTACAACTTTATTCGGAATCGACCGCAGGGCTTTAATCAAAGAAACCTATCCTATGGACTCCAAGGTGGTATTATAAAGGACGTGCCATTAAATGAAAGAGGAACGAAAGCGCTTGGAATCGGCTTAGGTTTTGCCTTGAACACCTATTACTCCAATTTAGTGGTTTCAGAGCTTCTTGACGGCTTTTCCTATAATTTTGGAGGTACTATCCCGGGTTTTAAAAGAAGTAAGGTGGAGACGCATTTAATTGAGTTTCCTTTGGAGTTTAGATGGCGCAATTCCACACTGGAGGATTACAAATTTTGGAGAATATATGCAGGAGTGAAATTTGGATACGTGGTTGGGGCCAGGTCTAAATTGGTAACTTCCGACTATAGGGATGGCTTTTTCAATACAGATGTAAATAGTTTTCAATACGGACCAACTTTTAATGTTGGTTATAATACCTTCAATGTCCACATTTATTATTCGTTGACAGAATTATTGGGGGATAACGCAATTCTAAATAATGAGTCAATTGATATTAAGCCATTAAGGATCGGTTTAGTTTTCTACATTCTATAACCAAAACTTTACCGTAAGAAGTTGGGACAAAAGTCCGATCAACAAACCTACAATAATTTCTAGTTTTGAATGTGCCTTAAGGTACAACCTAGCGGAAACAACAATACCTGTCATCAAGGTCATGAAGCCAATGGCGATAATGATGTTTATCTCAAAATGGATGCTAAGGTTGATTAGGTACATGAGTATACCCGTAATCCCAACCGCATGTAAACTAGTCTTAAAATTGAAATAAATCAGCAATAAGCATGCAAATGAGGCTCCCATGAGTCCCACGAAGTAATAGTACAGTTCCGCGATGTAGTTGTTGGGGATTACCTTGAACAATATCAATCCTAGTAAGATGATATGTATGAATAAAGGGTACCTTCTTTCGTTGACAGAGTTTAAAAAAATGGAATTGGTTACCCCCAGGTTTTTTAGGATTAAAAAGGTTATTATTGGGATAATAACCGTTAGGATAAATATGGGCAGGATATTGCCGCTTTGTATTTCTAGGGGACTGTACTTTGGGGTGGTCAAGAAATAGGCTGCAGTACCCGCAATCGGTACAAAAATTGGATGAAAAATATAGGATATTGTATGAAAGAAAAGTTTCATCAAATTTCCTTTCTCAATCTGGCAACCGGAATATCCAATTGTTCTCTATATTTTGCAACCGTCCTCCGGGCAATAGGATATCCTTTTTCCTTTAGGATAGCCGCAAGTTTGTCATCCGTCAGAGGTTTTCTTTTTTCCTCATTTTTGATGACCGTTTCCAATATTTTTTTGATTTCCTTGGTAGAAACGTCTTCCCCCTGATCATTTTTCATGGATTCTGAAAAGTATTCCTTGATCAATTTTGTTCCATAGGGGGTGTCTACGTACTTGCTATTGGCCACCCTGGAGACGGTACTCACGTCCATATCTATTTCATCGGCAATATCCTTTAGGATCATAGGGCGCAGGTTTCGCTCGTCCCCAGTTAGGAAATACTCCTTTTGATACTGCATAATGGCGTTCATGGTAATGAACAAGGTCTGTTGGCGCTGTCTGATAGCATCTATGAACCATTTGGCGGCATCCAATTTTTGTTTGATAAAAAGGACCGTATCCTTTTGGGATTTGGTTTTGTCCTTGGATTCCTTGTAGCCTTTGAGCATGTTGCTGTACTCCTTGGATACGTGCAATTCCGGTGCGTTACGTCCATTAAGACTAAGTTCGAGCTCCCCTTCCACTATGCGGATGGAAAAATCTGGCACTACATGTTCTATGATTCTAGTATTACCAGAATAGGATCCACCCGGTTTTGGGTTCAATTTTTCTATTTCAGAGATAGCATCCTTTAATTCTTCTTCGGTAACATTGTGCTTTTGGATAAGCTTTTTATAATGTTTTTTGGTGAATTGATCAAATGACTTTTTAAGAATGGCCTTTGCCAACTCGATACTTGGGGTAAGCTCTTTCCGTTCCAATTGAATAATAAGGCATTCTTCCAAAGACCTGGCCGCTACCCCGGGAGGATCCAATTCCTGTACAATGGACAACACTTTTTTTATCGTTACCTCGTCCGTAAAGACATTTTGGGTAAATGCAAGATCATCCAAAATATCCGAAATTGGTCTTCTAATGTACCCGCTTTCATCCACACTGCCCACTAGAAATTCGGCAATTGCCCATTCCTCATCGTTCAGGTATACCGTATTCAGTTGATTGATTAAATATTGATTGAACGTTGTTCCTGCAGCATAGGGAACGCTCTTTTCATCATCGTCAGCACTATAATTATTGGATTGTGTCCTATAATCCGGGACTTCATCATCACTAAGATAGTCGTCTATGTTGATATCATCGGCAGCTATGGTCTCGCTATCGGATTCGTTCTCGTACATATCGTCATAATCATCCGTAGCAGTGTCCAGATCTTCCTTACCGCTTTCCAATGCGGGATTCTCCTCCAGCTCCTGTTTTAAGCGTTGCTCGAACGCCTGTGTGGGTAGCTGAATCAACTTCATCAACTGAATCTGTTGAGGAGACAACTTTTGGGAAAGCTTAAACTGTAAGTGCTGTTTTAACATCTCTTTTATTCACTATCTATAAAAATAACCAAATACGCTTAGAATTCGGCATTCTGTGGCGTTCTTGGGAATGGAATGACATCCCTTATGTTACCCATTCCCGTTGCAAATAACACCAAACGTTCAAACCCCAAGCCAAAACCGCTATGAACCGCGGTACCGAATTTTCGTAAATCCAGATACCACCAAAGTTCTTCCTCGGGGATATCCAAGGCGGCCATTTTCTGCTTAAGAACATCCAAGCGCTCCTCCCTTTGCGAACCGCCAACGATTTCCCCAATACCGGGAAAAAGGATATCCATGGCCCTAACGGTCTTCCCGTCCTCGTTTAAACGCATATAAAAGGCCTTTATTTTTGCCGGATAATCAAAAAGGATGACAGGGCATTTAAAGTGTTTTTCAACTAGATAGCGCTCATGCTCGCTTTGTAGGTCAGCTCCCCATGCATCGATTAAATATTGGAATTTCTTCTTTTTGTTGGGACTGCTATTCCTTAAGATTTCGATGGCTTCCGTATAGGTAACACGTTTAAAATTGTTGTCCGTAATAAACTTCAATTTTTCGATCAGGGCCATTTCACTACGTTCCGCCTGTGGTTTTGTTTTCTCTTCATCCAGCAATCGGGTTTCCAGAAACTTCAGGTCCTCTTCACAATGATCTAGGACATAGCGAATAACGTATTTGATAAAATCTTCGGCCAGATCCATATTGGCATCCAGGTCATAAAAGGCCATTTCCGGTTCGATCATCCAAAATTCCGCCAGATGCCTGGAGGTGTTCGAATTTTCTGCTCTAAAAGTAGGTCCAAAGGTGTACACCTTGCCCAATGCCATAGCGTAAGCTTCGGCCTCCAATTGCCCTGAAACTGTGAGATTGGTTTCCTTTCCGAAGAAATCTTCCTTAAAGTCGACCGTTCCATCTTCTTTTAATGGGGGGTTCTTTTCGTCCAATGTGGTTACCCGGAACATCTCGCCGGCACCCTCGGCATCTGAGCCGGTAATAATCGGTGCATGAAAATAATAAAATCCATTATCCCTAAAATACTGGTGGATTGCGAAGGCTAGGGCAGAACGTACGCGCATCACCGCGCTGAACGTGTTGGTGCGAACCCTTAGATGTGCCTTCTCCCGTAAAAATTCCAAAGAGTGCTTTTTGGGCTGAATGGGATAAATCTCCGGATCGGCACCTCCATGAACGAAGATATCCCTTACCTGGATCTCAACACTTTGTCCCTTACCCTGACTTTCAATCAAGGTCCCTGTAATCTTTAGGGCGGCACCGGTATTTATTTGCTTTAATATGGCATCATCGAACTTTTCAAAATCCACAACACATTGAATATTATGGAGTGTGGAACCATCATTTAGGGCGATAAACCGATTGCTTCTAAAAGTTCGTACCCATCCGTTCACCGTAATTTCCTGTAATAATTGCTTTCCTGTTAAGAGTTCTTTGATGCTTACTGAGCGCATTTTAAATCGATTGAAAATTAAAAGCCAAAGATAGGTTTTTGGCCCAAAAGAATGAATGAATAAGGATTGGTTTTAGCGGTACCTAATCGTTTTCCTCGTCCTGTGGCAGTATATCTATTTGCGGTTCCTTAAGGGTTTTCTTGTTGGCGATGCTTTTCTCTAGGGAGAGCAGTAAGGAAGGTAGCAAAATCAAGTTGGCCAACATGGCGAACAATAAGGTGGCGGAAACAAGAGCCCCCAAAGCGACCGTTCCCCCAAAATTGGAGATGATGAACACTGAAAATCCAAAGAAAAGTACAATGGATGTGTAGAACATACTAACACCTGTTTCGCGTAAGGCCGCGTACACGGATTTTTTGATCTGCCATTTTTTAGACTCCAATTCCTGTCTATACTTGGCCAAGAAGTGTATGGTATCGTCTACGGAAATACCAAAGGCTATACTGAATACCAAAATGGTTGAAGGTTTAATAGGTACACCAATGAATCCCATGATGCCCGCGGTAACGATCAAGGGCAACAAATTGGATATGAGTGATATTACGATCATCCTAAAGGACCGGAATAGATAGGCCATAAAGAGGGCAATTAATCCAATGGCCAGCGCAAGTGACATTACCAAGTTTTTAACGAGGTACTTGGTTCCCTTCAAAAATAGGAGGGCACTACCGGTCATGTAGACGGAATAACGTTCTTCGGGAAATATTTTAGTGATATTCTCCAAAAGACGTTCCTCGATCTGTTCCATGCGGCTAGTCTTTACATCGCGCATGTAGGTAGTCATACGGGCCACTTGTCCTGTGCTGTCCACAAAACTATCCAGCAGATTGCTCTCATCCGATGATTTCCGGGCCACATCCATGATAAAGGTATTTTCCTGGCTGGTGGGTAATTGATAATACTTTGGGATTCCGTTGTAAAATGCCTGTTTGGAGTACTTCACCAGATTCACTACGGATAGGGATGGTGAAAGTTCCGGGATTTCGGCAATCACTTCACCAAATTGGTCCATTCTTCGTAGGGTGGCCGGCTTCATGACGCCTTTGGGATTCTTCGTGTCCACCACAATTTCAACAGGCATGATACCATCAAACTCATTTTCAAAAAAGCGTATATCCTTAAAAAATTCGGCCTTTTTGGGCATATCCTCAATGGGGCTTCCTGAAATATTTATTTGATAAATTCCGATGATGCTCACCACCAACAAGCAAATGGAAATGATATAAACGGCGATTCTTCTGTTACGGACGATATTTTCCATCCAATTTACGAAGGCATCTATCCATCTTTTGTTCAGGTGTTTTAAGTGCCTGGTTTTTGGAAGGGACAGAAAACTATAAACGATGGGTATAATCAAAAGTGACAATATGAAAATCCCGATAATATTGATGGAGGCCACAATACCAAATTCCTTCAGTAACTTACTATCGGTTATGATGAAGGTGGCAAAACCCGATGCCGTCGTAATATTGGTCATAAGGGTGGCATTTCCAATCTTGGAAATTACCCGTTGTAATGATAAAGCCTGATTTCCATGTTTTTTGACTTCCTGTTGATATTTATTTATCAGGAAAATACAATTGGGGATGCCAATTACGATGATCAAGGGAGGAATCAATGCCGTAAGAACGGTTATCTCATATTGTAAAAGGCCTAATACCCCAAAGGCCCACATCACCCCAATTATAACAACACACATTGAAATGAAGGTAGCCCTGAAACTTCTAAAGAAAAAGAAGAAGATGAGTGAGGTCACCCCAAGCGCGGCCAAGATAAACTTGCCAATTTCGTCTATGATATTCTGGGAATTCATCGTACGCACGTAGGGCATTCCAGAGATACGAACGTCCAAGTTGGTATCTTCCTCAAAGGTTTCGATCAGTCGGCTCAGGTCTTGTAAAATAAAATCCTTTCGGACACTGGTATTCACAATATCCTTGTCCAGATACATAACTGTTCTTATGGTGCCGGATTCTTTGT
The DNA here is from genome assembly GCF_028464205.1 of Maribacter sp. PR66. Classification (NCBI taxonomy): domain Bacteria; kingdom Pseudomonadati; phylum Bacteroidota; class Flavobacteriia; order Flavobacteriales; family Flavobacteriaceae; genus Maribacter; species Maribacter sp. PR66. The sequence continues at coordinate 71,781 of NZ_JAQPCH010000002.1, forward strand.
TGTAGATCAGGTTTTCGTAGAAAGGAAGTTCGTTGAAAAGGTGCTGGGTGATACGATTGACCTCAGCCCTGGAATCCGGGGTTTCCTCGATCAAAGGGCGCATCACGAATTTCTGTTCAACGGTATCCTTGACAAGTTCTTTCAGGTTATCCGTAGAAAGGACAAAATCGACTTCGGGGAAAGCCTCCAATTGCTTGCTCAGTTTGTTCCACCGATTGAAATTTTGCGGAGTGAACAAGGCGGAATCCCTGATGGCGAACACTACGGCGTTGCCTTCCTCGCCAAACTGATCCAGAAACTCCTGGTATTCCAAATTTATGGGGTGGTCGTCCGGAAGAAGATTGGCCTGGGAATTGGAAAAACGCATGTTTTCCCATTGTATGGCGAGAAATATGGTAATTCCAGCAACCAAACATAAAATAAGAATCCTATTCCTCAGTATTATCCTGGCCGTTTTTGGCCAAAACCCTTTGGTAAGTTTAGCAACCATACTTGTTTTTAGGCGATTGCAAAGGTAACCATTGTGGTTAATTGAACCTAAAAAGTATTGGAAGAATATAAATACGAAAGAGAGCGGACCACTGGTCCGCTCTCTTTGCTTCATACTATTAAAAATAGATTAATAACTGGATTCTTAATCAATTCTTTTTGTAGCGGCATTTAACTTACCATAAAAAATCCCTCGATGAAAGCAGGTTTAATTAAACCTTCATTATCTCGGCCTCTTTTGCGCTCAGAAAATCGTCGATTTTCTTAACGTATTTGTCCGTTAGTTCCTGCACATCTGCGGTAGCGTTTTTTTCAAGGTCTTCGGAAACGTCCAAATCCTTGATTTCCTTATTCGCATCCTGCCTGGCACTTCGTACGCCTACTTTTGCGTGTTCTGCTTCGGCCTTTGCCTGTTTGGTCAATTGGACCCTGCGTTCCTCAGTAAGTGGGGGCACGTTGATTATGATAAGGTCGCCATTGTTCATAGGGTTGAAGCCAAGGTTGGCGTTCATAATCGCCTTTTCTATTTCGGGTAGCATTCCTTTTTCCCAAGGTTGTACGGAAATCGTCCTACCATCCGGTGTATTGATGTTGGCTACCTGGGACAATGGTGTTTGTGATCCATAATACTCTACCAATACGGAAGATAGCATCGCAGGACTGGCCTTTCCTGCCCTGATTTTAACAAAAGCCCTCTCCAAATGGGCCACTGCGGCATCCATACTTTCCTTGGCTGAGTCCAAAACAAATTGTATTTCTTCGTTCATATCAAAATTTTGTATTCAAAAGCACAAATTATACCAAAATTACATGTTCACGGTAGTTCCTACCGCTTCACCATCTACAATTTTCAATAGGTTTCCTTTTTTGTTCATATCGAACACAACAATGGGAAGTTCGTTTTCCTGACTTAGGGTAAAAGCAGTGGTATCCATAACCTTTAGTCCTTTTTGAAGAACGTCCTTAAACGAGATGGTATCAAATTTGGTGGCATTTTTATCCTTTTCTGGGTCTGAGGTATAGATTCCGTCCACCCTGGTTCCTTTTAAAATGACATCGGCTTCAATTTCAATGGCCCGTAAAACAGCCGCGGAATCCGTTGTGAAATATGGGTTTCCTGTTCCGCCCCCAAAGATAACGACGCGTCCCTTTTCCAAATGACGCATCGCCCTTCTTCGTATAAAAGGTTCTGCGACCTCGTTGATTTTAATGGCAGATTGTAATCGGGTCTGAACATTCTTCATTTCCAAGGCACTTTGTAATGCCAAACCGTTGATAACTGTGGCCAGCATACCCATATGGTCACCTTGTACCCTGTCCATTCCGGTAGCGGCTCCGGCCAGCCCTCTAAAGATGTTGCCCCCGCCAATAACAATGGCCACTTCGATACCTTTATCCACTACTTTTTTAATCTCTTCGGCATATTCATCCAATCTTTTGGCATCTATACCATACTGTTTTTCGCCCATTAGGGCTTCACCGCTAAGTTTTAAAAGTATCCTTTTGTATTGCATTGTTTGATTTGTTTCAGAGCAAAAATAATGAAAAAAATCTATGGTGGACATGGTGATAACGGGGCCCCTAAAACATAATTATTTACTAATCGAAACGGCTATCATTGGTATTTTTAATATCCTTGCAGGAGGATTTGATTTTTTGACTAATAATTTGTTTTAATGATAGAAAGAATGAAAAAAGTATTCTTTTATGTAATTGCAATAGCCTTTCTTTATGGTTGTGGTGCTGGTAAAAACTTAACGACCATTGATAAGGGGCCTGTCCAGGTCTTCATTGATTTGGTCAACGTTACCAATGATCAAGTGAAAGTAATAGTGGATCCCGGTGCCTTTACGGTAGGTCAAATATCTTTTAGAATTCCTAAAACGGTTCCTGGTACCTACAGTGCCGATGATTACGGACAATATATAGAAGGTCTTGTTGCGTATGATTACTCAGGGAATCCTATGCAGGTATCAAAATTAGATGTAAACACGTGGAACATTTCCAACGCCACGATGTTGGACAAGATATCTTATTTTGTAAACGATACCTATGATACCGAAAACGAAGTGGAGGATGCCGTTTTCTCGCCGGCTGGAACGAACATAGAAAAGGACTCCAATTATATGCTGAATTTGCATGGATTCGTAGGTTATTTTGATGGATATAAGGAAATACCCTACCGATTAATCATCGAAAAACCTTCCGGTTTGGAAGCGGCTACTTCCTTGAACCAAGTTGTATTGGACGATGCTATCGAAAATGGGGATGTATTTATGGCAAATAGGTATTTTGAAATTATTGATAACCCAATTTTCTACACCAAACCGGATAAGGAGACATTCAAGGTAGGTGGGATTGAAGTTACTTTAAGTATATTTTCGCCAACGGGAGCCTACCGAGCTAGTGATTTACGGAATCGAATGGAGGGCATGATGAGCGCACAAAAGGCATTTTTGGGAGATATTGATGCTACAAAAAGATATAATATTTTATTGTACCTGTCTACTATGGAGGATACGGATGCCAGGGGCTTCGGTGCCTTGGAACACCATACGTCTACTGTCGTGGTGTTACCTGAGGCGATACCTCAGGACAGATTGGAACAGGCCATGGTAGATGTGGTTTCCCATGAATTCTTTCACATTGTGACACCACTTTCCGTGCATTCCAATGAGATTCATTACTTCGACTACAATGACCCTAAAATGTCGCAACATTTATGGATGTACGAAGGAACTACAGAATATTTTGCCAACCTGTTTCAGGTGCATGAGGGGCTAATAGAAGAAGCGGAATTTTATGAAAGGATGCGCACTAAAATGGATAATGCAAAAGGCTATGATGATGCCATGTCCTTTACCACCATGAGCATGAATATCTTGGAAGCACCCTACGAAAGTAACTACGCGAATGTCTATGAAAAGGGAGCATTGATCAATATGGCTTTGGACATTTTAATCCGTGAAAAAAGTAATGGGGAAAAGGGAGTGCTTTGGTTGATGAAGGAACTTTCAAACAAGTATGGGGTAGATGCCCCTTTTGAGGACGACAAACTTATTGATGAGATTGTATCTATAACATACCCCGAAGTACGGGATTTTTTCAATAAGCACGTAATAGGGAACACACCCATAGATTATTCCATATACCTTGCTAAAATGGGATTGACCCTAAACGAAGTAGAGGAGCAATCAGGTTATTTTTTGCAAGGTGAAATACCTTATATCGATGTGGATCAATCCAATAATGACGCTATTTTCGTTCGAAAGGGAATCGAGTTAAATTCTTTCTTCAAAGGTTTGGGCGTTCAAGGAGGGGATGTTATCAAAAGCATTAACGGAACGGCCATAAACCTAGAGTCGATCAGACCAATTATAGGACAGAGTTTTGGATGGGGTCCTGATACGATGATAAAATTGGAATTGGAAAGGGATGGAGAAGTCGTAACGGTAGAAGGTGCCGTTGGAACCCCTACGATAGTTTTGAATAAGATTACCCCTATTGAAGATGTTTCAGATGAAATCAAAGCACTTAGAAACGCTTGGCTAAAAGGGTAGTGTCTGAAAAATTATGCAATAAAAAAATGCCGGACCAATGTCCGGCATTTTTTATTATTAGAGGGAATCGATGCTTATCCTAGCGCAACTCGCTTAAATCCGGTTACTTCTAAATTTGAATCTACCGATTTTACATACTGGGCAACACTTTGCTTGCTGTCCTTGATGAAATCCTGGTTCACCAAGGTGTTATCCTTGAAGAACCTGTTCAATTTTCCTTTTGCGATGTTGTCCAACATAGCTTCAGGCTTACCTTCTTGACGAAGTTGGTCCTTTGCGATTTCTATTTCTTTGTCGATAATGGACTGATCAACACCTGCCTCGTTCAATGCAACAGGGTTCATTGCCGCTGCCTGCATGGACACATCCTTGGCAACAACGTCTGCACCTTCTACTGCCGCTGAAAGACCTGTTAGGACGGCAATCTTGTTACCGGCATGTATGTATGATCCAACAAAAGGAGCGCTTAACCTTTCAAAACCTCCTATTTCGATTTTTTCGCCAATGACGCCAGTTTGCTCTGTCAATTTATCCTGAACGGTCATTCCTTTAAAGTCCGCAGCTAAGAAAGCTTCTTTGGTATCATAGCTTATAGCCAAATCAGCTAATTCGTTGGCCAAAGTAACGAAGGAATCATTTTTGGCCACAAAGTCGGTTTCACAGTTAAGCGATATGATTACACCGCTTGTGTTGTCATCGTTTACTTTGGCGATGGCGGCACCCTCTGAGGAATCCCTGTCGGCTCTATTTGCAGCGACTTTTTGTCCCTTTTTACGAAGAATTTCGATGGCTTTGTCAAAATCACCTTCGGCTTCAACCAAGGCTTTTTTGCAGTCCATCATACCAGCACCTGTTGTTTGTCTTAATCTGTTTACTTCTGCGGCTGTAATCTTTGCCATTTTCTATGTTTTTTGTTCCCTTTAAAGGGAGGTTTAATTATCAATTATTTATAAGAGTGCCTTTATTCAATACCACCTTTAACACTGTCCTGCCATTCCTTAAGCTCGTCCCATTGACCGTCCGCGGCCATTTGGGCCTGCTTTGGCCATGAAGTTGGGTCTAAATGCGCCATTCTGGAACTTGCTTCTGTCAAGATTTCTTTCATTTCATCAGCATCGGCTTTGGCAACCTTTGCATATGTATCCAAACCGGAATTTATAAGAGCCTCGGCAGCTTTTGGCCCCACACCTTCAATTTTGGTAAGGTCGTCGGCCTCGGCCTTTTTATCCTTCTTCACCGCTTCCTTTGTCGCCTCAACGTCAACAGTTACGTTAGGAACCTTGTCTACAACAGGGGTTGGTTTGGTGTCCACGTTGTCTGGAGTTGGCTCTAGTTTTTCCTTAGCTTCTTTCTCTTTCTTTTTGGAGCTTTTCTCTTTCTTTTCTTCTGAACCTTCCGCTTTTTCAGATTTGCGTTCGGCTAGACCTCCGGCAACTGCGTCGGTTACCTGGGTCATAATGATTTCAATCGATTTTGAAGCATCGTCATTGGATGGAATAACGAAATCCACATCCCTGGGGTCAGAATTCGTATCGACCATGGCAAAAATTGGAATGTTCAATTTTTGGGCTTCTTTCACTGCAATGTGTTCCCTCATGGTATCCACGATGAACAACGCACCTGGTAAACGGGTCATTTCAGAAATGGAACCAAGGTTCTTTTCCAATTTAGCCCTTAAACGGTCTACTTGTAGACGCTCTTTCTTGGAAAGGGTGTTGAACGTGCCGTCTTTTTTCATCCTGTCAATGGAAGCCATTTTTTTAACGGCCTTACGGATGGTTACAAAGTTGGTCAGCATACCACCTGGCCATCTTTCAGTGATGTAGGGCATGTTTACGTTCGATGCCTTCTCTGCAACGATGTCCTTCGCCTGCTTTTTCGTAGCAACGAAAAGAATTTTCCTTCCCGATGCAGCAATTTTAGCCAAAGCCTCATTGGCTTCGTCCAATTTCGCAACAGTTTTGTAAAGATTGATTACGTGGATACCGTTACGCTCCATGTAGATGTAAGGAGCCATGTTGGGGTTCCACTTTCTGGTAAGGTGGCCAAAATGCACACCTGCTTCTAATAATTGTTTTACTTCGACTTTCGCCATTTTTAAATTTAGTTTACGTTCTTTTGAAATAGCAATGACAAAGTGGTATCCTAATTTAAAGAAGGAAGCCTTCATCATTTAGATGCTAAACTAAGTTACCTTCATTTTAAATGGAATGAAGGATTTTTAAGTGTCCGAAAAGCGGACTTTCAATGAACTTGTTAATAAAAATACCGGAATTGCACCGGCAAGATCAATATAAACAAGCATCCGCCAAATGACGGATGCTTTGAAAAAATCGTTGGATTAACGCTTGGAGAATTGGAATTTCTTACGGGCTTTCTTCTGACCGAATTTCTTCCTTTCAACCATTCTTGGATCCCTTGTCAACAAGCCTTCGGGTTTCAAGATTGCACGGTTTTCACTATCCACATCGCACATGGCTCTGGAGATTGCCAATCGAATCGCTTCGGCTTGACCGGTAATTCCTCCACCAAATACGTTTACGCGTACATCAAAGTTATCCGTAGTATCCGTAAGTGTAAAAGGTTGTTTTACCTTATACTGTAAAGTAGCGGTTGGAAAATAAACGTTTAAATCCTTGTTGTTTATGGTAATAGTTCCATTTCCTTGGGAAAGGTAAACTCTGGCAACAGCAGTTTTTCTTCTACCTATTTTGTGAATCACTTCCATTACTTAATATCTTTTAAATTAACCGCAGTTGGTTTTTGTGCTTCCTGACCATGTTGGGCACCAGCATACACCTTAAGGTTTCTGAAAAGGTCCGCGCCCAATTTGTTCTTTGGAAGCATGCCCTTAACAGCTTTCTCGATAATGGCAGTTGGGTTTTTGTCCAACAAAACCTTCGCATTTGTGAAACGCTGTCCTCCTGGATAACCCGTATACCTTTGATACGTTTTGTCTGCCCATTTATTGCCGCTTAGGGTAATTTTCTCAGCATTGATGACTACAACATTGTCACCGCAATCAACATGTGGAGTAAAACTTGGTTTATGCTTTCCTCTCAATAAATTAGCCACTTTTGAAGACAAACGACCTAACGTTTCTCCTTCGGCATCTACCAACAACCATTCTTTGTTTACGGTTGATTTGTTGGCGGATATGGTTTTATAACTTAGTGTATCCACTGCTACTGTTTTTAACTATTATTCTATTCAATCCCGTGAAATGGGCTGCAAATGTACAATTATTAAAATGAATTGCAAATACTTGTTTCTAAATATTTTCAGATTTTTCCACGACTAATTTTGGATTCGATAGGAAAGGATAAAAATAGTTGTTCCCAGTACTTGGAAGAAAATGATATTTGGCAAATTATGATAATTTAAATTTGAAAATTAAAGCGTTAAAGCTTTGTGAGGGTAACCCTGATACTTTCGCCGGAACTGAAATATTTTTGAATGGAAGACTTTAATTGTTTCCAGGAAAATATTCTATCAACTTGGACGTTCTAAACTTTGGATTACGTACTCTTGACATGATGTTATTATATGTACTTAAAGAATTAATAATCAATTAGGTGAAATTTTAGTTCAAGCAAGGTGTTAATTGGAAAAAATGAGATGGATATATTCGATTTAATTGCTTCAGGTAGAAAACGTTCCATTTAATAGCAAAACCAACGTACATAAAAAACAAAAAATAAAAGATATGTAGTAAGCTACTACAAGTCTTAATACCCACTGAGATGTCCCGATAAGCTTCACGATGGCGAAATCGAAGATCCTTGAACACCCATGCTAAACAAATGAAATGATGTGAATAATTACAACACTGTGCTGAACGTAGCCAAAGCATGATCTATGACAAACAATAAAAATAAACAAATGAAAAAGACGTATTTGACGATTCTTACAACAGCCTTTTTGGCCATTTCCTGTAGTTCCGACAAAGGGAACGGCTCAGATATTGATCCAACTGCAAATATTGTGGGTGCCTGGGAGGCGACCGAGCTTCGTGTCGATGAAAATACGGCAAGTGACAATGCCATTTTTGCCAGGGAAGCCCTTGCATACCTAACGGATCAAAACTGTACTATTATAACGTTACAGTTTAATGCCGATTTGACGGCATCGGCAACAAATTCAACCGATTATTTGGAGATTGATACAACCTCTGGTTTCGATATTCCATGCCCCACAACCTTTGAAACCGAGACAAGTACCTATACCTACGAAAATAATATGGTAAGTTTTGTGAACGTAAATGGAGAGGTAGTGGAAGTCAATGTAACCATTAACGGGGATACCATGCTGGTAGATGCCGAGGATCTCCAAATCCCGGAATTTGATGAGGAAGGACAATTGGTCTTTCAACGACGATAAATAACAAATCTCGATGCTAAAACCTTCCAAGAAATTGGGAGGTTTTTTTGTTCAGTACCAAAAGATGATACGACCATTTTAAAAATGGTCATATCATTTAAAATGGTATCTTTCCCTTCTTTGCAGTAGTGCAAAAAAAGTTTGATTTTACATTTTTATTATGATACCCATTCGGTCGCTCACATTCAAAAGCAAATTTGTCAACCGTATTTTTTTTGATTTTCTTGTGAGGCCCCTTGCCGGAATCCTGGTTTTTTCTTTTTTGCCTGTTGGGTGTGTCGATCCCGTTCCGCCGGAATTTGATTATGAGGATGGCCTTATTTTTATTGAGGGTTTTGCCAGTTCCAATGCCGGTGCTTCCTATGTTGGCATAAATGAATCTGTGACGGAATTTGGGGTTAGGGGTTTGGAATTCATAACCGGGGCTTCCGTAAATGTTGAAAACCTGGATACGGGACAAACGGTCAGTTTTATTGAATCCGAGGACGCCTACCTTTCGCCTCAGGATTTTAAGGTGGCACCTGGTGAACGTTGGAAGCTTATTGTGGTCATGCCCAATGGCACTGTGTACGAGTCGGAGCCTGAGATTGTTTTAACCCCTGTACCCATAACCGATGTTTCAATCGATTACGATCCAGAGTTGGAGTTTAGGCCCTCGGCAAACCGATTCATACCTGGGCACAAGATTTCAGTCAGTTTTGATGATCCTCCAAATTCTGAGAACAATTACTATTGGAGTTATCGCTCCTTTGAAAATTTGGACTATTGCATACGTTGTAACGAGGGTATTTATAGAGATGGAGGTTGTATCCCGTATGATTTGAGTGGTAGATTGTACAGATACTTCGACTATATCTGCGAAACGGAATGTTGGACCATTAGATATCCGGAATCTGTAAATATCTTTGATGATACATTTTCCAACGGCAAAACGGTGGCCAATTTGGAAGTGGGCTCCTTACCACTATACACTAAGGAAAACATGGTAGTAGAGGTACAACAATTCTCCTTGACCCCCGCTGCCCATAAATATTACAAGGTTTTGAAGGATATTGTGGACAATGCCTCCGGGTTTAATGCCCCGCCGCCAGCGGCCTTAATTGGTAATCTTTACAATGCTAATGATTCTCAGGAAATTGTATTGGGCAGGTTTACCGCGGCCGCTTCTTCTGTAGTCAATGTGTATGTGGAAAGGGAACTTATCAACGAAGCTGCTATTGCGACCAGACAGCCACCAGCAGTGTCCTTGGAACCTACCATAGGTTCACCCTATCCCCCTCCTGCCACCAATTTGGCCCCATGTGAAGAATCGAGATATAGAACCGCTAATGAACCGGAGGGTTGGCAGTAAAACATAGAAAATGACACTAAAAACCCAATCCGTTTTAATTGTATTAGTACTTTTTTCGGCTTTCGTATGCCGTGCCCAGGATTTCACCTTTTCCCTTATAGTGCTAAACGAAGAGACGAATCTTCCCATGGAAAACGCACAGATTTCCATAACTCCTTGTAGCTGTGGGGGTATTACCAATGAGGCCGGTAGGTTTTCAATCGATTTGCCGCGTGGGGATTATACGGCTACCGTAAATTATATAGGGTATACCAAAGAAGTTTTAAATATCGGCCTAAATCAAAGTAAGGTGATTACGGTTAAATTATGGCCACAGGAAGAAGAGCTCTCCGAGGTTGTGGTCCGTGCCAAACGTATTTTGGATAATTTGGAAACCCCACAAATGGGTGCTTTGGAACTGAATGCCCAAGAGCTTAAAAAAATACCGGCCGCGATCGGAGAGTTCGATGTGCTGCGGGGTATGACATTGTTAGCGGGCGTAAACAACGCTGGTGAACTTAGTAACGGACTATCGGTACGGGGCGGTTCCTTGGACCAAAACCTTTTACTTTATGATTATGCGCCTGTTTTTAATCCCACCCATTTATTCGGTTTGTTTTCGGTATTTACTCCAGAATCGGTTTCATCCGTAGATTTGTATCGGGCAAATATTCCTTCCCGATATGGAGGAAGAACAACTTCCGTATTGGATGTAAAGGTCAAAAATCCGTATACGAATAAATTTAAATTGAGCGGCGGAGTTGGTATCATTTCAAGTCGGTTGGCCATTGAAACTCCATTGATAAAGGATAAATTGATGATGAGCCTTGGGGGCAGGGCGGGTTTTACGGATTTCCTGTTGCCACTATTTTCTGAACGTTTAAAGAATACCAAGGCCAATTTTCAGGATGCTACCCTAAAACTATTGTATTTGCCCACGGAAAAGGACCAGATATCCTTTACGGGCTTTTTCACAAAGGATTTCTATCAGTTGGATCTGATAACCAAGATCCAAAATATCAATGCGGAAAATAACCAATTTGATTTTAGGACATTGAACGGCACCCTTAATTGGACACATAGTTTTAGCAATGACCGTATTCTTAGGACCTTGTTGGTGATGAGCGATTATAATCCCAAAACCATTTTTCCAGAACAACAGAGCGATAATGAAATAGAGTTTGACTCTGGCATTAATTATTTAAGCTTTATTTCGGAATTGACAAATACCATAAATGAAAAGATTGATTACTACGCTGGGGTCCAAATCAATAAGTACACCATTCAACCTGGCAATCTAGACCCTGGCAATGGCAATAGTATTTTGCCCGTTGATTTGGCGCAGGAGAATAGTTATGTTTTTTCGGGCTATGGAAATCTGAATTGGTTGTTGGGTGAGCGGCTTAAATTTTCCGCAGGCCTGCGTTTTAATCATTTTGTGTTTGTGGGTCCTTATACCCAGGGTTCTTTTGATGATATTACGGGAGAACTTTTGGGAACCACCTTTTTTGAGAAAGGTGCCGGTGTAAAAACGTATAACGATTTGGAGCCTCGGGTGGGACTAAACTATAAACTTGGGGAAGTAACCTCCATCAAGGCGAGTTTTGCTAGATTGAACCAATACCTACAAAATGTGTATAATTCAACGACCCCTTTGCCTACCTCACGTTGGAAGACTTCGGACCCCAATATCGTTCCCCAAAGTAGCGACGCGTATGGTTTTGGTATTTATACAGGTGTAGCGGACAATACCATTGAACTCGGTTTGGAGGGCTATTATAGGACCTCGGATAACAATCTTACCTATAAACCGGGTGCCGACTTCTTTTTGCAGGAATATTTGGAGCGGGATATCGTTCAGGCAGAAGGAAAGGCGTACGGGGTAGAATTGAGTTTTAGGAAACCCAAGGGTAAATTCAATGGATGGTTCAACTATACATGGTCCAGAAGTTTATTACGGTCCCAAAATGAACGTTTGGCGGATAGAATCAACAATAACGAATGGTTTGCATCTGATTTTGACCGACCTCATGTATTCAACGGAACGGTTAATTTTGAGGGCGATCCCTACAATACATGGAGTTTCAATTTTACCGCACAAACAGGTAGGCCCTATACGGTAGCCAACAGCGTTTTTAAAATCGAGGATTTGGACGTCCCTATATTTTTGGAAAGAAATAATGCCCGATTACGCCCGTACCACAGGCTGGATTTTTCATGGAAGGTATCTTACGGTAAAAACCCCAACCGAAAATGGAAAGGGGATTGGATTTTTACCATTTACAACGTGTATGGTAGGAGAAATCCATTTAATGTGTACTACACACAAAGACAGGGCGCCGAGGATGGTGCGGTTTTCCTGGATAGTCCATTGGGGTCTTACGAACTTTCCGTTCTGAATAGCCCCTTACTGGCACTGACCTATAATTTTGTTTTCGACTAATTATTGCTTTACGAACTTCTTCTGAACCTTTTGTTCCGATGAACGGATGGAAAGCAGGTAAATTCCGGGGTCGAGGTTTGCAACTGGAATGTTCAAGGCATTGTTCTTTATTTCCCACTGATAACTATTTAATGTATTTCCATACGTGTCCGATAGAACAATGGAAGCCTGTGGTGCGTTCTTGAGGCCGAGAATATTTACGACCGTAGTAGCGGGATTTGGGAAGATTATTATTTCCTTTTCGGCAGATGCATCGTCCACAGCCTTTTTCTGTTGTGAAAATAGCAAGGTGCTAAACAAACAAAGCGAAACAAAAATCATTCTTTTCATAGCACTGCCAACCTTTAGAAACAATACCTAGAACGCCTTATAAATTCAAAATAGTATCTTTTTAAGAGTAATTAACTTTTTGATTTGATGGCTTTTGGGATACGCCTTAATCATGAGTAGACTGCCTCGGGGTATTCAACCCTTTGGCGGTGCCAATAAAATGTTATTTTGACCTAATATCTTGTTAAAATTGGCCAATCAGGTTAATATAGCATAGAAATAGGTGAAGATTCTTGTTTTTGCCCCCAAAAACGATTCTGAATTTTGTACCGTATAATTTTAATATACAGCGTTATGAAATATAGAAGAGTATACCCAACAATTTGGCAATCGATACCATTCTCTTTGGATATGATGGATCAATGGGACAACAAAGGAAATAGGATTGAAGAATTGACCTTAATAAATGACATAGCCATTGATAGGGGCGTGTCCGAAATGTTATTGAACGTTTCCCATATCTCCGTTTTGGACAATGCGGGCAAAGAACATGAAATGCCCAATTTCAAGGGCAACAAGGCTTTGAACCTAAAGGGGATGCATACAGGTTTGTATTTAAAGACCAAGGAGGCTTTGGATCTTCCTGTTCGGAATTATAGTACATTCCGTTTCTACCTAAATGGAAAAGGAAATTATTTTATTAATAAAGAAAAGGATATGGAGGCGGTTTATGGTTTTCCGTATATGGATTTCAAAATACAAAATGGATTGGCCATCACCGGAAATGATTCCAAAAAAGTTATCCTACGATTCGATTTTGAACCATATTCCTTGGCCAGTTATTTTAAACCCCTTTTGAACCTTTTTAAAAGGTCTAAAACTATGTCCCATAAGTGGGCCAATAGTTTGAATTAAGACTTGCGCAAAAAATAAAAGTAAAGGCACCCTAGAAGGGTGCCTTTTTGTTTCTATATCTACCGATTTTAATGGGCTACCAGCCAGTTTTCTCCCATACCCAGTTCAACATCCAGGGGAACGGCCAATTCATACGCATTCTCCATTTCGGATTTAATTACCTGTTTTAGGGTTTCCAGTTCGGGCTTGTAAATGTCAAAAACCAATTCATCGTGTACCTGAAGCAGCATTTTGGATTTGTATCCGCCCTCGATCAATTTCTTGTGGATATTGATCATGGCTATTTTAATGATATCGGCCGCGCTTCCTTGTATGGGGGCATTCACGGCGTTTCGTTCGGCGGCACCTCTAACAACCGCATTGCTTCCGTTGATGTCCTTTAGATAGCGCCTACGGCCCAGAACGGTCTGTACGTATCCGTGCTCACGGGCAAAATCCACCTGTTCGCTGATATAGTTTCTAAGCTTCGGATAGGTTTTATAATAGGTGTCTATCAAATCTTTGGATTCTGAACGCGATAGGTCCGTCTGATTGCTTAGCCCAAAGGCCGAAACCCCATAAATAATTCCAAAGTTTACGGTCTTGGCATTGCTTCGTTGCTCCCGCGTTACTTCTTCCAAGGGTACGTTAAAAACCTTGGAGGCCGTGGATGCATGGATGTCCTCCCCGTTTTTGAAGGCCTCGATCATGGTGTCCTCTTGGCTTAGGGCGGCAATGATGCGCAGTTCTATTTGGGAATAATCCGCTGCCAGTAAGGTATAATCCCCATTTCTTGGGACAAAGGCTTTTCGTACCTGTCTACCTCTTTCCGTTCTAATGGGAATATTCTGTAGGTTGGGGTTGTTGCTGCTCAAACGTCCGGTAGCCGCAACGGTTTGCATATAATCCGTATGTACCCTGCCCGTAGAAGGTTCTACCTGTTCCGGCAAGGCATCCACATAGGTGCTTTTGAGTTTGGTAAGCCCCCTGTAATCAAGTACATTCCTAATGATTTCGTGGTCCTTGGCCAGATAGGAAAGTACGTCTTCTGCCGTGGAATATTGCCCCGTCTTGGTTTTCTTAGGTTTGTCCACCAACTTCATTTTATCAAAAAGGATTTCGCCCAGCTGTTTGGGCGAACCGATATTGAATTCTTCCCCGGCGGCCTCATAAATTTGCTGTTCCAGATTGGCGATATCGTTCTCAAGATCTTTGGAAAGGGACTTTAAAAAATCGATGTCCAAATTGATGCCTTCCAGTTCCATATCGGCCAAGACCCTTAACAAGGGTATTTCTATATCCCCAAAAAGTCCGTCCGTTTTGGCTTCCGCCAATTCCGGTCTAAAATGTTGGGCGAGTTGAAAGGTGATATCCGCATCCTCCACGGCATATTCCGTTTGTTTTTCCAAAGGTACTTCCCGCATGGAAAGCTGGTTTTTTCCCTTTTTGCCGATGAGCTCCGTTATGGAAATGGGGGTATAGTTCAGATAGGTTTCGGAGAGTACGTCCATATTATGGCGCATATCCGGATTGATGAGGTAATGGGCCAACATCGTATCAAAAAGTCTACCGTGAACTTTGATATTATACTTGTCCAAGACCTTAATGTCATATTTTAGGTTCTGGCCGATTTTTTCAATATTCTCCGATTCAAAAAACGGGCGTAACTCCTCGATGAGTTCTTGGGCCTTGTCCCGTTCCTCTGGAAACGGAAGATAAAAACCCTTTGTCGCCTCCCAGGAAAAGGCGATACCTACCAATTCCGCCTCCAAAGGATTGATGGAAGTGGTTTCCGTATCAAAGCAGACGGAGGTCTGTTTCATTAAATTCTGTAGGAACAACTTCATGGCCATTCCCGAGGCCACACTTTGATACACATGGGGAACATCGGCAATGGTATTTCTACTGGAAGTATCCTTGATGGTTGCTGGGGAAGCCCCATCCCCACCAAAAAGGGAAAATTGGCCACTGCCTGCGGAAGCGGCTATTTTTTGAGCCGTTTCCGTGCTGGTCACTTGGGTTTCCGTAGTGTCCTCTTCCCCTGAGAATATTTTGATGAATTGCTCCTTAAGCCTCCTGAACTCCAGCTCCTCGAATATTTTTTGGACGGCCTCGCTATCCGGAACGGAAAGTTCATAGTCCTCGGCATTAAAAGTAACGTCGCAATCCGTGCAAATGGTAGCCAGTTTTTTGGAGAGTCGGCCCAACTCGGCATTTTCAATGACTTTTTCCTTCATTTTGCCTGTCAACTGGTCCGCATTTTCCAAAAGCCCTTCCAAGGACCCGAACTGCTCAATGAATTTTTTGGCCGTTTTGTCTCCTACACCGGGCAGGCCGGGGATATTGTCACTGGCATCGCCCATCATGCCCAGGTAATCGATTACCTGTTCCGGGCGTTCTACCCCAAAGCGTTTTTGGACCTCTGGAATTCCCCATATCTCGATTCCGTTGCCCATACGTGCGGGTCGGTACATAAAAATATTTTCGGATACCAGCTGCCCAAAATCCTTATCTGGAGTTACCATAAACACTTTATAGCCTTCTTTTTCGGCCTGTTTTGATAAGGTGCCTATGATATCGTCCGCTTCCCAACCTTCCAAAATAACCGAAGGTATATGCATAGCTTTTAGGATATCCTGGATATAGGGTATCGCAATCCGGATGGCATCGGGTGTTTCATCCCTATTAGCTTTGTATTCCGGGAAAAGTTCCGTTCTCTCAGTACTGCCACCTTTGTCAAAACAGACGGCCAAATGGTCCGGTTTTTCGCGCTTTATCACATCGAACAGGGAATTCATAAAACCCATAATGGCACTGGTGTCCATCCCCTTGGAATTGATTCTTGGGTTTTTTATCAGTGCATAATAGCCACGAAAAATTAAGGCGTAGGCGTCCAGTAAAAACAGTCTTTTTTGTTCCGACATTTTTGAAAATTATAGGTGTGGGGTTAAAATTACGAAGTTTGTTTTAATGCGCTAAAGGTATGGGCAATTGATCCTAGGATTTTAAATAACTACCCGAGGGATTATTCAAATGCCCATCTTTGGTGTAGGTTCTATAGGTAAATCCTGGATGTATGCAATAGGCGCCCGTTTCCCCTTTTTTATTGATGGCGATAAACCCAATTTGGAAATCCTGCTTGTCCTTGTTCTTGTCAATGATACGTTTTACGCCTTCTTCGCAGGCTTCTTGGGGCGATTTTCCCTGGCGCATCAGTTCCACGATCAAAAAACTGCCCACGGTTCGTACCACTTCTTCGCCGACCCCCGTGGCCGTGGCCCCACCCACCTCATTATCCACAAAGAGTCCGGCACCTATTATGGGGGAATCGCCCACGCGCCCGGCCATTTTATAGGCCATGCCGCTCGTGGTACAGGCACCTGCGATATCTCCCTTTTCGTCTATGGCCAACATTCCAATGGTATCGTGGTTCTCAATATTGATGATAGGTTTATACTGCGATGTTTTTTTCCACTCCTCCCATTCCTTTTTTGATTGCTCCGTCAACAAATTTTGTTTTTCAAAACCTTGCTCGTAGGCGAACTGTTCCGCTCCTTTCCCAACCAGCATGACATGGGGCGTCTCTTCCATGACCTTTCGCGCTACTGAAATGGGATTGGCAATATTTTGAATGGCCAAAACGGCCCCGCAATTGGCATCCTTGTCCATGATGCAGGCATCCAGGGTTACGTTTCCATCCCGGTCCGGCCTGCCACCATTGCCCACCGTTTGGTTGTCCAGATTGTTCTCTTCAACCATCACGCCCTGGTGAACGGCATCCAGGGAACTTCCTCCCGCATTCAATACTTCCCAGGCCTTTGACGTGGCATTACCAAAATCCCAGGTGCAGATGGCGATAGGAATAGTTGCGGTTGATTGGGTATCGATTGATTTTTGGTTATTTGCATAGTCGTTAGGTGCCGCTATTATGGGAGTTGCCAACATGCCTGCAGTAAGGGCCCCGGAATTTTTTAAAAACTTTCTTCGTTGCATTGCTTTGGTTCTTTACTTTTAAGAAATTAAATATAAGAAGATGCTCGTAGAAGTCTGTGCAAATTCAGTTGAATCTGCCCTTAATGCAGAGAGGGCGGGAGCCGATAGAATAGAACTGTGTTCCGAATTGGCCGTGGGCGGTATCACACCTTCCTATGGGTTGTTAAAATGCATCAAGGAAAAGTGTTCCCTACCCGTTCATGTATTGATCCGACCCCGAAGTGGCGATTTTACCTATTCCAATGCTGAATTCAAGGTAATTCTCGAGGATATTGCCGTGTGCAGAAAGTTGGGTGTTGAAGGTGTCGTATCCGGCGTATTGCATGCTGATTATACCTTGGACGTAGCACGGACGGCCATGTTGATGGAGGCCGCACAAGGGATGAAGTTTACCTTTCACAGGGCCTTCGATTGGGTGAAAGATCCGGAAAAAACGATGGAAACGCTGGCGGATTTGAAGGTGGATTATGTGCTTACTTCAGGTCAGGGAAAGTCCGCCTTGGAAGGATTGGCACTTTTGAGGGATTTGAAACGATTATTTCCGAATGTGGCGATCATGCCAGGTTCCGGTATCAACGAGGAAAATGTCCGGTCCTTTCTGGAAGCGGGCTTTGAGGCGGTGCATTTGTCGGGTACCAAGTTCCGACAAACATTGACCTCACCGCCTCACATCTCCATGAACTCGGCATCCTTTTTGAACGATGATAAGCTGGGGTTTTCAAACTTTGAAACGATAAAAGCCGTGGTCGATAAGGTTAAATAAAATCCAAATGCACCACTTTCCCGTCGTGCATAAAATATATTTGTAAAAAAGAAAGGAATGCTCCGCTGGATAGTTTTTGTACTGATTTACCTAGGACTGAGTTTTTATATTGTTCAGGCCTTACGGGCCTTGTTCAGGCAACCTTGGGTCTATCTGGTTTATATTTTGGTGTCATTGGCCATCCTGGTCAATTTTATTTATCAGTTTACTGCAGGGGAGGAGGCGGGTCGTGTGTTGAGCAGGCCTAAAAGTTATGCCTTTGGCTTTTTACTGACGATGTTGTCCTTTAAGTTGGTCATCATACTCTTTTTGTTTTCCGAAGATATTTTCAGAATCCTTTCTGGCGTATACCAAAAACTCTTTGGGGCATCCAAGGCGTTCACCCTCCCCGAAAGGAGACGCTTTTTGGGTATGATTGCCTTGGGGATAGCCGCTTTGCCTTTTGGCGCCCTTTTGTACGGCATGTACAAGGGCAAGTATAATTTCAAGGTGCTGAAGTATACCTTGGAATTCGAAGATCTGCCGGATAGTTTTGACGGTTACCAGATCACCCAAATATCGGACATTCATAGTGGTAGTTTTGACGACCGGAATAAAATCGAATACGGAGTGAAACTTATCAATCAACAAAAAAGCGATTTACTACTTTTTACGGGAGATATGGTAAACAACAAGACCGAGGAAATGCTCCCTTGGGCCGATTTGTTCAGCACCTTGGAGGCCAAGGATGGTAAGTTTTCCGTGTTGGGCAACCATGATTACGGGGATTACATCGCATGGGAAACGGAGGCCTCTAAACAGAAGAATTTACAGGATTTGAAGGACTTGCAACGGAATATGGGGTTTGACCTTTTGCTCAACGAACACAGATACCTGCAAAAAGGGCAGGACCGTATTGCCCTGGTTGGAGTGGAAAATTGGGGAAAAGGTGGTTTCAAAAAAGCCGGCGACCTTAAAAAGGCTTCAGCACAAATACATCCTAACGATTTTACCATTTTAATGAGCCATGACCCTTCCCATTGGTCCGAAGAAGTATTGCATGACGAAAAGCACTATCACTTGACCTTAAGCGGGCATACTCACGGAATGCAATTTGGGATAGAGATACCCGGCTGGGTGAAATGGAGCCCCGTCAAATGGCGCTATCCGCATTGGGCGGGCATCTATAAGGAGTTGGGGCAGTTTATTAACGTCAATAGGGGCTTCGGGTTTTTGGGCTATCCTGGAAGGGTGGGCATTTGGCCGGAAATTACGGTACTCACCCTTAAAAAAAAGACCTTAACATGATTTTAACTTGGCCCGTTCTACACAATACATGGGGCCGACGTTGTATTTTAACATTTTTTACTACATTTGGCTTATAACGCAAAGCCGATTCTATGTCTAAATTTGGTGAACTTATAGACTTGAACGTTCCCGTGCTGTTGGATTTCTATGCAGAATGGAACGAACAATCCACTGCCATGCATCCCGTATTGCGCGATGTGGCCGCTGCCTTGGGAGACAAAGGTAAGGTCATAAAAATCGATGTGGACAAAAACAAGGAACTTTCCCAGGCATTGCGTGTTAAAGGTCTTCCCACCTTAATGATCTATAAAAAGGGCGAAATGGTCTGGCGCCAAAGTGGCGAGCAAGACGCAAAAACCCTCATAGGCATCCTAAACGAGTACGTTTAGCGGCAGTTTTTAATTTTCCTTCACCATTTTTATTCGATCGGGTTGCCAATGGTATCCTGCAGTAAATCGGTCGTAGTTTTATCCGTACTGATTGTATCGCTCATGGGCAAGGTATCTATTATCATATCCGGGTCGTCCTGATATTCGCCTTCGGGCATTTCAAAACTATCCTCGTCCTTGTAAAAATGTTGGAATTTGTCTATGTACTCGTTGAATATCAAAGTCTCTTTTTCCGCAAAATCCTTTTCATCGTTGGCGATTACGGTATCGATGTTTCTTCGGTAGGCTTCCATATCGGCTATGATATCGTCAATATTACTGTATTGTTCGTCCAAACTTGTGGAAGCATAGTACTCCAAACGTTCCTGATATTTTTTCTTTAAGACCCCGAACAACTCTCGAGCCTTGGTAGTTTCCCCAACTTTGTAATAACCATCCACAAAAGGCTCAACCAGTGAATAATAACCAAAAATTTCTACGGGCATGTTGGTCAAGGAAATTTCGATAATTTCCTTGGCCCTGTCCATCTTGTTCTCTTTAATTAGGGCTTCCATCAATCGGGCGAGGTTTCCTCTGTAACTTACACTTTGAATCCTCGTTTGGGTGTCATGGTAAATATTCTTGTCGCCGGCGTTGCCCCAGTCCCATTTTGTTACGATGTCGTACATCAAATCTGTATCAATACGGCCCATTTCAAAGGAGTTGGGTCTTTCGGTTCTAATAGGAACCAATTTATAGGCCAGGCCGTCCAATTGCAGATAGTCCTTCATCCAAAGGTATTCCGCATCGTCAAAACTTCCTCCAGAGAAATAGAGGGGTCTTTTCCAGTCATTGTTGGCAAGGATGTCCAACATCATCATGCTCTTTTTGGTAATGACACTGGGTAAGTTGATATCGATATAATCCACGATTATGGCGGAATCCTTCGGTTTTACCAAACCACTTTCCAAAACATTCTTTTTGTTTACAGGAACACGGATTTTGTTCGTTGGGTAGTATACCATGTTCTGGGTATTTTCTGAATAGTTACTTAAATCAGCACCCTGTTGTTCCAACAAATAACCCAATTTTGTGCGCGGTTTGTCACTATCGATCCAATTGATGAAATCCTTGATGGGCCACCTGTTTTCCGTAATACCTTGATGATATAAAACATCCCTGGAACCAAATCGATATTTGTCGTGTTCGATCTGCGAAGGAATCGGGTCGCTATCGTAGGCCTTTCGCTTCATTTGATCTATGTACCAATCCGTTTCGAACAAGCTTGTACAAACGATACGGACATCCGTACGGTATTTTTCTATTTCTTGGGCGTACCATAACGGGAAGGTGTCATTATCCCCGATGGTGAACAAAATGGCCCCGGCATCTTCCTGGCAGGAGTCCAAATATGATTTTGCGGATGAATTTGCCGTAAACCTGTTGGAGCGGTCATGGTCGTCCCAGTTCTGAACGGCCATCACGGTGGGAACCGCAAAAAGACACGCCACCACGACCACAGGCGCCAAAATCTTTGGTGTGATCCAATCCTTGAATCCGTCGTAGAGTCCATATACGCCAAGGCCTATCCAAATAGCGAATACATAAAAGGACCCTACCAAGGAATAGTCACGTTCCCTTGGCTGAAAAATATAGGGATTGGTGTAAAACTGTATGGCAATACCGGTAAAAAGGAAAAAGACCATGAGCACCCAGAACTGTTTAGGGTCTTTGGACACTTGAAAAACCAACCCAATGATTCCCAGCAGGAGCGGTAAAAAGAAGTAGGTATTCCTACCCGGATTGTTCAGGATGTCACTTGGCAGATTGTCTTGGCTACCCAATCTTGCACTGTCGATAAAGTTGATACCACTGAGCCAGTTTCCGTTGTCATTGTATCGGCCTTGAACATCGTTCTGTTTTCCAACAAAGTTCCACATGAAATAGCGCATATACATGTAGCTGAACTGGAATTCGAACATGTATTTAATGTTGTCCCAAACCGTAGGTGGCTGTACTTCAATATAATCGCTGAATCTTTTTATAAAGCTAATGTATTGGTCCGCATCTATTTCACCATTTTCAAAGCCTGTCTTCACTTGATTGATGGCTTCGGCCAAATCTGCATTGTATTCCGTCATCTTAAAATCCAACGGGCCAAAATACTGCATGTAGTTGGAAGCATGCTGTGAGCTCCACATTCTGGGTAATAAGCCCTGATGGTCTGGATTGGGACCCTGTTCAGAATTTTTGTATTTGTTTACGATAATATATTTCCCCAAGGTATAATCCTTTTCATACTTGGGGGTGCCGTCCCTATCCTCACCTGCGGGAGCGAACATATCTGAATAATACGAACCGTAAACAGGGCTGTCTACCCCGGGATATTGCTCCCTGTTGTAGTAGGCCAAAAGTGCCCGGGCATCCTCCGGATTGTTTTCATTGATGACCACCTGTGCATTGGCACGTATGGGAAGCATTAACCAAGATGAGAACCCTAGAAAAAGAAACATCAAGCAAAGCACTATGGTATTTGCAACCTTGTAATTGTTCTTTCTTGTGTAATTAAGGCCGAAATAAAAGGCCCCAATAAACAAAAGTCCGATAATTATGGAACCCGAATTGAATGGGAGGCCGATGGTATTGATGAAGAATACCTCGCCCCACCCGAAAAACATCAGTACATAGGTAAGGGAGAATTTATAGACCAACATCAAAATGGCAATAACGATGATATTGGCCAAAAGGAAATTTTTAACAGTGGTCTTTTTATAGGTCTTAAAATAGTAAAGTAGTCCAATGGACGGAATCGCCAAGAAGCCCATGAACTGCACTCCAAAGGTAAGGCCAACAACAAAGGAAATTAGCACGAGCCAACGGTCGCCCCTAGGGTCGTCCAGATTGTCTGTCCATTTAAGTCCCAACCATAGCAAAAGTGCCATGATTAAACTAGCGGATGCATACACTTCGGTCTCCACCGCATTGAACCAAAAGCTATCTGAAAAAGTAAAGGCCAAGGATCCAATAAGACCACTTCCCAATATGGCAATTGCCTTGCTATTGGTCATGGGTTCAATATCGTCCAATAATTTTTGCGCAATATTGGTAATGGTCCAAAACATGAACAGGATTGTAAAGGCACTAGACACACCGGAAACTAAATTGACCATCATGGCAACTTGGCTGGGTTCCATGGCGAACATGGAAAAAAAAGCACCGATCATCTGTAACAACGGAGCCCCAGGAGGATGCCCTACCTGTAATTTAGCCGATGTGGCTATATACTCCCCGGCATCCCAAAAACTATTGGTTGGCTCAACGGTAATAAAGTAAGTTATGAAGGCAATAAAAAAGACGGACCACCCAAGAAGGGTGTCCCATTTTTTGAAGTTCTTTGAAAACATGGAACCTTGGTTAAAGCTATCCGGCGAAAATACTAATTTATATAGATACCCACCCATTATTTTTATAAACCTTTAACAGGCAGGGAAATAGGTGTTTTTGCTTATTTGGCTTAAAAAATGTTTGTTCAAACCAAACTTTGTTTTAAATTTGCACGCTCTTAAAGGTATTGGCCCATGGTGTAATGGTAACACTCCGGTTTTTGGTACCGTCATTCTAGGTTCGAGTCCTAGTGGGCCAACTGATAATAATATGAAATCCCAGCATCCTAGATGTTGGGATTTTTAATTTTGGATTTATGGGGACGAGTAGCCTCTCCAGAGCGTAGTCGAGGGAAGTGCTTATGAGTCAACAGGTTTTTACAATCTCGATAAAAGTGTATTGGCATTTTTATACTCCCTACTAATCGAAACAAAATGCATTTTAAGGAATTGTTTTCTTAAACCAATTGAAGATAAAATTATTTTTGCTTCAGTGTTTTTTCAAAGATTAAACTTTAATTACAGATTAAAGTTAAATTTGAAAAGCTATTGGTTCATATTGGCAATATATACTTAAAAGCTTGGTTATAATCATAATTTAAGGTTATAAGTTTTTTTTCTAAAACACTACTTACTATGTTGAAAACCTTTATGTTTTTACTAATTTCTTTTCTGTTTTTAACTAGTTGCAACAAATCAGAGGAAAGTTCTGTCCCGGTAATTCCAGAAGAGGAAAATGATATTACAAAACCTTCTATAAGAGTTACAAATGATTTGGAAGGTGTTATGGAAGAGGTAACTCAAATTACTTTCGTTATAACTGATAATTCTGAGAACGTGACAACTACCGTAAGAATTGATGATATTCAGGTTTTTAGTACAAAGGATAAAGAATTTTCTATTCAAATCGATCCATTTGATTTTTTAAATGGAGAACATGTACTTAATATTGAGTCATTGGATGAGGCCAATAATAAAGGAGAGCTAACCGAAAGTATTCAACTGCAAAAATTATTGTTTGTATACCCGGATATTCAAATATTGTCATTCCTTCAGTCAGAAACTCTCGAATACTATTTATTAATTAATATGATTGATGGAAATCTTATAGAGTCTAGAAAAATAGAATCTGTTGTGGAAAATCGGTTTTATGCCCCGGATGGTTTTGAGAAACAAAATTTTACTGTAACGCTATTTGGAATGCCAAAGAACGAATCTGTATTAAATGGATATGCCGTTTCGTATTCAGATTTAAGTCCTGGTTCAGTTTCATTGTCTTCGGGACAGTTGGAAGTAAGGTCTATTCCCAATATCGAAAAGGATGTAGAATTCGATTTGAGTCTTACCAATGTACAAGAAATAATAAACATAGAACTTTTTGGCAGGGAATATTTAAATGGGCCTTTTTACTTTGAATCTGATACTTACTCATCTTCAGTTTCTTTATCCTCTAGTACGGTGGGTCCATTATTGATGTATTATTCTGAAAATAAAAATGATTTAGATGATTATAGGTATTATTTTTTAAATGAATACTCAGACACCACGGTTTCTTTTAATGATTTTAATTCAGTTGCGAGTACAGTAGGGGTAAGTTCTCTTTCTAATATTGATAACTTTACTTTTGGTCTTAGGGGTTATAAAAGTCAAGTTGCTTATGAAAATGATAAGTTTAACGAAGTTTACACGAATAGTTTTGAAGGCTTTGAGTTAAATGTTTTCCAAGTCCCACAATTTGATGTGTATGAAATTTACACGCAAAGTTTCGGTGCGGATTTAGATGAAAAAACTAAGTTTTTATCTACTACTAGAGGGTTAGGGCCTGTCTCAGTTCCAGACTGGAGTGCAAGCCTTTCTGGTGATAAAGTATTAACCAGTGGTGATTATGATGTATTTCAGATGATTGCTAATTTCAGGTTGCCAACTACTGCTGGAACATTTGTTTTTGATTGGAATTATTTTATGCGAAATAACCCTGAATTTAATGTGCCTTTTACGAATTTCGAAATTCCATTGGAAATACAAGAAAAGTTTGATACTATTGGTCTAAATGTTAAGGATTTTAACAGTGCTGAAAATTTAAGATTCTCTATGGAGGATTTCGAAATACCTGTTCATATGGAGGAGGGTGCATTCACCGGGTTTAGAAGACTTAATAGAAATAAAGATTATAAATCAATTAGTATTATCGTTAAATAGTTAATGAGGTTCAATTTTCTCAAATTATTATCCACAATTAACATAAAAGTGTTGAAACTTTACAATGCTACACCCTGCAAGCTAATTTATAGGTTTACCTTTTCGCTGTTCTTCTTGTAAACATATTCCCTACTCCTCGTATTCCAGTGAAAAATGGGTTATTTACTCTAAAAGGCTTGATAAACGTTGTAACCTATCCTCTAATCGACAATTTTTGTAATACAAATCCCATATGTTGTATATTGCCCATGATTTGAGTTAAGAATTTTCGGTAAAAGAAACCTGATTTTAGCAAGTCTCTGTTAGTTTTACCCCGCCTAACGAAGCATTTTTATGAAATTGACCGTTAAAAGCTTAAAGATAATTTTACTAGTTGTTTTGCTTGGTTTTGGGATAGGCATTTACCTTCAGGATTTACAGCATAGAAAGAGTACCCAGCATGCCTGGAAGGCCAATAGGTATAATCTATCTAGATTCGATAAAATTACCGAGTACAACAAAAAAATGAACGCCGGTAACTGGCAGATGATGCGCGATAGCATTCAAGGTCAATTGGATACCTTAATGATACTAAGGTTTAGAAGGGAGGTCGATAGTATTAATGATCTGAATAGTCAGGATGGAAAACCACAAACAGCACAATTGCTAGGTGGAATGAGGTGAGAATAAAACTATTTCCAATATAATTTGTGTGGGGTTTTCTTAAATTATTTGATTGAATTCTAACATCTTATTGCATACAATAAAGAATATTGTATATTTGCAGCACTGAAAGAATAAAAGTATTCGTGAGGGGACAATTTGTCCCCTCTTTTATTACTTGGTTTTTTATGTTGAAGGAAAAGGTTAAGGTTTTATTGGAAAAGGGATTGGAAGAAGATCCTTCGTTATTTTTAATCGATTTTACGGTGTCCCCGGATAACAAAATTAAGGTAGTGATCGATGGTGATGCCGGTGTGACCGTAAATGATTGTATCAAGATAAGTAGGGCCATTGAACATAATTTGGATCGGGAAGAGGAGGACTTTTCCCTTGAAGTTGCTTCTGCCGGGGCAACGGCGCCCATGGTGATGCCAAGACAATATAAAAAGAATATAGGAAGAAAACTGGAGGTTGAGACTTCTGGTTCGTCATTCGAAGGTAAGCTGACACAGGCCAATGATGAATATATCGTTTTGGAATGGAAAGCTAGGGAGCCCAAACCTGTTGGTAAGGGAAAAGTTACAGTGCAGAAAAGAGAGGAGATCCCCTTTTCTGATATTAAAAAAGCGAAAGTTGTATTAAAATTTTAATTGTAATAACCAATGGAAAATATTGCGTTAATCGAATCTTTCTCGGAGTTTAAGGATGACAAGTTCATAGACAGGGTAACACTTATGGCAATTTTGGAGGATGTTTTTAGGAACGCCCTTAAAAAGAAGTTTGGGTCCGATGATAACTTTGATATCATTATTAACCCTGACAAGGGAGATTTGGAGATTTGGCGTAACCGGGTGGTAGTCGAGGATGGAGAAGTGGAAGATCCCAATGAGGAAATTTCCCTTTCCGAGGCACGTAAGATAGAACCTGATTTTGAAGTAGGCGAGGACGTATCTGAAGAGGTTAAGTTGATCGATTTGGGGAGACGGGCTATTTTGGCACTCCGTCAAAATTTAATCGCCAAAATCCATGAGCACGATAATACCACCATATACAAGCAGTTTAAAGATCTTGAGGGAGAGATTTATACCGCTGAGGTGCATCATATCCGTCACAAGGCGGTTATTTTGTTGGACGATGAGGGCAATGAAATTATTCTTCCAAAGGACAGACAGATCCCATCGGACTTTTTTAGAAAAGGGGACAATGTTAGGGGTATCATTGAAAGTGTAGAGTTGAAAGGTGCCAAACCCACGATCATCATGTCCCGAAGCTCTCCCTTGTTCTTGGAACAATTGTTCTTTCAGGAAATACCAGAGGTTTTTGATGGTTTGATTACCATTAAGAAGGCGGTGCGTATTCCTGGTGAAAAGGCAAAAGTGGCGGTAGATTCATACGATGACAGGATAGACCCGGTAGGGGCCTGTGTAGGTATGAAGGGGTCGCGGATCCATGGAATCGTTAGGGAGTTGGGCAATGAGAATATCGATGTAATCAACTGGACTTCCAATCCGCAGTTATTGGTGACAAGGGCATTGAGCCCTGCCAGGGTATCTTCGGTAAAACTGGACGACGAAAAAATGACCGCTCAGGTATACTTAAAGCCAGAGGAAGTGTCCAAGGCTATTGGTCGAGGAGGTCATAATATTCGCCTGGCAGGTCAATTGACCGGTTATGAGATCGATGTGTTCAGGGAAGGTGTTGAGGAAGATGTGGAGTTGACAGAGTTCTCCGATGAAATCGATGGTTGGATCATTGAGGAGTTTAAGAAAATAGGGTTGGATACGGCCAGGAGTGTTTTGGAACAGGACGTGGACGATTTGGTAAAACGTACCGACTTGGAGGAAGAGACAATTATAGAAGTTGTACGTATCCTAAAAGAAGAATTAGAAGATTAGCTATATATTAGCGGATAAATAAAAGAACGGGAATCAGTATTTATGGCAGATAATCCAAAAATAAGACTTAATAAAGTTCTTCGAGAGCTTAATATCTCCTTGGACAGGGCAGTAGATTACTTGAACAGCAAAGGACATGATGTGGACGCAAGGCCGACCACAAAAATCTCCGATGAGGTATATCAAGTGCTATTGGACGAGTTCCAGACCGATAAGAGCAAGAAAGTTGCTTCAAAAGAGGTAGGGGAGGAAAAGCGAAAGGAGAAGGAAGCCATACGGGTCCAATTGGAGCAGGAGCAGGAAGAACGAAGATTGGCACGTGAAAAAAGAAATGCTGCCCAAGAAGAAAATAGACTTACGGGAAAAGTGGAGCTTGCCGGACCCAAAACGGTTGGTAAAATCGACCTAAACCCTAAGAAAAAGGAAGAGCCTCCTAAACCAAAGGAGGAAAAAAAGGTACAGGAACCGGAAAAGGTATCCGAAGAAAAGAAGGTAGAAATAAAACCGCAAGCCGAAACACCTGTAGCTGACAAGCCGAAAGAGGTAGCGCCTGAAATTAAATCAGATGCGCCCGAAACCTTGGAGACCCAGTACAAGAAGTTATCCGGACCAAAAATTACGGGCGATAAAATAGACCTTTCCAAATTCCAGAAGCCGAAAAAGAAGAAGGAAGAGAAAAGTAGTTCGGACAGTTCAGACCGTAAGAAGCGTAGAAAGCGTATTGTAAGTAAAAATACATCGGGTCCCGGTCAATCTAAGGGTGGTAATTCCAACGACCGCAAGGGCAATAGACGCTTTGCGGCTTCCAAGGTAGAGCCTACTGAGGAAGATGTTCAAAAGCAGGTGCGTGAGACCTTGGAGAAACTGCAAGGAAAATCCAAAAAAGGCAAAGGTGCCAAGTATAGAAGGGATAAGAGAGATCAACACCGTCAGCAAACGGAAAAAGACCTGGAGCAACAAGAACTGGAAAGTAAAATCCTTAAGGTTACCGAATTTGTTACCGCCAGTGAGGTTGCAACGATGATGGATGTTTCCACTACAGAGATTATTTCGGCCTGTATGTCATTGGGTATCATGGTTACTATGAACCAGCGATTGGATGCGGAAACACTTTCGATTGTTGCGGAAGAGTTCGGCTATGAGGTAGAATTCGTGACGGCGGATATTGAGGAGAGTATAGTTGAGGAAGCGGATGCTCCCGAGGATTTGGAGCCTAGGGCACCTATTGTTACGGTAATGGGACATGTGGACCATGGTAAGACATCTTTGCTTGACTACATTAGGGAAGAGAATGTAATTGCTGGTGAAAGCGGGGGTATTACCCAACATATTGGGGCCTATGCTGTCACCTTGGACAATGGTCAAAAAATTTCATTTTTGGATACACCGGGTCACGAAGCTTTTACGGCGATGCGTGCAAGGGGTGCTCAGGTGACGGACATTGCAATTATTGTAATTGCCGCGGATGATGATATTATGCCGCAAACTAAAGAGGCCATAAGTCATGCGCAAGCTGCAGGTGTGCCTATTGTATTTGCTATCAATAAGGTCGATAAGCCAACGGCAAATCCCGATAAAATTAAGGAAGGACTTGCCCAGATGAATTTATTGGTGGAAGATTGGGGCGGTAAAATTCAGTCACATGACATTTCAGCCAAGACAGGGCAGGGTGTTCAGGAGCTTTTGGAAAAGGTATTATTGGAGGCCGAATTATTGGAATTAAAGGCCAATCCCAACAAATTGGCTTCTGGTACGGTAGTAGAGGCGTTTTTGGACAAAGGAAAAGGATATGTATCGACAATCTTGGTGCAGGCTGGTTCCTTGAATATTGGGGATTATGTTTTGGCCGGAACAACCAGTGGAAAGGTAAAGGCCATGCAGGACGAGCGAGGAAAGAGCGTTACCAAGGTCGGTCCATCGCAACCTATATCCATCTTAGGTTTGGACGGTGCGCCACAAGCAGGTGATAAGTTCCATGTCCTACAAGATGAGCGTGAGGCCAAGCAGATTGCGGCCAGAAGGTCCCAATTACAGCGGGAGCAATCGGTCAGGACTCAGCGTCATATCACATTGGATGAAATTGGAAGACGTATAGCCTTGGGCGAATTCAAGGAATTGAACATTATACTTAAAGGTGATGTGGATGGTTCCGTTGAAGCTTTGACTGATTCGTTCCAGAAACTGTCTACCGATGAAATCCAGGTGAACATTATCTACAAAGCTGTTGGGCCTATTACGGAGTCCGATGTTTTATTGGCCTCCGCCTCGGATGCTATCATCATAGGATTTAATGTTAGGCCGATGGGCAATGCCAAGGCCATGGCCGAAAATGAGGAGATAGACATCAGGATGTATTCCATTATTTACGACGCCATAAATGATTTGAAAGATGCGATGGAAGGCATGCTTTCCCCGGAAATGAAAGAGGAGATTACCGGTACTGCCGAAATCAGGGAGACCTTTAAAATATCCAAAATTGGCACTATTGCAGGCTGTATGGTAACAAGTGGAAAAATATTCAGGAATTCCAATATTCGCCTAATTAGGGACGGTGTAGTAATTTACACGGGTGAACTGGCATCCTTGAAGCGCTTTAAGGATGATGTCAAGGAAGTTTCCAAAGGGTATGATTGTGGTCTCCAGATCAAGAACTACAATGACATCAACGTAGATGATATTGTGGAAGCCTTCCAAGAGGTGGCCGTTAAAAAGAAGTTGAAATAAAGCGAAACGGATTGCTTGAATAACAATTAAAAAATCGGCCTTTTAGGTCGATTTTTTCGGTTTTAAGAGCATGGCATTGGGGTATTTTTTCCGCACCTCGTTGAATTTGCGCTCAGCCTCCAATTTCGATTTAAATTTACCAACTCGAATTCTGTATGTAGGTGAGTCGAAATCAATTTGTGAGGGTAGATCTGGGAAGTCGATTTCCACATTGCTTTTAATCTCTTGGGCCTTTTCGTTATTGCTTACAAAACCAACTTGAATCCTGTAATAATCGTTCTTGTCCAAGGTTTTCTTGTAAAGCTCCAACAATTGTGTTATTTGAACATCCTGATCAATGGAGATAGTACCTTCCTGGGCGTTCGCAAAGGTTGCAAAAAGTAAGGTGAACGCTATGTAAATGACATTTTTCATCTAAAAATGGGATGTTTTAGTTCCCTTTGCAAATGTAAATTTTTAAGGAATAAAGGGTTAGCATTTTTAACTATTTAGAATAATTATAAATTATAAGGTATAAAGACATTAACCTTTTACCAAATAAAGTCTATGTCGTATTTTTGCCATCGATTAAGGCATTTTTTTACCGTTTGTCGTTAAAATGCGGGCTAAAATCGTGCCAAGATTCCGATTGAAATATTCTATGTATGAAAAAGGTACCGTACCGCAATCAATTTTCTAAAGTCTTTGTTTTTAGTTTAGTAGTTAGCCTACTTTTTTCAGTTTCTTTATCGGCGCAAGACACTGCTGCGGAGTCTGCTGATGTTTCTGTAGAGTCAGCAGAGGCTGCTCCGACCGATGGTGATCCGGCTGCCGGTAAGGCTTTGTTCAATCAAAATTGTGCGGCTTGCCACGCATTGAATCGCAAGATGACTGGCCCTGCCCTGGCAAACGTCGAAAGCCGTTTGGCCGAAGAAGAGGGGTTGGATAGGGAATGGTTGTACGCCTGGATAAAAAATAGTCCAGGGATGATTAAGTCCGGGGATGCTTATGCGGTAAGGATATACAACGAATACAATCAAGCGGCTATGACCGCTTTTCCTACGTTGACCAACGAGGATATCGACAATATATTGGCGTATACGGCTGCTCCGCCACCGGCTCCTACAGCCCCGGCTGCCGGAGAAGCTGCTGCGGTTACGGCGGGTGCTGCTTCCGGGGGCATTTCCAATGAAATGATTTTGGGTGCTTTGGCCCTCGTTTTCGCTTTATTGGTCGTAATGTTGTTTTTGGTAAATAACACCTTGCGAAGAATAGCCGAGGCGAATGGAATTTCCATAGAAAAGGAAAGGGCTGAAAAGAGGGTTCCAATTTGGAAGGCCTTTGCGCAAAACCAGTTCTTGGTACTGGTAACCGTAATTTTTCTACTGTTAGGTAGTGCTTATTTTGCGTACGGATGGATGATGCAGATCGGTGTCGATCAAGGATATGCTCCCATCCAGCCCATTCATTATTCCCATAAAATACACGCGGGCGATAATAAAATCGAGTGTAAATACTGTCACTCGTCAGCAAGGGTATCCAAACACTCCGGAATTCCTTCCTTGAATGTCTGTATGAACTGTCATAAATCCATTTACGAGTACAAGGGTAATCCTGAGGGGCCTTCGGCTGAGGATTTGGCGAACGGTTATACCAATGAGTTTTACACCAAAGAAATCAAGAAGTTGTATAAGGCTGTAGGTTGGGACGAGGAAAACCAAAAGTATACCGGTGAATCACAGCCTGTGGAATGGGTCCGAATCCACAATTTGCCTGATTTCGCCTATTTCAACCATTCCCAACATGTTTCGGTAGCTGGTGTCGAGTGTCAGACATGTCATGGTCCGGTTGAGGAAATGGAGATAATGTACCAATATTCTCCTTTGACCATGGGGTGGTGTATCAATTGTCACCGCGAAACAAACGTTAAAGTTGAGGGTAACGAGTATTACGAAAAAATTCACGCAGAGCTTTCCAAAAAGTATGGTGTTGAGAATTTGACAGCGGCCCAAATGGGTGGTTTGGAATGTGGAAAGTGTCACTATTAATTTATATAAGAAGCTAATTACAGATATTACGTATGGCATCAAACAAAAAATATTGGAAAAGCGAAGCGGAGTTAAACCCTAACGATTCCATTGTTGAGGCACTAAGACAGAATGAATTTGTGGAACAGATTCCTGCGGATGACTTTTTGGGTGATAAACAAAATTTGTCGTCAACAAGTACCAATAGAAGGGATTTCCTAAAATATATTGGTTTCAGTACCGCCGCGGCTTCCTTGGCCGCTTGTGAGGGGCCCGTTATAAAGTCCATTCCCTATGTGGTTCAACCAGAGAACATTGTTCCCGGCGTTGCTAATTACTATGCCACCACCATAGCAAATGGATTTGATTTTGCAAGCGTACTTATCAAGACCCGTGAAGGTCGCCCAATTAAAGTGGAGAACAACACCTTGGCCAAAGTAGGCGGTGGCGCCAATGCTAGGGTTCAAGCTTCGGTACTTTCTTTGTACGATAGCACGCGACTACAAGGTCCTATGGCCAATGGAGAGCCCATTGAGTGGGATGCTTTGAACGCAGCGGTAACTGCAAAAATGAATAGTCTTAAGGGTTCTGCGAAAAAGATTGTTTTGCTTACGCAGACGTATGCAAGTCCTTCAACGGATCGTTTGATTTTGGACTTGATGACCACTAATGAAAATGTGGAGCACGTAACCTATGATGCTATTTCAGAGGATGCTGCACTAACGGCCTTTGAGCAGGCTTATGGTGAGCGCGCTTTGGCGGATTATGATTTTGAAAAGGCGGATTTGATCATTTCCTTTTCTGCTGATTTTCTAGCGGATTGGCAAGGCGGAGGATATAGTTCTGGATATTCCAAAGGGCGTGTTCCAAAAAACGGAAAAATGTCCAGACATGTACAGTTGGAGGCGAATATGTCCCTAACTGGTGCCAATGCTGATAAAAGATTTCCTTTGACGCCAACGGCACAAAAGGTCGTTCTGGCAAAATTATATGGTAAATTAAACGGAACCTCAGTAGGAGGAAATACGTCTGAGTACGATGCCATTGTGGACCAAATTGCTGCCGAGGTTAAGAAAGCGGGTTCCAATGCAGTGGTAGTTTCCGGTTTGGATGATGTAAATGCACAGTCCGTTGTTTTGGCGATAAACAAAATGTTGGCAAGTAAAGCATTTGACCCATCAGCTCCTAGATACATTAGAAAAGGAAGCGTTAAACAATTGGAAAGTTTGATTTCCGATATGAAATCCGGTAGGGTTGGGGCTTTGATTATGGATGGTGTAAACCCAATGTATTCCCTGCCTAATACTACCGACTTTAAGGAAGGTCTTGAGAAAACAGATCTTTCAGTTTTGTTTACTACCAATTGGAACGAGACTGCGGAAGCGGTTCAATACACAGCGGCTTCCAACCACTATTTGGAGTCCTGGGGAGATGCCCAGTTCAAAAAAGGACATTACAGTTTAATGCAACCCACCATCAAGGAGTTGTTCGATACAAAACAGCTCCAGTCAGCCTTATTGACTTGGATGGGGAGTGAAAGTTCTTACTACGACTACATTAAAGATACATGGAGTGCCAATATCCTTAACGGTTCAAGTTGGAATCAAGCATTGCAGGATGGGGTGTTTGTCGCTCAAGCCACTGCAATAGATATTGATGGTGAAGTGGTTGCGGTTGAAGAAGAGACAGAAATGGAAACTAGTGCAGTGCCAATTGCCTCTGCTGTGCGAAGTTTGGCCAATGCCACTAGTGGAAGCGGTATAGAACTTACTTTGTATTCAAAAGTGGGTATGGGTGATGGCCAGCAGGCCAGCAATCCATGGTTACAAGAATTTCCGGATCCAATCACAAGAGTTTCCTGGGATAACTATGTCACTATTTCAAAAGCGGACGCAGAATCCTTAGGAGTTAAGAATGTGAATGTTGCCAATGGCGGTATGGATGGCGATTATGTCAACCTAACTGTCAACGGTGTTACAATTCAAAATGTGCCCGTCGTCGTTCAGCCCGGTCAGGCAAAAGGGTCTGTGGGTCTCTCCTTTGGTTACGGTAAGACCACAGGAATGAAAGAAGAGATGCAAACCGGTGTCAATGCTTTCAAACTGTATCAAGGATTCAATGCCAATCAGATGGTGACCATTGAAAAGACTGGTGGTAACCATGAGTTCGCTTGTGTCCAGCTTCATAAAACATTAATGGGTAGGGGCGATATCATCAAGGAGACAACTTTGGAAATATTCAATACAAAGGACCATGCGGAGTGGAATCACGTTCCCCAGGTTTCTTTGAACCATCAGGAGGTTCCTGCAACTTCGGTCGATCTTTGGGAAAGTTTTGATCGTTCCATTGGTCATCATTTCAATTTGTCCATCGACCTAAATGCCTGTACGGGATGTGGAGCTTGTGTGATTGCTTGTCATGCTGAGAACAATGTGCCTGTAGTAGGTAAGAAAGAGGTACGGGTTTCTAGGGATATGCACTGGTTGCGTATCGACAGATATTATTCTTCGGAAGATACTTTTGAGGAGGATAATACTAAAAAGGAGGAATTGGATGGACTTTGGGGTGACAATGGTTCCCTAGGAGGTTTTGGTGAAATGGAAGATCCATCGGATAATCCTCAGGTAGCTTTCCAGCCGGTAATGTGTCAGCATTGTAACCATGCTCCTTGTGAAACGGTTTGCCCTGTTGCGGCTACCTCACATGGTAGGCAGGGTCAGAACCAAATGGTTTATAACAGATGCGTTGGTACCAGATATTGTGCCAACAACTGTCCATATAAGGTTAGAAGGTTCAACTGGTTCTTGTATAACAACAATGATGAGTTCGATTTCCACATGAACAATGATTTGGGTAAAATGGTATTGAATCCAGATGTAAATGTTCGTTCAAGAGGGGTCATTGAAAAATGTTCTATGTGTATTCAAAAGACACAAAAAACAATTTTGGATGCCAAGCGTGAAGGAAGGACAATCAAGGATGGAGAGTTCCAAACCGCTTGTTCCGCCGCCTGTGATAATGGAGCTATGGTATTTGGTGATATAAATGACGAGAACAGTAAAGTGGCAGAACTAAAGGAAAGTAACCGTATGTACCATTTATTGGAGCATGTTGGGACAAAACCAAACGTTTTCTATCACGTAAAAGTTAGAAATACCAACGAAGCGTAACAATACTAGAAAGTAATTATAATAGAAGTCTATGGCGTCGCATTACGAAGCACCTATACGAAAACCCTTAGTACTTGGAGACAAAGGATACCATGATGTAACCGTGGATATTGCAGCTCCTGTAGAGGGAAGGGCCAATAAGCATTGGTGGATTGTTTTTTCCATTGCCTTGGTGGCATTTCTTTGGGGAGTAGGTTGTATTATTTATACCATATCAACAGGTATCGGAACCTGGGGATTGAACAAGACAGTTAACTGGGCTTGGGATATTACAAACTTTGTATGGTGGGTAGGTATCGGTCATGCAGGAACCTTGATTTCTGCAGTACTGTTGTTATTCCGTCAAAAATGGAGAATGGCTATAAACCGTTCTGCGGAGGCTATGACCATTTTCTCGGTTATCCAAGCCGGTCTTTTTCCAATTATTCACATGGGTAGACCTTGGTTGGCCTATTGGGTATTGCCAATTCCAAACCAGTTTGGGTCCTTGTGGGTGAATTTTAATTCGCCGCTTCTTTGGGACGTATTTGCGATATCTACATATCTGTCGGTTTCCTTGGTGTTTTGGTGGACAGGTTTATTGCCGGATTTTGCGATGTTACGTGATAGGGCCATTTTACCCTTTCAGAAAAAAATATATAGCTTATTAAGTTTCGGTTGGAGCGGTCGTGCTAAGGATTGGCAGCGTTTTGAGGAGGTTTCCTTGGTTTTGGCAGGTTTGGCAACTCCTTTGGTACTTTCGGTACATACCATCGTATCGTTTGACTTTGCTACATCGGTAATTCCTGGTTGGCATACGACCATCTTCCCTCCATACTTCGTTGCAGGGGCGATTTTCTCCGGATTTGCCATGGTAAACACTTTATTGATTATCATGAGGAAGGTTTGTAGCTTGGAGGCCTATATAACGGTACAGCATATCGAGCTAATGAACATCGTAATCATGATTACAGGGTCAATCGTTGGTTGTGCCTATATTACCGAGTTGTTCATGGCATGGTATTCTGGAGTGGAATATGAACAATATGCCTTCTTGAACAGGGCTACCGGACCTTATTGGTGGGCCTATTGGGCCATGATGACCTGTAACGTGTTCTCACCTCAATTCATGTGGTTCAAGAAGTTAAGAACAAGTATAATGTTCTCTTTCTTTATTTCCATTGTCGTAAATATTGGTATGTGGTTCGAGCGTTTCGTGATTATCGTTACCTCCTTGCATAGGGACTATCTTCCATCCTCCTGGACTATGTTCTCTCCAACATTCGTGGATATTGGAATTTTTATCGGAACAATAGGATTCTTCTTTGTACTCTTTTT
This sequence comes from Maribacter sp. PR66, assembly GCF_028464205.1. NCBI lineage: Bacteria > Pseudomonadati > Bacteroidota > Flavobacteriia > Flavobacteriales > Flavobacteriaceae > Maribacter > Maribacter sp. PR66. Next base: position 108,894 of record NZ_JAQPCH010000002.1, read on the forward strand.
ATTGTACTCGAGAACCTTCCCGGTTATAGCACAAGCGGAAGTTAAGTCGATCCTTAAATCATCTGGTGAGAAATATAAGAAACTAAGGGATGCCGGTCAGCCGCTTTATCAAATCTCAACGGACAGGGTTATAGTTAAGGAAGAGCCCGTTGTCACCCAGGATGTGGTAATGGGCGAAGTTGAACCAACCAAGGGCGACAAGGTTGGGGTAAACGAGCTATAAAGCAGCATTGGAACTTTTGATGCTACCAAAGAATCTCCAGATGACCTTAAGAAGGTCAAGGGAATAGGACCTCAGATGGAGGCGACTTTAAACGAAATCGGTATCTATACCTTTGCCCAGGTGGCAAGAATGACTGAAAGGGAGTATGATTTGTTGGACTCGATTACTGGTTCCTTCCCTGGAAGGGCACAGCGTGATGATTGGGCCGGACAAGCAAAAATTTTAAACAACAAAAAGTAGGCTATGGCATCTAAAGTTATACAAGCATTTTACAATGATGATGATGTGCTAATGCATGCTGTCAAAAAGGTTAAGGCTGCCAAACATCACATTGAAGAGGTCTACTGCCCCTTTCCGGTGCATGGTCTTGATAAGGCGATGGGATTGGCACCTACCAGAATAGCCATTACTTCCTTTTTATATGGCTGTGTGGGTCTGACCGTTGCCATCGTAATGATGAACTTTATTATGATCAAGGATTGGCCACAGGATATTGGTGGAAAACCAAGCTTTAGTTATATAGAGAACATGCCGGCTTTTGTGCCAATCATGTTTGAGCTTACGGTCTTCTTTGCCGCACACTTGATGGTAATTACATTTTATCTGCGCAGTAGGTTATGGCCTTTCAAGAAAGCTGAAAATCCCGATGTAAGAACTACCGATGACCATTTTGTTATGGAAATTGAAATTCATGGGAACGAACAGGAGTTGAAGGATTTGCTTGCGGGTACTGGTGCTGTGGAAATTAATATATCAGAAAAAAACAGTCATTGAATATGAACAGTTTTCTAAGAATTACGGTCATAGGATGTTTATTGGTAGTTATTGCCGCTTGTCAGGATAAGCGTAAACCAAATTACCAGTACATGCCGAACATGTATGAACCGGTAGGTTATGAAGCTTACAGTGAGGTGGATATTTTGCCTTCAAACCAAGAGGCAATGGTTCCACCGGCAAATACCATAAACAGGGGTTGGTTGCCTTATGAATTTGAGAATTCCCCAGAAGGCAAGGAACTTGCCAGGTTAAATTCAAGTCCGTTGGATTCTTTGGCCAAGGACGCCAATTTGGCTGCGGGAGCGGAAATGTATACTATTTACTGCGCAATATGTCATGGTGATAAAGGCGATGGTCAAGGTACTTTGGTGAAAAGGGAAAAAATACTTGGTGTGCCCAGCTATGATGATCCAGCAAGAAACATTACAGTTGGTACGGCATATCATGTTCAGATTTATGGTTTGAACTCAATGGGATCGTACGCGTCCCAAATGAACACGACAGAAATGTGGCAGGTAGCCGAGTATGTAATGAAGCTGAAACAAGATTTAACCAAATAATAGGTGAACAATACTATGTATACGTTTTCGAATAGACTAAAATTAGGTTCCATCATATTAATGGCCGTAGGGTTATTAGGAATTATTGGTGGTTTTGTTATGGCTCCCGGTACCGTTGAGGAAGCAAAGGCCATGGTTGCCGCCCACGATGATGGACATGAAGCCGCTGCTTCGCACGACTCGGAAAATTCCCATGCTTCTGCAGCGAGTCATGAAGGTGACCACAGTGCCTCACATGATGAGCATTTATTGGATCAGCTTAAAAATAGACCTTGGGCGGCCTTGTACGTAGCGGCCTTTTTCTTTATGATGATCGCCTTGGGCGTGTTGGCCTTTTATGCGATACAAAGGGCGGCACAGGCGGGTTGGTCCCCTTTGCTTTTTAGGGTTATGGAGGGAATCACGGCTTATTTGGTTCCTGGAGGTATTATCGTATTCGTAATTTTGGTGCTGTCCGTACTTCACATGAACCACTTGTTTATTTGGATGGACGCAGATGTGGTTGCCCATGATGAATTGTTACAAGGGAAATCGGGTTATTTGAATCCTACCTTCTTTTTGATTAGGGCGGCTATCTTTTTAGGTGGTTGGATTGCCTACAGGGAATATTCTAGAAAATTGTCCTTGAAACAGGATGAATCCAATGATAACTCAAACTTTAAAATGAATTTTAGGATTTCCGCTGCATTTTTGGTTTTCTACCTTATTTCGGAATCCATTATGTCCTGGGATTGGATTATGAGTGTTGAACCACATTGGTTCAGTACCTTGTTCGGTTGGTACATCTTTGCAAGTATGTTCGTCTCGGGTATTACCGTAATAGCCATGGTTACTATCTACTTAAAATCCAAAGGATACTTACCCGATGTAAACGATAGTCATATTCACGATTTGGCTAAATTTATGTTCGGTATCAGTATTTTCTGGACGTATCTTTGGTTTTCCCAGTTCATGCTAATATGGTATTCCAACATTCCAGAGGAAGTCACGTATTATGTAACAAGAATCGAGGATTATAAATTGCCTTTCTTTGGTATGGTAGCAATGAATTTCTTGTTCCCATTATTACTTTTAATGAATAGTGATTATAAACGTATCAATTGGTTCGTTGTTATGGCGGGTATCGTTATTTTGGCCGGACACTATATGGACATCTTTAATGCCATCATGCCGTCTACTGTGGGAGATCAGTGGTTTATTGGTATTCCAGAAATTGGGGCTATATTGTTTTTTGCTGGATTGTTCATTTTCTGGGTGTTCAGGGCGCTTTCAACCGTACCCTTACAACCAAAGCGGAATCCATTTATTGAAGAAAGTAGACACTTTCATTATTAGTGAGTTTTAAAGTATAATATCAATACATACAATGACTACATTATTGACTTTAGCTGTTTTAGTTCTCGTGGCAATTGCCATTTGGCAAATGACCAAGATATTTGAGTTGTCACAGCTTAGAACAGATAATTCAGAGGTTGCCAATGACAAGGATAACAAGAACAACGGATATCTTATGTTCGCTTTTCTGGTCTTTATTTATGGCATTACCATTTTTAGCTTTGCAAAGTATGGTAAGGTACTTTTGCCAGAGGCCGCTTCGGAACATGGGTCGGATTATGATTTGTTGATGTTGATATCCATGATAATTATCTTTATAGTTCAGATAATTACGCAGGCACTATTACATTATTTTGCTTTTAAATATCGTGGGGAAAAGGGCAAGAGGGCCCTATTTTATGCCGATAATAATCGCTTGGAGTTCATTTGGACAATCATTCCAGTTATTGTTCTTGCCGGTTTGATTCTATATGGTCTTTATACATGGACAAACATTACGGACATCAATGACGATGATGACCCGCTCATTGTAGAACTTTACGCACAGCAATTTAACTGGACGGCCAGATATGGAGGTGCGGATAATACTCTGGGAAGTGCCAACGTTCGTATGATCGATATTGATAAGGCCAATGTTTTAGGACTTGACGAATCAGACCCGTATGCAGGGGACGATGTTATCGTTAAGGAATTACACCTTCCGGTGGGTAGAAAAGTGAACTTCAAGATGAGGTCACAAGATGTCCTTCATTCCGCGTACATGCCCCACTTTAGGGCTCAAATGAACTGTGTTCCCGGTATGATTACGGAGTTTTCTTTCACGCCCACATACACCACGGAACAAATGAGGCAGAATCCGGATATTGTTGATAAGGTTAAGAGAACTAATCAAATTAGGGCGGAAAAATCTGCTGAAACTGGAGAGGTAATAGACCCGTGGGAGTTCGACTATGTTTTGCTCTGTAACAAGATATGTGGAAAGTCTCATTACAATATGCAGATGAAGATTATTGTTGAAACAGAAGAGGAGTACAATGCATGGATGGCAAGCCAACAAACGTTTAAAAATACCATGACGGCCAGTGCCCAATAAGAAAAAAATTGTCTATAATATAAAAGAAAAAACTAGATTATGTCAGCAACAGCACATGTACATGTAGATAATCACGCACATGATGATCACGGGCATCATCATCACAAGGAGACGTTCGTAACAAAATACATATTCAGTCAAGACCATAAAATGATTGCCAAACAGTATTTTATTACTGGGGTACTCATTATGGGTTTTATTGGTATAGCGATGTCCCTTTTGTTTAGGATGCAATTGGCTTGGCCAGGGGAATCAAATGTCTTTTTTGAAGCCCTTCTGGGCAAATGGGCGCCCGAAGGAGTTATGGATGCCGACATCTATTTGGCATTAGTGACCATGCACGGAACCATAATGGTGTTTTTTGTATTAACTGCAGGGCTTAGTGGAACATTCAGTAATTTATTGATTCCGCTCCAAATTGGCGCAAGGGACATGGCCTCCGGTTTCTTGAATATGGTATCCTTTTGGCTATTTTTTGTGTCCTCTGTAATTATGGTACTATCGTTATTCGTAGAGGCTGGGCCAGCTGCTGCCGGTTGGACCATTTATCCACCATTGAGTGCATTACCAATGGCCCAACCTGGATCTGGATTGGGAATGACCCTTTGGTTGGTTTCCATGGCCATATTCATTGCATCTTCGCTATTGGGTTCATTGAATTATATTGTAACGGTTCTGAATTTGCGTACTAAAGGAATGACCATGACCAGGCTGCCATTAACCATTTGGGCATTCTTTGTTACTGCAATTATTGGGGTTATCTCGTTTCCGGTATTGCTATCCGCTGCTTTATTACTCATAATGGATAGAAGTTTTGGAACATCGTTCTTTTTGTCGGATATATTCATTCAAGGGGAGGTATTGCATTACCAGGGAGGTTCCCCCGTTTTGTACGAACATCTATTCTGGTTCTTAGGCCATCCAGAGGTATATATTGTTTTATTGCCTGCATTGGGTATTACCTCAGAAGTAATGTCCACAAATGCACGTAAACCAATATTTGGTTATAGGGCTATGGTTGCCTCTATTTTGGCAATTGCATTCCTTTCTACTATTGTTTGGGGCCACCATATGTTTATTTCGGGTATGAACCCATTTTTGGGTTCCGTGTTTACCTTCACAACCTTGTTGATTGCGATACCTTCCGCTGTAAAGGCGTTCAACTATATAACAACGTTATGGAAGGGTAACCTGCAAATGAATCCAGCAATGCTATTTTCTATTGGGTTGGTATCTACCTTTATTACTGGCGGATTAACGGGAATCATATTAGGAGATAGTACCTTGGACATTAATGTGCACGACACCTATTTTGTTGTGGCGCACTTTCATTTGGTAATGGGTATTTCTGCATTGTATGGTTTATTTGCAGGAGTCTATCATTGGTTCCCTAAGATGTTTGAAGGTAGGATGCTTAACAAGAATTTGGGGTATGTTCATTTTTGGATAACGGCAATCTGTGCTTACGGTGTTTTCTTCCCAATGCACTTTGTGGGTATGGCCGGAGTTCCACGACGGTATTATGAAAACACCGCTTTTCCAATGTTTGACGAATTAGCTGACGTACAGGTTTTGATGACTGTCTTTGCTTTAATTGCCGGGGCAGCTCAGTTAATATTTGTTTACAATTTCATTTATAGTATGTTCTATGGTAAGATAGGTCCTAAAAATCCTTGGAGTTCAAATACCTTGGAGTGGACCACTGAAATAAAACATATTCATGGAAATTGGGATGGTGCAATTCCAGAAGTACATCGTTGGGCCTATGATTACAGTAAAGTGGATGCCAATGGAGAATATATAATACCTGGACAGGATTTCGTTCCCCAGCATATTCCGCTAGGGGAAGACGAAGAAGAATTAAATCATTAATTCAACGATCATTTAATATAAAATGCCTGACTATAGTCGGGCATTTTTTTTGCTTTAAACGTTTTGGGTTTGCTACTTGTTAATTTATAATATCTTTATGTAGCAAAGTGCTTAGTTTTAAGTATTCTAGTATTATGAAATGAACCTAAACCATGCTTAATATTTACTGAGATGTTTATAGGCGAATTTCGTCGGATGTTTAAAAGGTAAATAAAAGAAAAACAAATGAAAAAGTTATTGTTTATAGTTTTTGCCCTGGTATTTGGGATTCAGGCCTATTGTCAAAGGAAACCAAAAATAAAGGGAAACAGGAATGTGGTTGAGGTTAGGGAAAGCCTTCCTGCTTTTAATTCAATACAACTGGACGATGATTTGAAAGTATACTTGAAAAAGTCCTCCAATGAGGGTTATTCCTTGGAACTGGATGATAATTTGATCGATGTCTTAAAGTTCAAAGTGGAGGATAGTACCTTGTTCATTTCTTCGTTTTATAATATCACTTCAAAAAGAAAGCTTGATATAACCGTTAATTACACAGAACTGAATAAAATTACCATGAACAACGGTGAAATAAGTATGGAGGATGTTATCTCGGGCGATCGCTTGGACGTCCTAACTAGGGAGACATCCCGTTTGGAACTCAATGCTACGGCGGATATTATTAATATACATATGGAGGGTATTAGTTCTGGCGATTTTAATGTGGCCAGCGATTCCCTTGTGATGAACCTCAAGGGCCGAATAGATGTCAGAGTATATTCTGCGGGAGCAACCACTAATCTGTTCATGTATGAAAATGCATCGGCAAAGTTGGAGGGTGCCACGGATCTTCTCATGGTCAAATTATACGGAAAAAGTACCCTTAAAGGAGAACAATTGGAGGCGAAGCAGGCTATCGTAATCCTGGAAGACTCCCCAGATGCCCGGGTGAATGTTTTGGAGGATTTTCAATTATCTTCAAGAGGTTCCTCCAAAACAAGCCTGTATGGAAATCCCAAGATTACCATTTTGGATTTTCTAGATACTTCACAACTCGATAAGGAAAATAATTAATTGGCAATAGGGGCGGTCAAACAATTGTCCGGAATACCAAAACCTTCCACAAGTACATTGATGTGGGGTCTAAGCTCCGTGCACAGACGTTCCACACGCTGTCGTATGGCCTTGGATTTTGTGCCACCAATATAACCTTGTTCCAAATACCAAGAGGCATCTTTTCTAATTTCGTAGAGGGCGAATAAAGTGCCCAATTTTTGAAACAGGGTCCTTTTCTTTTCATCTTGGATGTTTTCAGTGAAATTGAAATAAGTATTATAAGCCAGTTCAATACTATAGGCTTTTCCCAAAGCCAATAAATGCGTCTGGACCTTTAAAAATGCCTGATAGGAAGGTACTCCCTTTTTAATGTAATCCCTAATGCGCATTGCCAAGGTATAGGTCAATCTGCGGGTCCTATAATCAAAGGCGTGCTTGTGGAATTTGGGATTGTACAAATGTTCTTTATCCACCTTGTTGGAGTAGATGGGATTTACAGTTGCCAATTTATCCGATAATTGCTGGCTCAGCAACTTTAAAACGGAAGAGAAACCTGCACTATTGAATTCCGATTTAAAATCTGAGAGGACACCTTTCGCCGCCAATTGCAAGAGCACGTTGTTGTCCCCTTCAAAGGTGGTAAAGATATCCACATCGCCTTTGAGGTCGGCAATACGGTTTTCCAAAAGGTATCCTTTGCCACCACAGGCTTCCCTACACTCTTGGATGGTATTGTTGGCATACCAGGTAATAATCGATTTTAGTCCGGCTACCTGTGTCTCCACCTTGCGCTTGTCAGGCTGACTTTCATCGCAATAAACCTCCATCATTTTGTCCAGTGTGGCATGATAAACATAGGCACTGGCAACCAAGGGTGTCAAACGTAATTGGTGGGTAGGATAGTCCATCAAAAGGTCTTCCTGTATTTTGATGCTATCGTTGAACTGCCTTCTCTTCAGGGCATGTTTAACGGCAATCGTCAATGCCATTTTAGCCCCGCCCAGACCGGCACGGGCCACACAGATACGACCTCCCACCAATGTTCCCAACATGGTAAAAAAGCGTTTGTTTGGATTATCGATTTCCGAATAATAGGCACCATCGTCCGTAATGCTACCGTACTTGTTGAGCAAATTTCTTCTGGGCACTTTCACTTGGTTGAACCATATCTTTCCATTGTCTACCCCGTTCAGACCCAACTTATAACCGTTGTCCTCTATCCGGATTCCGGGGAGCAGTTCATGCTTTTCATTTCTCAAGGGAACTAAAATGGAATGGAGGCCTTGATTTTTTCCATCAACGATGAGTTGTGCAAAAACAGAGGCAATCTTGGAATGCAAAGCGTTGCCTATGTATTCTTTGTTGTCGTTCTCACCGGGAGTGTGAATAACTAGGCTGTCATCTTCCTTTCTGTAGGTTGCCGTGGTTTTGATGCCCCTAACATTGGAGCCATGTCCCGTTTCCGTCATTGCAAAACAACCTAAAAGGGTTGCCTGTCCCGCATCGGATAGATATGCTTCATGGTGATATTTGGTGCCCAGTTTTTGAATACTTCCCCCAAATAGTCCAAATTGGACTCCAAATTTTATGGTCAAACTACCATCCACGTACATCAGGTTTTCAAAAATGGTAGCATACCCTTCCATGTCGCCCGTACCGCCGTATGCACTCGGATACGCCATGGCGCCATATCCGTTTTGAGCCAAAAACTTTACCTGTTCCAAAACTACCTCCCTAAAATTTTCTTTCTGTCGATGAACGTCCCAATCGAAGTTGGAATGTTGCATGAATTCTTGAAATCGATCAATGACACGGGCGTGTTTCCCTTTAAGGATGACAGAAAGCTCCTTGGCTACATACGTATTGGCACTGGCCATGTGTTCAACTTCCACCTCGAACAAATGATTGTAGTGATTGGGTTGGATGCCCAAGTTGACTTCAATATTTTTTAAATGTTCGTTAAAGGGACATGTTTCGTGATAATGGCATACTACTTTTTGACTGAAGGTTGTCAACGGATAGGTTTCCCCTTCCAATAATTTGATGCCCGAATTGGAAATTGTCTGTTTCCAATTTTTGAATTCCTCATTCTTAGGAGGATTTTTAACCTGTAACCAAGAGTTCAAAAGAACTTTTTCGGTATTCGATAGGCTCGCATCCTTTTCGATGGCTTTTTCCACAATATTGACCTCGGAAGCGGATACGAGGTCATCGGACCAAATAACATAAAAAAAGGGAATGTATTGAAGGATTCCCGGGGTGTAAATTTTCTTTTCCATTTTTTGAAAATACAAATTTCTACCTGAAATTCTATGGAATAAAGAAAACAGTAGTTCAAAAAAAATTAACGAGTGTTTGCCTATCTTTGTTGATGTATGAATGAATACCTAGACCCGTCCAAAAACGGTTTTTCGGATGCCGAACTAGATATAGAGAGGGCTTTGCGCCCCGTAAGTTTTGATGACTTTACGGGTCAGGAGCAGGTTTTGGAAAACCTTAAGGTTTTTGTGGAGGCGGCCAATCGTAGGGGGGAAGCCTTGGACCATACACTTTTTCATGGCCCTCCCGGATTGGGAAAAACCACACTTGCGAATATATTGGCCAATGAACTGGGCGTAGGTATCAAGATAACCTCCGGTCCCGTGTTGGACAAGCCCGGGGATTTAGCGGGACTCTTGACCAATTTGGATGAACGGGACGTACTTTTTATCGATGAAATCCATCGGTTGAGTCCTATCGTGGAGGAGTATCTCTATTCCGCGATGGAAGATTACAAAATCGACATCATGATAGAAACGGGCCCCAATGCCCGTACGGTGCAGATAAACCTAAATCCGTTTACATTAATTGGGGCGACCACCCGATCGGGTCTCTTGACTGCCCCCATGCGGGCACGATTCGGTATTCAAAGTCGGCTACAGTACTATGATACGGAATTGCTTTCTACCATTGTTCAAAGAAGTGCGGATATTTTAAAAGTTCCGATCACCAATGAGGCGGCCTTAGAAATAGCGGGAAGAAGTAGGGGAACCCCTAGAATCTGTAACGCCTTATTGAGGAGGGTTCGAGATTTTGCACAGATAAAGGGCAACGGTAAAATAGACATCGAAATATCAAAATTTGGTCTTAAGGCCTTAAATGTAGATGCCCATGGTTTGGACGAGATGGACAATAAAATATTGACCACCATCATTGATAAATTTAAGGGAGGCCCGGTAGGAATAACCACGTTGGCCACGGCCGTATCGGAAAGTGCAGAAACCATTGAAGAGGTCTACGAACCTTTTTTAATCCAACAAGGTTTTATAATGCGCACGCCTAGGGGTCGGGAGGTGACCGAGTTGGCCTACAAGCACTTGGGAAGGATAAAAGGGGGTATACAGCCTGGTTTATTCTGAAGTTTCGTTTTTCTTTTTATCTTGTTACAAACCTAATTAATCGGTTTGCAATAGATGCGTTTCTTTCAGTATACCCTTTTTCTTTGCCTTATCAATTCAGGATTAATCTTTTCACAAGAAAACGTCTATGTGCTGGACACATTATATCCGGTCCATTCCCTCGATCACGTTCTAAAGGTGTATCCGGATATCAATGATGTTTTTACACCCAAAAAGATTGTTGCCGATACCACCCTCTCTTTTCTCCAAGGAGATGAATTGCCCCGATATCTAGAGGTTGGAACCACCTATTGGGGAAAACTCAGCTTAAAAACAAAAGAACCATTAATTGGCTGGACCTTGCATTTTGAAGATAAAATGATCGGTCCACCGGCATGGACTAAAAGTAATGGAACCGTTGACGTCTATGGGTATGTAGACAAGGAATTTATATTCCATCAAAAAACGGGAGTCGAATATCCAAAGAAAGAAAAGACATATAAGGGTAATTGGATTATGAATGCGATTACCTTAGATTCACTGCCCGTCAATAAGGTTGTAGAAGTGATAATCAAGGTTAAAGGCAATGCTATGGGATATCCGGCCTATTTCAATTTGACTGCTAGAAGCCCTGATCAACCCTATTACCATCAGTTTAACCAGTACCACAGTAGTTTCAATATTTTTTTATTTGGTGTTACGTTCATCATATTGCTTTATCATTTTTTGCAGTACATCTATTTGAGGGAACCTATTTTTCTTTGGTTCTGTATTTGGTTGGTTTTTTGTACCCTAACCCAGGCTATGACCGTAGGGTTTATCATTGGTGGTTTGGCTAAGTTTCGCTACATAACATGGTTACTAATAGCAAATGGAATTTTTTATTCATTTTGGTTTTTTGGTAGGGCGTTTATAGATTCCAAAATCAAATTTCCAATATTGGACAGAGTGATGCTAGGCCTAGCATTGTTCATCTTGGTGGAGATACTTTTAACAACTGTTTACGTTCTATTATTAGAACCCCAAACATCCTTCACCGGGGTAGGTTTTCATTATGTTTTTCTAAATGTTTATGCCGTTGCTAGCTTGATAGTGTCAATTGTTATTGCGCTTAAGAATGATGCATTCGCCAGATATTTTGGAATTGGTTCTATTGTCGCCAGTATTGCTCTCGTAATAGGAACACTTTGGTCAATGGACTTGATGAATCCCCCATTTAGACTTGACCCTTATGCCACGGGTATTTTTCTACAAATTATTATATATTCCTTCGGTATTGCGTATAGGCGTCAAACTATAGCCAAACGAAATGAAAATGAAAGAGTGGAAGCGGAAAAATCGCGTTCTGAGATTCTTCGTATGAAGGATTTAGATGAGCTAAAGACTCGATTTTTTACCAATATTAGTCATGAGTTCAGAACGCCGCTAACTTTGATTCAGGGGCCCCTGGAAAATGCCAAAAGAGTGCAAAAGGACAATGAGATACAAGGCGTGACCTTAAGTGAAACGGAATTTAATATTGTGCAAAGAAATTCTTCCCGTTTGCAATCCTTGGTCGATGAACTATTGGAACTTTCCAAATTGGAGAGTGGGAAGACAATACTTTCCCTAACTAAAAATGATATTATACCATTTTTAAAATTGATGGTCTATTCATTTGAAAGCACCGCGGAACGTGCCGGTATTTTCTATGAGGTAACGTTCAGCTCAGATTCGGAAATTGGCTATTTCGATGCTGATAGGTTGGAGAAAATAGTCAACAATCTGTTATCCAATGCATTCAAGTATACCAGCCAAGGGGGAAAGGTTACCGTCAATGTTGATTTTAATAACGGCAATCTTGACTTTTCTGTTTCAGATACTGGTAATGGAATCTCAAAAGAAGATATTGGCAATGTTTTTGATCGGTTTTATAGAGTGGAAGGCTCTGAACGTAATGGTTCTGGAATCGGGCTTGCATTGACAAAGGAGTTGGTCGAATTGCATCAGGGAGAAATAAAGGTAGAAAGCTCCTTAGGGAAAGGCACCGCATTTTACTTAAAAATACCCATTACTTTGGAAGGTCTCCCCAAATCAGCCATGATAGTTGAGGCCCAAGCACCAACAGATACTGAAGAAGGGTATTTTGAAACATTTACCACGCTTAGTGAAAAAGGAAGTAATAGGTCCAAAAGGGATTTGCCAATTGCATTGATCGTAGAAGATAATGAAGATTTAAGAAGTTATGTGGGCGGCATTTTAGAGGAACAATATGAAATTTTACTTGCTAAGGATGGGGAGGAAGGAGAGAGGATTGCTACGACTGAAATACCGGATATTATCATTAGTGACGTCATGATGCCCAAAAAGGACGGATTTGCCTTATGTGACACGTTAAAGACGAATAGCAAGACGAGTCATATCCCCATTATATTACTGACCGCCAAGGCCGGCCAGGACAATAAGATGCAAGGACTTTATCAGGGTGCCGATGCCTATTTAACCAAACCTTTCGCTTCCGATGAGCTTTTGGTACGAATCAAAAATCTAATAGGTTTAAGAGAAAAGCTTTGGATAAAGGTGAAGGAGTTAGATGGTCTCCTGGTGGACGACCTTTCCTTAAATTCAATGGAGGATGAATTTCTTAAAAAGGTTTTTAAGGTCATCAACGAACACCTGGAAGATTGTTCTTTTTCCGTAGAGCTACTTGCCAGCTCTGTGGGTTTTAGTCGTGCCCAATTACATCGCAAATTAAAGGCGTTAACAAATAAATCTGCCAATCAGCTTATATCCGAAATTCGTTTGAATAGCGCATTTAAACTTTTACAGAATTGTACTGGTAATGTTTCTGAAGTTGCGTATAGTGTTGGTTTTTCCAATCTCTCATATTTTGCCAAGAGCTTTAAGGAAAAGTTTGGAATCTCTCCAAGCGAAGTGGCCGTCATTAGAAATTAGAGGCTTTTAAGTTATTGATAATCAATGTTTTTATTTAGGTGAGACAAATCTGTTAAGATATGCGACATTTTTGTCAAACACATATGTAGCTTCTTTTGACCTTAGCGATACTGTTCCCCAAAGGACATATAATATTTCATTTAAATCGTATCGTTATGAAAACATTAAAAGGCACAATTGCAAGTTTAGGAAGTCTATTATTACTCATAGTAGTTACTTCCTGTTCAAAAGAGGAGACTACTACTACAGAAAACGAGCTTGAATTGGTATCCGTAAAAGCAAAGAAGGAAACATTGGAATCCCAATTGAAAAAAGTTAATAGAGCAACCATGCGCTATCACAGCTTTGAACAGGCGAAAAAGGCAGGCTATGCCGATCCTTATCCATTTAATCCATCTATATATGTTCCCAACATGGGCTTCCATTATATCAATGTAGGACTTATCGATGGTGAATTTGATATGGAAAAACCAGAAATTCTCCTGTACGTGCCCAATGAACAAGGTCAGCTAAAATTGGTAGGTGTCGAGTACGCGGTTCCAAAGGCTATTTCTCCTACACCCCCAGAAGGTTTTGTGGGAGACGCGGATCACTGGGATGACAATCCCAATGTGGCGGGAGGTTCATGGACACTTCACGCCTGGATCGTTGAAGAGAACCCCAATGGAGTATTTGCAGAATTTAACCCTAATGTGCCTTTTAGTGACCCTTCCGATAATTAGGCCTATACGGATTTAACAACCAAAAAAGAAAGAAGATGAAAAATAAATTAATCGCGATCATGACCTTTTCGGTATTGATATTGGCCTCGTGCAACCGGCCTAAGGAAAAGAAGGTCGCAGTAATAGAGGAAGCAAACGTTAAAACGGTGAATTTAGAAGAGCGAGGTGAGTATTTGGTAAGTATAATTGGCTGCGCAGATTGCCATACGCCCAAGAAAATGACTGCAATGGGTCCTGTGCCGGACATGGACCGTTACATGATGGGATTTGACAGTTCCGGAGCTTTACCGCCAATCCCTGAAAATGTTCCTTTAGGCCCTTGGGCTTTGTTTGCAGGGGATTTAACGGCTGCGGTTGGACCTTGGGGAACCAGCTATGCCGGTAACCTTACGCCTCATGAAACAGGTATAGGAAGCTGGACATTAGACCAATTCAAGAAGGCAATTAAAGAGGGAAAATATAAGGGACTGGATGGTTCTAGACCAATTATGCCTCCAATGCCCGTAGAGGCCTACAGAAGTATGAATGATGAGGATGTCGAGGCGATTTTTGCCTATCTAAAATCTTTAAAACCTATTGAAAATGTTGTGCCGGTCTATATACCGCCTACTTCCTGATTAACTATTTTAAATTAAAATTAATGTACCTTCGGAATATGAACAGAAGTATATTATCACAGCGAATAAAAACCGAAGCCAAGCGCCTCGGTTTTTTGTCTTGTGGTATATCCAGGGCAGAGTTTCTTGAACAGGAAGCCCCAAGACTGGAGCGCTGGTTGAAAAAAAACATGCACGGGGAAATGGGGTACATGGCAAACCATTTCGATAAACGACTGGACCCTCGCTTGCTGGTGGACGGGGCCAAGTCAGTGATATCCTTGTTGTTGAATTACTTTCCACAAGAAACTCAAGAAAAAGACACCTTAAAGGTTTCCAAATATGCATATGGTGAGGATTATCATCATGTGATCAAAGGCAAACTAAGGCAATTGCATGATTTTATATCCGAAGAAATCGGTGAGGTGAAAGGGCGTGCCTTTGTTGATTCAGCACCGGTTTTGGACAAAGCGTGGGCAGCAAAAAGTGGTTTGGGATGGATCGGGAAGAACAGCAACCTATTGACGAAAGAGGTCGGTTCCTTTTATTTTATAGCAGAGCTTATTATCGATTTGGAATTGGATTACGACACACCTGTTACGGATCATTGCGGGACCTGTACGGCCTGTATCGATGCCTGTCCCACCCAAGCTATTATAGAACCCTATGTCGTGGACGGCAGTAAATGTATTTCCTACCTTACGATAGAACTCAAAAATGAAATTCCGACCGAGTTCCAAGCTAAAATGGACGATTGGATTTTTGGCTGCGATGTTTGTCAGGATGTATGTCCATGGAATCGGTTTTCAAAACCACATAAGGAACCTTTGTTCAATCCGCATCCGGAGTTGTTGTCCATGACCAAAAAGGACTGGGAGGAGATAACGGAAGACGTTTTTAAAAAAGTGTTCAAAAAATCGGCTGTGAAAAGGACCAAATTTTCTGGATTGAAAAGGAACATTGAATTTCTACAAAAAGAGTCCTAAACCACTACAACGTTATAGCTGGGTTTTGATTTCTAATTATCCTTCTATTTATATTTACTTTTCGTTAATTATACTATATTGCTAGACGACTTTTTATGAGGATTCAAAAAAAGGGATTGTTGTATTTTGTCAATCCCGTAATTACTTTCTATAAAATCAAATATCAGATTGTATGCAACTAACCAAACCAAGTCTTAGCTTCTGGCAGATATTTAATATGAATGTGGGATTTTTAGGCATTCAATACAGTTTTGGCCTTCAACAAACCGCTATCAATCCCATCTTTCTCTACTTGGGGGCGCCAGAAGAAATGTTGCCGATATTGAACATCGCAGGACCGGTAACAGGATTGGTGGTTCAGCCAATAATTGGCGCCATGTCAGATAAGACCTGGTCTCCAAGATGGGGAAGACGAAAGCCTTACTTTTTGATAGGCGCACTCATTGGAAGTATATGTTTGTTCATGTTTCCTTCAAGTCCGGTTCTTTGGTTTGCTGTAGGCCTTCTTTGGATTTTGGATGTGGGTAATAACATGGCCATGGAGCCCTATAGGGCTTTTGTAGGGGACAAGCTTCCAGAAAAGCAGTTCAGCCTTGGATATCAGATGCAAAGTTTGTTTGTAGGTGCGGGTATCTTATTGGCGAACGGGTCCATCGTTCTTTTTCAGTATTTGTTCGGGGATGAATCGGTAGAAGTGGCGGGCTCCATTCCTACGTGGTTGTATTATTCCTTTTACATAGGAGGTATCCTTTCTATAACTACGATATTATGGTCGGTATTGAAAACTCCGGAAATACCGCCATCGGACGAAGAACTGGAGGAGATAAACTCCGCCAAGAAGAAACCTTTGGCAGCCCGTATTGCTACACCTTTTGCCGAAATAAAGGATGCGGTAAAAAACATGCC
The DNA here is from genome assembly GCF_028464205.1 of Maribacter sp. PR66. Taxonomy (NCBI): domain Bacteria; kingdom Pseudomonadati; phylum Bacteroidota; class Flavobacteriia; order Flavobacteriales; family Flavobacteriaceae; genus Maribacter; species Maribacter sp. PR66. The sequence goes on from NZ_JAQPCH010000002.1 coordinate 125,310, forward strand.
CGTTTTCCTATGGAAACTCGGGGCGGTTTATCTGTTCCAATGGTATGCTTTATTTGTTTACTGGCAATATATTACCCCCTTGTTCAAAAGCACTATGGGGTATTCCACTTCGGAAGCTGCTTCGCAGTCGGCACAAATGAGCCTTACCTACAACATAGTAACCATGGTGGTAGCTCTGGGATTAGTGCCCTTGACTTTAAGATTTGGAGGCAAAAAGGTATATGCCTATAGTTTGGTCGGAACCGCCATTGCCCTGTTTTCCATTCCGTTTATTAATGACCCGTTACTGGTATTGGCGCCCATGGTATTGTTCGGAATTGGATGGGCGGCCATGATGGGCATACCTTATACAATGGTTTCTAAGGTAGTGCCTCAGGAAAGAAGGGGAGTCTATATGGGGATTTTAAACATGATGATCGTTATCCCTATGGGTATAGAAACGCTCACTTTCGGTCCAATTTATAAATACCTATTGGGAGGTGAGGCAATTAACGCAATGCTTTTCGCAGGTACCTTTTTTATCATTGCAGCTTTCTTGGCTATGCGATTGAATGTAGGGAAAGCAAAAATCCTTGTCGATTTATAAATTAGGGATTCATTTATTAATCTATAATACTTTCGATAAAAAGGCCTCTTTTTCATCAGGTTTTCTGTAATACCTTTACATTTGTTATTTAAATTCCCAGAAAATGAGCAAGGAAAAGCAACGAAGGGAGGCATTGGTCTATCACGCCAAACCACAGCCAGGAAAGATTAAAATAGTACCCACAAAACCCTATAGTACGCAGCGCGATCTTGCATTGGCCTACTCCCCTGGAGTAGCGGAGCCTTGTCTCGAAATTGCTAAAAACAAAGAGAACGTCTATAAATACACTTCAAAAGGAAATTTGGTGGCCATTATTTCCAACGGCACCGCTGTCTTGGGATTGGGCAATATAGGGCCGGAAGCCTCCAAGCCCGTAATGGAAGGTAAAGGACTACTCTTTAAGATTTTTGCCGATATAGACGGAATCGATATCGAGGTGGATACGGAGGATGTGGATAAGTTCATCGAAACCGTAAAAATGATTGCCCCAACTTTTGGGGGAATAAACCTTGAAGATATTAAGGCTCCCGAAGCCTTTGAAATCGAGAGAAGGTTAAAGGAGGAACTCGATATCCCCGTAATGCACGATGACCAGCACGGCACGGCCATAATTTCCGCGGCCGCTTTCCTGAACGCCCTCGAACTTGCAAAGAAAAAAATTGAAGACGTAACCATCGTGGTCAGTGGGGCAGGGGCGGCCGCCGTATCCTGTACAAAGCTTTACAAGGCCTTTGGGGCAAGGGCGGAGAACATAGTTATGTTGGATAGCAAGGGGGTTATTAGAAAGGATGCCGAAAACCTTTCGGAAGCCAAGAAGGAATTCGCTACGGATAGAAAAATAGACACTTTAGAGGAAGCGATGGTTGGGGCCGATGTATTTATCGGGCTTTCCATAGCAGATATTGTAACTCCGGAAATGCTACTTTCCATGGCGGACAACCCCATTGTATTTGCCATGGCCAATCCTAATCCGGAAATCAACTATGACCTGGCCATAAAGACCCGAAAGGATATCATCATGGCCACGGGCCGTTCCGATCACCCCAATCAGGTGAACAATGTGCTGGGATTTCCGTTTATTTTTAGGGGCGCTTTGGATGTGCGGGCAACTGGGATCAATGAAGAAATGAAGATGGCGGCCGTAAAGGCCTTGGCCCGACTCACAAAACAGCCCGTACCGGAACAGGTGAATATCGCCTATGGGGAAACCCGACTCACCTTCGGAAGGGACTACATCATCCCAAAACCTTTTGATCAACGATTGATACACGAGATACCACCGGCCGTGGCCAAGGCCGCTATGGATAGTGGTGTGGCCAGGGCACCCATTGAGGATTGGGACAAGTACAGGGAAGAATTGATGCTGCGTTCAGGAAACGATAACAAAGTGGTTCGTTTGTTGCACAGCAGGGCACGATCAAATCCCAAAAAAATCGTTTTTGCCGAAGCGGATCATTTGGATGTCCTAAAAGCGGCACAGATCGTATATGAAGAAGGTATCGCGGAACCAATTCTACTTGGTAGAAAGGATATTATTTTGGAGTTGAAGAAGGAACTGGAATTTGATGCCGATATTCCAATTGTAGATCCTTTATCCGACGAATTTGACGAGCGGCATATTAGATATGCCACAAAGTATTGGGAAAGTAGAAAAAGGAAAGGCACTACCTTGTATAGCGCTAAAATAAAAATGAGGGAGCGGAACTATTTTGGAGCCATGATGGTACTGGAAGGGGATGCGGATGGTATGATTTCAGGATATTCCAGGGCCTATCCTACCGTAGTGAAACCTATTTTGGAGGTAATTGGTAGGGCGACTGGTGTTAAGAGGGTTGCCACAGTAAACATTATGATTACGGAAAGAGGACCGCTTTTTTTGGCGGATACTTCAATAAATATCGACCCAAATGCGGAAGAGTTGGCCGATATTACGCAAATGACCGCCAATGTGGCCACTACCTTTGGGTTTGATCCCGTAATCGCACTTTTGAGCTATGCAAACTTTGGTTCTTCGCCACATCAAAACGCCATAAAGGTGCGTGAGGCGGTACGAATTCTACATCAAAGTAATCAAGATTTAGTGGTCGATGGTGAAATACAAATGGATTTCGCATTGAACAAGGAGCTTCATGAAAGTAAGTTCCCTTTCTCCAAACTGGCGGGCAGAAAGGTAAATACTTTGGTCTTTCCAAATCTTGAATCGGCCAATATAACCTATAAGATGCTGAAGGAATTGAACAAGGCAGATTCCATCGGCCCCATTATGGTGGGATTACGAAAATCTGTACACATAATGCAATTAGGTGCAAGTGTTGAGGAAATAGTGAACATGACGGCCGTTGCGGTCATTGATGCCCAAGAGAGGGAAAAAAGAAAACAGGCTAAAATAACAAAATAAAGGTTTAATAATTACTTGGTCTCTGAGGATATAATTTACAGCGGATAACAACCAACAACCAAAATAAATGATTCACCATTTAAAGGGGAAATTAATAGAAAAGAACCCTACCCATATAATTGTTGAATGCAACGGGGTGGGCTATTTCGTAAACATATCCTTGCATACTTTTTCTAAATTGCCGGATGCCGAATTGGTGAATATTTATACCCATCTTCAGGTCAAAGAGGATTCCCATACCCTTTTCGGTTTTTCGGAAAAATCGGAAAGGGAGATTTTCAGGTTGTTGTTATCCGTTTCTGGGATAGGATCTAGTACGGCCAGAACGATGTTATCCTCAATGTCACCCGTCGAAATCAGGGATGCAATAGCCAATGGGAACGTGCCGGCTATCCAGGCCATAAAGGGCATCGGTGCCAAGACTGCGCAACGTGTCATTCTGGACCTGCGCGACAAGATTTTAAAAGTCTACGATATAGATGAAGTTTCCTTAACTCCAAACAATACAAATAAGGATGAAGCGTTATCTGCTTTAGAGGTTCTGGGTTTTGCTAGAAGACAGGCTGAAAAGGTAGTAGATAAGGTTATTTCCCAAGACCCCTCTTTAAGCGTAGAGAACATTATAAAACTGGCGCTGAAAAATTTATAGCAAGTTTGAAACAAGGGGCATTTAAACAACTTAAAAATTCTTTTAAGGGTATTTTCCTATTCATTGTATTCATTGGCTTTGTGGAACGTTCCATGGCCCAGGAAACGGATGAACAGGAATTGGATTCGGTAAAGACAGGCTACGATCTGGGAAGGATCGTATTGGAGAATCCAGACAGTATCGTTTCCAAATATATTTATGATCCAAATTTGGACCGATATATCTACAATGAAAGTATCGGCGATTTCAATATTGGCTACCCTATAATCCTTACCCCTGATGAATACTATGAACTTGTCCGGAAACAAGGAATCAAAAGTTATTTCAAGGAAAAATCCGATGCGTATTCCGGTAAGAAGGCCGGAAGCGAGGAAGCCCGAAGAAATCTTTTGCCCAACTTTTACATCAACAATGATTTTTTTCAATCGGTTTTTGGCGGGAATACGATTGAGGTAATCCCGCAAGGTTCCGTTGCCATGGATTTGGGTGTCATCTGGCAAAAAAATGATAACCCCTCCCTATCGCCTCGTAATAGGACAAACCTGTCCTTTGATTTTGATCAGCGCATCAGTCTAAGTATGTTAGGCAAGATTGGGGAGCGTTTACAGGTAAATGCCAATTATGATACAGAGGCAACTTTCGATTTCCAGAATATCGTAAAGTTGGACTATACCCCAACCGAGGATGATATCTTAAGAAAAATAGAAGTAGGTAACGTCAACATGCCTTTGAACAGCTCCTTGATACAAGGGGCACAAAGTCTTTTTGGGGTAAAGACGCAATTACAGTTTGGTAAAACAACGGTCACCGCGGTTTTTTCAGAACAGCGCTCCCAGAACAATACGGTAGTGGCCCAGGGCGGTGGTACCATCAATGAGTTTTCCTTAACTGCTTTGGATTATGATGAGGACAGGCACTTCTTCTTGGCGCAGTACTTTCGGGATAACTATGACAGGGCTTTGGAAAAGTATCCCTTTATCCAGAGCAAGATACAGATTACCCGTTTGGAAGTTTGGGTCACCAACAGGAGTCAGCAAACATTGAACGTACGTAATGTGGTAGCGTTGCAGGATTTGGGGGAAACTAGGTTTGGAGACCCACTTTCTGGCGCAACCGATGAGGAAAAGACTAGAATAGGATTGATTGCTGGGGACGCATCCAGCGGATTTTTTACATCCTCTTTGAACGGTCTACCTAGAAATGGGGCAAATGCCTATGACCCTACATTGATCACAACAGGTGGAGGCGCGTTGAACGACAATATTCGGGAAATAGCCACGGTCGAGCAAGGCTTTAATTCGGTTGTGGCGGGCTATCAGGCCAATCAAGGGTTTGATTACGCTATTTTGGAAAATGCCCGCAAACTGGAGCAGGGACGGGATTATGATTTCAACACCCAATTGGGATACATTTCCTTGAACCAACGGTTGAGCAACGATGAAGTGTTGGCAGTCGCCTATCAATACACCTTTGACGGTAACGTTTATCAGGTAGGTGAATTTGCTAACGGAGGTGTGGATGCGACCACCATTTCAGGTGGGGCTACGCCCATAATTGAGAACAATACCTTGGTGTTAAAACTATTGAAAAGTAATATTACCAATGTCAGCGATCCTATTTGGGATTTGATGATGAAGAATATTTATGCCACGGGCGCATTTCGGTTGAGCGAGGATGATTTTAAGATGAATATCCTGTATTCCGATCCTACACCAAGGAACTATATTACTCCAGTGGTACAAGGGCCAGGGTCTGGTTGGCCGGAAGGTTTGGAAGACCGAATCCTTTTGGACGTGTTCAATTTGGACAGATTGAATGTCTATAATGACGTACAGCCTGGCGGGGACGGATTTTTTGATTTCTATCCAGGTATAACGGTGGATATTCAAGGAGGCCGAATCATTTTTACCAAGGTGGAACCTTTTGGGGAGTACCTGTTCGAAACCTTGGACAGCGGTACGGGAGATTACGAAAATGCTGCTTCCTATAATGACAATCAGGAGAAATATGTCTTCAGGGATATGTACGAATCCACCAAGGCGGCAGCGCTTCAGGATCCAGAAAAAAACAAGTTCCTGTTAAAGGGTAGATACAAATCCGAGGGGAACAACGGTATTCCCATTGGTGCCTTCAACGTGCCCCGAGGTTCCGTAACTGTTACAGCCGGTGGCAGACAATTACAGGAAGGAATCGATTATACGGTGAACTATCAGGCGGGAACCGTGCAGATCTTAGATCCAAGTCTGGAAGCTTCCAATGTGCCCATCAATATATCGGTAGAGAACAATGCGGTATTTGGCCAGCAGACAAGACGTTTCACAGGGGTCAATTTGGAACATCAGTTCAACAAAAACTTTGTACTGGGTGGAACATTATTGAATTTGAATGAACGTCCCCTGACCCAAAAGTCGAATTTTGGAATAGAACCTGTAAACAATACCATTTTTGGGCTTAATGGTAATTTTTCGACCGAAGTACCTTGGTTGACCAGAATGGCGAACAAATTACCCAACATCGATACTGATGTGCCTTCCAATGTATCGGTTAGGGCAGAAGTGGCATGGTTAAAGCCCAATTCGCCCAAGAATGCGGATTTCCAAGGGGAAACCACCACCTACCTTGATGATTTTGAAGGGGCCCAAGCCTTGATCGATATCCGGGGTTCCTTGGGGTGGACCTTGGCCAGTACCCCTTTGGAATTTGTGCCCGGCGGGCAGTTGATAGGAACTTCACCGGAAGATCCGGCAAACCTTGAAAACGGCTACGGCCGAGCTAAAATGGCTTGGTATACCATCGACCCTATTTTTTATACGAACCAAAGACCTTCCGCCATTACGGATAACGATATTTCTACCAATCCTACGCGTAGGGTATTCATAGATGAGGTTTTTCCTCAAATAGACATAGCCCAAGGACAGACTACGGTTCAGGGAACTTTGGATATGGCCTATTATCCTAATCAAAAAGGCCCGTACAATAACAATCCGGACTTTCAGGGTACCCAAGCAGATCAAAAATGGGGGGGTATTATGCGTTCCTTGAGCAGTACCAACTTTGAACAGGCCAATGTGGAATTCGTGCAGTTCTGGGTGTTGGACCCGTATGTGGACGGGGAGGCAACAAGTCCCGGGGAGTTGGTGTTGAACTTGGGAAATATATCCGAAGACATTTTACGGGACGGCAAAAAACAATATGAAAATGGATTGCCCGGTGTGGAAAGTAATGATTTTGTAGCGCCTACTAGTTGGGGCGAGGTGCCCGCAACCCAATCCTTGGTTTATGCCTTTGATGCGAGCGAAACGAACAGGACCTTACAGGATTTGGGATTTGATGGGTTGAACGATGAAGCCGAAGCCGCCATTTACGATGCCAATCCAGGACCGGATCCGGCCTTGGACAACTATCAGTACTATTTGAACCGGGAGGGCGGTATTTTGGAGCGGTATCTGGATTTTAATAACCCCGATGGAAACTCGCCCGTGCAAGTCACCAATACCAATAGGGGGTCTACCACATTGCCCGATGTAGAGGATGTGGACCGGGATTTGACCATGAATACGGTTAATAGTTATTATGAATACCGTATACAAATCAAACCGGGAACGACCATCGATGATAAATATGTAACCGATATCAAAGAAGGCATTACCCCTGAACTTCCCAACGGAACACAATTGAACAGAAGATGGATCCAGTATAAAATACCGCTGACCGATTTTACCGATGCCGTAGGCGGTATAACGGATTTCAGGTCGATCAGTTTCATGCGTATGTATATGACAGGATTCACGGGACCAACCGTACTTCGGTTTGCGACGCTGGATTTGGTACGTGGGGATTGGAGAACATACTTAAAGACATTGCAAGATCCGCTGGTCGATGATAATCCCGCGGACGATGGGACCACCTTGGAGGTGAACACCGTAAATATAGAGGAAAACAGCGGAAGGATTCCTATTCCCTATGTATTGCCTCCAGGTGTTGCCAGGGAGCAATTGAACAACAACAATACCATCATCAGGCAGAACGAGCAGTCTTTATCGTTGGTCGTGGAAGGATTGGAACCTCGAGATTCCAGGGGAGTGTTCAAAAATTTGAACGTCGACATCCGTCAGTATCAAAAGATTAAAATGTTCATGCACGCGGAGAAGATCGTGGATAGCGATTATGCGGACAGTTCCACACCTCTAGTAGGTTTCTTACGTATTGGTACGGACTTTACCCAAAATTATTACCAAATAGAACTACCGTTGCAGTTTACTCCGTTTACAGCGGCTTCGGAGAGTGAAATATGGCCCGATGTCAACGAAATGAATATTGCCTTGAGCGATTTGAACAAGGTGAAGTCGGTTTGGATACAGGGGGGCGATTTGAGTGAGGTTCGCTATTTTGAGGTGGAAAACGGGGAAGTCGTTCCCGTAAACGAGTTTGATGACAGGGCACCGGGTAGCATGCGTATCGGAATTAAGGGAAATCCGTCCTTGGGTAGTATCCGTAGTATGATGGTAGGTATCAAAAACCAGGATATTTTACCGGCAAGGGGAGAAGTTTGGTTCAACGAACTTCGTTTGGCAGGATTGGACAACAATGGAGGTTGGGCCGCTATAGCCGCTGTGGATGCGAACATGGCCGATTTTGCGAACGTAACCGCTACGGGCAGCAAAAGTACCTCCGGGTTTGGGTCCATTGACCAAATGCCGAACGAAAGGGCCCGGGAGGACGCCACAAGTTATGATGTGGTGACCAATGTAAACGTGGGCCAATTATTGCCCAAGAAATGGGGCATACAATTACCCTTTAATTATGGAATATCGGAGCAGTTGATTACTCCGGAATTCGACCCGGTCTATGATGACTTAAAGTTGAACGATTTAATCGATGCAGCACCGGACCAGCAAACGGCGGATGAAATACGTGAGCAGGCCGAGGACTATACCAAGCGGACCAGCATCAATTTTATAGGGGTTCGAAAAGATCGAGGTGAAGAGGCCGATGCCAATTTCTACGATGTTGAGAACTTTACCTTTAATTACTCCTACAACGAAACGGAGCATCGGGATTTTGAAATTGCGGAACTTCGGGATCAATCCGTTAATGCCGGTTTTGTCTATAACCATAGTTTCGACCCGGTGGAGGTAGCTCCCTTTGCCAAAAAGGATTCCCTGTTTACGGGCAAGTACTGGAAATGGTTAAAGGATTTGAACTTGAACCTGCTACCGGCAAGTTTTTCTGTGAATTCCAATATCAATAGACAGTTCAACGCCCAGCGATTTAGGGACGTACGGGAAGAAGGCGTAGATAGATTACCATTACCAGAGTTACAACAACGGAACTACCTTTTCAATTGGCAGTACGCGGTCAATTACAACCTGACCAAGTCCCTGCGTTTCAATATGACGGCATCGAACAATAACATCGTCCGTAACTATTTTGAAGAAGATGGGAATCCACGGTCTGAAATAGACAAGACCCTTGAACTATGGGACGGCTTTTTTGATTTGGGCGAGCCAAATAGACATTCGCAGCAGATACAGTTGAACTATGAAGTGCCCTTTGCCAAAATACCGGCTTTGGACTTTATCAATGCGCAGTACAGCTACACCAGTAATTTTGATTGGCAACGTGGCGGGGACGCCCTTGCTGAGGTAGCACAGGAAGCATTAAATGATCCCAATGCCCGTATCAATACGGTTCAGAATGCCAACACCCACGCATTGACCGCTTCCTTGACCATGCAGAAGTTCTACGATCTCATCGGCCTGAAGAAGAGGGAGGCCCCAACGGCCCAAAGAGGTGCACCTCCCCGTCCAGGTATCCTGGACCAAGCAGAAAAGGTAGAGGAAAAGGTAAAGCCAAAAACGAGTGGCTTGTTCAATACGGTGGTGGATGTAGTTACGATGGTAAAACGTTTGAACATCAACTACAACGAGAACAATGGAACCGTGCTTCCCGGTTATACCCAGTCTATTGGGTTTATAGGGACTACCAGACCTACGCTCGGTTTTGTTTTGGGTAGCCAGTCAGATGTACGTTTCGAGGCCGCCAGAAATGGTTGGTTGACCGCTTTCTCGGATTTTAATGATCAATTCATCCGCAGGACCAACAAGCAATTGAACATTACGGCCACGGCCCAGCCCACTAGGGATATCACCATCGATTTGGTAGCCGATAGGCAGTACTCCAGTAGCATACAGGAGAATTATGATTTGGAAGCCTTGTTGGACAATAGGACCGGACTCCAGAACCAATTGGGCAGTTTTAGTATTTCTACCATGATGATAGGCACAGCCTTTGGCAAGAGTGATGAGTTTGATTCGGCCACATTTGAACAGTTCAAGGAAAACAGGCTTACCATTGCGAATCGGTTGGTATCGGATCGGGGTGAGAATCCTGGCACTCTGGACGAGGATGGATTCCCACAGCGGTACGGAAAGACCCAGCAGGATGTATTGTTGCCGGCCTTCTTTGCGGCCTATACAGGTCAGGATGTGAACAGGGTTAACCTGGATGTTTTTAGGCAGATTCCCATTCCCAATTGGAACATTAAGTATACGGGACTCATGCAGAACAAGTGGTTCAAGAAAAAGTTCAAGCGTTTTTCCATCCAGCATGGGTATAGGGCCTCGTACAGTATCAATTCCTTCCAGACCAATTTGGAGAAGGAGCAATTGATAAATGATGGTATTCCCGCAATCGACACTGAAAATCAGGATGTGCTTCCAGATTTGATTCTGAACAATGTGGTTCTCACCGATCAGTTCAATCCCTTGGTGCGACTGGATTTTGAAATGCAGAATTCCGTTAGTGTATTGGCGGAAGTCCGTACGGACCGTACGCTCTCCTTGAGTTTTGATAACAACCTGATGACGGAAATAAACGGTCAGGAATACACCGTAGGTTTGGGCTATAGGATTAAGGATGTGCAATTTGTGACCAACATAGGAGGGAACAAGACCCGTCTAAAAGGTGATTTGAACTTAAAGGCAGATGTTAGCCTTAGGGACAATATTACGATTATTCGGAATTTGGATATTGACAACAACCAGATTACTTCGGGTCAAAATTTATTGTCCATTAAATTTGGGGCGGATTACGCGTTAAGCAAACAATTGAACGTTTTGTTCTTTTACGATCACAACTTCTCACAATTTGCCGTTTCTACGGCCTTCCCGCAGACTACTGTGAATGCCGGGTTTACATTGCGGTATAACTTTGGCAACTAGTCAAATCGAGATATTTAGTAACTGAAATTATTTTTTTGAATTCCTTTAGGGAATCATTTACATTTGTGCCCTATCAAAAATTAGGATTATGAATATACCCGCAGAATTAAAGTATACCAAGGACCACGAATGGGTTAGAATCGAAGGTGATGTTGCTACGGTAGGCATCACGGATTTTGCCCAGGGAGAATTGGGGGACATTGTTTATGTAGAAGTGGATACCTTGGATGAGACTTTGGATAAAGAAGCTATTTTTGGAACCGTTGAGGCAGTAAAAACTGTATCTGATCTTTTTTCTCCCTTGTCCGGAGAAATCATTGAATTCAATACAGCGTTGGAAGATGAACCCGAAGTCGTAAACAAAGACCCCTACGGAGCGGGTTGGATGGTGAAGATTAAATTTTCAGATAGCTCAGAAATAGAGACACTTTTAAGTGATACGGAGTATAAGGAAGTGATTGGTGCTTAAGAAGCTCTTCTATAAAGTACTTTTTATAAGCTGGATGGTGTTCGTCACTTTTTCCAGCTTATTTTCTTTTGAAGGCATGAAAATGGGATCTTTCGCCCTTAGGATTCCCCATTTTGATAAGCTAGTCCATATTGTATTTTATTTGGTCATGTTCCTGACAGCATTTTTTGCGATAAAGGACTATTTTTTACCAAGGTTGAAATTAAGAACCGTACTGTGGGGAGTGCTTACTTTTACTATTATCTACGGCATGATTATTGAAGTATTACAGTATACCTTTACCGTAAACAGAGAAGGAGATATCATGGATGCTTTGGCCAATTCCATGGGGGCGATTGTAGGATTGATGCTTGTAAAACGCCTTATTTATAAAGGTGGGTCGTTAAAATGAAAATTTTAATTGCATCTTTAAGGATTAATTAATTAAATTAGCAAACACTAAAATGATGAGATATGGAACCTAAAAAGAATCCAAAGGCGGATTTGACTAAAAACAGCAGCTTATACTTTGTTATAGGTCTTTTCGCTGTTATGTTACTTACTTATGTAGCATTTGAATGGAAAACGTACGACGAAGTAAATAATTATGACATCTCCATGAATGTGGATGATTTGTTGGATGAGGAAGTTCCCATGACGGAGCAGATCAAGACACCGCCACCGCCACCGCCACCAGCCGCTCCTGAAATCATTGAAGTCGTGGAAGATGAGGAAGAAGTTGAGGAAACCGTTATCGAGTCTACTGAAACAAGTCAAGAAGAGGAAATCATTGAAGTGGAGGATGTAGTGGTTGAGGAAGAAGTGGAAGATGTGGACGTTCCTTTCGCCGTAATTGAAGATGTACCTATTTTTCCAGGTTGTGAAAATGAAAGCGACAAGAGGGCCTGTTTCAACTCAATGATCCAAAAACACATCAGTAAAAACTTCCGTTATCCAGAAATTGCCCAGGAAATGGGTATACAAGGTAGGGTAAGCGTAATGTTTACAATCCAAAAGGATGGAAGTATTGGTAATATTAGAATGCGTGGGCCGGATAAAAATTTGGAGGCAGAGGCTGCTAGAATCATAGGTAAATTACCTAAAATGACTCCCGGTAAGCAGCGAGGTAGAGCGGTTCGTGTACCTTTTAGTATTCCTATTAACTTTAAGTTACAATAACAAGATATAAAAATCATTTTTAGGTCCGAACTTCGTTCGGACCTTTTTTTTTTGGAATAGCTTTAGATTTTTCAATCAGTATTTGATACAGTTCTAAGTTTTCCTTAAAATCCATATCAGGGTTTGCAGGGCAATGATTGTCAGAGTATCTTTGCATTCCAATTTTTGTGTAAGGATGAAGACGGCGGTCCGTATGGCAAAAGACAACACACTGGCAGTGATTTTTGCTGACTTTAAGGAGATTACCAAAGTAAGACTGGCGGTTAGTGTAGTGTTTTCCTCTGTTGCCGGTTATTTTTTAGGTGCCTACGAAGTAACCATTAGCGCTATTTTCTTATTGGCCTTTGGAGGATATTGCATGGTAGGGGCGAGCAATGCTTTTAATCAGGTCATTGAAAGGGATTTGGATGCCTTGATGAAACGGACTAGGAACAGGCCCATACCAGCGGGAAGAGTGTCGGTTTCTATGGCGATGACCATTGCCGTTACACTTACCCTGTTGGGAATCGTAACTCTATACCTTCTCAATCCTAAAACGGCCATGTTTGGGGCTATTTCCATTTTCCTGTACACAAGTGTATATACCCCTCTAAAGACCAAAACGCCTTTGGCTGTTTTTGTAGGAGCCTTTCCGGGCGCCATTCCATTTATGTTGGGTTGGGTCGCCGCTACGAACGAATTTGGAATCGAGCCGGGAACCTTGTTCATGATTCAGTTTTTTTGGCAATTTCCCCATTTTTGGGCCTTAGGCTGGATGTTGCACGATGATTACAAAAAAGGAGGTTTTAAAATGTTGCCTACAGGTAAAAAGGATGCGGGTACGGCATTACAGATTATCATGTATACCGTATGGATGATGGTCATATCCGTAATCCCCGTATTTGGGATTACAGGAAGACTGTCCCTTTCCATTCCGGCTGCAATACTCATATTTCTTATGGGCGGGGTAATGTTGTTTTTTGCGTTTAGGCTGTATATCAAAAGGGATACGGCAACCGCTAGAAAACTAATGTTGGCAAGTGTAAGCTATATTACACTAATGCAAATAATATACGTAATCGATAAATTTATTTAGTCTGATATGGATTTGACCACGGGTACTGAAAAGGAAAAAAGGGACCGTTCCAAAAAGATGATTCTTTGGTTCGGGATGGTGAGCCTGTTGATGGGTTTTGCTGGATGGACCAGTGCGTATATTGTTAGTAGCTCCCGAGAAGATTGGGTGAGCAGCCTTCATCTTCCTTCGGCTTTTTATGTAAGTACGTCCATAATCATCGCCAGTAGTGTCACCTATATATTTGCAAAAAATGCGGTAAAGCAAGGTAATGGTAAAAGGGGCACCACCTGGCTATTGGCAACGTTGGCCTTAGGTATCGCTTTTATAATTATGCAGTTCTATGGGTTTTCCCAGATGGTGGCTGAGGGCTATTATTTTACGGGGCCCACAAGTAACATTAAGATGTCCTATGTGTTTCTAATAGCCATGGTGCATATTGTCCATGTAGTGGCGGGCCTTATTTCCCTTTTGGTGGTTTTGTACAATCAATACAAAGGGAAATATTCAAAAGATGAATATTTGGGAATTACCTTGGGTGCCACTTTTTGGCACTTTTTGGACCTGCTATGGATTTACCTTTTGTTGTTTATGATCTTCGTAAAATAATATTTTGAAACAAAATTGGTTTTGAATCTGATTCAAGCTTTTATATAGCTGAAAAAAATGTAAATTTGCCAATGTTTTATTAAAACGATTTATAAATCTATGGATACGACAGTTACTACGGAAATTAAAGAAAGCGTGTGGGGAGGTGGCAATAGGCCTTTGGGCGCTAGCTACGGGAAGTTGATGATGTGGTTCTTTCTGGTTTCGGATGCGCTTACTTTTTCTGGTTTTTTGGCGGCATATGGTTTTTCCCGCTTTAAGTTTATGGAAACCTGGCCCATTGCGGACGAAGTATTTACGCACGTTCCTTTTTTCCATGGTAATTACCCAATGATTTATGTTGCCTTCATGACCTTTATTTTGATCATGTCTTCCGTAACCATGGTTTTGGCCGTGGATGCAGGTCATAGAATGAAGAAAAATGCGGTTATATGGTATATGTTCGCAACGATTATTGGAGGTGCCATATTCGTAGGTTCACAAGCTTGGGAATGGGCGACCTTTATAAAAGGGGATTATGGTGCTATTGAGACCAAGGGTGGCCGAATTTTACAGTTTGTGGACGCCGAAACGGGAAAAAGGGTTGCTTTGGCCGATTTCGCCAAAAGTATTGCAAGCGAGCGTGTCGCCCATGAGGAAAGTAATGGTATCTGGTTCTATGGAGAAGGGACTATGCCAAGTTTCACGGTAAATGAAGTAATTGAAGGATTTAAGGCAAATCCCGGTTTGGCGATTAAAACGGAAACAATTAATGAAGAAGGTGAGAAAGTTGTTTTAAGCCGACAGGAATCCCTTTCAAAATTGGCCGATGCCTCCCAAGTTGTAGAAGGTGCCAATTTGATTCACAACGAATACGGTAGCCGTCTCTTTGCCGATTTCTTTTTCTTCATTACGGGCTTTCATGGCTTTCACGTATTCTCTGGCGTAGTTATTAACCTTATCATTTTCTTCAATGTCATTTTGGGAACCTATGAAAGAAGGGGACACTATGAAATGGTAGAAAAAGTTGGTCTGTATTGGCACTTTGTAGATTTGGTTTGGGTATTCGTATTTACCTTCTTTTATTTGGTTTAAAAATTTTCAGGTTAAGTTTAGATAGATATTATGGCACACGAACATAAATTAGAGATTTTTAGGGGGTTATGGAAGTTTAAGTCCAATACCCAGAAAATTTGGGGCGTTTTGGCATTTCTTACTCTTGTGACTGCGGTAGAAGTTGTTTTGGGTATTTTCAAACCTGAGTTTTTAACCGACACCTACGTACTTGGTATGAAATTGTTAAACTGGATTTTTATCATCCTGACCTTGGTAAAAGCTTATTACATCTCTTGGGATTTTATGCACCTAAGAGACGAAAAAAGTGCTTTGAGAAGAGCCATTGTTTGGACACCCGTTTTTTTGGTCCTTTATCTGGCTTTCATTTTATTGGTAGAGGGGAATTATGTGTTCGATGTGTACAAGGATGGATTTGTAAAATGGAACTTCTAACGATTGCCTTAGAATTTAATTAACAAAATTGAAAGACGGTTTGCCAACCGTCTTTTTTATTTTTGTATTGTTTTCAAAATGGGTTTAACCAATGGTTCACCTAACATAAGATCTGTTTATATCGGTTGCATGAAAAAGACTTTTGTTCTTGTTGTGTTGTTCGTTTTACCCATCGTGGCCTATTTGTTCTTTGCCAGCGGGGTCACCAATTTTGGTAGGTTGCCATCACTTAAGGAGGGTATCATGGAAATCCCGCTTAATAGTGGAAATCCCATGTTTTCGGAAAAAATCTCCGTATTGGGCTTTTTAGGTAAAAATGTTGAGGGTAGAAAGGGTAATGCCTTCAATTTGAACCAGAAAATTTATAAACGTTTCCATGAGTTCGATGATTTTCAGTTTTTAATGGTTGTCCCTAAAGGAACCGAAGTAGCGGTTTCAAATTTAAAAAAGGAGCTGTCCAACTTGGATGAAACTGATAAGTGGAATTTCGCTTTTTTGGACGATCAAGACATTACACGTTTATTCGAAAGTTTGGGAACGGATAAAAAACTTGAAAGCGATCTTAGTTCTCCATTTGTGTTTATAGTGGACAAGCAGTTACATCTGAGAGGAAGAAACAATGATGAGGACGAGGGCTTTAAATATGGGTATAACACCGCTTCTGTTGCTGATTTGAACAATAAGATGGTCGATGATGTAAAGATTATCTTGGCGGAATACAGGATGGCCAGAAAGGAAAACAACCTACAGGGAAAAAACTAATGAACAAAAAATATACCTACGTTTGGGTTTCGCTTATCATACTGATATTCGGGATAATATTTATCCCTAAAATTGTCAATAGATTAAAATCAGGCGATGTGGTGGAAAATGATCGCATGAATACCGCTTCGGCAGAGGGAACCTTAGGGTATGTATTATTGAACGGTGAAAAGCGTAAGGTGCCTTCCTTTCAATTTATAAATCAGGATAGTTTGGTAATAACCGATAAGGACTATTTGGGAAAGGTCTTCGTTGTCGACTTCTTTTTCACAAGATGTCCCAGTATCTGTCCAATTATGACCAAAAACTTGGTCGTATTACAGAATGAATTTCAGCAAAATGAAAACTTTGGTATAGCCTCGTTTAGTATCACCCCAGATTTCGATACGCCACAGGTATTAAAGGAATATGCCGAAAAGTATGGCATTACCCATATGGATTGGCATTTAATGACCGGAAACAAGGAAGCGATTTATGACTTGGCCAATAGCGGATTCAATATCTTTGCAGCTGAAATGCCCGATGCCCCCGGTGGATTTGAACATTCCGGGTTGTTCGCACTAATTGATAAGGAGGGATATATACGCTCCAGAAAAGATGCCTTTGGAAACCCTATTGTGTATTACCGTGGTGCAATTACTGAAGCCATGGGGGAAAATAGCGAAGGAGAAAAGGAACAGATAAGTATTTTGAAGGAGGACATAAAACGATTATTGGAGGAGTAACATGGAGAATAATATCGCACTTAAGGAGAAAAAATTTAATAGGATGATTACCGTTGTATCTGTGGTGATTCCTATTGTGGTAGCATTGCTTTTTGGGATTAAAATTCCCAATGTGGCCCCGTTAACATTTTTGCCACCCATTTATGCGACCATAAACGGACTTACGGCAGTATTGCTCGTTGTGGCCGTTTGGGCGATAAAAAATGGCAAACAGTCCCTTCACCAAAAGCTCATGACGACCAATATTGGATTGTCGCTTATTTTCTTGGTCATGTATATTCTGTATCATATGACTTCAGATTCAACACCCTATGGTGGAGAAGGTGTGCTTTCCTATGTTTATTATTTTATATTGATTACCCATATTATATTATCCATTGCCCTAATTCCATTGGTGCTTAGGACGTATGCCAAAGCATATCTGGGTCGTTTTGAGGACCATAGAATATTGGCCAAATATACATTTCCGATTTGGTTATATGTTGCCGTCACCGGTGTTGTGGTTTATCTCATGATATCCCCCTATTATGCTTACTAATTTCAATAAAGGCTTTCCATGGAACCGTATAGACTTATAAATTTAAAAAAAACCAGTACCAAAGCCCTCTTTGTGATTTTGGTGATTGGATTGGCACTTTTCCCTTCACAACTGGAGGCCCAATGTGCCATGTGCCGTGCCGTACTGGAAAGCGAGGAATCTGGGACGGCTGCAGAAGGCATCAATAACGGTATCGTGTATCTTATGGCAATCCCCTATGTGCTTGTAGCGGGCGTATTCTATTTTGTATATCGCAAAATGCGTTCTTAACTCAATTTTAAGGATTTAACATTTTTTTTGGTTCTAATGTGTAACATTGTAGGTATTCTATAGTCTTATCCATAGTAATACTTGTATTACGTTCATCAATCAAAACCAATCAACATGTTCGACTTAGAACGATGGCAGGAAATTTTCGATACTATTCGAAAAAACAAGCTTCGTACCTTTCTAACGGGACTTTCCGTAGCTTCGGGCATATTCATCCTTGTAATTTTATTAGGATTTGGTCAAGGTATGCAAAATGGCATTGACAATGAGTTTAAGGGTGATGCAGCTACCAGTATCTGGGTTTGGCCACAACGCACGACCATGGAGTATAAAGGCCTGAATCCCGGTCGGCGGATCCAACTTAGAAACGAAAACTACGAGACGGTCTCAAAAGTTTTCGATCAAGATTTTGAAAAAGCTTCCGTTTTGTATTTTCCAAACGATGTTCAAGTAGTCTATAATAATGATCTACTGGTATACAATGTGGCCGGTACCAATGGAGACCTTCAGGTAATCGAGAACGAATTTTTATCGGAGGGAAGGTATATCAACGAAAAGGATGTTCGGGAAAATGCCAAGGTTGCGGTAATCAGCAACAAAATTAAAAGAGAGGTATTCTCAAATTTGGAAACGCCTGTTGGGGAGTACATCATGATTTCAGGTGCCGGATTTAAGATTGTGGGTGTATACGGGGAGTACGGTAGGAATGAAAGTGAAGAGGAGCGAATATTTATTCCGGTAACGACCGCACAATTGGCCTTTAATGGTGCGGATAAGATCAATAACCTGAATTTTATGCTTCCGGAAATGGATTCTTTTGAAGAGACCGTTGCCATGAACGATACCTTTACGACCAAGTTATTGGAATATCTAAAATTGTACCACGGTGTGGCCCCTGAAGATGAACGCGCCATACGGCTATACAATCCCATACAGGAGGCCAAACGATTCTATACCTTGGGAAGGGCCATTGAGCTCTTCTTTTGGGCCGTAGGGTTTTTGACATTAATCGCAGGTGTGGTCAGCGTAAGCAATATTATGTTAATCGTGGTTAAGGAACGCACCCGCGAAATTGGGATTCGGAAGGCACTGGGTGCCAAACCCTGGTCCATTGTTGGGATGATCATGCACGAGGCCATATTTGTTACTGCCGTGGCAGGATGTACTGGTCTTATTTTTAGCATGGCTTTGTTGGAATTTGTTGGGCCAAACATTGAGGTGGATTATGTTATGAATCCTTCCGTGGACTTTAATGTGGCATTATCTACAGTGATCCTATTAATATTTGCCGGGGCAATCGCGGGTTTCTTTCCGGCATGGAAGGCGGTGAACGTACAGGTAATCGAAGCATTACGGGATGATTAGGATGATGGGAAATCAATTAAATAATATTCAGGGAATTTATGTTCAATAAAGATCGTTGGAACGAAATTCTGGAGGTAATGTCCAGTAATGTGGTACGCACCATTGCTACGGCTTTTGGTGTGGGCTGGGGTATCTTTATCCTCATTATATTATTGGCGGCCGGGAAAGGACTGGAGAATGGTATACGGCAGGACTTCAACGGAGTGGCCACCAACACCATGTTCATGTGGACCGAAACGACTTCCATGGCCTATGCCGGGCTACCTGAAGGGCGCACATTCAATTTTAAACTGAGCGATGTAGAACTGCTCCGTCAAAACATTCCGGAACTACGCATTATATCCCCGCGAAACAGCATACGTCTGGAGGAAGGAGATAATGTAGTACGGGGAACGGAGACCGGGAGGTATCGGGTCTTTGGTGATTACCCAGAAATTATCGAGCAAAATCCCATGTACGTTGCCCACGGGCGTTTCTTTAACCATAATGACATTAAGGAAAAAAGAAAGGTCGTGGTTATAGGAAATCGTATTCGGGATGAACTTTATGAGGAGGATGAAGAAGTGCTGGGTACCTATCTTAAAATCAGTGGCATCAATTTTATGGTCGTTGGCACCTACAAGGAAAAAACGAGCAACGGGGGAGGCGAGAACAGTGAACGCCAGATTTTTATGCCATTTACAACTTTTTCCCAAGCATTCAACCGTGCGGATAATGTGGGGTGGATGGCCATAACGGCCAAAGACGGTAGCTCTATCAGTAATCTCACCGAGAAAATCGTGAATACCGTAAAACAAAGTCGAAAGGTACATCCCAAAGATGAACGGGCCATTGGTTTTTTTGATCTGTACGAACAGTTCAATCGGGTGCAGAGTTTGTTCGGTGCCCTGAGGTTTGTGGCGTATTTCGTTGGAATTTTGGTATTGATATCGGGAATTATCGGGGTCAGTAACATTATGTTGATCGTCATCAAGGAACGGACCAAGGAAATTGGAATTAGACGCGCTTTAGGGGAGAATCCATGGTCCATACGTTTGCAAATACTGATGGAATCGGTTTTTTTGACCATTATGTCAGGAATGATAGGGATTATTTTTGGGGCGCTCAGTATTTATGGCATAAATATTTTGTTGGACTCCGTGGGACCTGTGGATATGTTCTTAAACCCAAGTGTTAGTTTAGGCGTGGTGGTAAGTGCCTTATTGATTTTGGTAGTATCGGGATTGTTGGCGGGTTTTTTACCGGCCAATAGTGCCATTAAGGTAAGGCCCATAGAAGCATTAAGGACGGAATAATTAAAATGAACAAAAAGTTAAAACTGATTTTAGGAATTTTAGCGGTTATTCTATTTGTAATAATCAGGCTTTCCTGTAATCATCAATCATAAATAATACAAAACCAATCAAAATGAAGAAATCGGTCACAATTAGTATACTTGCTTTAATCGTGGTATTGTTTGGTGGTGCCATGTACTACCTTTATCAAAAGAATTCAGAAGATCCTGTGGTATATGAAACGGATACCCCTTCCAAGCAAACGATCGTTAGGAAAACGATGGCCACAGGGAGTATACTTCCTTTGGAAGAAGTACTTATAAAACCAAATATCTCCGGCGTAATCGAGGAAGTATATGTGGAAGGTGGCGATTATGTTAAGACAGGCGATTTGTTGGCCAAAATAAAGGTAGTGCCCAATTTAAGTGCGGTAAACGACGCCCGCGATGCCATCGATAGGGCAAAAATAGACTTGGACGATCAGCGAAGAAATCTGGACAGACAACGAACATTGTTCGAAAAAGGCGTAGTTTCTAAAACCGACTTGGAACGTGCGGAGGTGGCACATGACCAGGCTAAACAAACCTACAATGCGGCCATGAAACGGCTGGACATCATCAAAACGGGTACCGCCAGCGGATATGGGAACGAGGCAAATACCTTAATTCGGTCTACCGTTACGGGAATGGTGTTGGACGTACCCGTTGAGAAAGGGAATCAGGTCATTGAGAGCAACAATTTTAACGAAGGAACCACGATTGCCGCGATTGCCGATGTGGAGAAAATGATTTTTGAAGGAAAGGTCGATGAATCCGAAGTAGGAAAGATTAAAGAAGACCTTCCCTTGGAAATTACGGTGGGCGCTATTGAAAACCAAGTGTTCGATGCTGTTTTGGATTACATAGCACCAAAAGGCAAGGAGGAGAACGGGGCCATCCAATTTGAAATTAAAGGCACCTTGAACAAGCAGGATACTACCTTTATAAGAGCGGGTCTAAGCGCAAACGCCTCTATTATTTTGGCCAGGGCAGATAGTGTTTTGGCGATCAAGGAGGCCTTGGTCCAGTTTGATAATAAGACCAAGAATCCTTTTGTAGAAATTGCTACGGGTGAACAACAGTTTGAACGAAGGGATATTGAATTGGGGATCAGTGACGGTATTTACGTGGAGGTGAAGTCCGGTATCACCGAGGATGCCAAAATCAAGGTCTGGAACGAAATAGAAAAGGATGAACTGGCACAAAACTAAATAATGGGGAGATATTTTATTTTTTCCTGTAACAAAATCAGCGAACGTAAGTCTAACCAGTAGATCTTACTAGATTAAAGGTCTAAAACCAAAACCAACATGATTGAAATTAAAAATCTTCATAAGTCCTATAAAATGGGCAAAAACTCCCTGCACGTACTCAAAGGAATCAATTTTTCAGTCGAAGAAGGAGAATTGGTCGCCATTATGGGATCGTCGGGTTCGGGAAAATCCACCTTGTTAAATATCCTTGGGATGTTGGACGAGTTGGACGAGGGTACCTACACCCTTGATGGTGTGCCCATCAAAAATTTGAACGAGACGAAAGCGGCCCAATACAGAAACAAGTTCTTGGGGTTTATCTTTCAGTCCTTCAACTTGATAAACTACAAAAGCGCTGCGGAGAATGTGGCCCTACCCCTGTATTACCAAAGGGTAGGAAGGAAGGAACGTCAGGAGAAAGCATTGAAATATCTGGAACAAGTAGGCCTTAAACAATGGGCGACGCACTTGCCAAGCGAGCTTTCTGGTGGACAGAAACAGCGCGTGGCCATTGCCAGGGCCATGGCCGCGGAACCAAAGGTGCTTTTGGCGGATGAGCCCACAGGAGCTTTGGATAGTAAGACTTCTTATGAAGTAATGGACCTTATCCAGAAAATCAACGATCAGGGCAATACCATTTTGGTGGTGACCCATGAGGAGGATATCGCCCATATGTGCAAACGAATCGTGCATCTAAAGGACGGTGTCATCGTAGAGGATAAAAAGGTGGAACAGGTAAGGGCCGAACAATATGTTTAGTAGGGACAACTGGAAGGAAATATTCGAGACCATTCAGAAAAACAAGTTAAGGACCTTCCTTTCCGGGTTTACTGTGGCCTTGGGTATCTTGATATTCGTTGTTCTTTATGGTTTTGGAAACGGACTTATAAACACCTTCAACGAATTTTTTGAGGATGATGCCACGAACACATTTTTTGTGTTTCCGGGTAGAACTTCAAAACCCTACAAAGGATATAAATCCAACAGGCAAATAGAGTTCGATAATACCGATTTAGCCAATATTGAGGAGTCTTTCCCGCTGTTTTTGGAATATATTTCACCCAGGGTGGATCGTAGCGGTATGGTAAAATATAAAAACGAATCGAACAATTACACGACCCGGGGTGTGAGTGATGCTTACCAGTTTGCGGAAAAGACCGTCATAATGAAAGGTAGGTACCTCAATCGAGTGGACATAGAGGAAAAGGCCAAATACGCAGTGATAGGAAGGTTGGTGGAGCAAGATTTGTTCAAAAATGAAAATGCGCTAGGAAAATATATTGATATTACGGGGAGTGCCTTTAAGGTAATAGGGGTTTTTCAGGATGAAGCTGGGGACGATGAGGAACGAAGGATATACATACCTTATACTACAAGACAATTGATAGAAAAAAATACAGATAAGGTAGACCAAATCGTGATTGGCTTCAAAACCGAAATAGGATATGCCGGGGCCATGACTTTTGAGCGAAAGTTAGGCGACTTTTTGAGGGAGAAAAAATTCATTGACCCAAACGATGAAAGAGGTTTCTTTATCAGAAATGTTGCGGATCAGTTGAAGCAGAACCAACAATTTGCCGGGGTATTGCAAATCATCGTTGCATTTGTGGCATTTGGGACTATCATTGCCGGGATAATTGGAATCAGTAACATTATGGTGTTTGTGGTCAAGGAACGCACCAAGGAAATAGGTATTCGTAAGGCCTTGGGCGCAACCCCTAGATCCGTTATAAGTACTATACTTTTGGAGTCGGTTTTCATTACTACCATTTCGGGTATTTTCGGGATGATTGTAGGGGTGGCCATGTTAAGTTCCTTGGGGGATACCCTGGAGGATTATTTCATTACAAATCCATTCATTAATATGGGAACCGCGATATTTTCGACCATTGTCCTGATTTTCTTTGGAGGTTTGGCCGGATATATACCCGCTAGAAGGGCGGCAAGAATAAAACCAATTGTGGCACTAAGGGACGAATAATATGAAGTTTATTTTCGACAGAAATACGTGGCAAGAGATATTCGGTTCTATCAGTAAGAACAAGACCAGGACCATCATTACCATTATTGGGGTTCTATGGGGCATATTTATCTATATAGCCTTGTCAGGAGCCGCCAAAGGAATGGACAATGGTTTTGAAAAGGTATTTGAAAGTGTTTCCATGAACAGTATGTTCGTATGGGGACAGAATACAAGTATGCCCTACGAAGGATTTAAAACGGGCAGGCCCATGCAATTGAAATTGGGTGACGCGGCCATGTTGGAAAATAGAATACCGGAAATCAATTATATAGCACCCAGGATCAATTTGGGCAATTTTGGAACGGAACCCGTATTTACGGTCAGAGGTCAAAAATCGGGAACGTATCCGGTAAATGGCGACTATCCCATCTATACCAAAATTGCCACCAAACAGATTTTTGATGGTGGTAGGTTTATTAATGACGAGGACATCGCCCAGGCCAGAAAGGTCTGTGTAATAGGGGAAAGAAATGTACAGGAGCTTTTTGATAAGGATGAGGAGCCCATTGGTCAGTACATAAGAATCGGGGACGTGTATTTTCAGGTTGTAGGGATACATAAACTTTCTCAAGGCGTAAGCTTTGATAGCGATGCTGCGATTTTTATTCCTTTTACAACCTTCAGAAAACTTTACAATACCGGGGAAAATGTGGATTATTTCTGTATAGCGGCCTACGATGATGTGGATGTGGTTCAAGTGGAGAAGGATGTTAAGGCCTTGCTTAGAAATATCCATCGGGTAAATCCAGAGGATGAAAGGGCCTTTGGTTCCTTTAATTTGGGTGAAGCCTTTGCAAGGGTGTCCGGGTTTGCCAAGGGCATGACCTTTTTGAGCTTGGTTGTTGGTTTGGCAACGATTCTTGCGGGTGTTATCGGTATCGGAAATATATTATTGATATCCGTAAAGGAGCGGACCAAGGAATTGGGGGTGAGGCGAGCCTTGGGTGCGACGCCTGCCGAAGTCAGAAACCAGATTATTCTCGAATCCGTTTTTCTAACTATGATAGCCGGAATTATGGGAATCATACTGGGCGCAGGTGTATTGTCCATCATAAACAACCTTACCAAGGATTTGGATTTTCCATATACAAATCCAACAGTACCCATCCCTTATGTGCTTGGGGCACTGTTGATCATGGTAATCCTTGGTACCTTGATCGGATTGATACCGGCGCAACGGGCAGTAAGTATAAAACCAATAGATGCATTAAGAGAAGAATAACAACCATTTAAATAAACACTTAAAAATGAACAAAATCGTAAAATATATTTTAATAGGAGTTTTGGTGCTGGGAGCACTTTGGGCCGCGGTGTTCTTTATTAAATCGAATAGCAAATCTGCCATTACCTATGATACCAGCCAACCTTTTATTTCCAGTATTGAGAAAAAGACGGTGGCTACCGGAAAGGTTGTTCCGGAAGAGGAAATTGAAATAAAACCGCAAATATCAGGGATTATCGAGAAAATATACCTGGAAGAAGGAGCCAAGGTAAAGGCCGGCGATTTGATTGCCTTAATAAAGGTCGTTCCTAACGAACAAGCCCTGTTCCAAGCACGTGGCAGGGTAAACAATGCGAAGGTTGCTTTGGGCAACGCAGAACTCGATTTTAACAGAAACAAGACCTTGTTCGATAAAGGTGTGGTTTCCGCACAGGATTTCCAGAACATCCAGTTGACTTATGACCAGGCAAAACTGGAACTTGAAAATGCGCAAAACGATTATCAGATAATCCTTCGTGGTTCTGCAGGTGGATCATCCACCGCCAATACCAATATTAGGGCTACCGTGGACGGTACTATTTTGGAAATTCCCGTGGAAGAAGGAGATCAGGTTATCCAAAGTAACAATTTTAATGATGGAACAACCATTGCATCGATTGCAGATCTGGGCAAGATGATTTTTGAAGGAAAGGTAGATGAAGGAGAAGTTGGAAAATTGCAAGTTGGGACACCTTTGAAGATAAGTTTGGGAGCCGTTGAGGATGTTGAGTTGGATGCTAAATTGAAGTTTATAGCACCAAAGGGTGTTGAGGAGACAGGTGCCGTACAGTTTAAGATAGAAGGCGATGTAGAGGAGAAAGACGATGTCTTTATCCGTGCAGGGTACAGTGCCAATGCTTCCATCGTACTGGAGAAAAAGGATAGTATTTTGGTAATTCCAGAGGCGGTTTTACAATTTGACAAGGAAACCGATAAACCTTATGTAGAGGTAGCGGTAGGCTCCGCCGAAGAGCAAAAATTCGAGCGAAGGGATATAGAAACCGGTATTTCAGATGGGGTGAATGTGGAGGTGATATCCGGATTGACCAAGGATGACAATGTAAAACACTGGAACAAAACAGAGCCTATCAAGAAAGGTGAGGAAGAAACAGAAACAGAATAATCATCATCAATCAAAATAAAAATCAAAAAATGAAGTATACGATAACCACACTACTACTGCTTTTGGTAGCAGG
Source organism: Maribacter sp. PR66 (assembly GCF_028464205.1). Taxonomy (NCBI): domain Bacteria; kingdom Pseudomonadati; phylum Bacteroidota; class Flavobacteriia; order Flavobacteriales; family Flavobacteriaceae; genus Maribacter; species Maribacter sp. PR66. The sequence goes on from NZ_JAQPCH010000002.1 coordinate 151,649, forward strand.
TACTTCCATGGCTCAAAACAAAAAATGGACCTTGGAAGAATGTGTCACCTATGCAGTGGAAAATAACTTATCCGTTGAGCAGTTTGAACTGGATTTGGAGAATGCGAAAATCAATGAAAAGGATGCTTTTGGAAATTTTCTGCCAAACCTAAATGCCAATACCTCTTTTTCAAGTAACACTGGTTTCTCTATTAATCCAACAACCAACTTACCGACAAATAGCACTCAAAATAACGTAAATGCCGGTATCACAACGGGTGTAAATCTATTTAATGGTATGAGGGACGTGCATCAAATGAACAGATCTAAATTGAATACCATTGCCAATCAGTATCGATTGGAAGATTTAAAGGACGACATTCGATTAAATGTTGCAAATAACTACTTGCAGGTAATTTCGAACAAAGAAAGTCTTAAGGTAGCCCAGGCTCAATATGCGGTAACAGAGCAAGATTTAAAACGTACCAAAGAATTGGTGGAATCTGGCGTAGTGCCTATGGGAGATCTCTTGGATATTGAGGCCACTGCGGCCAATCAGCAGCAACAAATTGTAAATGCTGAAGGACAAGTGTTGATATCCAAAATTGCCTTGGCACAATTAATGCAAATCACGGATTACGAAAATTTTGATACGGCCGATGAGTCGTATGAAGTACCCCCTTCAGAAATATTAGCGAATTCACCAAGTAGCATCTTTGCAAAAGCCTTGGAATTTAGGAATGATATTAAATTCTCCAAAGCAAATGTAGAAGTAGCTGAAAAAGACCTTCAAATTCGGAAAGGTGCTTTATTGCCCACTATAGACGCATTTGCCAATTATGGAACTAGATATTCAGATGTTGCTCAATTACCCGTTGCCGGTCTTCCACCTGGATCCCCACCCGAATTCTTTACGCCCAATTTCACGGATCAGTTGTGGATATTCGATGGCGTTTCCTACGGTGTACAGCTGAGCGTTCCTATTTTCAATGGATTTAGCACTAGGAATAATATTAATAGGGCGAAAATAGATGTGGAGCGTGCAAAGTTGCAATTTGAACAGGATAAGTTAGATCTTGAAAATACGGTTAACCAAGCCTACGTTGCGGTGAAAACTTCCGCAAAGGCATATGAGGCTGCTGAGAAAACCCTAGAGGCAAGAAGATTGGCCTTTGAATACGCCAAGGAGCGTTTTGAAGTAGGTCTTATGAATTCCTTCGATTATAGTCAGGCGCAGGCCCGCGTGGACAATGCCGAAGCCGATGTTATACGGACCAAATATGACTATATTTTCAGGATTAAGATATTGGAATTTTATTTTGGGCTCCCAGTTGTCTTGAACTAGTAGACTGACCCATCATAAAAAAACCTGTAATATTGAATTGCAGGTTTTTTTATGGTTATTATCTACCTTTGGCAAATGGCATTGATTTTAAACTTGGAAACGGCTACTACCAACTGTTCCGTGTGTTTGTCCTTAAACGGTGAAATGGTTTCCATAAAGGAAAACAACACACCAAGCTACTCCCATGCGGAACAATTACATGTTTTCATTAAAGAAAGCATGGATGAGTCCGGATACGAAATGAGTGATTTGGATGCCGTTGCCGTGAGTATGGGTCCTGGTTCCTATACAGGCCTTAGAATTGGTGTTTCAGCGGCCAAGGGGCTTTGTTTTGCCCTTGATATTCCCCTGATTTCCATTGCAACCTTAAAAAGCTTGGCTGGCCAACTGGATGTATCCAAGGGGGATTGTATCGTCCCGGTTTTGGATGCCAGAAGAATGGAGGTCTATTCAGTAGTATTCGATGCGGATTTGAACCAAATAAGGGACACACAGGCTGAAATTGTAGATTTGGAATCCTTCCAAGACTATCTTTCAAAAAGTAAAATCCATTTTATTGGTTCCGGTGCTGAAAAAATAAAGCAAACACTACCCAATGTCAATGCCGAATTTTATATGGATGCTGTTCCATCAGCTAAGGAAATGGCAAAACTAACTTATGAAAAGTATAAGAAATTTGAATTTGAGGACGTTGCGTATTTTGAACCCTATTATTTAAAGGATTTTTTGACAACATCGACTAAAAAACAATAAAAATACCGTTTTAAAGTTCTGGTTTTAAATCACTTTTAAGGGTATTGAAAAATTGAATCAATTGAATGGCATCCTTTTGATTTCTAAGATTTAGTTCCTGTGTCGAAATATAATCTTTCAAAGTTTTTTCGTATTGCCCTAGCGCCTTTATTATAGCTCTTTTGGATAGATTTATGCATTCTGCCGGATTATTCCCGAATTTAAGGTAGTAAGAAGAAACATCCTCGTATTTAGGTGGGGAGAAACTATCGTAGCCGTTATCAGGGTTTTCAGCTTGTAAAAATACCTTTTTTGGCCTAAATAAAAGTTTGACGTCACCACTGTTCAAAGTATTGAAATAGGCCATTTTCGTTTTCTCACCTTCCATATATTCATCTACTTCATATATCAAATTATCAAAGGTGACCTTTATATTATTTTGTCGAAAAAGTTTTCTTGGCTTACCATTTTCATTTAGAATTTCAATTGCCTCGTTTACCGCATCGAATCGCATTAAGGCCTCTGATCTCACAACGCCGTTAATGTAAATTTTTCCGTTTTTATATATATCATTTATGTAGGCGCTACCTTCAATAGGTACTTCCCTGTAAACAATACCCACTTGAACATCAGTAGTAATACCATCACCATTACCAATCACCTGTCCATATCCTAAGGACAAAAAAAACATAAATAAAAAATATAACTTATTCATTTTAAGAAAGATAGTTAATTATTTTTCAAGTATCAACTTTTTGTCCTGTTTCTAAAATTCCTTAAAATAGATTTAGATGGTTTATGAAGAGGTTCCGTGAACAACCCTTTGTGGAAATGGAATTTCTATACCTTCCGCATCGAACCGGTGTTTTATTTCTTCCATCACATGGAAATGTGCCTTCCAGAAAACGTCATTATTGGCCCAGAAACGGAGTGTTAAATTGACAGAACTATCAGCTAGTTCCCCAACGTATACTTCAGGTGCGGGATCTTTTAAAATCGTATCGGTTTCTATACAAATTGCCAAAAGTATATCCTTGGCTTTTTTGATGTTGGAACCATAACCAATACCTACGTCTATTTTGTCCCTTCGGGTGTCCTCGGCATTATAATTTATGATGTTGTTGTTCGATAATTGACCGTTTGGCACAATTGCAACCTGGTTTCCAAAAGTCTTTAGCTTGGTAGTAAAAATCGATATCTCCTTCACCGTGCCATCAACTCCTTGTGCGGAAATAAAGTCCCCCACTTTAAAGGGCTTGAACAACAAGATAAGTACTCCACCTGCAAAATTGGCAAGGGACCCTTGTAGTGCAAGACCAATGGCCAAACCGGCAGCACCAATGATGGCGACCAAAGATGAGGATTGCACACCGAGTTGGGTGATAATCACTACAAAAAGTAGAATCTTTAGGGCAATGGATATTAAACTCTGAAGAAAAGATTCCAGAGATTGATCATAATCTTTTTTTGCAAAAAATTTGCGGACCATCTTGTTCGTAAATCGTATCGCATAGATTCCTACAAACAAGAGAATGATGGCGGCAATCAAATTGGGGAGTGCGTCCCAGAACCATTTTATAGCATTATCCAGATGTTCTTGATAGTTGGTGAATTGTTCCATAGTTGTTTTAAATAGTTTTGGCGACAACTTAAAAATTTGGAACAGTCCAATCAAAATTATTTCATTAAACTAATGTTAAGGCGGTTGGTTTTAAACCAGACGAGTCAAAGGTTGTTCTTTTTGAGTCAAATGCAATTCTGAAAGTGGAAATTTTGAACAGTCTTTTTATTCACAGAGATTCGATGATTGTCAATTATAAACAAAAAGAGGCTGTCTAAAATGTCTTATTTGGGATAGTTATCAGGTTGGGCATCGAAACCGATTTTTTATTATCAGTATGTTATAATAATTCGACACCCTCAATATGACATTCAGAACTACTTTTTAAACAGCCTCTTCAATATCGGTCAAATGCAAAAAACTTATTGCACCTCAAAGGTGATCTTTACATTTACCCTGTAGGTTACCATTTTTCCATCCTCTACGGTTGCACTTTGTTCGTTAATATATACCGAACGAATGTTCTTAACCGATTTTGAGGCTTGGGCCACTGCATTTTTTGCGGCGTCTTCCCAACTTTTATCGGAATTAGCCAATACTTCTATAACTTTTAAAACTGCCATAATTAGTGTTTTTTAGATCTCCTTGAAGTTACGGAATCTAAGTTGGAAATACGACTAATACGGGCATTATTTACCCGTTCAAGGCGACAACCTCGTTGACCCTATCGCCCATCATGTTTTTCAACATGGTCTCGATGCCGTTTTTCAGGGTATAGGTCGAGGATGGGCAACCGCTGCAGGCTCCTTGTAAAATAACGTTTACGGTACGGCTGTTGGGCTCATAGGACTTGAACAAGATATTCCCTCCGTCACTGGCAACTGCAGGTTTTACATATTCCTCCAAAATATCGATGATTTCCAACGAGGTATCGTCCAATTCATCTTTTATGATATTTTGGGTAGAGTCCGTTGCTTGCTTTCCTTGTATGGGTTCAGCATTTGTGGTTACAATATCCCTGCCTTCCGCTATAAAGTTTCTAATAAGTTCCCTTAGCTCTATTGTTATATCGTCCCATTCGGCAACTTCGTATTTGGTCACGGATACATAGTTGTCATCGATAAAAACTTGTTTTACAAATGGAAATTGAAACAACTGTGTGGCCAAAGGAGAGTGTTTAGCTTCATCTATATTCTTGAACTCGAACAAAGAACCTACGATCTTTTTACTGGCCACAAATTTCATGGTTGCGGGATTCGGAGTAACCTCAGCGTACACGGTCACGGCAATGGGCTTATCGGTTTCGGCTTCAATTACTACGGGCTCCCCGGCATTTAGGTATTCCACTAACTGCTGTGCCACTTCGTCCTTAACATCCTCCCAATCGACAATATCGTACCGTTCCATACCAACGAAATTTCCTGAAATGTATACCGTTTTGATAAAGGGTAGGTAAAAAAGTTGTTGTGCCAATGGGGAATTTTTGGCCTCGTCTATATTTTTGAATTCATAGTTTTGCCGTTTGACCAACATGTGGTTGGATTCAAACTTCAATATGGCAGGATTCTTGGTTTTTACGACCGTTATATTGTACTCTTTCATGTGTTCCAATTTTATAATACGTTTAAATGGATGTCAATAATCTGATAATTAGTAATTACCTTTTGTTATAGTATTTAGCTAACCATACCAAATCCCTCGATGCGGGTTTCAAAAATACGAAGGAATTCTAAGTTTATACCTACATAATAATGTACTGTTTGTACCGTTAACCATTATATTTAGTGTCATGTACACTTTTACCCCAAATTCTTGACATGAGATGTAAATTGTTCCTGTTGTTCTCCTTCCTATTATTTGGATTAAAATCCAATGGTCAAGAAGGGATTCCCGTATATTTTGATTATTTGGCGGATAATTATTATCTGGTATTTCCATCCATGGCGGGTTTTACGGAATGCGGCCAAATCAGGGCTACGGCGAGACAGCAATGGTTTGATGTGGATGATGCCCCAAACTTACAGACCTTAAACGGGCACTTTAGGTTGGGAGACTCCCCCAGCGGTTTAGGGGCCATCATTTTTAACGATGCCAATGGCTACCATTCCCAAACTGGATTCAAAGGAACCTACGCCCATCATTTGCGCATGGGTGGTGACGATGTGCGGGTCTTGAACCAGCTTTCCTTTGGTTTGAGTGGAACGGTGCTTCAAAGTAGTTTGGATGAAACGGAATTTCGTTCCGTAGCATTTGATCCTGCTATTTCAGGGATTAAGCTCAATGAGACCTATTTCAATGTGGATTTTGGAATGTCCTATGCCTATCAGGAGTTTTATACGCATTTTGCCGTATTGAATGCACTTTCTACGAGGCGAAACTTATATAGGATAAATCGAGCTGATGACCCGGATAATTTAACGGTTCCCAGGGTGGATAATCTTAGGAGATATCTCATTTCGGCTGGATATGTATTTGGCAGAAGCGAATGGCAATTTGAACCCTCCGTGCTTTTTCAATTGACGGATTTCACCAAGGAAAAGACCGTGGACATTAATGCGAAGCTTTACAAGGATGTTGATTTTGGTCGGATTTGGGGCGGTGTTTCCTACAGAAGGAGTTTTGATGGTGCACAGTTTCAAACGGCAACCAGTTTTGGGGAGCAACGCCTTCAATTGATTACGCCAATCGTGGGGGCAAATTTCAATAAATTTATGATCTCCTATAATTACTCGTACCAGATGGGCGATATACGTTTTGATAATGGGGGCTTTCACCAGATAACCTTAGGTTTCGATTTTTGCAAGCCCGAAAAAAGGTACGATTGTTACTGTCCCGCCGCGAATTAAAAAAGGGCCTTTTACCTTCGTAAAAGACCCGAATAAATCCGATTTTCGTTTAAGCTAATCCCATGTGTAGTTCTTTTGGGCCGCTTGTTTCTTGATAGCCTTGAGCATAGCACTTTCCAGTTCCCCTTGGGTGTTTTCCTTTTGATTTTCGCGGATATAACGTTCCCTTTTACTATTTAGTTCCGCAATTTCGGCCTGTATACGTTCCCTTTCCTTGCGTTTTTCATCAACGTAGGATATAATTTCTTCATCTGATTTTCCTTTTAGTTCCTCGGGCAAGCTTTTTCGGTCCATTTCCTTTAATTCAAAATCTGCATCGGCCGATGCATCCACCAAATCCCATGATTTATTATTGTAAAGTCGGGAGCTTTTGCTAACGGCTCGCTTGATCGCTACACCGTATCCTACACTCATGGCGTTTTCATCCTGTAAGGCTTGGTTTTCCTCATATTCGCCGGCCATGGCACCGTATGAAATATACGTTTTGTTCAATCTTGAATTCAATTTGATGATGATGTCGTCGTACGGTGTGTTGATATGGACTATTTCCCTATTATGGTCTATGGCCATATATTCTCCACCTGTCAGTTGGGCCCCTTTTTTCCATTCCGTTTCAATGCCCTGTTCGTAGTTTCCACAAAATATGGTGTTTACGATAACATCATGCTCTTTGGCATTGGTTAGGGCATCCTTGTAATGGAGTCTTCCTTGGGTAAAGGGTTCGTTGCCAGCAATGAATATCATTCTCAGGTTATCAGGGTCTTTGCCCCATTCCAATTGTTTTAAGGAGGTTTGGATAACCTCGCCACAATATTCCTCGCCTCCATTGGTGGTTAATGAAAATAGTTTTTCTGATATCTCGTCCAGGTCACTGCTAAAATTCAGTACTTGCTGTATGTAACCTTCCCTATAGGAAAGCGCGTCATTGCCATATTGGTACAAAGCGATTTCAAGTTCCGGTCTGGTTTCATTTCCGCACTTGGCCCTAGTGAATTCGTTGACGATGTCCCATAATTGGGATTTCGCCTGGTTTATCAATCCGTCCATACTGTTACTGGTATCCAATAAAAGGGCAATCTTAACCGTCCGCTTGTTTGATTTTTTTAGAGGTTCGACCCTTTCCGCCAAAAGGATCTGTTTTTCCTTTTTCGGTTTGTTTTTACATCCGTAGCTTACCGTCATGGATAGTACCGTAAAACCTAGGGCCAATATTTTTTGATATTTTTTCATACGTTTTAAATTAAATTAAAAGCTTGATTTTTAAATAGTTTCTTTTGTTGAGGTATTAACTTACTATATCAAATCCCTCAATGAGGGTTTCATCGTTTTATTGATTTGATTATGCTGTAAACCTAGATTGAAACTTTTTGTATACATAACCGTTTTTAGGGAACGTGCCTTTTGGATGAGGTAACCAATCCTTTCCTTTAGTAACGTGGGAAAGCAGGGTGGAAATTCAGGTAATTACCTAAAATCCACATTTTTTAGTGTGCTAGGAATCATCTAAGTTTACAGTCATGTGATCAGTAAAAAAATAGATGCGGGCATCCCTTTTACATATAATCATTCCGTTTCTTTTCGTGAGCGTTTTGGGCTTGGCCCAAAACAACGGAACCCCAAAATTTGTGCTCAGGGGCTTGGTGGAATCCCAAAATTCCCATAAACCCATTCAGGGTGTATCCGTATCCACAAGCTCCGGGCAGTTTACGTATACCAATGGTCTTGGGGAATTCAGGATTTCCGTATCCATTGGTGAGCGGTTGATTTTGGAACATCCCAGTTTTGAGACTGTTAGGCATCGAGTGACTAGCAGGGATGATATCAAACTAGAGGTAGTTGAAGAAAGTAAAAAGGATAATGCCCTAAGTAGGTCCTCAATATCCAGAAATAGGGTCCTGAGCAACCAGTCCTTTTTGGATTCCGCGGAATTCTATAAAAAAACGGATATTGCCAAAAGTATAGATTTTGTGGCCCAAAGCTTGGAGGTTTTGGGCACCGATGGCGATAAGGACCAACTGGCAAAATCCCTGACCAAATTGGGGGAAATCTATTTACATCATAAACAATATGATTTGGCTATCGATAATTTTGAGGACGCCTTAAAGGCCAATAAAACCATAGCCACGTCCTTGATGTTGGCAAGGACCTATGAAATCACCGATCAATTTGATGCGGCCGAAGCAGTGTTGAAACCGCTTGAGAGACTCAAAAATATGGTTCCCTATCAGCGTGTGGAACTCTATGAGATCTTTGGGGATATTAAGAAAGGAACCGGCAATATTCCATTGGCGGTCGACTATTACAATGAGGGTTTAAAGGTGGCCTCCCAGAACCAGATTACCCCCAAGATGGCCGATTTAAATTCCAAAATCGCCGATGCCTATGCGCGGGATAATAAGGTAATGGAGGCCGAGGTCTATTATGGTAACTCCGTTGAGCTGGCCAGTAAAATGGCCCCAAAAAGGGTACTGCAGGAGCGTGAAAAAGTGGCTGATTTCTACAACAAAAGGAACGAGTATAAAGAGGAAATAGCCATCAGAAAGAATAGTTTGGAGGCCTTGGGCAAGCTGAACACCCCAGAAGTTGATGGCACAGAGGATTTGGGGGATACCATAACAAGCCAGCGCATCAATTACAAGATTGCGAACGCCTACATCGCGCAGGACAAATACGAGGAGGCGATACCCTATCTGAAGAAGAGTATCGTTCAGGCGGATTCGGATAACGACCTAGTCGTGCAAAAAGATGCCACGAGGAAACTATCCGAAGTATATGAATTCAAAGGCGAGTACAACAGGGCCCTAGAAACCTATCAGGACTATGTGGCCCTTGTGGATACCTTGTACATACGGAAGGAACAGGAAATTTCCAGGGCGGCCCGGTTCAATAGGGAAATTGCCGTTACCCAGAGTAGGATTATCGGCTTGGAACAGGAGCGGGAACTGTCACAAAGTAAATATGAATTGGCCTTGACGGAACAGGAATTGGCCGAGGAAAGTTACAAGCGGCAACGATACATTATTTATTCCCTGATATTCGGATTATTGCTTACTGGTTTGGCGGCGTTCTTTTTTTACCGGAGCAACCAACAACAAAAGTTTGCCAACAATCTACTGGCCTTAAAATCCTTACGGTCCCAGATGAACCCGCATTTTATCTTCAACGCCTTGAATTCCGTCAACAATTATATTTCCAAGAGCGATGAGCGAAGTGCGAATCGGTATTTAAGCGATTTCTCAAGACTGATGCGGTCCGTGCTTGAGAATTCAGAGGAGGATTTTATTCCTTTGACCAAGGAGTTGGAACTTTTGGAACTGTATATAAAATTGGAACATTCACGCTTTCCGGATAAATTCGATTATGTACTTCAAGTCGATGAAAACCTGGATGTTTCCACGTTTCAGATTCCGCCCATGTTACTCCAGCCGTATATAGAAAATGCGATTTGGCACGGACTCAGGTATAAGGAAGAAAAGGGCCGATTGGAAGTGAAGGTCCAGGCAAAAAATGAAAAGGAATTGGAAATTTTGGTGTCCGATGATGGTATCGGCAGGACAAAATCAGCCGAACTTAAAACTGTCAACCAACGGAAGCAGAAATCCACGGGAATGGGAAATATAAAACAACGAATCGCCATTTTGAACGATATGTACGGCGATAAGGTGTCGGTTTCCATTTCCAATTTAAAAACGAACGGTGAGGGTACCCAAGTACTGTTTACCTTAAAGAAAGACAAATGACCTTAAACGCAATTTTAGTAGAGGACGAGGCCAATAGCAGGGAGATCCTTGGCAATTATATACATAAATATTGTCCGGATGTCAACCTTGTGGGCATGGCGGCCTCCATAAAGGAAGGTTTGGAACTGATCAAAAACAATGATTTGGACCTGGTCTTTTTGGATGTAGAAATGCCCTTTGGCAATGCCTTTGACCTTTTGGACCAAGTTCCGGACCGCAGTTTTGAGACCGTATTCGTGACGGCCTATGACCATTATGCCAAAGATGCCTTAAACCACCATGCGGCCTACTACCTTACCAAGCCTATAAATATTGATGAGCTGGTCAAGGCGGTGGACTATGTACAGGAAGTAAAAACCAAGGAAAATCGTTTGCAGGAAAAGGTGTTGAATACAAATGCTAAAAGTATCCAAGGAAAACTGACACTTCCCCAACAGGATGGTTTTCAGGTACTCAATGTGGAAGAAATCCTATATTGTAAGGCCGATGATAACTACACGGAAATCTATTTGGAAACTAAAAAGATCTTGGTGAGCAAAACACTCAAATATTTTGAGGATGCCTTGGTCGAATTCCATTTTGCAAGAATCCACAAATCCTATTTGGTCAATGTGACTGAAGTGGTGAAATATAAGAAGGGAAAGGGCGGTAGCGTGGTATTGTCAAATGGAAAGGAATTATTGGTCTCAGCCTCCAAAAAAAAGGATTTATTGTCCTATTTTGACTAAAATAAAAAGAAGACTATGATCAAAGAGGTTAATGGAAAACACCCAGAAATAGGAGAGGATTGTTTTATTGCCGAAAACGCGACGATCGTGGGCGATGTCACCATGGGAAATCAATGCAGCGTTTGGTTCAATGCCGTTATACGGGGAGATGTACATTTTATAAAAATCGGGGATAAGGTAAATGTGCAGGATGGAGCGGTCATTCATTGTACCTATCAAAAATCGCCAACAACTATCGGAAACAATGTTTCCATTGGGCATAACGCCATTGTACATGGCTGTACCATTAAGGATAATGTGCTGATCGGGATGGGAAGCATCGTCATGGACGATTGTGTTGTGGAGAGCAACTGTATCATTGCTGCTGGTGCCGTGGTGACGAAGGGGACACATATTTCATCCGGTAGTGTTTTTGCTGGGATGCCCGCAAAGAAGATCAAGGATATTAGTCCGGAGTTGAGCGCCGGGGAAATCAATAGAATCGCTGAAGCCTACATACTGTACTCCGGCTGGTTTAAGGAAAATAATTGACTTGATTGACCAACTGAATGTACCTTTAGACGATTATCATTACTTTTGCCCAACCTAAATTTAAAACGATGAACGCTTACATTTTTCCCGGACAGGGCGCACAGTTTGTGGGTATGGGATTGGATTTATACGAAAAGTATCCCGTCGCTAAAGATATGTTTCATGCCGCTAACGAAATACTTGGTTTTGAAATTACCGAAACCATGTTCCATGGAACTGCTGAAGGCTTGAAGGAAACCAAGATCACACAGCCTGCTATTTTTCTGCATTCCGTTATTTTAAGCAAGGTGATGGGCAACATCTTTAAGCCCGATATGGTTGCGGGGCACTCCCTTGGGGAATTCAGTGCCTTAGTGGCCAACGGCACCCTTACTTTTGAGGACGGGCTTCAATTGGTATCTAAGCGGGCTTTGGCCATGCAACGGGCCTGTGAGATACAGCCCAGTACAATGGCCGCCGTGTTGGGATTGGACGATGCGACCGTTGAAAAAATCTGCACGGAAACACCGGGAATCGTGGTCGCTGCGAATTACAACTGCCCAGGGCAATTGGTTATTTCAGGGGAAGTGGAAGCTGTGAACCGCGCTTGTGAAAAATTGAAGGAGGCTGGTGCCAGAAGGGCCCTTGTCCTGCCCGTGGGCGGAGCTTTTCATTCACCATTGATGGAACCTGCCAGGGAAGAGTTGGCAAGCGCCATAGAAGAAACCAATTTTGCCGCTCCAGGTTGCCCTATCTATCAGAATGTAACGACCACTGCGGTAAACGATGCCGATGAAATCAAAAAAAACCTGATTTCCCAACTGACGGCTCCCGTAAAGTGGACCCAAAGCGTGCAACAGATGATTGCCGATGGTGCAACGATCTTTACGGAAATCGGACCGGGAAAGGTACTTCAGGGATTGGTCAAGAAGATAGATGCTTCGGCAGAGACCCTATCCCCAGAGTTGGATTAGAACGCATTGACCTTAAAAAAGGTAGTTTATCAAGAAAATAGCTTTTTAATCTGTTAATTAAGGGTTTAGGAGCATTTTTTTGGTATTATTGGCTTCTGTTTTTGTCGTATTGGGCATTATTGGAACACTGTCCAATGTTTTAAAAGTAACGCTATGAACTTGAATAATAACCTCCGCACTTTACGTAAAGTCCCAAAACTTTCCTTTGCTAAGACGGTCTTTTTTGTAGTACTCTTCTTCACTCTCGGTTTGATTGGTGGGGATGTGTACGGGCAATCGGTTTCAATATCTGCTACAGAACCAAATGCAGATGAGGATGGTCCTGTGGATGGACAGTTCACGGTTACTGTTGTTGGAGGAGACCTATTAACTACCTACACCATTAGTTTAGCTTTGGATGTAAGTAGTACCGCAACAGAGAATGATGATTTTAATCTATCCTCCAATACGGTAACTATTACTCCCCTTTTTGGCACACAGGCGACCATCGATGTTGAAGTTATAGATGACAATTTTATTGAATCATTAGAAAGTGTGGTAGTAAACATTACAAGTAGTCCTGGATTAACTGTTTCATCGGGCAGCGCAACAGTCAACATTGCTGATGATGATGTTGCCGGTGTAAATGTTACTCCTACTATTGGAACTACCACAGAAGCTGGTGGCACTGCAACTTTTACATTCACGCTAACAAGCCAACCAACTGCAAGTGTTACCATACCCATAAATAATTATGATGTTACCGAGAACTCTGGGCCAGCAAGTGTGGTCATTCCACCAGCACAATGGAACACTGGCGTTGATTTGACTATAACCGGATTGGATGATGCAATTGTGGACGGGAATATTATTACAACCATCAATACTGGTAACGTAACTTCTCCAGATCCCAATTATGATGCTCTAGGAGGAGCTGATGTAGCCCAGATAACCGTCACCAATAATGATGATGATGTAGCAACATTAACTATTGAGAACAGGAGCGTCCAAGAAGGTGCTTCCATGCAATTTACTGTCACTTTAAATCTAGCGGTCCCGAATCCTTTTGAGGTTGATGTGAATTTTGGCGGTGGAACCGCAACAGGAGGAAATTTCCCTTTAAATTTCCCAGAGGATTATGATAGTGAAACACAGACTTTAAACTTCCTTGGGAATGTAGGTGAGCAACGACAATTTAATGTCCTCTCTACCAACGACAATGTTCTTGAAAATGACGAAACCTTTATAGTGACTCTAGCGGCATCCGATCCTTTAGTGGATGATTCGGATACCGCAATAGGTACCATTCTAAATGACGATGTGGGTCAAGTTACGGTGGTGACAGAATCTGGTAGAGAGACCACAAACGAAGAAGGTGGAGGCGGAAGTAATAGAGGAAGATTTCAGATAAACCTCAGTCAACCCAATACCACGGGTGGTGATATCACAGTAACATACTCATTTGGTGGAACTGCAACGGCTTCTGGGCCGGGGCAGGATTTCAATGATAGTGGAGCTGGTACGGCTGTTTTTGGAAACAACGATGATTCCATAGACATTAATATAACCCCAATAAATGATACTGCAGTGGAAGGGGATGAAACGGTAGTACTCAATTTGGGTGCGGTCAGTTCATCGGCCTATGCCATAGGCACCCCTAATTCGGCTATCGTAACCATATTGGACGATGATATTTTTACGGCAACCATTACTGCAACGGATGCCACTGCTGCAGAAAACACTCCTGCCACGGCAACCGGACTTTTTACCATAGACTTGGGGTCGCCGAATACTACCGGCGGACCTATTGTCGTTACCTACAATATTACGGGAACGGCAACTAATGGAACGGATTATGCCAATATAGGTGCTAGCGTAAGCATACCTAACGGACAACAATTTAGAACAGTTTCCATAACACCAATAGATGATCAAATACAGGAAGGTACCGAAACCGTAATTTTAACTTTGACCGATAGTTCCCCGGATTACGATTTGGGAACGGCGGGGACAAGATCTGCAACGGTAAACATTGCTGACAATGATCAAGCCACCTTAACCATTTCTGATGTTACGGCCAATGAGAATGTCGCTTCAGGAGAGATGGTTTTTGAGGTTGTACTGGATATTGCGGTAGCTGGGGGGACCACTGTTTCTTATACTATTTCTGATGGTACGGCAACAGGGGGTGGCGTTGATTACACGGCCTCAGATGGTAATTTGTCCTTTACAGGTACGGCCGGTGAAGTAGAAACGATTACAGTGACCTTAGTAGATGATCAACTATTGGAGGATAGTGAAACCTTTACGGTTCAATTGGGTTCACCTACCAATGGAGTTCAGTTTACAAATGGGGGTACGGCCATAGGAACCATCAATGACGATGATAATTGTGTGGCGGCACCAGAACTGGATACAAGCTTGGAAACAACGTTTTGTGGCGTGGAATCAACCTCAGGACCCACACCCATTTTTCAGAATACAACGATTTCTAGTTTGGATGATTATACAAGCACAACGCCCCCTGCCGGACGGGTAGGTTCCACAAGGTTAGTATGGAGTACCAGTAATGACCCGTTAAACGAGAATGCCTATTTATTACCGGCCGAGGTTGACAATCCTACTTTGGAAGGTTCTTATTTTGGATTTTTCCTAGACGATAACGGTACGCCCAATAATTTTGCCGATGACTGTGCCAGTGGTACGATTGAGGTACAACTTACCTTGAATATCATTCCTCAAATAATTCAAACAAACAATGGTGAGGCTTGTGGACCCGGAACAGTAGAGCTTTCGGCTGAGGCCAGTGGAGGAGCTTCCCTAAGCTGGTACACTTCTCCAACTGCGGTTACACCTATTGGGGCCGGTGAAAATTTCACTACCCCCAATATTTCATCGACAACCAGTTTTTATGTAGAAGCCGTTTCCAACGGATGCGTTTCCGAAAGGGTTGAGGTGGTTGCTACCATAGGTAATGAGCCTACTACGGGTACCATTGTTGCGAATGGAGGCGCCTGTAGTGTTGCCGCCTTTGGTAATACGGTCGTTGATTTGGACAGTAGATTGGTAGGTGCAAGTGCTGGAACATGGACGGCAAACGGAAATACCTTGGTCATAAATGCTGATAACGAAGTGGATTTTGAAGGCGTTCCCAATGGCCCCTATACCTTTACCTATACCACCAATGTGGCCACGGCACCTTGTACCGATATCTCCGTAGATGTGGTAATTACCGTAAGCGACTGTAATGTGGACGATGATAACGACGGATTGTTAACAGGTGAGGAATTTGCACTTGATTTAGATCCAAATAACCCAGATACTGATGGGGATGGAATCTTGGACGGGGAGGAAGTTGGTCCCGATATTCAAAATCCTTTGGATGAGGACGGAGATGGTATTATCGATGCCTTGGATTCCAATATCTTGGATTCTGATGGTGATGGTGTCAATGATCAGCAGGATCCTGCCAACGATAATCCATGTATTCCCGATAATTCTAGCCCGGACTGCCCAGTTGATTTGGAAATTACCAAAGTAGCCGATCGTGAAAATGTAGCTCCGGGAGAAGAAATTACGTTTACCATAACGGTAAGGAACCTAACAGATAAACCAGTGGATGAGGTCATCATAGTTGATGATTTGACCGGTACGGGATTTGACTATGTGTCCCATACAACGTCTTTAGGAGAATATAGCCCACTTGACGAATCATGGACATGGACAATGGTCAATTTACCGGCATTGGGAAGAGCCACTTTGGATATTAAAGCGATAGTGCTGGAGGATGGAAGCTACACGAATATGGCGGAATTAATTACTTCAACGCCATTGGATGATAATCCTGAAAATGATAAGGCAATCCTTTCAATAGAAACACAAGTATACAAAGGCATAGATTTGGACATAGAAAAGTCAGTGAACAATGAAACACCTTTGGTGGGAGAACAGATTACGTTCACCATCAAGGTAACCAATCTTACCAATGCATCGGACTTTGCGGAATCCATTGAAAATATTATAGTACGCGATAGTATCGAGGTAGGGAAAGAGTCCCTTTTTGAATATGAATTTAGTAGTGCAAGCATCGGTGTTTACACTGAAGAAACTGGTATTTGGACAATACCTTCATTACTGGCCGGTGAGGAAAATGCTGTTGAGCTGCAAATTACGGGTAGGGTTACCGCTGTGGGAAGTTTCAGGAATACGGCCATCATTGACCGTTCGTCGCCCAGGGACAGTAAGGATGCCACCAACAATCAAAGTACGATAGAAATTACCATAAACGAACGGACATCCGCTGACCCCGGTTTCCTATTCAATCAGTTTTCACCCAATGGAGATGGAACCAACGATGTTTTACGACTAAACCTAGAGGATGCAGACAACAACCTGGTGGGAATCCAATATGCCATTTCGATTGTGGACAGGTATGGAAATACGGTTTTTGAGGGGGCGGATACAGTACAAAATGGAAGCCAATCCGTTGCGGATGTATGGGACGGAACTTTCAAGGGCAAGGAAGTGCCCAAGGGGACATATTTCTACGTACTGGAATATACTTTGTTGGATGCCCTTGGTCCCATGGAAAGTAAGACGGACAAAGGTTGGATCCAATTAATTAGATAGATTGCAATGGAATACCTAAAGAACAGATCAACATTCGGTAGTATCCTTGGGTTCGTCCTAGGTGTATTTCTCGTTTCAAATACGGTTTTCGGTCAAAAGGAACCGCAGTACACCCAGTATATGTATAATATTGGGAGTTTCAATCCGGCGTACGTGGGGACCGTTGAAACACCGGAAATCGCTGCCTTGTACCGCGCACAATGGATCGATATTCCCGGTGCACCTCGAACGATTAGGATTGGTACGAACCTTCCCTTGAGCAACGAAACGATGGGGCTGGGATTCAATGTGGTCAATGATCAGATCGGACCTGTGACCCAGACCTATGCGGACCTATCCTATTCCTATCAGGTAAATCTATCAGACGAGACAAAATTGTCTTTTGGAATGGATGCGGGCGGCTCTTTTCTGAATGTCGATTTTTCCAAAGGAACCTTTGAAAACCCCGGTGAACCTTTAAATCAGGAGCAAATAACCAGATTTTATCCCACTATAGGGGCCGGTCTGTTCATGTATGCAGATCAATGGTATCTGGGAGCATCGGTACCCAATTTTCTAACGGAGGGCATTTATAATGATGACGTGGCCTCCATCGTAGAGGACAAGCTACAGTTCAACTTTATTGGGGGCTATGTTTTTGACCTTTCGGACGGACTCAAATTTAAACCGGCATTTTTGGTCAATACCTTGTCCGGAGCTCCGGTGAATATTAATTTATCCACTAATTTCTTAATAAGTGATGTACTCACCGTGGGCGCTTCGTATCGGTTGGACAATGCATTCAGTGGCTTGGCAGGCTTCCAAATTTCCAATGGTACATTTATTGGATATTCGTACGATTACAATACCAATCCGTTGGGGGAGTTCAACAGCGGTT
The DNA here is from genome assembly GCF_028464205.1 of Maribacter sp. PR66. Taxonomy (NCBI): domain Bacteria; kingdom Pseudomonadati; phylum Bacteroidota; class Flavobacteriia; order Flavobacteriales; family Flavobacteriaceae; genus Maribacter; species Maribacter sp. PR66. Next base: position 169,549 of record NZ_JAQPCH010000002.1, read on the forward strand.
CCCACGAGGTCATAATTAAGTTCTATCTGGGAAGAGGTTCTGGTGGCTCCGCCGATAAGGAATCGAAAGGTGCCAAGGGTAAACCCAAACAAATTGATTCTCCAAGATTTTTCTAATATGAAGAATATGAAGGTTACAACATATATTTTCTTGTTATTCATTGCCCTTCCCAGCTTATTATTTTCGCAGGGCAAAAATTCCAAGGGCGATAATTATTTCTACGGATATCAATATCAAAAGGCGATAACAGAATACCAAAAAGAACAACAAAAAGGTTCCTTGAGCAATTCGCAATTGTTGAATTTGGCCGATTCCTATTTTAAGGTTGGGAATTATAAAAATGCATCGGAAATCTATCAGGAAGTCAATAAAAAGGACTCCATAATGACCGTGCTTCAATTCAACCAATTATTGCAAAGCTTGTCAAAAACTTCCAACAAGGAGCGCGTACAGACCTTCCTTCGCTCAAAATCCCCGGTGTTATCCAATGAATTGATGGAAAATGCGGAGTTCAATTTTCAAATACTGGAAATGGGTGCCAATAATGCCAATACCGTAAACCTTGTCAACCTGCCCATCAATTCTCCACAGACCGATTTTTCACCCGCCTTTTACAAAAACAAGCTTTTGTTCAGCAGCAGCAGGCCTTTAAAGTCAAAAGGCGTGTACGTGCCGTCTGGAGAATCATATTTGGATATTTATGAAGTTGCCATAAGCGATACCGGTAAAACAGGAGTTGTACAGTTGTTCGATCAAGTGCCCGATTCCAAGTTCCATAAATCCACACCTTTTTATTCCGAGGAAAACGAAAGACTCTTTTATATTTTGTCCAATGCTGAAGAAGGAGAGTTGACCTATGATGAAAACGGGAAAAATTCACTCGCGATGGGGATGTCCTATAACTCTGGGCAGTTCAGGTTTTTGCTAAAGAACCTAAGTACATCATTCTATTATCCTTTTTTTGATGATGCAACGGACCGACTCTATTTTGCCGCGAATTTTGATGATAGTTATGGAGGTACAGATCTCTATTACGTATCCACGAACAACGGCCAGGTAATGTCGGCACCTGTGAATCTGGGTCCCCGGGTCAATTCTCCTGGGAACGAAATCGCGCCTTTCATTTTTGACGGCAGTCTTTATTTTTCTTCCGATGTTTTTTATGGCCTGGGGGGTATGGATGTCTATAAATCCAGAATCCAAAGTCGGGATGTATACGGCATACCCGTAAATCTGGGCGAGGGTATCAATTCCAAGGAAGACGATTTTGGGTTCATCATCAAACAGGAAAACGATACGTATATGGGGTATTTGGCCTCCAATAGACCCGGTGGAAAGGGTGGTGACGATATCTATGCCTTTCGCATGGATGCTATGCCCGGACTTAAGACGTTTGCTCTCCGAGGAACTGTGGTGGACGCTTCCTCCAACCAAGGAATCGGCAAGGCACAGATCAAACTATTGGACAATGAAGGGAATGTCTTAAAGGAATTGTATAGTGCGGAAAATGGCGATTTTACAGTAGAAATACCTTGGCAGGATGAAATCACGGTACAATCTGGAAAAGGGGAGTTTTCCGCATATTCAAAATCCTATTCTGGTAAGCAATTGGAAGAAATCCAAAAAAGCCCATATAGCATAAGCTTACTTCAATTGGAAGACCTGGTGGAGGAGACTGAAGGTAAAAAGGTCGTACGACTTAAAAAGTTTTATTTCCCCAAAGGCAATAGCACCTTGACCCCCGAAATTACCATGGAGCTGGACAAGGTAGTGGAAGCGGTACAAAACTTTCCCGATATTAAGTTACGCATAGAGACCCATACGGACAGTAGGGGCAGTAATGCCACCAACCAAAAGTTGTCACAGGAAAGATCGGATGTCGTTCGTGATTATTTGGTAAGCAATGGCGTCCCTTCCGAAACCATTTTGGAATCCATAGGATATGGTGAGGAAAACATCAAGAACAACTGTACCAATGGGGTGTATTGCTTGGACTTCCTTCACAAACAGAACGAACGGACTTTGATCGAGGTAGTAAGTAATTAGGGCTTAGTTCGCCAATACGCAATCGTCACAATCCTTTATTTTACCGTAGTAGGTACCTCTGTATTTTCGGAGTGTCTTAAAGGGAATACCTACGGCGTATTTTTTAATGTAGGTCACATCGGTGTAAAGAACGCCCATCTTTTGAGTGTACCTTCTTTCTTTTTTTGTTCTTCTTCTAATGGAAATAAGCTTCATGATTTCTTTTGCATTTGTCAGGTGCAAAGTTCTAAAAATCAAGGATCAATCGCAAATCGTCCCAAAACACTCCTATTTAAAAGGGTCCAGGTGGTTTTAAAAAATCACGATCCAGAAGTAGTAAAGGGAAAAAAGCGAAAGAAATAGAATGCCCAAATAGGTTAGGAGACGAAGGGCACTACCAGGTCTAAAGCGTGGGTCGATATCGGCGCTCATTACGTTTTTCAAGTTCATGTAGCCAATGATGGGTGCCACCACAAAGGATACAAATGTGGCCAGCGCCACCAAATTCCCCATGTTTGCTGAAAAAACCGAAATCACAATATAATTTACAACGGCTAATACAAGTACTGTTACCGCAAAATTCAGTTTGGTTTGCCTAGTGGTTTGTTTAGGAAGCAACAAGTCCAATATGTCCAAACTAACACGGCTGACGGCATCATGGGCCGTCATACACGTACTGAACATGGTAGCAAATGCGGATACGGCAATGAAAATATAGGCCCAAGGGCCTATATGCGTAGTGAACAGTTGTACTACTTGGTCCGCAAACTGTACCGAATTGTCACTTAATACGGTATTGGTACCATACAGGGTAAACCAACCGATGAGCATAAAGAAAATGGCGAGGAGGCCTGTGAAAAAATAGCCAAGATTAAATTCTTGAAGGGACTCCCTTAGGCTTGGCTTGTCCTGGGTCTTCCATTTTTCAATACTCCAAAGACTTACCCAACTGGACGCCTCTACAGTGGTAGGCATCCACCCCATAAGACCTATCAAAAAAAGGATACCCACCTCGTTTAAAATAGGTGTGGGTTCAAAACCAACGATTGCAGTGGTCTTCCCATTAAAAAGGACAAGGGCCGTAGTTACGATAAGAGCCACAAAAAGAATGCTGATTACAAATTTCAGGCTTATTTCCAAAAATTTGTATTTCCCAACAATTAGTATAGTACTAATAAACACAAAGAGACCAAGGGCCACCATACTTATGGAAATACCTTGCATCTTAAAAAGATTTATAAAGAGTCCGGCAGTAACCGTGTAAAGGGCTGCCAAAATGGTAAACGTGGAAAAGAGCGTGATAAAAGCATAAAACCATAGATAGCCTTTGCCTCGGTTCAAATACCCTTCAATAAGGGTTTTGTTGGTTATGCTCGTATAACGAACGCCAAATTCAAAAAAGGGATATTTGAGTACATTGGCCAAAACGATAGGGATGATCATAATCCAACCATATTGTGCACCTGCCTTTGTGGAAAGTACCAAATGTGATGTGCCTATCGCCATGCTGGCAAAAAGTAAGCCTGGCCCAAGATTCTTGATCAAAATTCGAAATGTCCCCATGAATGAAAAGAACCCAAAATTATTTTAAAACGAATGTAATCATTCGATTTTAATTTTATCCCCTGAAAATTTAGGTCGGGTGTTAAGGGCCAAATCTATAAAGACCTTTACACGGGCAAAGTATTCCCTTAATTGTACTTTTAAACCGGATTCCAAAGAGATGTCCTTGGCATTGAATCCTATGGCGTTCAACTCATTTTTGTGGGCTATGTATATAGCCCGTTCATTATGAAATTTTTGTGAGATTACAGTAACATCATCTAGTCCAAAAACCTCCTTGGCCCTTACCATGGAATCCAGAGTGCGAAAACCTGCATAGTCCAGGAAAATTTTATCGGCTGGGACACCAGATGATACTAGGTCATTTTTTATGGTAGTAGGCTCATTGTAGTAAATACTGCCGTTATCCCCACTTACCAATATAAATTCAATTTTCTTGGCTTTAAAGAGGGAAACGATTGCCTTCAGTCGGTATTCATAATATGGATTGGAACCACCCCCTTTGATGTTCTTGGCAGTACCTAAAATTATTCCTACTTTATTTTTAGGAATGGACGTAAGATTAGAATACGTTTTTCCCTCCGCAAAGGAATTGATCAGGATATTACAGACTATCAAGGATAAAAGTATAATGCCCGCAAAAAAGATTAGAATGGGTAAAAATCTTTTCCTTATACCTGAATATAGATGCTTTATCAATGTAAAGAAATATTGGTACTATCAAAAATAGGTATTCTTTTGAAGCCAACTCCTTTTGGTTATAGAATTACGAAATTCCCTCGATACAATAGCAGTAAATGCTGAAATGTCAAAATCAAGAGGGCGAAAGTGATAACGCCACCTTAAAGATTGTCAAAGGGAACTACGTTAAGTACTATAGTTTTATTAATCTAAACATTATAAAAGGTCCAAAGATTTCTAATTTTTATTACTATACTCTTGATCGAGAAATTCATAACGAGCATCAGTTTTAGCGTTGATCAACTTACTCTCTGTATCTATGACCATTACCGGTGGGGTATTGTCCTTTCCAGTGGCCGCGTCCCATTGCGGTAAACCTTCGCCATTGGGGTTGCCTGTTTTTATAAAGTTTGCAAAGTAATTCTGCATATCGGCGGAAACCTTAAAATCATCAGCTGTCCAGGCATAGTCATCCACCAAATACAAGTTCCCCATACAATACTCAATTTCACAGGCATGGGGTGCACCCACTGGTTTTGGTGCCGGGGGGACATCCTCACCTCTTTCTACGGTACCGCCTGCCAAACTACTGGCTCTGGTATTGTCCACTAATGGTGGCCTAAGTTTGCTATAGAGATAGCGATATACCGGCTGGTCGCTATTTTTTCGGTGTAAATCGAACCATTTCCAGGTACTGTAGGAAATAAAACGATCGGAGGCCAATGCCGTGGCGGATAGTTCTATTTCTTTCTCCGAACCGGCAGGATAAAGTTCCATTACCTTTTTAACGTCTTTTGGATAGGCCTCCTTTACTTTGTTGGTATAGTTTTCTACAGTGTATGGCCCTTGTGTAAATGCCATTCCAGGAATTTCCGCTGAGTTCCATCCCAATAGTAGGGGAACCATGGCTTGTTCCTCATTTTCAAAGATTTCTGGGAGCGTTTTAGGAAGAAAATACCCGTCAAGCACCGCTGGAAAGCCAAATCTTTGGGATTCATTATAAAGTTCGTACACTTCGCGGGTACTCAAACTCCGTAATTCCGCCAATGTTGGATAGCCTATTTTTTCTGCAAACTCCAAACCGATTTTTTCCGCCTCTTCCAAAGAAACGGGTGCCATGGTGGGATGTATTCCTGCTCCGCTTTCGCCAATGGCACCGGCAATCAACCCTTTGGATAGGGGAGAGGCCATTTGTTGGCTTACGCCTATGGATCCAGCAGATTCCCCTGCAATTGTTACGTGATTTAGGTCTCCACCAAAAGCGGCTATGTTTTTTTGTACCCATTTTAGGGCTGCATGTTGATCTAAAAGGCCATAGTTGCCAGAGGCCTTGTAGTTGGCTTCCGCACTAAGTTCCGGATGGGCAAGAAAACCAAAAATATTGAGTCGGTAATTGGTAGTAACCACAACAATTCCTTTTTTGGCCATGCTTTCCCCGTCATAACGGGGTTCGGAAGCATCACCTGCCACGTTTCCACCGCCGAAAAAATAGACCAAAACCGGAAGGTTTTTGGTATCTCTTTTTGCAGGCGTCCATACGTTTAGGTAGAGACAATCCTCGCTTACCCCGTTGGAACGGGATTTCATATCCCCAAAGACCATGGTCTGCATCGGCCTAGGGCCAAAAGCTTTTGTTTCCTTAACGCCTTCCCAGTTTTTAACAGGTTGGGGCGCTTTCCATCGCAGGTCTCCAACAGGAGGCTGGGCGAATGGGATACCAAAATAGCGCTGAATTCCGGAATGGGTATCATAATTTCCTTCGATGATTCCGTTTTCTATCGATACTTGAACCGGAAAGGAGTTTGTTTCTTGGGCCATAAGTAAATTTATAGATGCGAACAACACGAAAAGTGGCAGGATATATTTTTTCATGATTCTAATTTTTCTATTGTCTCAATATGATACAATAATACATCGTTTATTTGAGAATATCCTAATATCCTGAAAAATAATGGTTAATAGTACTTCGTAATACTTACGAAATACACTACCAATATCCTAAAAGAAAGATACTGAGACCCTAAAGGTTTTTAAAACCTTTGGGGTCTCATCGTCCAAAAAACTGTGGAACAACCCTGTTGTTTCCTGATAATTTTATTATTGGAAACTTTCAAAGCTCCTTAAATTTTCTTCTAACCAATGGCTCTTTGCGTCCTTTTACTTAATAGCAGGAACAAAATTCCACAACAAATCCAAGCAGGTAAGGTTACAAAGGACAGGAACACATCAAATTGTACGGATATAAAATAGAATACCCCAAAGCTTATGGCCCATGCCAGTAACACCGATTTATTAAACTGCAAATTCGACTTTTCGGCATAATCCTGGACGATGCCCATTCTTTCATGGAAGAAATGTTCAAAAACGATGATGGCACCTACGGGAGCGAGTACAAATCCACAAAAAGCAACGAAATCCAATAGTTTCATGGCGAAGGCAGGGAAAAGGCCAGCCAGTGTCGCTACGGTACCGGCCAAAATGGTCACCCAAAATGTAGATGTTTTGGGCATTATGGCCTGAAATGCCAATCCTGCCCGGTAAATGGTAGGGTTGGCCGTCGTCCATCCGGCAAGTACTACGGCTATGATTCCAAATACCCCAATGGCATTATAGGCCAAGGGACCTGGTGCGACGGAGGGTGCCTCGCCCATATTCAATAAATTTTGTGCTTCGGGAGTCCTAATGTAGACCGCATATAGTAGTGCTGCGGCAATCCAAGCCATGTAATGCCCTACATACATACCGGCAGCGGAGGTCCATCCAGAACTTGCCTTTTTTGCATAGCGAAAAACGGATAGGTCGGACATACCTATGTGCATGGCCGCATTCGCAAACCAGGACCAAAAGAACACATGCCAGAAAGTATATTTGATTTGGCCGGGAAATGGGTCACCGCCATCGCCCCATATATTCCAAAAATCAGAAAAACTTTGTACACCCAATTGCTGGAGTGCCACAAAACCACACACTAAAAATGCGAGGACAATTACGGGTGACATCCAGTTTGCGGCCCTTGAAACCATTTCGTAACCCTTGGAGGCGATTAAGGAGATGACTGCCCCAATAATCATTACAATGACTATCCAAGTGATGCCGTTGGGCATGGTATCCGTCAGTTTTGGCATTTCCATATCAAAAGGGATGCCCACCGCCGTTGCCGAAACGGTAATCATAGACCCTGCCAAAAAGCAGAAAAGAATACCGTTGGCCAAATTGTAGGCAATGACAAGTTTTTTGCCACAGATTTTTTCTAGCTGATAATAGAGGGTCAATCTTCTTTTAACAGCTATTTCCGAAGTAAGGAATCGCCAGCTCAATACGGCCATCAGGTTTCCCAGCAATAGGCCAATGATGAGGTCAAAGGCACTGACCCCGGTAGTAAGGAACAAGGGTCCGATTACAAATTCGGTTCCAGCGGCGTGCTCCCCAGCATACATGCCCAAAAAGCTTTTCCAGTTTTTTAATTTGGATTGAGGTACGGGTTCCCTTTCAAACTCACCGCCAGCGATTTCCTCGATTTCTTCCTCAATGTTGAACTGACTCATGAAATATTGTTTAGGTTGGTTATTGTTTAATGAGATGGTTTGGTAAATCCTCGACCTTTTCGCAGCATAACTGATCCATCACCTGTTGAAATTGGGTTTTGAGCATACCTATGGTATGGTCGCCGCCCTTTGGACCCAGTGCACCTACGCCGTACATAAAGGAACGACCCATAAAGGTGAATTTAGCACCACTAGCCATGACACGTGCGATATCCGGTCCTGAACGTAGGCCGCTATCCAGCATAATTTCTATTTGGTTACCATATTTGTCGGCAACGTCCTGTAGGGTTCCAATGGTGGATTGTGCGGCATCCAATTGCCTCCCACCATGATTGGAGAGGATGATTCCATCAAAGCCCATTTTAATGGCATCTTGGGTATCCCGCTCCGAGGCCACTCCTTTCAATACCAATTTTCCCTTCCATTTGTCACGTATGGGTTTTATTTTTTCTGCATTGAGCCTGCCGGAAAAGGTCTTGTCCATAAAAGCCCCTAATTGTTTTAAATTCAGCCCTTCTGGCGTATATGGTTTTAAGTTTTCGAAGGTGGGTTGTCCGTATTTTAAGGTATTGAATGCCCAAGTAGGTTTTCCCAAAATTTGTAGGATATTGGCGATGGACATTTTTGGAGGTAGGGCAAGACCGTTCTTAAAATCACGGGGCCTGAACCCAAAGGTAGGGACATCACAGAGTAATACCAAAACTGGACAACCTGCCACTTGTGCCCTATTAATGATATCGTCCCTTATGGCATCATCTACGGGGTTGTATAACTGAAACCAGGCATTACCTTCGGTCAACTCACTCGCTCTTTCAATGTTCATCGTAGTTACCGTACTTAAAATGAAGGGAATGTTGTGTTTGAAGGCTGCTTTTGCCAAAATGGCCGGTGAGTTGGGCCACATCAAACCCTGTAATCCAACTGGAGCAATCCCAAAAGGTGCGTCGAATTCCATTCCCAACACCTTGGTCTTGGTGGAGCTGGTACCATAATTTTGTAAATATCTGGGTTCTAACTGCACCTCCCGGATATCGTTGGTATTTCTTGCCAAACTTACATCCTCGTTACAGCCTCCGTCCAAATATTCAAAAGCAAACCTAGGGACCCTAGATTTAGCTTTGTTTCTTAAATCGTCTACCGAGGGATAATTTGAGTCAAAATTTTTGGACATGGCTTTTTATTTGGTAATAAAAGGTACGTGTTTTTTTAACGAGTAATTAGTCTTTAAAAACTTGGAATTTAATTTCACATCAGAAATTGCGATGGCTGCTCCCAAAGCTGATCCTAAGGAGGAATCCGTCGTTCTGAGTTTCATATCTTTTAAGGCATCGGATAACAACTGAATATAAATTTCATTATCGCTGAATCCACCATCGATATATAGTCTTTTGATACTCATAGCCCCTTGGGCCATTTTTATACTTTTTACTTGCAGTTCTACCAATTCCATCATCAATTGGTGGTAGGCCTCTTCAAAAGTATCATAGTTAAGTATGGTTTTAGTAGGCATTTCAGGACTGTTTAAAGCCTTCCATGAAAACCTGTGCTGAAAATCTTTTTTTAACTTCAGATATAATTCCATATCAAATGCAACCGAGGTGTGATAATCTTCGGAAACTTGGTAATGCTCCGTTAGAATTTTAACCTGATGACTATACTCGTTTCCTAAAAACAATCGGGTGGATTTCACTGGCTTTCCATTGATCCGCATATAATTGATGCAATCCTGCTTTACTTCAGTTTTAGATAATACCCCATGTTCAAAGGGATTTAATGTAATGCTCCATGTGCCTGTAGAAACCAATACAAACTTCTTCTCTATACTACGAACATAAGGGAGCAAAGCTGCGGAACTATCATGGATGCCAACACCAATTTTAATACGTTTTCCATTATAGTTCATATTGATACTGGTCTCCGTGGAAACGATAGGAGGGAATATTTTATGAAGACCTTCTGCATAAACCCAAGAGTGATAGTCTTTTTTAGAATAATCCCATAAAGCTGTATGGCAACCAATACTGGTATATTCGCTTAGTGGAATTCCCGTAAAAACGTAACTGATATACTGAGGAAGATGTAGAGAGTATCTAATTTTTTTAAAAAGGTCCGGTTTTTTGGTTTTCAGCCAATAAAGTTGCATCCCGGAATTCAGCATCCCTGAATTTGTGGATCCGGTAATGGCTGCAAATTCATCTTCTGGACCGTATTTTTCAAAAAACGATTCAATTATCTGGTTTTCCAAGGGTTTGGTGTAATTATACAAAAGGGTAAGCACTTCCCCATTTTCGTCCAAATGCACCAAACTGGCACCATAGGTTGAGAAATTTATGGCGATTACATTGAACTTCCCTTCGTTAAGTATGCTGTCAAAAACATTTTTTAGCCATTTTTGAAGTGCAGGTAAGTTTTCCGTAGGATGACCGTCCTCATCTTCTATGGTATCGAACGAAGTATATTCCCGGTACACCTCCTGAAAATTGGCGTCGAAAAGGAAAAACTTTTTATTGGTCTTACCAATGTCAAATATGGCCGTTACGTTCTGCATATCTTAAAGACCCGATGCTACAGAATGGAGACCTCTTTCTTTTATCAATGTTTCCCTTACTTTTAAGTTTCGATAGGCCTTTATAGGGGACAGTGCCCCTCCACGTTCCAATCGAGCTTTTTCCAATATTGGTCTTACATCGGTCCTATAGGCAGATTGAATTATCTCTTGGCAAAGGGTGACGTCATTTGCTGCTTGGGCTTCCATTAGTTTGTTTTGGTCAATGAGCATTGCTTTGGCATAGGCTTCCTGAATGGCTTCCAGGGATTGTATCAAGTCCTCAAGTGGATCTTTGATATTATGGCTAGCATCTATCATCCAAGCCGGATAGGGATTTTGGGGATTGTGCTGCATTCCTTGCACCAGTTCATTGAAGATAAGGAAAAGGGCATAAGGCTTAATGGAGCCTACGGTAAGATCATCATCCCCATATTTACTATCGTTAAAGTGAAAACCTCCCAATTTTCCCTTTAGCATTAGTGTCGCCACAATTTGTTCTATATTGGTATTGGGCAGATGATGCCCCAAATCCACCAAGGTATACGCCCTATCGCCACAAGCATTGGCCAACATAAACGAAGTACCCCAGTCTTGAATTACTGTACTGTAGAAGTTCGGCTCATAGGGTTTGTATTCGATAAAAAGACTCCAGTCTTCTGGCATGGAATTGTATATCTTTTTTAAGCTATCCTCCGTATGTTGAAGTGCCGATTGAAAGTTGCCCTGTCCCGGGAAATTGATGCCATCGGCCAACCAAACCGTTAGGCTTTTAGATCCTAATTTTTCACCTATTTCAATAACATCGATATTATGTTGTACCGCTTGTTCCCTTGCAGCGTCACTAGTGTTGCTTAGTGAACCATTTCTGTAACTTTCCTTGGCATCTTTTTGATCTTGAAAAGTGTTTGAATTTACCGCATCGAAGTTAAGGTCGTGTTGGGCTGCTTTTTGTTTGATGGCTTCATAGTCTGTTGGTATGTCCCAAGGAATATGAAGCGATATGGCTCCAGCTGTTTGGGTCAACGAGTGGATGACTCCTACATCGTCCATCTTTTGTTCCAAAGTACCTGGCTCTCCGCCATAGGAAAAACGGCCAAAGCGCGTTCCTCCTGCACCCAAGGCCCAGCTGGGAATGGCCACTTGGAAGTCGGCCAGTTTATTTACAAGATCATCTACATTAATTTCTGATTTTGCCAAAGAATTGGACAAAAAATCAAATTTATCTTGATGGTCTTGAAGTGATTTTTGATTATCCGATGCTATATCTGATTTGTTTACTATCATACCTTTTCATTAAATAGAGAAATTCCACAAGCAAAATGCTTGTGGAGATTCCCCTCAACTTAAAATTAACACGATTATCTTACAAATGCATTGGCCATACCCCCATCAACATTGATAATGTTTCCAGTGGATTTGTCCAATATGCCGACTAGGGCAAAAACCCCATTGGCAATGTCCTCTGGGTAGATAATTTCATTGAGTAGGTTTCTTTTGGCATAATGTGCGGGAAGTTCGTCCACTGTAATACCATAGGCCTTGGCGCGTCCTTCGGCCCATTCTCCTTCCCATATCTTACTACCAACGATGACACCATCCGGATTCACGACATTTACCCTAATCTTATCGGAGGCCAATTCTGCCGCCAGTAATCTAGACATGTGTTGTTGTGCCGCTTTGGCGGTTCCATAACCAACATTGTTGGGGCCTGAAACCAATCCATTTTTACTTGCTATATTGATGATATCCCCACCTAGTCCTTGCTGTCTCATGATGGCTACCCCTTGTTTGGCCAATTCAAACTGACCTTTTACCAATACATTTTGAAGGAGGTCCCAATCTTTTTCGGTCGTTTCGGTCAAGGGTTTTGAAATTGCCAAGCCAGCGCTATGAATTACAATGTCAATTCCTCCAAACTCCAAACAGGCTTTTTTATAGGCATCTTCAATGGATTCCGTTTTTGTTACGTCGCACACCGCATAACTAGCGACATCCCTTGGATACGTTTCTACAGCTTCCTGTAAACGATCTTCGGCAATATCACTTAGAATTACATTGGCGCCTTCTTGGGCCAATTTATCGGCGATTGCCTTGCCTATTCCTCCACCCGCACCGGTAACTAGAGCTACTTTTCTTGAAAGTGGCTTTTCCTTGGGCATACGCTGTAATTTAGCCTCTTCCAACAACCAATACTCAATGTCAAATGCTTCCTGTCTTGGTAAGGAAGTGTACTCCGTAATGGCCTCTGCGCCTCGCATGACGTTAATGGCATTTACATAAAATTCATTGGCGACCCTAGTAGTCTGTTTGTTTTTGGCAAAACTGAACATGCCCACTCCCGGGTAAATGATTATGACCGGATTAGGGTCCCGCATGGCCGGACTATTGGGCCGTTTGCAATTTTCGTAGTACTCTTTGTATTCCTCACGATATTTTTCGAATGCAGGTTCCAATTTTTTCAATAATGCATCGGAATCGTACGTGTCTTCGTTCACATCCAAATCTAGCACCAAAGGTTGGATTTTCGTTCTCAAGAAATGATCGGGGCAGGAGGTACCCATAGGTGCCAATCGTTCCAAGTCGTTACTATTGATGTATTCTAGAACAACATCACTATCATTAAAATGACCGATCATTCTAGCTTCAGAAGAACAAAGCCCTCTTAATAAAGGCATTAATTGCGCTGCTTTTTCTTTTCGTTCTTTTTCGGGTAATGAGGTCACTTTTTGTCCGCCGAAAACACTTCCATTCTCCTTGATTTTCTTTTCGATAAATTCAGAGGCCATTTCTATTACCTCCAAGCTATTCATGTAACAATCATAGGAAGTATCGCCCCAAGTGAACAATCCGTGGCTACCCAATACAATACCACGAATGCCTGGGTTATCGTTCAAACATTTTTCCAACTGAAGTCCCAGGTCAAAACCAGGTCGTTGCCATGGTACCCATCCCATGGTATCTCCCCAAATTTCTTTCGTAACTTTTTCACTATCCTTTGCGGCCGCCACGGCAATAAGGGCATCAGGGTGCAAGTGATCTATGTGTTTAAAGGGTAATAGCCCGTGCAAAGGGGTGTCAATAGAAGGTGCCCTGCTATCCAAATCATAAATACAATGATTGAAGAGGCCCACCATGCGATCCTCATCTTCCAAACCGCCGTACACGTTTTTTAGATTACGAAGTCTTTCCGTATAAAGACCGGCGATTCCGGCCTTGGTCAAGGTTCCTATATCCCCACCGGAACCTTTGATCCACATGACTTCCACATCCTCATTGGTCAATGGGTCCTTTTCTATGGTCTTACAGCTTGTGTTTCCACCTCCATAATTGGTAATTCGTAGATCCGCACCCAAAATATTTGATCGATAAAGAAACAAGCCAACCTGATCGTCCCCTAAAGCGGCCGCTTTCTCATCATCCCAGAGGTAGTCCACGTATTTAAAATTTTTCGTATGTGCAATCATTAAAACTTTTTTTAGTACAGGTATTATTATCGTTTTTTAGCCTTACACCTTTGTACCTATCTCTTTAACCAAAGAAAGGATTTTTTCCAGCACAGTACCTAAATGTAATGATTACAAGATTACATAAATCGGTTGTCAAACCTGTTCCGAACTGTTCTGTTGCTTTTTTTTAGTGTTACAATGACTTTCTAAGAATGACGTAAAATGGATTTTCCTTTTGGCGTTTTTGCTTATTGATGACGAGTTTCGCCGCTTCTTTTCCCAATTGTTCAAAATTTGTGGAAATTACCGTGATACCGTCCAAAAGGATTTCCTTTAATGGCGTATCGTTATAGGAAATGATGCCCACATCCTTGCCCAGTTCAATATTAGTTTCCTTTATTTTTTTTATGAGGATCACCAAATCGTTTTCCATAAGATTTATGTATGCCGTATCCTTTTCAATGATTTCATTCTCTATTTCCTCCATAATTTTAAAGTCATAGGCATATTGTCCGCAGAATTTTATAAAGCCATTCTTTATTTCGATAGGATGGTAGGTGCGTTTGCGCAAGAGTAATTTGATCTGTTTGTACTTTTTCAATTGCGGATTCAGTTCGGCAAGGGCTTCGTAAATATTCTTCTCAAAATCCTGGTAGATACACCCTACGGAATCACCTAACTGTTCTACGCGTTTATCAAGAATGACTAATTTTTCCGATGGAATATGGGTCTTTATAAAATTGATGAGGTCCTCACCGCCTTCCTCAAAATGGCAAATGATGGCATAGTGCGTGTATTCCCTAGATTTGCTGGCCTCGATCAAATTCTTGAACTGCCTGTAATTATTGTCGTAAATAAAGAAATCAATGGTGGCGCTATCCCCTAATTCCCTGGCAAAGGCATCGTAGATGATTTTCTTATGGGCGCTTAGCTTATTGAACAACAAAAAGACCTTGGCCTTAAGGACCAAGTCATCTTTCTTGATGTAATAACCTTTACCGGGAACGGATTCTATGAGCTCCATTTTTTTCAGATAGTCATAGGCCCTTACGATGGTATCCCTTGAAATATCGAACTCTATCAAAAGTTCATTGACCGATGGCAGCTTATCGTTCTTTTTGATGTCGCCATTTTCAATAGCCGCAAACAGGGAATTAATGATCTGTTTGTATTTGGGAACTTTGGAATCTTCAATTATGTCAATGAGATGTAGCATGGAAGGGTATAAATATTTTCGAATATACTAAATTAGGGAAGTGATATCTCTTAACTTTTATAATATATACCTAACAGTACGTAACGGTTGTTTTTAAATTAAGGAATATATTTCCGCACAAATTCTTCACCAAGTTTGAACTAAGAGATTGAAGACTCGAAAATTAAAATTGAATATTTTGAAAAGGATACTATCGCTTGTTACATTGTTTATATCAACGACAATTGTAATTGCCCAAACACCTACCAAAGAGCTCACAGTGGAATATTTGCCCACCCCCTTGGGCATTGATGTAGAGATTCCTCGGTTTGGGTGGCAAATGGAAACGGAACAAGACGAAATTGGTCAATTTCAAAAGGGATATCAGATAAAGGTACGTTCAGAAGGCGGTGAGTTGTTCTGGGATAGTGGAAAAGTCAATAGCAATAGTTCGCTGGCAATACCTTATGAAGGACAAAAATTACAACCAAGGACAAGATATACATGGAACCTCTCAATATGGGACCAGGATGATAACGTTTCTACCAATGCTTCATGGTTCGAAACGGGCTTGATGGACCCTGATCCAAATTCCAGCGAGTGGAACAATGCCCAGTGGATCGGGGGAGGGGATGAAGATATGGTACTGTACTCCCATTATTTGTCCGTCTTTAAGTTGGAGTATGGGATGCAATTGGATAAAAAATCCAAGAGCATAAAAGCATCTTTTGTTTTTGGGGCCAATGATAGGCGCCTAATGGATAGCGATATGAATATTCAAGGGGTGGCATCCGGTAAGGACAAAAGTTATATTCGCTTTGAATTGGATATCGCCGAAGTGGACGGTACCGAGTCTGGCTTGGCAAAATTCAATGTTTACAGGGTGGGGTATGCCACTAACGATAGCAATGAAGTGCCTTTTCGAACCTATGACATACCATTGAAGTTGATCAATCAAGAAAATAAGTTTGAAAAACACTGGGTTTACACTGAGTGTAACTTTGGAATATTCAAAATATTTCTGAACGGAAAGGAAGATCAAAATGAAATAACCAAGGACCCTAATGCAAATGCTAATCGTTTTGCTCCGCAAGGCATAAACTTAAATCCCGTGGGATCAGGTAACAATTACATTAGTTTTCCAATGGTGGCGGATATCGGCTTTTATGTAGGGGAAGGTCAACAAGCCTTTTTTTCAAATCTCCAAATCAAAAACTTTAGGGCGCCATCAAACGCATTGTTTTCAGAGGATTTAGCGGATGCTGGATCGTACGACGGTATTTTTAAGAAAGCCATGGAAAATAATGCCGATCTCGTTATAAAGCCAAATGGCATATCCATTTCGGGAGGAAAGGATGGAAATTTGATTGTGGCCGACCCCAGCAGAAATTCCGCGCCTATGCTTAGAACCACTTTCGATTTAGCGGATAAAAAAGTAGCCAAGGCAAGATTGTACGTTACGGCCAGAGGTATTTATGAAATGTACCTGAACGGGGAGCGAGTAGGACAGGATTATTTCAATCCCGGGTTGACCCAATACAACAAGACCCACATGTACCAGACCTACGATGTCACGGATATGGTGGGAAAGGAAAATGCTTTAGGTGCCTGGTTGAGTGAGGGTTGGTGGAGTGGAAATATTACCTATAGCGGGGAGCATTGGAACTTTTTTGGTGATAGGCAATCGCTACTAGCCCAATTGATCATTACCTATGAGGATGGAACTGAAAAGATGGTCACCAGCAATATCGATTGGAAACTATTTACAGACGGGCCAATTCAATATGGTAGTTTTTTCCAAGGGGAGGTATATGACGCGACCAAGGAATCTTCCATCGAAGGCTGGTCTACAACCGGTTTTGATGATGCATCATGGAAACCTGTAAAGGAGGTCGCGTTGGAAGGTACCACATATCCAGACGATGGTTTAACATATGAAAACCTTGAAATAATTGGTCAAATTGGGGAAAATGCTTCTATAGTAAAAGAATTGGCACCCGTGTCTATGGAAGAAGTAAGGCCTGGGGTGTATGTATATGACATGAACCAAAATATGGTCGGTTTTCCAGAAATTAAACTTCCACCGGGACGGGCTGGAGACACCATTACCTTGCGCTATGCCGAGGTCAAGTATCCTGATTTAAGGGAATATGACCCTAATGTGGGTATGGTCATGTTGGAGAATATTAGGGCCGCCCTCACACAGGATATCTACATACGAAAGGGTGGGGAGGAAACAATAAGACCTCGTTTTACCTTCCACGGCTTTCGGTTTTTAGAGATAACTGGGGTGGATGCCCCAGTGCCTATGGAGAATATTAAAGGATTGGTCATCAGTTCTATAGATAGTCTTTCTTCGGAATATGAAACCTCCAATGAATTGGTGAACAAACTCTGGGAAAATATCACATGGTCCTTACGAGGGAATTTCTTGTCCATTCCCACAGATACCCCCGCTAGAAATGAGCGTATGGGTTGGAGTGGGGACATCAACGTGTTTTCTAAGGCATCGACCTTTTTGGCGGATGTAGGGCCATTTTTGGACAGGCATTTGCTGGCCATGCGCGATATCCAGCGTGCCGATGGACGTTTTACCGATGTAGCCCCTGTGGGCGGTGGTTTTGGCGGGACCCTTTGGGGAAGTGCCGGTATCATAGTTGCTTGGGAAGTATATCAGCAATACGGGGATTTGGCTTTATTGGCAGAACATTATGATGCCATGAAACGGTACGAAGCTTTTTTAAGTTCAAAAATAAACCCGGAAACCGGAGTTATCAATGAAGGTCCCTTGGGCGATTGGTTGAGTCCGGAAGGATTCAAAAACGAGGATACGGCCTTTTGGACCGCCTACCACCTGCGAGATTTGGAAATATTGGCAAAAACCGCCACGTTGCTCGGCAAAGAAGCGGATGCCGAAACCTTCCAAGAGAAATATGAGGAACGCAAGAAATTCTTCAACGAAACCTATGTGGATAGTGAAACGGGCAAGTCATTGCACCTTGGGAATCAAAGCATGCGTTTTGGTCCTCCGTTGCCCGAGGACAAACGAAAAAAGGCGGGCGATTTTGTGGACACGCAGGCATCGTACGCCATTCCTTTGGGAATGGGTGTTTTGAACGAAACGAATAAGGAAAGGGCCGTTTCCAACTTGGTGTCAACCATCCAAAGAACCAATGAAGATGAACTGGGCATCGTACGTCCGGAGTATTCCTTGATGACCGGTTTTATTGGAACCGCTTCCTTGAACCCTGCATTATCTGAAAATGGAAAAAGTGAAATAGCGTATCGACTACTACAACAAACGTCCTATCCATCATGGTTGTATTCGGTAAGGAACGGCGCCACTACCATATGGGAACGGCTCAATTCCTATACGGTTGAGAACGGCTTTGGTGGAAACAATAGCATGAACTCTTTCAACCATTATTCCTTTGGGGCGGTTGCGGCCTGGATGTACAATTATTCTCTGGGCATACAACGAGATGAGGATACCCCCGGTTTTAAAAATTTCATACTTCAACCTACCCCGGATCCGGATAAGAAAATGACCTTTGCCAATGGATATTATGATAGCATGTACGGGCGCATCGAGAGTGCTTGGAAATGGGTAGAGGGCGGTTGGGACTATACAGCCACGGTACCGGCAAATACACGTGCGACCCTCATTTTGGATACGGATGCTGTCCAGAAAGTCACCATAAACGGTAAGAAAGTTAAAAAGGCCAAGGGAGTCTCTGTAGTATCCAATGACGAATTTGGACCGGTTCGATTGGAATTGGTTTCCGGTACATATGCAATTGAGATGCGTGAGTAATTAGAGGCTATTTGCAATTATTGTCTCATTTTGTTACAATAATGCTTTGTTTTCTGTTCGTTTTGTTCGTTATTTGATACTTTGGGATTTTTAAAGTGTTGAATTTGAGTAGTTCAAAAGAAAAGCGGGATTATATTCAGAATGTGTCATATGATTCCGTCATATTCGGGTTTAATGGTAGCCAGCTGAAAATCCTTGTGTTGGAATACCACAATACCGGCTATTTTGCATTGCCGGGGGGCTTTGTCAAAATGGACCAAAGTCTGGACGATGCCGTAAAAAACGGCGTCAGTCAGCGTACGGGATTACAGGATATTTACTTGGAGCAGTTTTACACCTTTGGAAGTTTGGAAAGGTCGGACCCAAAGATCATGGAAAAGATCCTTACCGAAAACAACCTGGATTTGGAGCAACACCAATGGATGTTGGGCAGATTTCTTTCCATAGGCTATTACGCCTTGATCAATTATGAGGAGGTGAGTCTAAGGCCCGATGAACTTTCGGATAGTATCAACTGGTATTCCATTGACGAACTGCCTCCACTGATGATGGATCACAAGGAGATGGTGGATAAGGCGCTTGAAGTCCTACGCGTTAATCTGGATCGAAAAATCGTTGGTACCAACCTGCTGCCCCAAAAGTTCACCATGCGGCAATTGCAGGAGGTATACGAGGCCATTTTGGGCGAAAAAATACGTCGTACCACTTTTCAACGAAAAATGCTGTCCATGGAAATACTGGTAAGGCACGAAAAACTGTTTCAAGGAAAGGCGCATAAGGCACCTTACTTATACAGTTTCAAATAAGCATTTTGAGTTTAAACATAAATCGATAATTAGTAACAACATGAACATGAAAAAAATAATCTTAAATGTATTTGTATTGGTTGCGGCTGGGTTGGTCTTTTCCTGTAAGGAAAAAGCCGATAAGGCAAGTGAGGCAACGGAGACTCCAGCGACTGTAGTGGAGGAAGAGACTGTTTTTGGTGGATTGGCCCTTTATACCGTTCGGGAAGACATGGGGACCGATGCCAAAACCACCCTCAAGGCGGTGGCCGATGCCGGCTATAAAAATATCGAGGCCGCAAGTTATGCCGATGGGAAATTTTATGATATGTCCCCAGCGGATTTCAAGGCTTATTTGGCCGAGGTAGGTTTGACCCCGGTAAGTACGCATCAAGGTTCCGTTACATTGGAGAATGCCGATCAGATGATGGCCGATGTCAAGGCGGCCGGTTTTGAATACTTTGTGGTGCCCGTTCCCCCAATGGGAATGTTTACCTTCAATATGGAAGATAGGACTATGGGCATGAAAGGTACGGCCCAAGAATTGGCCGATATTTTGGACACCCTGGGCGAAAAGGCGAATGCGGCAGGTCTTAAACTGTTGTATCACAACCATGATTTCGAGTTCAAAAAAGGAGATAACGATGTGGTTATGATTGACTATCTCTTGGAAAACTGTAACCCGGAATTTGTAAACTTCCAAATGGACCTGTATTGGGTGACCAAAGCAGGTGCGGACCCTGTAGCGTATTTTGAGAAATATCCGGGCCGATTCAAATTATGGCACGTAAAGGATATGGACGACCAGGGCAGATTTGCGCCCGTAGGTGAGGGAACCATTGATTTCGGTAGGATTTTAGCGAAAAAGGAGCTGTCTGGTATGGAGTATTATATGGTAGAACAGGATATGACCTTTGACGGACTTAAACCGCTGGAAGCCATTAAAATCAGCCATGAGGGCTTGAAGAAGTTCGGATTTGAATAAACACCGAACATGAAACGTAAAACATTCATCAAAACCACCGCGGCTTTTGCCGCGGTTACCGCTATTAATCCTTTGGCTTCCTGTAAAATGGAAAAGGCCAAATTGTCCGAAGATTTGCCTTTGGATCCTATCCGTAAAAACTGGGCCGGCAATTATACTTATAAAGCGGAAAAACTTCATGTTCCAAAAACGGCTGAGGAGGTTCAAAAACTAGTGAAGGAATTGGGCGCTCAAAAAGCCTTGGGGTCCAAGCATTGTTTCAACAATATTGCAGATAGCCCCTTGAACCAAATTTCGACAGAAAACCTTAAAGGGGTTCTGGAATTGGATGAGGAAAACATGACGGTTACCGTCGGTGCTGGGGCCAAGTATGGGGATTTTGCCCCGGAACTTCATGACAAAGGATATGCCCTGCATAATCTAGCTTCCTTACCACACATTTCAGTTGCTGGAGCCTGTGCCACAGCTACCCATGGTTCGGGTGTGAAAAACGGAAATTTGGCAACAGGTGTCACTGGCCTAGAATTGGTCAATGCAAAAGGAGACCTAGTTTCCCTAAAAAGAGGAGATGAAGCCTTTGATGGGGCCGTAGTAAATTTGGGGGCCCTGGGAATCATCACCAAGATGACTTTGGACATTCAGAAAACTTTTGAGGTAAGACAGGATGTTTTTCAAGAACTGCCCTTGGAGTCCCTTCAGGAAAATTTTGAGGAAATTTTATCGGGGGGATATAGTGTGAGTCTTTTTACAGATTGGCAAGACCAAAAAATAAGTCAGGTTTGGGTCAAGAGAAGAACGGATGAAGAAGTAAAGGATTTGGGCGACACTTATTTTGGTGCAAAGGCCGCCACTAGAAACCTTCACCCCATTACGGAATTGTCCGCAGAAAACTGTACTGGCCAAATGGGAGTTCCCGGACCTTGGTACGATCGCCTGCCCCACTTTAAAATGGGCTTTACGCCCAGTAGCGGAGAGGAATTGCAATCGGAATTTTTTGTACCCACGGAGCAGGCACTGGATGCGATTTTGGCTTTGGAAAAAAAGAGGGACCTTATTTCTTCGCAATTAATGATTACCGAAATACGTACGATAGCGGCAGATGATTATTGGATGAGCCCTTGTTATCAGCAGGATTGTGTGGCCATCCATTTCACATGGAAACAAAACCCTGAAGAAGTTGGGGCGCTTATTAAAATGATTGAGGCAGAACTGGAGCCATTTAATTACAGACCACACTGGGGCAAACTCTTTACCATATCACGGGAAAAATTAGCCAGTAGGTATAGCAAATTCAACGACTTTCTGGCATTGGCCAAGCAACATGACCCAGAAGGGAAATTCAAAAATGATTATTTAAACACGAACATTTATTCCTAGTGGTCCTACTAGGATTTTCTATGAATACCAAGTTCATTCAAACACGAAGAAAATGAAAAAATTAGTACTAAATGCGTTGTTTCTGGCAATGACTACTTTGGCCACAATGGCCCAAGAAGTGACCACGGGTAAGGATGTAGCCGTTACGAATACGGAAAGCGGCAAGGTTCGCGGATATATCCAAAATGGAATTTTTACCTATAAGGGAATTCCCTATGCCAAGGCGGAACGTTTTGAAGCATCCGTAAAGCCCGAATCCTGGGAAGGCGTACGCAGTTCCACCATGTACGGTCCTGTGGCTCCTTTGATGACGCCTACCACTTCGGTTCAGGACGAATCGGAGTTTGTGTTCGATCATGATTGGGGCTATACCAACGAAGATTGCCTCAGTTTGAACGTTTGGACCCCAAGTATTTCGGATAGCAAAAAAAGGCCCGTTATGTTTTGGATTCACGGCGGTGGTTTTACGGCGGGTTCAAGTCATGAACTCCCTTCCTATGACGGGGAGAACCTCAGTAAAAAAGGGGATGTGGTCGTGGTTTCCATCAATCACCGTTTGAATGTATTGGGCTTTTTGGATTTATCGGCCTATGGAGAAAAGTACAAGCACTCCGCCAACAACAGTATATTGGATATGGTCATGGCCCTGGAATGGGTAAAGGCGAACATCGGGAATTTTGGTGGCGACCCCAACAATGTAACCATATTCGGTCAGTCCGGGGGTGGGGCCAAGGTGAATACCTTGATGGCCATGCCCAAGGCAAAAGGACTTTTTCATAAGGCCATCAACCAGAGCGGGGCCATGAGAAGCGGTATTTTGGAGAAGGAAGATACGCAGGCCATAGCGGCGGAAACCATTTCTATTTTGGGATTGGATGCCTCCAACATCGATAGTATTCAAAAGATACCGTTCCAAGTATTGGCCGATGCCAGTGCCAAAGCATTACAAAATGTCGCCCGAAAAATGAAGGATTCCGGAAAGCCGGTCATAGGTTTTGGACTGAACTGGGGGCCCAGCAGGGATGGAGAGGACCTTCCTTTTCAAGTTAATTCAAACGAAGCTTTTGAAATGTCCAAGAACATTCCTTTAATGATAGGAACTGTTAAGAACGAATTTGCACCATTCGCCAATATGCGGTTTTTGAACGCTTCTGAATCCGAAATTATAAAACATATCAAGGACACCTACAAGGATAAGGCCGATGAATACATCGCTGCGGTTAAAAAGGCCTATCCAATTGACACGGACCCTAAGGACCTATTGGACGTGGATACGATGTTCCGTCCGGGGGCAGTTGCTCAGGCGAATAGAAAATCGAGCTTAGAAGGAGGAGCCCCCGTATATATGTATTTGTTCACATGGCAGTCTCCGGTTTTTGACGGCAAATACAAATCACTACACTGTATGGAACTACCCTTTGTTTTTAATACGGTGGACAAGGCAAATCAAATGACCGGTGGTGGTGCAGAGGCACATGCCTTGGCCGATAAGATGAGCCAGGCGTGGATTAATTTCGCCACGACAGGAAACCCCAACACGGATAATTTACCGGAATGGCCTGCCTACACAGAAGAGAATACGGCAACCATGCACTTTGATGTCAGCTGCGAGGTGAAGCCCCAATTGGATAAGGAACTTTTTGAGTTGACATCAAGCCTTTAACCACACTCAAAATATAAAGTATGCAAATATTTCATAAAGTATCGCCTTTGTTTCTTTGCAGTCTTGCACTGGTAATCGCCAGCTGTGAAACGGCTCCCAAGTTTACGGAGGAAGTAGTGGACAGCTATTCCCTGATTAAAAATACAGGGGGCGCTACCTTGGGCTATCAGCCGGAATCTGGAATAAAACTATTGACAGTTGAAGGTTTTGCATTCAAGGACCTAAACAGGAACGGGGAATTGGATTCCTATGAGGACTGGCGTCAGACGGTGGATGAAAGGGCATTGGATCTGGCCAGGAAAATGAGCGTTGAACAAATTGCTGGACTTATGTTGTACTCGGGTCATCAATCGATTCCAGCAAGGCCGAATGGGTATTTCTCAGGTACCTATAATGGAGAACCCTTTACCGAGGGAAAAACGGATCCCTCGGACTTAACAGATCAGCAGAAAAAGTTCCTTGAAACCGATAATTTACGTCATGTGCTTATAACCACGGTACAGTCCCCCGAGATTGCCGCCCAATGGAACAATAAATTACAGGCTTTTTGTGAGGGTGTTGGCTTGGGCATACCGGCCAATAATAGCTCAGATCCGCGACACGGCACGGTGGCCCGTATGGAATACGATGCCGCTTCGGGCGGGGATATTTCCATGTGGCCCAGCTCCTTGGGCATGGCAGCAAGTTTTAACCCAGATTTGGTGAGGAAATTTGGTGAAATCGCGTCCAAGGAATACAGGGCCTTGGGAATTACGACAGCATTGTCGCCACAAATCGATATTGCCACGGAGCCCAGATGGGCACGCTTTAATGGCACTTTTGGCGAAAGCTCAAAATTGGCGGCCGATATGGCACGCGCCTATACGGACGGATTTCAATCGTCCCAAGACGGTGGTTGGGGTTTTGAAAGTGTCAATGCCATGGTCAAACATTGGCCTGGCGGTGGTTCAGGTGAAGCGGGTCGTGATGCCCACTACGGTGCAGGAAAGTATGCGGTATATCCAGGTAATAATTTCCATGAGCACATGACCCCCTTTTTAGAAGGTGCCTTTAAACTAGATGGCGGTACTAAAATGGCCTCTGCGGTTATGCCCTATTATACCATTTCCTGGAACCAGGATGCCAAGAATGGTGAAAATGTAGGGAACGGTTACAATGAATACATAATAAAGGATTTACTACGTGGAAAATATGGATTTGATGGGGTGGTCTGTACGGATTGGAGCGTGACCCATGAGCATACCGTTATGGACAATTTCATCGATGGAAAACCTTGGGGACTGGAAAACCTATCCGAAGCTGAACTTCACTACAAAGCCTTGATGGCCGGTGTGGACCAGTTTGGCGGCAACAATAACGCCCAACCTATTTTGGATGCATATGAAATGGGTACAAAGGAGCATGGGGAAGAAAAAATGCGGGCACGAATGGAAGAATCCGCAGTACGTCTTTTGAGGAATATCTTTAGGGTAGGTGTCTTTGAGAATCCGTATGTAACACCAGCGGAAACGAAAAAAGTGGTAGGTCAACCGGCATTTATGAAAGCCGGATTCGAAGCACAGCTCCAATCCATTGTCCTTTTGAAAAATATGAACAATGTGCTTCCCTTGAAGGAAAAGCAGAAAGTATATGTGCCTAAGCGCTACGTGGCGGCAAGCCGAAATTTTTTGGGTATGGAAAGTCCGGCCACCAACGACTATCCGGTGAACATGGATTTGGTCAAAAAATATTTTGAGGTGACCGATGATCCAAACGCTGCGGATATCGCATTGGTTTTTATAGAAAGTCCCTCTTCTGGAATAGGGTATGATAAGGCCGATGTTGAAAAGGGTGGTAACGGGTACTTCCCGATAAGTCTGCAATACGGCGATTATACGGCGACCGAAGCTCGGGCGGAAAGTATCGCAGGCGGTGACCCGTTGGAAGATTTTACGAATAGAAGCTACCGAAACAAATCGGTTTCCACAGCAAATAAGTCCGATGCCGAATTGGTAGTGAGAACAAAATCGCTCATGAAAGGCAAACCGGTGCTAACGGTGGTACATACTACCAACCCCATGGTCTTCTCGGAAATCGAAAAACAGTCCGATGCCATTTTAGTGGGCTTTGGGGTGCAGGACCAGGCACTTTTGGAAATCATATCAGGAGAAGCCGAACCATCGGCATTGCTGCCTTTTCAAATACCGGCAGATATGGCCACGGTAGAAACCCAATTTGAGGATGTACCAAGGGATATGGTGCCGTACACGGATGCTGCTGGAAATGTATATGATTTCGCCTTCGGACTAAATTGGAATGGGCTCATTACCGACGAGCGTGTTTCGAAGTATAAATAAAAATTCAAATAACCAATTGACCAAAAAAAGAACCCGGACAATTGCCCGGTTTTTTTTTAAGGTTGCTAATGGATTACACCATCAAAAGGACTACCGTCAATAAAAATCCAGCAACGGCAAAATAGATACCCTTTTTATAAATGGGCGCTTTTGGATTGATCATAAAAAAGGCGGATACCGAAAAAAACAGCAAACCTACCCCAAATAAGATTGCTAGCCAAAATAAGGGATTCCCTTGGTGCATCTTATGCAGTTTGTTCATTTTTTCGATGACGATGGGCTGACGTTTTTCCGTATAGGATACATCGCCCGTAGCCTTGTTATAGGTGCCATTGCCAAAATAGACAATATCGCCTTCGGTCTTATCGACCTTGAAGAAGCGCATTTTAAGTTCCTCCCCAAGTTTTTCCTCATTGAGGCCTGCAGGGACGGTTTTTGTAATTGTTACCTCCTTTTTTAGGAAATCTGTGTTACGAAAGGTCAGCACAATACCGCTAATGGCATAAACGGCCATTATACCAGCAAGGAAAAAGCCTAGATAGCGGTGAAATTCCCTAAAGGTGTTCTCTGATTTTCTACTCATAATAATATTGGTTATTTAGTGTCTCTAATTTTAGAGGCCTAAAATAGGAAAAGGTTTAATGGGGAAGACTTAATTTTTGCTGGTATTCGAATGATTTTCTAAAAAAATAAAATCCCTATTTTTATAAGAGGCTTTGGAAACTGCTTATATAAATCGAAATTATAATAATTAAAAACCCTTGAAAATCATTTGATTAACAAGGGTTTCTGTACTCGAGGCGGGACTTGAACCCGCACGGGCAAATGCCCACAGGATTTTAAGTCCGGCGTGTCTACCAATTCCACCACTCGAGCAGGACTTATTATTTTAAACAAAAAACTCCACCAGGGGTGACTGAGCGGAGTTCAAGTCGAGCGAAAAACGGGATTCGAACCCGCGACCTCCACCTTGGCAAGGTGGCGCTCTACCAACTGAGCTATTTTCGCATTTTTCGAAAATCACTTCAAGCAACTAAATCTCAGATAAGAAATCTATAGCTCTATTCCTATCCAATACGTATTGGAGATATGGAATGCTATTTCGAATGTTTTTAAGAACGTACATCTCCTAAAAGATGCGGATGCAAATTTAATACAATTCTATAAATGTCAAAGTAAAAAAAGCAAAACTATGGCTTTTCTTAGGAGGTGGCTTTCTTCTTTTTTGATAACAAGCGTTTTATCTCGTTCAATTTCATCAAAGCCTCTACAGGGGTCAGCGTATCAATGTCTAAATGTAGGATTTCTTCCTTGATTTCCTCCAATAAAGGGTCGTCCAAATTGAAGAAGCTGAGTTGCATATCATCGGGCACGGAGCTCATTTTTTCCGTAAGTTCCTCGCTGGAGTGGGATTTCTCCAATTTCTTGAGAATCTTATTTGCTTTTGCGATTACCTGCTGGGGCATGCCCGCCATTTTGGCTACGTGTATACCAAAGCTATGTTCGCTGCCGCCTGGTGTCAATTTTCTGAGGAACAATACGTTATCCTTTAGTTCCTTTACGGAGACATTGTAGTTTTTAATACGGTCAAAGGTGGCCGCCATTTCGTTCAATTCGTGGTAGTGCGTAGCAAATAGCGTCTTTGCCCTCGCTGGATGTTCGTGTAAATACTCCGAAATCGCCCAAGCGATGGATATGCCGTCATAGGTACTAGTTCCCCTGCCAATTTCGTCCAAGAGGACCAAACTGCGTTCGGAAAGGTTGTTGAGGATGGAGGCGGTCTCGTTCATTTCTACCATAAAGGTCGATTCTCCCATCGATATGTTGTCACTGGCGCCTACACGGGTAAAAATTTTATCCACATAGCCAATTTGAGCAGCTTCCGCCGGCACAAAACTTCCCATTTGGGCCAAAAGCACGATAAGGGCCGTTTGTCTTAGAATGGCCGATTTACCGCTCATATTGGGACCTGTAATCATGATAATCTGTTGGCCACTGCGATCTAAGGATACGTCATTGGCAATGTAGGCCTCGCCCAATGGAAGTTGTTTTTCTATGACCGGATGGCGTCCGTTCTTAATGATAATGTCAGTAGAATCATTGAGTTCAGGGGCAACGTATTGATTTTCCTTTGCCAATTGGGTAAATCCGCAGAGACAGTCGAGCTGTGCGATCAAGTGCGCGTTGTTTTGAACGGGCTGTATGTATTCCTGCATCCACACGATCAACTGGGAGAAAAGTTGCTGCTCCAGAGAGGTGATACGTTCTTCCGCCCCTAAAATCTTGGACTCGTATTCCTTGAGTTCCTCCGTAATATAGCGCTCCGCATTGACCAAGGTCTGTTTACGTATCCAGGATTCCGGAACCTTGTTTTTGTGGGTGTTCCGGACTTCTATGTAATATCCAAAAACGTTGTTGGAAGCAATCTTAAGCGAGGAAATACCGGTAGCCTGTGTTTCGCGTTCCAGCATCTGGTCCAGATAGTCCTTCCCACGGGTTGCCAGTCCCCGTAGTTCGTCAAGTTCTTCGGAAAAACCTTCGGCAATGACATTTCCTTTTAAAATGTTTACGGGGGCTTCCTCGTTCAGCATTTCCTTGATCTTGTTTCGCAAAAGATCACAGGAATGCAATTTGTCCCCAATAAGTGCCAATGCCTCGTTTTGGGAATTGCTGGTAAGCTGTTTTATAGGTACGACGGACTCCAAGGAATTCTTAAGCTGTACTACCTCCTTGGGGTTTACCTTTCCAGTAGAAATCTTGGAAATGAGCCGTTCCAAATCGCCCATATGTTTGATGTTGGACATTAATTTGTGAAGTATTTCCTCGTTTTCGAACAAGTGTTTTACAACCTGATGCCGACTCTTTATTTTTTGTACGTTTTTAAGTGGTAAGGCCAACCAGCGTTTGATCATTCTTCCTCCCATGGGCGAAAGGGTCCTATCAATAACATCCAACAGCGTAACGGCATTTTCGTTGTTGGAATGGTACAGTTCAAGGTTTTTTATGGTAAAGCGGTCCATCCAAATATACTCGTCCTCGGCGATCCGCTGTAGGGTGTTGATATGCTGTAACTGCCTATGCTGGGTTTCGGATAGGTAATGCAAAATTACCCCCGATGCAATAATACCATGTTCCAAGTGGTCCACCCCAAAACCTTTCAGGGATTTGGTCTTAAAATGGTTGGTGAGATTTTCAAGGGCATAGTCTTCTTGATAGACCCAATCTTCCATGTAAAAGGTGTGGAAGCTAGTACCAAAGATTTCGGCGAATTCCTTTTTATGCGATTTTGCGATAAGGATTTCATTGGGCGAGAAATTCTGTAAAAGTTTGTCCACCTGCTCTTCGCTTCCTTCCGAAGTCAAGAACTCCCCAGTGGAGATATCCGCAAAGGCAATCCCTATTTTTTTTCTTCCGAAGTGAACGGCACATAGAAAATTATTGCTTTTGGAATTTAGGATATCGTCGTTTAAGGCTACGCCCGGTGTTACCAATTCCGTGACCCCTCTTTTTACGATGGTCTTGGTTTGTTTGGGGTCCTCCAACTGGTCACAAATGGCCACACGTTGCCCGGCCTTAACCAATTTGGGCAGGTACGTGTTCAAGGAATGGTGGGGGAAACCGGCAAGTTCCGTCCGGTCACCGCCATTGTTTCTATGGGTAAGGATAATGCCAAGAATTTTGGATGCCCTTACGGCATCTTCCCCAAAAGTCTCGTAAAAATCGCCCACACGAAAGAGCAACAGGGCATCAGGATATTTGGTCTTGATGGTGTTGTATTGCTTCATCAAAGGGGTCACCTTTTTCGTATTTCCTTTCGCTGCCACGTGTTCTCTAGCTATTTTTGTCGATTCAACACGAATATATGGCATTCCCCAAGCGATTTGAATTTTTGTTGATATTTACCGTCGATAGTTGAAAAGTATCATATGAGAAAATTGAGGAACGAGGAACTGGAACGACTGGATGTGGACGCTTTTAAGAAAACCGAAAAAATTCCGGTTTGTATCGTATTGGACAACATTCGAAGTCTGAACAATATTGGCTCCGTATTTAGAACCTCCGATGCCTTTTTGGTGGAAAAAATCTACCTCTGTGGTATTACCGCAAAACCGCCCCATAAGGACATCCATAAAACGGCCCTTGGCGCTACCGATAGTGTGGAGTGGGAGTATGTGGAAGACATTACGGATTTGCTGCCAAGACTTGGTTCCCAGGGCTATCTAAAGTTGGCGATAGAGCAGGCGAAAGGTGCACGGATGCTTCATGAGTTTATGCCCCAAAAAACGGGAAAGTATGCGCTGATTTTTGGTAACGAAGTGAAAGGGGTACAGCAGAAAGTAGTGGACGCCTGTGATTCCGTTTTGGAAATTCCCCAATTTGGAACCAAACATTCCTTGAATATCTCCGTGAGCGTGGGGGTGGTAATTTGGGATTTTTGGAGCAAACTTCAAAAATAAAAGCCCGGCATAACCGGGCCTTTCATATAGTTTGAGTTAGTTAGTTTCTCAAAAGAGCCTACCAAGAAAGTAAATTCATTTCTATTGTGCAAGAAATTTGCCAAAATTGTGTTAATCCCTCTGTTGAAGTGCAAAGCTGGAAATACTTTCTAAGATGGTTTTGTAATCAGTTTGTTTATTTACAAAGTCAAGCTCGGAAACATCCATAATCAATTGGTTTTGTTGTGGATACGTCCTTAAAAAATCGAGATAACCGCGATTTATTTTCTCAAGATATTTGCCGTCGATGCCCATTTCGTAGTCTCTGCCCCGCATTTTGATCTGCTGCAAAAGTCGCTCCGTGGTCTGGTACAGATAGACGTATATTCTGGGTTTTTTGACCTCCTTGTACATGAAATTGAAAATCTTTCGGTAGAGATCAAATTCATCTTTTTGAAGGGTCACCTTGGCAAAGATGAGCGACTTGAAGATGTCATAATCACTGACCATAAAGTTCTTGAAAAGGTCAAATTGATTGGTATCGTCCATGTATTGCTGGTACCTATCGGCCAAAAAGGACATCTCCAATGGAAAGGCGTACCGCGACTTGTCCTTATAAAAATTTGGCAAAAACGGATTTTCGGCAAAACGTTCCAGAATCAGTTTGGCATTGAAATCTTCGGATATTTTGGTCGCCAAACTTGTTTTACCGGCACCTATATTTCCTTCAATAGCGAGAAACTGTACATCGGAAAACAACTCCATCCTATTTTTAAAGAGTTTGATGGGCAGCTTGGTAATCTCGCTCTTGTCCCTAGTTTCCTGTAACAAATTTCGGGTGTCCTTGTTTACGATGGGATGGTAGAATTGCGGGGCGATATCGGCCAAAGGTTTAAGTACGAATTTACGTTCCGCCATTCTGGGATGCGGAAGGGTCAATTGGTCCGTATCCACCACAAGGGTTTCATAATAAATGATGTCAAGGTCTATGTTCCTGCTTTGGTATCCAGATTCTAAACTTCTTTCACGCCCTAACTGTTTTTCAATGGCCAAAAGTTGCTCCAATACCTCCGCTGGTTTCAAGGTCGTTTGGGCTTCGAGACAGACATTGTAGAAATCATCAGACTCAAAACCCCATGAGGGCGTAATATAAACGCTCGATACAGCGGTGACGTCGCCAATACGCTCCCCAATCATGAATATTGCTTTTTGTAGGTTGTTGCGTTTTTGGCCCAGATTACTGCCTATGGAAAAATAAACTCTTTGGGATTCTGTCATAATATAATGGCAAAATAACTAAAACAAATTCACATTGGTTATCTTTGGAAGCTAATAAAAATTGCGTTTTCATGAAGTTTTTGAGAAACCTTTTAGCGGCAATTCTGGGGACCTTGATTGCTTTGGGAATAGTCTTTGTGATGTTTTTTGTATTCATCGCTTTGCTGGGCAGCGGTGATGATACCGTAAAAGTCAAGGACAATTCAGTTTTGGAAATACAACTGCAGCGACCCATAGCGGATTATACCGGTAGCAGCGAACTGAATCCGTTTTCAGGTCTTTTCGAGGAATCCCAAGGTTTGGACGAAATTCTTCAGGCAATAACGGTTGCCAAGGATGATGACAGGATAAAGGGCATAAGCATCAACAATAATTTTTTACTGGCCGGATTGGCCCAGACCCAAACACTTAGAAAAGTATTGGAGGACTTTAAGGAATCCGGGAAGTTCATATACGCCTACGGCGATTTTTATTCCCAGAAGGATTATTATTTGGCCAGTGTGGCGGATTCCGTTTTCTTGAATCCGGTAGGGGTAATGGATTTTAGGGGACTTTCTTCCGAAGTACTTTATTTTAAGGACTTACAGGAAAAAACAGGTGTGAAAATGGAGGTGATTCGGCACGGGAAATATAAAAGTGCCGTGGAGCCCTATTTGGAAAATGAAATGAGCGAGGCCAATAGGACCCAGATAAAGGAGCTGATCCAATCCCTTTGGGATTCCATGATAGACGATATTTCCATTTCTCGAGGGATTTCAACTTCGGACCTAAATACCATCGCGGACACCTTGGGTGGTAGGCTGCCCAAATATGCCAAACAAAACCGATTGATAGATAACGTTCTTTTTTATGACCAATACGAAAGCGTTATCGCCAAGGCACTCACCGAAGAAGAAAATGAGGATATCAATTATATATCCTTGGACGACTACACCCAATATTCCTCGAAAAAAGAAGTTAGGTCCGGAAACGATAAGATTGCGGTCATTTTTGCCCAAGGCGAAATCCTTTATGGTGAAGGTGGACCGGATATCATAGGTCAGGGAATTATCAACGAGGCCTTGATCAAGGCGCGGGAGGATGAAAAGGTAAAGGCAATCGTGCTTCGGGTAAATTCACCTGGAGGTAGTGCCCTAACTTCGGATATTATCTGGAGGGAAGTGGAACTGGCCAAGGAAGTGAAGCCCGTAGTGGTGTCCATGGGGAACGTGGCGGCCTCTGGCGGTTATTATATTGCGGCCGGAGCCGATAAAATTTTTGCCGAACCCACCACCATTACGGGATCGATCGGGGTTTTTGGAACGATTCCCAATATCGAAGGCCTGGCCAAGGACATCGGTATCAATGCGGAGCAAGTGGGCACCAATAAGAACTCGGTAGAGTATTCCCTATTTGAGCCTATGGGCGAGACCTTTAGGAACCAGGTGCAGGAGAGTATCGAGGATACATATGAAACCTTTTTATCACGGGTTTCCAATGGCAGGAACATTTCCATGGCCCAGGCCGATAGCATTGCACAAGGCAGGGTCTGGAGCGGTGTGGACGCACAACGATTGGGCTTGGTGGACGAGCTAGGTACGTTGGAAGATGCCATTGCAGCGGCCGCAGGAATGGCCGAAATAGAAAGTTACGGTATACGCAAATACCCCAAGTACAAATCAGGTTTTGAGCGTTTTATGGAAGATATATCCGGTGCCGGAGCCAAGATGAGGGAAAATATGATCAAGGAGGAGATAGGGGAAGAAACGTATCAAGTACTTAAAGACATTAAATCCTACATGAACCAAAAAGGCATCCAGGCCAGAATGCCCTTTACCCTGAACATCGATTAAGATGGTGCAAAAGGATAAATTGTTGGCCAGACGTATCTATTTGTACCTTGGTGCGCTGTTCATCACTTCGCTGGTAGTGTCCAATCTTATCTTTCAAAAGTTTTTCTATTGGAAGCCCTTTGGGGACCTTACCGTTTTTGGAGTTTCCCTGTTCGAAATTTCAGTAGGTGTGTTGCCCTATCCCATTACGTTTTTGATTACCGACTTGATATCCGAAATTTTTGGGCGAAAAAAGGCAAACCAGATCGTGACCGCCGGTATTTTCGCTTCATTTTTCTCCATGGGACTGGTGCTTTTGGCCGATGTGGCCCCTGCCATAGAATCGTCCCCATTGGATGATGCGATTTTTAGTCGGGTATTCGCGCTCTCGCCCATAGCGGTTTTGGCCTCCATGCTGGCGTATTTGGCGGCGCAGTACATTGATATTGCCATTTACCATTTCTGGAAAAAACTGACACGAGGAAAATACCTGTGGCTTCGGAACAATTTTTCCACTTTTCTGTCCCAATTTGTGGATACGTTCACGGTGGTAGGCTTGCTCTGCATATTTAAGGTCTTGCCATGGGACCTGTTTTTCGGCCTTGTGGTAAGCGGCTTCCTTTTTAAGATATTTATAGCATTGATCGACACCCCTTTCCTTTATTTCTTCGTATATATCATGCGGAAACGATTTAACCTCGCCATAGGTGAGGAAATCGACCTAGATGCATAATAATCGCGGTGGTTTTTGAGTTCTATCGGTAGCATCAATAATCGGTAGAAAAACGTCCATAATTCCCATGGATTTTCAATAAGTTGTTGAAAGAAATTGCTTTTTTAAATTAACATATGAAGAAGATATTAAAAATAGTGGGCATTATCCTTGTACTGATTATTGCCCTGTTGGTTTCCATACCTTTTTTTCTGGAAGCTAAAATTGGGGACATCATTAGGAACAATGTAAATAGTTCCGTTAACGCGACCTTGGATTTTTCCGATGCCAAATTAAGTCTCATCCGTAGTTTTCCCAATGCCGAGGTTAGCTTAAAGGACGTGAGCTTGGTGAACAAGGCTCCTTTTGAGGGCGACACTTTGTTTGCCTCCAAGGAAGTCTCATTGTCCATGGGCGTTATGCAATTGCTGAAATCCAGCGGGGAGCCCATATCCATTTCAAGGTTACAGGTGGACAAGGCGCTTTTACATATAAAGTTGGACGAAGCCGAAAATGCCAATTACGATATTGCCTTGGAGTCCGAAACAACGGGTGCCGAAACTGCATCGGATACTGAAGGTTTTTCCTTCAACATGGAATCCTACGAAATAAACGATTCCAAAATTTTGTATGATGATTTTTCCACGGGCATTCATTTGGAAATCGATGCAATGAACCATAAGGGAACCGGGGACCTTTCCCTGGCAACCTCGGAACTGGATACCCACACGGATGCCCTTGTTTCCTTTGAAATGGACAGCACCAATTATTTGAACAGGAACAAGGTGCAACTGGATGCCCTGATCGGAATCGATTTGAACGAAAACAAATATTCCTTTTTAAGGAACGAGGCACTGGTCAATCAACTTCCCTTGGTTTTCGAAGGTTTTGTGAAATTGAACGAGGACAACCAGGAAGTGGATATTAGTTTTAAGACACCGTCGTCCGATTTTAAAAATTTCTTGGCGGTCATTCCTGAAACGTATTCCAAGAATATTGAAAATGTGACGACCACGGGCGACTTTGTGGTGGAGGGCCGCTTTAACGGAATCGTGGACGAGGAGCATATTCCACAATTCAATATCAAGATCAATTCGAACAATGCTTCGTTCAAATACCCGGATCTGCCCAAAACGGTAAAAAATATATTCATTGATGTAGCGATAAACAATAATAGTGGTTTGGCCGAAGATACGTACGTGGATATCAATCGTACATCCTTCATGATCGATGAGGATCGTTTCAATATGACCTCAAAAATTTCCGAATTAATGGGCAATACCAAAGTCGATGCCCATTTGGACGGAAAAATGAACTTGGCCAATCTTGAAAAGGCATACCCCGTACCGGCGGGACTTAGTTTAAAGGGGCTGTTGAATGCCGATATTTCCACGGCTTTTGATATGGCAACCATTGAAAGGAAACAGTACGAGAATACGAAGACGGAAGGGCAAATGACCCTGACCGATTTTGAATACAAATCCGAGGAGATTCCCAATCCGGTTGTGCTGAATGCCACATCGGTCGCGTTCAACCCAAAGTCGGTTACGTTGCGCGAAATGAAGGGTTCCACGGGGCAAACGGATTTCCGGATTACAGGTACCATCAACAATTTTCTGGGCTATCTGTTCAATAATGAAAATGTGGAGGGCAACTTTGACCTGGTTTCAAACACCTTTGCCCTGAACGATTTTATGGTGGAGGATTCTGGGGAAACATCGGGAGAAACGGCCTCCCAAACAATGCCATCGGAAGAAAAAATAAAGATACCGTCATTTTTGGACGCCAACTTTAACGCCTCGGCGAATATCGTAATCTATGACAACATCACGCTGCGTGACGTCAAAGGTAGTCTTAGGATCAAGGACGAAAAAGCGACCTTGAGAAATATGACATCCTCTTTGTTCGATGGTAAGGTCGCCTTTAACGGGGAGGTTTCCACAAAACAGGAAACCCCCACTTTTGCCATGCAGCTGGCTTTGGACCAATTGGAATTGCAAGAAAGCTTTCAGGCATTGGAATTGTTTCAGGTCTTGGCACCAGTGGCAAGAATTCTCAAGGGGAAATTCAGTTCCGATATTTCCCTTTCAGGTAATTTGACCGATGATTTTACGCCAGACCTACTTTCGTTGACCGGTAATATCCTCGCCGATGTCATTACAAGGGAAATCAGTACGGATAAAGCGCCGGTGCTATCCGCGTTGGATACCAAGTTGGATTTTATCGATTTGGAAAAACTGAGCTTGAAGGAATTAAAGACAAAACTATCCTTTGAAAATGGATTGGTCGCGGTAAAACCCTTCAGTATTAGATATCAGGATATAGAAATTAACGTGGACGGAAACCACACTTTTGACCAAAAAATGAATTACAAGGCCACTTTACAGGTTCCATCCAAATATTTGGGCAAGGACATAAATAACCTGATTGCTAGGATAGATGATCGTTCCCTGGATAGCTTAACCATTCCCGTTACGGCCAATATCGGTGGGGTTTACAATAGCCCGGAAATTACAACCGACTTGACATCGGGCATAAAAACATTGACCAACCAATTAATCGAGATAGAAAAGCAAAAATTGGTCAATAAAGGAAAGGATAAGGCCAAGGATTTGATAGGGGATATCTTATCCGGCTCAACCAAAAAGGATACCACCGGTCAGGATACCAAAACAGGAGCCAAGGAAGTATTGAGCGGTATATTGGGTGGTTCCAATAAAGCGGATTCCACAAAAATAAAAACGGATACGCTTTCTACACCACCTAAAAAGGAGGAAGCCGTGAAGGAAGCCGCCAAGGATGTGTTAAAAGGTCTTTTTGGGAAGAAAAAGACAGAAACGGAGGCTAAAAAGGATTCCGTTAACTAATGGTAAGACCAATATAGTAGCCCTCACTTCCCCGAATATTGAACACGGTATTGTCCTCAAAAATGAGATACTGACCTTTAATTCCTTTAAGGATTCCTTGATATGTTGGGGTTTTGTCCAGGCTTAGGCTCTTGACCTTCTCCGGAAATTTTAATACGGGGAATTCCAAATTAGTTTCCGTATTGCTTTCAATGAAATAGGGCAGGGCCTCTTGTGGAATGTAGGACCTAAGGGTATTGCGCCACGCTACCAAATCCTGATCTTCAATATCATTGGTGAGCATTTTGCGCCAGTTGGTTTTATCTGATACATGGTCTTTGAGTGCAACTTCCGTAATACCTGCCAAATACCTGTTGGGCACTTCCACGATTTCAATCGCTTCATGCGCCCCTTGATCGATCCATCGTGTGGGAATCTGGGTCTTTCTCGTAACTCCCACTTTTATATTGCTGGAATTCGCCAAATAAACAATGTGGGGCTGCAACTGCACTTTTTTCTCGTATTCCAGATCGCGGTCCTCTTGATTCAAATGCGCGGTGCTTAGTTCGGGTCGCATTATCCAATCGCCCGCAGCGGGAATGTCAAAAAAGCAGGATCTACAAAAGCCTTGGCGATAAATGGGTCGGTCATTACCGCAGTTGAGACATTGGTGTTTAATGAGTTTAATTTGCAATTGGCAGTCCAGTACTTGGTTCATATTCAGGAAGTCCGATTCAAATACCAAATAATACTGGATGGGACTTGCCATTTCCGTCTGCATTTTTTTTAGGACACCTTCGTATTGCATTGTTAACTCTATTAAAACTTCAATTTGAAAATGATGGGGATATACCCTATTTTTAGATGTTAAAGATACCCAAAAATGTCCATTCCACTTTTCAATTCCATAGCCTCTTGGTTACTTAAAAAGCGCTATCACCAGATAGAACTTTTCCTAAAGTATCCAGAGGAGGTACAGGAAGAGGTATTGTTGAACCTGTTGGAATTTGCAGAGGACACTGAAATTGGACGACATTATGATTTTGAGTCCATAAACAATTATGAGACATATAAGGAGAGACTTCCAGTGGTATCCTACGAGGAAGTGGAACCCATCATAGAGAGGACCAGAAAAGGGGAACAGAACTTGTTCTGGCCCACTACCGTAAAGCTGTTTGCAAAGAGCAGCGGAACCACCAATGCCAAAAGCAAATTTATACCAGTAAGTTCAGAGGCATTGGAGGACTGTCATTATAAATCTGGAAAGGACTTGTTATGCCTGTATCTAAACAATAACGAGGATTCACAATTGTTTACGGGCAAGAGTCTACGTTTGGGGGGCAGTAAGGAGTTGTATGAGGACAATGGTTCTTTTTTTGGAGATTTGTCCGCCATCTTGATCGACAATATGCCTCTTTGGGCGGAATTTAGTAGTACCCCAAGCAATAAGGTTTCCTTGATGAGCGAGTGGGAGACCAAGCTTGGCGCCATTATTAAGGAAAGCGTTCAGGAAAATGTGACCAGTTTGGCCGGCGTTCCTTCCTGGATGTTGGTTTTGTTGAACAATGTTTTACAGGAAACGGGCAAAGAACACCTATTTCAGGTTTGGGAGAACCTTGAGGTCTATTTTCATGGGGGTGTAAGTTTTAGCCCGTATAGGGAACAGTATAAGAGTCTCTTGCCGCGAAAGAATTTTCGGTATTATGAGATATACAATGCATCGGAAGGGTTCTTTGCCATTCAGGACCGGAATAATGCTGAAGATCTTTTGTTGATGTTGGATTACGGGATTTTCTACGAGTTCATCCCTATGGATATCTATGGAACGGAACAGCAGGAATGCATTCCATTATGGGAAGTGGAAATTGGTAAGAACTACGCCATCGTGATTACTACCAATTCGGGTTTATGGCGTTATAAGATCGGGGATACTGTCCGTTTTACATCCAAGAGCCCCTATAGGATTCGGATAACGGGAAGGACCAAGCATCACATCAATGTTTTTGGCGAGGAATTGATAATTGAAAATGCCGAAGAAGCCCTAAAAATGGTATGTCTAAAAACCAGGACTGAAATAAAGGACTATACCGCAGGACCTATTTTCATGAACGGAAAGAAGAAGGGATCGCACGAATGGATAATCGAGTTTAGAAAGGCACCGGAAGATTTAAATTATTTTACGGAATTACTGGATAACGCTTTAAAGTCCCTGAACTCAGATTACGAGGCGAAGCGCTATAACAACATTACCCTTGAGATACCCAAGGTCCATGTGGCTCGGGAAAACCTGTTTTATGATTGGTTAAAAATCAATGATAAATTGGGAGGACAGCATAAAATTCCAAGGCTCTCGAACAGGAGGGACTACTTGGAGAAATTATTGTGTATGAATTCCTCTTCCGGCCATCCGGTGCGTGAAGAACTTACCAAAGAAAGTTAGGATATTTAAGGCGATTTCTAATATAGGAATGGTCTTACATCGAGGATTTGGGACGAATTACCAAATAAATTACAGAATAGGCCGTTAAATAATCAATTTAAGGGTCTAGTTCCCAAATTATTAATTTACAAAATAAATATTATGGCTGAAAAACTAGTTATTGTCTCGGATATGTGGGGCACCAAAAATGGCCTTTGGATTACTTCATATTTAGGATATTTACAGCAATATTTTGATATCACTTTTTATGATAGCCAACAACTTGCGAATATTGATTTGCCAGTACAGACCGAGCAGAACATCCATGATGCTTTTGTAAATGGAGGTATCGATACCGCGGTAGCCCATCTTCTGAAAAAGGAAACTTTACCTTGCTATTTCCTAGCGTTCAGCACAGGAGGTACCATTGTTTGGAATGCCGCAAAAAAAGGTCTACCGGTAAAGTCGCTTTATGCGATTTCCCCAACAAGAATAAGGTTACAGGACGAAAAGCCTTTGGTTTCCCTAAATCTCATATATGGGGAAAGGGATACCAATAGGCCCGATGATATTTGGGCCAATAAGTTAGATGTGGAAATGGATATCGTTCCAAATTACGGGCACACACTTTATACCGATGAAAAAATAATTAGGAAAGTCTGTTTATCCTTGTTGAACGAAGTCACCTCGATAAACATCCCGGAAAAGATTGAAAAGAAAAAGGCGGTTTAAGAAACCGCCTTTAATTTTTTAACTGTTTCGTAGGACAGTTTTTGTTCTGCATAGGGCTTTGTAACCTTGAAGTCCCTTTCGTCCGTACTGGGCATCTCAAACATGGCGTCCGTAAAAATAGCTTCGCAGAGAGATCTCAAACCTCTAGCGCCCAGTTTGTATTCAATCGCTTTGTCCACTATATAATCCAAGGCCTGCTCCGTTATGGTAAACGAGATATTGTCCATGGCGAACAGTTTTTCATACTGCTTTATAATGGCATTTTTGGGTTCCGTTAATATGGCCCTCAATGTTTTTTTGTCCAGCGGATTCATATGCGTAAGTACGGGAAGCCTACCAATGATTTCCGGAATCAATCCAAATTCCTTGAGATCCTTTGGGATGATATATTGGAGGATATTGGATTCGTCCAGATTCTCCTCTGCCTTGGAAGCACTGTAACCAACCGCTTGTAGGTTCAAGCGTTTTGTGATGGCCCTTTCAATCCCATCAAAAGCACCTCCTGCAACGAACAAGATATTTTCCGTATTTACCTCGATAAATTTTTGGTCCGGATGTTTCCTTCCACCTTTGGGTGGAACGTTTACGGTAGTACCTTCCAACAATTTCAGCAGTCCTTGTTGAACTCCCTCTCCAGATACGTCCCTCGTAATGGAAGGGTTGTCGCTTTTACGGGCAATTTTGTCAATTTCATCGATAAAAACGATGCCACGCTCTGCTTTTTCCAGATTGTAGTCCGCGGCCTGTAACAAGCGGGTCAGGATACTTTCCACATCTTCCCCCACATACCCTGCTTCGGTCAATACCGTAGCATCCACAATGGCCAGGGGAACATTGAGCATTTTTGCAATGGTTTTTGCCATAAGGGTTTTTCCTGTTCCCGTTTGGCCTACCATGATAATATTGCTTTTCTGTATCTCCACATCGTCCTCCTTGGAAGCTGGTTGCAACAGTCTTTTGTAGTGATTGTAAACAGCGACCGACATGACCTTTTTTGTGCGTTCCTGACCGATAATGAAAGTATCCAAAAAGTCCTTTATTTCTTGAGGCTTTTTGAGCGTAAGTTCAGATGATAGGTCATTGGTTTTGGTCTGTCTTGTTTCCTCTGCAACGATTCCATGGGCCTGCTCGATACATCTATCACAAATATGGGCATCCAGGCCGGCTATCAATAAATTGGTTTCCGGCTTTTTCCTTCCACAAAACGAGCATTCTAAGTTTTCCTTTGCCATATAAAAGATAATCTGACCAAAAACTTAACGAATATTATTGGTTTTTGGTTCACTAAAAAATAAAATTCTAGCTTATTGGACGAAATTATTCTTTGTCCCTTACTAAAATCTCGTCAATCATACCATATTCCAGGGCAACATCGGCTTTCATCCAATAATCCCGATCACTGTCCTCATGGATTTTTTCTATGGGCTGACCTGAGTGTTTGGAAATTATTTGGTATAGTTCCTCCTTCAATTTAAGGATTTCACGAGCGGTAATTTCAATGTCGCTTGCCTGCCCTTGTGCGCCACCCATGGGTTGGTGGATCATAACCCTTGAATGGGACAAACCACTGCGTTTTCCTTTTTGGCCCGCACACAATAATACGGCTCCCATGGAGGCCGCCATTCCTGTACAAATGGTGGCTACGTCAGGCTTTATGAATTGCATGGTGTCATAGATGCCAAGACCGGCATAGACACTGCCGCCGGGCGAATTGATATATATCTGTATGTCCTTGGAGGCGTCCGCACTTTCCAAAAACAATAGTTGTGCTTGAACTATGTTGGCCACTTGGTCATTGATACCTGTTCCCAAAAAGATGATTCTATCCATCATCAAACGGGAGAAAACATCCATGGCAATGGCATTGAGCTGTCTTTCCTCGATTATGTTGGGGGTCATGTTTACAGGGTACATGCTGCTCATTATCTTGTCATAATACATACTGCTGATACCCTGATCCTTTATGGCGTAATTCTTGAACTCTTTTCCGTAATCCATAAACTCTTAATCGATTTTTAGTAGTAAAAAAAGGTGCCGAAAAATAGTTTTTCGGCACCGTAAAGATACTTAATTTATCGTTCGGATATTACCCGTAAACCTCTTTCACAAAGTTTTCATAGGTAACCTCTTTTGTCTTAAGGTTTCCTTTTTCCTTGTACAAGTTCAATAATTTTTGGCTCATAAGCTGTTCTGACAAACGCTTAACTTCATCCTGATTGCCCAAAACCCTTACTGCAATAGCCTCCAATTCTTCCTCCTTTGGGTTCATTTGTCCAAATTGCGCCATTTGAGACTTGATGAAGCCCTTCGCAAACTCCTTCAATTCATCAAATTGGACCTGAAGGTTGTTGTCCTTGATTATTTTGCCTTCGATCAATTGGTAACGTAATCCTTTTTCGGATTTCTCATATTCCTCGCTGGCCTCCTCAGGGGTCAATTCCTTATCTCCCGTCATTTGAATCCATTTGGTCAAAAACCCTGTGGGAAGTTCAAACTTGGTATTTTCTATATAATACTCCGTGACATCGTTGAGAAGCTTTTGATCGGATTGCTGTTCAAATTGCTTTTCGGAATCTTCGGCGATACGCTCTCGAAGTTCTTTTTCGGACTTTACGTTGTCTTTTCCGAAAAGTTTATCGAAAAGCTCTTGGTTTAATTCCGCGGGCTGCCGTTCGTTTATTTCGGTAATGGTGAAGGAAACCTCTGTGTCAAAATTATCGGCCTTATCCCTACCGATGCCCAAAGCACTTGATAGAAAATAATCCTCCTTAAAAAGTCCCTTGGTCTTCAAGGTAACGGTATCACCAACTTTTTTCCCAACCAAGCTATCGATTGCTTTTTTGCTTTTGAGCTTGTCCATTTCCAAGAGTGACTGATTGTCTATGCCCTCGGCCTCGTTTTCGAACTTTCCGGAAACCTCGTCATTTTTACCAACTTGCTCTTTACTCACAAGTTTTCCGTACTGTTTTTGGATACGCTCCACCTGTTCGGAAATCATTTTCTTATCGGCCACAATTTTATAATGGGTTATGGCCTTTTTGGTTTTTAAAGGAACTTCAAAATCTGGGGCCAAACCCAATTCGAATTCAAAATCCAATTCTTCCTGGTCCCAATCAAAATCGTCTTTTTGTTTAGGTAAAGGGTTTCCAAGAACATCCAATTTTTCCTCCGTAAGGTATTTGTTCAAATTGTCTTGTAGCAATTTGTTCACCTCGTCTACCAACACGGCTTTTCCATATTGCTTCTTAATAAGGCCCATGGGTACCTGGCCCTTTCTAAAACCCGGTATATTGGCCTGTTTTTTATAATTTTTTAGGATAGTGTCTACCTTGTCTTGATAGTCCTCCTTGGTGATAGCGACTTTAACTACAGCGTTCAGGTCGTCTATCTGTTCTTTTGTAATGTTCATTCCTTCAGTATCTTCTTAATTACTTAAATAAAACGGGAGGCAAAATTAGGCTATTTTCTTCTGTTGACCAAGTTTTTAAAGTCTTGAATCTCAAATAATAACTACTCTTTGTCTTCTTTTAACAGGGAAAACAAAATGGATTGTAAAAAAGAAAGCAGAAGACTGAATAAAAGGGCCCACCAGATGCCGTCCACATTGAATCCGGCTATTAAATTATCGGCCAAAAGAATTATCAACGCGTTTATAATAAGTAAGAACAACCCGAACGTAACTATGGTAACGGGTAGGGTAAGGATGACCAAAATGGGTTTGACCAAAAAGTTCAAAAGGCTCAGAACTATGGCAACGATTATGGCAGTACCATACGAATCTACCGATACATGGGGCAGGAAATTGGCCAATAGGATTACCGCCAAGGCACTTAACAAAATACGCAATACAAGTTTCATATCAATCGGGTTTAGGTTGTTATTAAAGATAAAAAAATAATGCGATAGGATCAGATATCCAAGCGACGGTTGGATTGCCCTTATTTTAGAAAGTTATATGATTTTTCAAAGAATTGATCCGGGTTTTCTGCATGTAGCCAATGTCCCGCATTGTCGATTACCGCAATTTGCGCTTTGGGAAAATGCCTTTTGATTTGTTCCGTATCGGCATTGGAGACGTATTCAGATTTGCTTCCTTTTAGGAAAAGTGCAGGTCCGTTATAACTTTCAGAACTGGAAATGTTCTCCCCGATCTCTTCCATCCGCTCGCTAAGTACGGCCAGGTTCATTCTGAACCCAAAGGTATTGTCCGCCGTTCTGTATAGGTTTTTCAGCAAAAACTGCCGCACACTAAAACTCTTCAGGTATTTTTTAAGTTGGTCGTCCGCATCGCTTCTTGTAGTTATGTTTTTTAAATCCAAATGGTTCAATGCATTGATAATATCCTGATGATGGGGCGGGTAAAACCTTGGCGCAATATCCGCAACCAATAATTTTTCCGTTTTCTCCGGATAGGTACAAGCGAATTGCATCACCGTTTTACCACCCATGGAATGTCCTATCAGGGCGGACTTTTCAATGTTTTTATCGTCTAGGTAGTGCAATAGGTCCTCGGCCAAGAGGTCATAGTTGAACTCTTGCGACCAAAAACTTCTTCCATGGTTTCTCTGGTCTATCAAGTGGACCTCAAAACCATTTTCGGCATAGAGATTCCCAAGGGTCTTCCAATTATCGGACATGCCCAAAAACCCGTGCAGGATACAAAGTGGTTTGCCGGAACCTAGGATGTTGGAATGTAAAATTGGATTCATTTCAATTTGTTTATGTACATGTTCACCACGTTTTCCAATCCCAGGTAAATGGATTCGCAGATCAAGGCATGGCCAATGGA
This sequence comes from Maribacter sp. PR66, assembly GCF_028464205.1. Lineage (NCBI taxonomy): Bacteria > Pseudomonadati > Bacteroidota > Flavobacteriia > Flavobacteriales > Flavobacteriaceae > Maribacter > Maribacter sp. PR66. The sequence continues at coordinate 214,535 of NZ_JAQPCH010000002.1, forward strand.
AACTTCCAACAAACTGGGAATGTTCTGTCCAAAATATTGAATGTTGTCCAAGCTGAGGTCATGGCCCGCATTGATGCCAAGTTCCAGTTCGTTGGCCTTTTTTGCGGCTTCCACAAACGGTAAGATGGCTCGCTCCCTATCCGTTGCATAGCCCGTTGCATAGCTTTCCGTATAAAGTTCTATTCGATCCGTGCCAGTTTCCTTCGCGCCTGCCACCAGGTTTGGGTCCGGGTCCACAAAGATGGAGGTTCGTATACCCGCATTTTTGAACTCCGCAATCACTTCTTTCAAAAAGGACCTATGTTTTAGAGTGTCCCAACCGGCATTGGAAGTTATGGCATCCTCCGCATCGGGTACTAAGGTTACCTGATCCGGTTTTATCTTTAGCACAAGATCTATGAATTTCGGGTTCGGGTTTCCTTCTATGTTAAACTCGGTAGTAACGATATCCTTCAAGTCCCTTGCATCCTGGTAACGAATATGGCGCTCGTCCGGTCTGGGATGGATGGTAATTCCATGGGCGCCGAATCGTTCAATATCCGCAGCAACTTTCAGCAAATTGGGCACATTTCCACCGCGGGCGTTTCGCAAGGTGGCAATTTTGTTCACATTGACACTTAGTTTCGTCATATTGTCGATAATATACTATAAGGAGCCCAAAAATACGAATAAGGCACGCCTTTTGATATTATTAATTGTTATTTTGCGTTATAATTTCGGCTATGAATATTCAACAACATATAATTTCCAACTTACCGGTTTTCGATGTCCAGACTACGTGTGGGGAACTTATGGAGTTCTTTAAGCAAAACACGTTTTCCCATATAGCGGTCATGGAAGAGGACCGATTTCTAGGTGTGTTTTCCGAAAATGACATGGACGTTGTTTCGGACGATTCCAAGATTGATGAATACCGCTATGATCTGGAAACGTTTTTTGTAAGGAACGAAACGAGCTGGTTGGATGTGCTGGAAGTATTTGCCCGAAACGAGGCGAATCTGGTCCCTATTTTGGACGAGGTGGAAAAAGTGGTGGGCTATTATGACCTTACCGATATCGTCTCTGAATTTATAGACACGCCCTTCTTTACGGACCCGGGAAACATTTTGGTGGTCGCCACCGGCATTAAGGACTACTCCTTCAGTGAGATTTCCCAGATAGTTGAGAGTAACAATGCCCGACTCATTGGCGGTTTTATCACAGATATGCAAAATGACGTGGTACAGGTAACCATCAAAATAAGCACTGCCAACTTTGACAAGGTTCTACAAACGTTTAGACGCTATAACTACCAAATAATCTTTGGCAATAGCGACGATCAATTTTTGGAAGATTTGAAAAACAGGTCGGACTATTTGGACAAGTACCTAAACGTCTAGTATGAAGGTTGCGGTTTACGGTCAAATATACCAGGACAATGCCATTGAATATTTGGAGGAGCTTTTGAACGAAATTGCAAAGGACGCTTCTTCAGAGGTCTACATAGAAGAAGAATTCTACCATTTATACAAATCGAAAAATGCGGAAGCATCCTTTTCCACCTTCACGGCCTTAAAAGGTCTGGACACTTCATTTGATATGTTCGTAAGTTTTGGCGGCGATGGTACCATCCTTCGCGCCACGACCTTTGTCAAGGATCTTGGAATTCCCATTGTTGGTGTCAATACGGGTCGGTTAGGGTTTTTGTCCACCTTTAAGAAGGAAGATGTACGAAAAGTGGTTCGGGAATTTTTAAAGGGCGACTACACGATCGTGGAAAGAAGCCTGGTTCAGATACATGCCGATGCTTTGGACGTTGAGTTTGGGGAATTGAATTTTGCATTGAACGAAATAACGGTAAGCAGAAAGGATACCACCTCCATGATTACCGTGGAGACCTATCTGAACAATGAATATTTAACCTCCTATTGGGCGGACGGACTCATTATTTCCACCCCCACGGGTTCTACGGGTTACTCGCTGAGCTGTGGAGGTCCTGTCATGGTGCCAACCGCCAAATCCTTGGTCTTAACGCCCATTGCTCCCCATAACCTCAATGCAAGGCCTTTGGTGATTTCGGATGATACGGAAATTAGGTTGCGGGTTTCAGGTCGTGAGGAAAACCACTTGGTTTCCTTGGATTCCCGTATAGCCTCCCTTGAAAATGGCAACGAAATTACAATCACCAAGGCCCCTTTTACAATCCGAATGATAGAATACAATTCTGAAAGCTTCCTGAAGACCCTTCGGAACAAATTATTATGGGGCGAGGACCGGAGAAATTGAACTTTCCCTTGAACAATATTTACCGTTAAATTCTGTTTACCTTGTGAGAACGCCCTTTGGGCCAAAACGTCGATTATGTTAACTAAACACCCCTGTAAACGATTCTTTATATGATACGTAGCTTGGTACTGCTTACTTTTTTAATGGCATCAATGGGTCTTAATGCCCAGATGTACGAAGTAGGTGTTTTTGCCGGAGGGGCCAATATGATCGGGGATGTTGGAAGGACCAATTATATTCTTCCGTCAGATTTGGCATTTGGGGGCGTGTTTAAATGGAATATTAGCAAAAGATATGCTTGGAGAGGCAGTCTTACTTACGGGAAATTCACTGCGGACGATACAAAGTCCAGCGATACTTCCAGGCAACAAAGGGGCTATGTGGTAGATAATGCCATTTTAGAAGGTTCCGCGGGGCTGGAATTTAATTTTGTGGATTATAATTTGCACAAGTTGGGGCCCGCTTTTACCCCCTACCTATATACGGGAGTAACCTATTTTAGGTACGATTACAACTATTTCAATGGTGGAGCCTTCCGGGATTTATCACAGTCCGATGGCTCTTTTGCAATACCAATGACCGTAGGTTTTAAGTATCGTATCAACCAGTTTCTTATTTTTGGGGCGGAAATTGGTGCCAGATATACTTTTACGGATAATCTGGACGCCAGTAATCCAGAAGGTTCCAATTTTGAGGAGTTCGCTTTTGGAAATATTTTTAGCGATGATTGGTACGTTTTCTCTGGGGTGACCTTGACCTACACCTTTGGAAGAAAACCCTGCCAGGATTGCTTTCAATAAATGACAATGGAAAGTAAAATAGACGATATTGATTCACATAATTTACCACGTCACATGGCCATCATCATGGATGGTAATGGTAGATGGGCCAAAGAGCGGGGAAAATTAAGAGTTTTTGGTCATGAAAACGGGGTAAAGACCGTTCGGTCTACGGTAGAAAATTGCGTAAAGCTTGGGATAGAGTTTCTTACTTTGTATACGTTTTCAACTGAAAATTGGAACAGGCCCAAAATTGAAGTGGATACGTTAATGCGCCTATTGGTTTCTTCCTTGCGTAAGGAGTTGACAACTTTTTCGGAAAACAATATTCGTTTGAATACCATCGGTAATATTTCGGCCTTGCCCGATAAGGCCCGTTTGGAACTTTTGGAGGTCATTAAAAAGACCGAGCACCACACTGGTATGACGCTGACATTGGCACTGAGTTATGGTTCCAGGGAAGAGCTACAATCCGCCATAAAATCGATAGCATCCAAAGTTAAAAATAATATAATTTCGCCCGAAAATATTGACGAAACCATTATTAATGACCATCTTTACACGCGAAATTTGCCAGACGTAGACTTGCTAATCCGAACGAGTGGAGAACATCGGATCAGCAATTTTTTATTATGGCAGATCGCATACGCCGAATTATATTTTATTGATGTATTTTGGCCCGATTTTAATGAGCATCATTTGGTAGAGGCCATAAAAAATTACCAGAACAGAGAACGAAGATTTGGAAAAACTAGCGAACAACTCATTTAGAGATATGACCAGGTTCATATCCGTGAACCACTTACTGACCATCCTACTCCTTTTTATCTTAACAAACGCCTTCTCACAGGACCTCTCCTATGAAAATGGGCAAACATATATTTTAGGCGGTTTGGAGGTGACCGGATTGGAAAGTTACAACGAACAGACCGTAAAGACCTACACGGGGCTTCGGGTGGGTCAGCCAATTACGGTTCCAGGGGAGCAAATCAGTGAAGTTATCAATAAACTCTGGGGATTGGAGCTTTTTACATCCATAGATTTTTTCATAACCAATATTGAGGACAACAATATCTTCCTTGAACTTCAGATTATCGAGCGTCCCACTTTGACGGATGTGACCTTTAATGGCGTCAAACCTCGTAAAGTTGACGAACTCAGAAACGATACGGACCTAAAAAAAGGGAAAAAGATTACAGAGAGTTTGATTTCCAACACAAAAAACTATCTCACCAATAAATATAAAAAGCAGGGTTATCTTAATACTAGGGTCAACATCATTACCGCCGTAGATACGTCCGAAACGAATGCCCGAAAAATGGTGGTGAATGTCAACAAGGGCGATAAGGTAAAAATTAAGGAAATTGTTTTTGAAGGCAACGAGGAGCTCTCCGATAAAAAATTGAGAAAGGCCTTAAAAAGCACAAAACGTAAGCGATTTGGGAGGTTTTGGAAAAAATCGAAGTATATCAAAGATGATTATGAGGAAGATTTGGATTTGTTGGTGGATAAATATGCCGAAAATGGATTCCGTGATGCCAGGGTAATTTCCGATACGCTTGAAAAAGTAGATGAGAACAACATTCTTTTAAAAATCAAGGTAGAGGAAGGAAACAAGTATTATTTTGGGGATATCGACTTCGTAGGCAATACCGTATACACCGATCGTCAATTACATCAGGTGTTGGGAATCAAGAAAGGCGCAACCTACAATGGAGTGTTGTTACGGGAACGTATTGCGGACAATAGCAAACCGGAACCGTACGATGTAACTAGTTTGTACCAAAATAATGGATACTTGTTTTCCACGATAAACCCGGTAGAGGTTTCGGCAGCGAACGACACTATCAATTTTGAAATTAGGATTATTGAAGGAAAGGAGACCTTTCTGGACCATGTGACCGTATCCGGAAACGATAAGACGAATGATCATGTAATCTACAGGGAATTACGTACACGCCCAGGACAAAAATATAATAAGTCGGACATCATTAGAAGTATCCGTGAATTGGGCCAACTGGGCTTTTTTGATGCGGAACAGATCAAACCCGATGTCCTGAATGCCAACCCAAATGAAGGTACCGTAGATTTGGCTTGGAGCTTGGTGGAGTCGGGTTCCAGTCAAATTGAATTGCAAGGAGGCTATGGTGGAGGAGGTTTTATAGGAACCTTGGGATTGTCTTTCAATAATTTTTCGATTCAGAACTTGTTCAAAGGAGAGGCGTATAAGCCTGTTCCCATGGGCGACGGGCAAACGTTTGCCCTGCGATTACAGGCCAGCCGGACCTTTAGGGTGTATAGCTTGAACTTCGCAGAACCTTGGATGGGAGGAAAGAAGCCGGTTCGATTTAATTTGAACGTTTCAAGAACGCAACAGTTTGCCGCTTCTTTTACAAATAGGGGAATCGATGTAAACAAAGATCAGCAATTCTCGATTACAGGTGTAAGTCTTGGTTTGGCCAAAAGGGTGCAATGGCCAGATGATTTCTTTACCATTTCACATTCCTTGGGATACCAGTTGTACGACTTTAGAAACTACAACATTGGTCTATTCAATTTTGGGAACGGGAAAGCCAATTCCATTGCCTATACCATAGGAATCAATCGGAACGCTATGGAAGGTGGCCGTATATTTCCAAGAGGGGGGTCCAATTTTGAGATTACGGCGAAATTCACACCACCCTATTCTCTTTTTAGTAACAAGGATTTTGGAGCTTTGAAACAACGGAGCACAGAACTTACTGAGAAACGATTTACGACCCAAGAAGGACTTACTGCTGCTGAGGCAACAGAATTGGAAGAAATAGATCAAGAGCGTTTCAGGTTATTGGAGTATTATAAAATCAAATTCAAAGGAGATTGGTATACTACCCTGTTGGGTAGTGCGGACAAATCCTTGGTGTTGCGTACCAATGCGGAATTCGGGTTTTTGGGAAATTACAACAGCGATACGGGAGATGTTCCTTTTGAACGTTTTTTCGTTGGTGGTGACGGACTCAACAACTTCACATTGGATGGACGGGACATTGTTCAGCTTAGGGGGTACGAAAACCAATCCTTGACTCCGATTGATCCTGTCACAAGGCAACAGGAGGGTGGATTGATCTATAATAAGTTCTCCATGGAGTTACGATATCCACTTACCTTAAAACCTTCGGCATCCATTTACGGACTTACCTTTTTGGAAGCAGGTAATTCCTTCAACAATTTTCAGCAGTTTAATCCGTTTCAATTAAAACGATCGGCCGGTGTGGGGCTTCGCATCTTTATGCCAGCGTTTGGTTTATTGGGGATTGATTTTGGCTATGGGTTCGATGAGGACTTAAGGCCGCAATCCATAGGCAATGGTCCAAGCGGATGGCAAACGCACTTCATAATTGGTCAGCAGTTCTAGATTTAAATTGGAATTATAGAATCGGTCTTTATGCTAATCCTTTCATTTTAAAAGTTTTAGTAATTTTGGCACGATATTTTCTATTAGATTAAACGATATCAATAATGAAGTCAAAAACAAAAGTTCTTTTATTTCTTGTGACCGTTCTTACGGGTTTGGTTTCCATGGCCCAAAGAGGTGTTCGAATCGCCTATGTGGACATGGAATACATACTTGAAAATGTGGAGGAATACCGTGATGCCAGTGCCCAGTTGGATACCAAAGTCCAAAAATGGAAAGTGGAAATCGAGCAAAAGCAAAGTGTGGTGGAACAGATGAAGAAGGATTTAATGGCCGAAAAGGTATTGTTGACTCCTGAACTCATCGAGGAACGCGAGGAAGAAATCCAGATCTTGGAGAAAGAGATGATCGAATACCAACAAGACCGCTTTGGTCCGCAAGGGGACTTGGTGCTCCAAAAACGCCGGTTGATACAGCCAATCCAAGATCAGGTCTTTAATGAGGTTCAAAAATTGGGTGCCAATAAAAAATATGATTTTATTTTTGATAAATCTGCGGATGTTGTAATGTTGTACTCCGAAAAAAGGCACGATATTAGCGATTTGGTTCTCAGGGGTATTGCAAGGACCAGAAAGATTAGCAAGCCGAAGGAAGGTACGAACAGTAGGAGTAGGTTGGAGGCTTTTGAAGGAGAGGATGAAATAGAGGCGGAAGAGGAGGTTTCGGAAGCTTTACAGGAACGAATAGACAGAGCTGCAGAGGCTCAGGCAGCCCGGGAGAAAACCGCTGCTGAAAAGCGTGAGGAACAACTTAAATTGCGCGAAGAACGAAAGAAAGCCTATGAGGAACGGCGAAAAAAATTGTTAGAGGAAAGAGAGGCTAAGAAAAAGGAGAAAGAAGCAGAAAGAAATAACGATAACTCGGGAAAGGAATCCGATATTGACTAGTAATCAGAAACCATTAATTAATACTCAAATAAGAATTAAATTTTAACTCATGAAACAAGTAAAGAAAATTGCGGTTGCCTTAATGTTGTTCGTGGCGGCGACCAGTTTTGTAAATGCGCAGAGTAAAGTAGCTCATATAGATGTTACCCAGTTGCTTTCTGCCATGCCGGAGATGAAAGCTGCCGAGGCGGAACTAAAGAAGTTGCAGGAAACTTATGGTGCAGATATCCAGGCCTCTATGACCGAATTACGAAATAAGTACACCCAATATCAGAACGAAGCAGCTTCCAAATCAAAAGAGGAAAATGAAAAGAGGGCAGTGGAGCTTCAAGGCATGGAAAAAACGGTAGGTGAGTTCCAACAAAATGCACAACAGGAAATCCAAAAGAAACAGGCCGAATTGTTTGCCCCTATCTCTGAAAAGGCTAAAGCAGCCATAGAAAGGGTTGCCGCGGCCCAGGGTATCGATTATGTTATCGATGCACAGCCAGGTGGTGGATTGATCGTAGCTAGTGGTAAAGATTTATTGGCAGACGTTAAAAAGGAATTGGGGATTTAAGACCACCCCATAATATTTTAAAAAGCCATTCTGTACGGAATGGCTTTTTTAATTGGTCAGCTTAGATTTTATATTCTTCCATCGCAAACCGCGAATGAATTCTCCTTCTTCCGAACTTACCAAAAATGTTTCGCCCCGACTACTAGCCTGAAAATACCCTTGTAAATTGTCAAATAGGACTTTTGGTCTTTTTGATTTGAGTGCCATTTTAAGTGACGCGATAAGTGTAATCAAGAGCCCGTAACGCATGGTATACATGGCCTGTCCTTGTAACAACCTAGCTTTTCTGTTATAGGATGTTCCGGTGGGCCTGAGGTGTTTTACTTGAAGGCTCTCATCAGTAATTACTTGGAATCCGTGATATTGCGCCAATAATTCGTCAACCGTGTCCCAGCCCATGGCATTTTTAAGGCCGCCAATGGCCTCTAAACAGTTTTTGGAGTAGGACTTGAATGCGCCCCTAACATGTGTTTTGCTCATTGGGTGGTTCAAATGCCAATTTCCTTGACTGTCTTGTTCGTAGGCGAAACCGCCGGCAATACCTGCTTTTGGGTATTCGGTGAATATCTTGGAAATAGTTTGGAAATAGTGCTTCGGCAGAACGATATCGGCATCAAGTTTTACAATAAAGTCAAAATTATCATCCAACGCTTTCATTCCTTTGTTGAAGGCATTGATGACCTTGCTGCCTGGCATATGGCTTTTGTCCGATGTTGTATTCAGCAATTCGATATAAGGTACACTTTGTGCGAAGGCCTCCACAATTTCCGGGGTGCTATCGTTGGAATGGTCGTTGACGACCACAACTTTTTTAGGCGGAAGGGTCTGCAATATCACGGATTCCAAGGTCAAGGAAATACATGCTTCCTCATTATGGGCCGGTATGATTATGTAATACTTCAAGTAAAGGTTTTAACGGCTTTTTTTCCTAGTGGCGTAAACAATATAGTAACGCGGTGTAAACATTCGTAAAATAGGCCTTATACCTAGTTTTTTAACGGGATGGGTCCATTTCTTAGAATCCTGTATTTCCCAGCCTGCCTTCTCCAAAAGCCAATCGAACTGCCAATCCTCAAATTCGTGATAATGCCGGTCCCAAGGGTCGGTTTTACTTCGATAGGCTGGTGAGAACCAGAGTCGGAGTGGAATACTTGCCACCAATGTATCGGCCTTTATTTTTGAAAGCGCGTTCAAAGGGGCCAAAAGGTGTTCAAAAATTTCAAAAGCCGTCACTACCGATGCATCGGAATTGATTATCGACGAAAAATCCAGATCGAGATCTTCACCTTTCGTGTTTTCTACGGTATAGCCTTCCCGTTTCATGATTTCCGAAAAAGGATTTTCCACGCCTAGGTCCAAAATGGCCTCATTGGGATCAATGTGCTTTTTCAGAAACTCCAAGGTGTATTGAAACCTTTTATTCGGAAAGGTATGTTCGTACATTTTTAAAATTTATTAAACGACCTTGTAAACAGTCACTTGCGAATTTATTATTCCGCTTCCGCATATGCCTCTATAGGGGCACAGGTACATATTAAATTACGATCTCCATAGGCATCGTCTACCCTCCGCACCGATGGCCAGAACTTGTTGTCTCCAACATAGGGCAAAGGAAATGCCGCTTGTTGTCTTGTGTACGGGAAGTCCCAAGTATCGCTCGTCACCATTTGCAGGGTATGCGGGGCGTTTTTCAAAACATTGTTAGGGTTGTCCGCTTGGGCTGCATCGATTTCAGTGCGTATAGAAATCATAGCATCACAAAAACGGTCCAATTCCTCCAAACTTTCACTTTCGGTGGGTTCTATCATCAGGGTGCCGGCCACCGGAAACGAAACAGTAGGAGCGTGGAAACCATAGTCCATGAGTCTTTTCGCAATATCCGTCACCTCAATGCCATGCTGTTTAAAAGGCCTACAATCGATAATCATCTCATGGGCCGCCCTACCTTTTTCGCCGGTATAGAGGACCTCATATTTACCGCTCAACCGATGCTTGATATAGTTGGCATTGAGAATGGCGATTTTGGTGGAATTCGTAAGTCCTTCCTGTCCCAACATTTTGATATATCCGTAGGAAATAAGGCATACGAGAGAACTTCCCCATGGCGCTGCCGATATTGCCGAAATCGCTTTTTCACCGCCAGTTTTTATCACAGGGTTACCCGGTAGAAAAGGAACCAATTGCGGGGCGACACAGATGGGGCCTACTCCCGGACCACCCCCCCCGTGGGGTATGGCGAAAGTTTTGTGCAAATTGAGATGGCAAACATCCGCACCTATGGTAGCGGGATTTGTCAACCCCACCTGTGCGTTCATATTGGCACCGTCCATGTATACCTGGCCACCGTGGTCGTGGATCAGTTTCGTAATTTTTCTTATGGAGGATTCGAACACCCCATGCGTGGAAGGATAGGTAACCATTAAGGCCGAAAGATGATCAGCATGCATTTTTACCTTTTCTTCTAAATCGGCTACGTCGATATTCCCTTTATCGTCCGTTTTGGTCACTACCACCTTCATTCCCGCCATAACGGCCGAAGCGGGATTGGTGCCATGGGCCGAAGCAGGAATCAGGCAAATATTTCGATGTCCTTCACCATTGGCCTCGTGATAGGCCCTAATGACCATTAAACCTGCATATTCACCTTGCGCACCTGAATTCGGTTGTAGGGAAGTACCGGCAAAACCGGTAATAGTTGTTAAATCTTTTGCCAATTCCTTCAATACGATTTGATATCCTTCAGCTTGCTCCACAGGCGCAAAAGGATGGATATTTGCCCAATTGGCATTGCTCAATGGTAACATTTCAGAAGCGGCGTTCAACTTCATGGTGCAGCTGCCCAAGGAAATCATACTGTGGTTCAAGGAAAGGTCCTTACGTTCCAACTTTTTGATATAGCGCATGAGTTCCGTTTCTGAATGGTAACTGTTGAACACCTTATTCTCAAGAAAGGATGTAGTCCTTTGAATATTTTGGTGAATGGCCGATTTTTCCAGTAGCTGCGAAACTTCCTTAGTTTCTTTTTGCATGGCTTCGGAGAAGATACCAATGATTTGGTTCAGGTCGTTGATGGAGGTGGCCTCGTTTACGGCGATTACCACCGTATCGGCATTCGGATATAAAAAGTTTACCTCTTCCCGCTCCGCGATGCCACGTATTTCGTTTGCATTCGCCTTTAATTGGATGGTGTCAAAATAGGCACTGTTACTTTGATAATACCCAAGTTTTTCCAAGGCATCCGTTAACGTAACCGCCGTGGTGTGTACTTTTTGAGCGATGTATTTCAAGCCTTTTGGACCGTGATAAACGGCATACATGCCTGCCATTACCGCCAAAAGCACTTGGGCGGTACAGATGTTTGACGTTGCCTTGTCCCTTTTAATATGCTGTTCCCTGGTCTGTAAGGCCATTCTCAAGGCGGGCCTATCGTCCCTGTCTTTGGTCACACCAATGATCCTTCCGGGGATGTTTCTTTTATATTCCTCCTTGGTCGCAAAAAAGGCGGCATGAGGACCACCATAACCCAAAGGAATCCCGAATCTTTGGGAGGTACCTACGACCACGTCCACCCCAAATTCACCGGGAGGGGTCAGAAGGACCAAACTAAGGATGTCCGCGGCAACCGCTATTTTGATATCCTTTTCCTTGGCTTTTAAAACGAATGCCTTATAATCATGTACCTGACCATATTTCCCAGGATATTGTAGCAAAGCACCGTAGAAGGAATCCTCAAACTCAAATTCCTCATGGTTGCCAATGACCAATTCTATGCCCAGTGGGTTGGCCCTGGTTTCCAATAAAGCCATTGTTTGGGGCAATACTTCCTCCGAAACAAAGAATTTTACAACCTCGTTCTTTTTCTGTTCCCTGGTCCTGACCTCAAAAAGCATGGTCATGGCCTCCGCGGCAGCGGTACTTTCATCCAGAAGGGAGGCATTTGCCAGTTCCATTCCGGTGAGATCGGAAATAACCGTTTGAAAATTCAAAAGGGCTTCCAACCGGCCTTGGGCAATTTCCGCTTGGTACGGCGTATATGCCGTATACCAACCCGGATTTTCCAAAATATTTCGTTTGATTACTGACGGAGTCAAGCTCTCGTGGTATCCCAAACCAATGTAGGAGCGAAATACCTTGTTCTTTTTGGAAAGTTCCTCCAAATGGGCCAAGAATTTATGTTCGCTCATTGGGGCTGCAAGATCCAATGGGTTTTTTAGTCTGATATCATCGGGTATGGTTTCATATATCAGCTGATCTATACTTTCAACAGCTATCGTTTTAAGCATATGGTCCAAGTCTTCCTCTCGTATTCCAATATGGCGGGATGCAAACACGTCAGTCTTCATGATTTGAATAAATTAGTCGTGCAAAATTAGGCATTAATTACGTCAAAAAACACCCGTAGAATAGCTTCTTGGGGAAAGTTTTTAACCATAAACCAGGGTTATAAACAGTTTGGGTACATTTGTTTTATGAGGATGTTTAAGCGCCTGTTCAATTTCTATATAAATGCAAGTATCCATGTAGCTTTTGGGGTGTTTGCATTGACCCATGTTACAATAAAAACTTTCGGTTTTATAGGGGACGATCATTTGGCCTGGTTTCTATTTTTTGGCACCATCGTGTGTTACAACTTTATAAAATACGGGGTTGAGGCCAAAAAATATATCATAGTGGCAAATCCCTATCAAAAAAGCATTCAGATCGTAAGTTTTTTGGCCGCACTAATTGGGAGTTACCATGCCTATTTTCTACAGAGGGATATTTGGTTGGGCATACTTGTTCTGGTGCTATTAACCGGACTTTATGCCATCCCCGTATTGCCAAATGCGAGAAACCTCCGAAATTTAGGGGGTCTAAAATTATTTTTGGTAGCCTTGGTCTGGGCCGGGGCAACCGTTGTCCTTCCAACCTTAGGATCGTTGCACACTGTTACTTGGGATATTTGGGTGGAAACTGCCCAGCGGTTTTTTTTCGTTTTGGCCTTGTTAATTCCCTTTGAAATCAGGGACCTTAGGTATGATGATCCGGCACTAAGGACACTTCCGCAGCGGTTTGGTGTTCGGCGGACAAAAATGATCGGGGTGCTTTTTGTGTTGTTGTTCTACGTGTTGACCTTTTTCAAGGACGATGTGTTGGAGGCGGAAATCATCGTCAAGACCTTACTTTTCTTTGGTCTTATTGTCTTGATGTTTTCGTTCGGTAAAAATCAGGGTAGGTTTTTTGCTTCTTTTTGGGTAGAGGCAATCCCTATAGCGTGGTACTTTCTTTGGGTGCTTTGCCTTTGTTGGTGCTAGCCCTGTCTTCTGATAGTTTCTTTCATTTTTTCCTTTTCAGTCTCGGAAAGGGAACGAAGATTTGCCTTGCTGCAAAGGGAAGTCAGTTTGGTGTTCTGCTTTGCGTAAGCGGCACAGACCTTGCAATAGATAAGATGGAATTTTAATTTAAGCCGTTCCAAAAAGGTAGCCTCATTGTATTGAGCCTTTGTACAAATATCCGCCGCTTTTTCACACGAAATCATGCGTTGAACCATTTTTTATTTAAACATTCCATTAAGGCCGTTCTGGCTCTATGAATCATTACCCACAGGTTAGACGGGTTTATTCCCAATTCATTACAGATTTCTTCCGTAGAAATTCCTTGGATAGTCTTCATCGTAAATACCTGTAATTGTTTATGTGGCAACCTGTCTATACAAAGCTGAAGAGCAAGGCCCAGTTCCTCGTTTTCAATGGAGTCACTTCCCAAGTTACCGTTTGGGTCCGCTACTTTTTCTTCCAGCCAATCCCCTTCGGTCTCATCAAGGTAACCCAAACTCATGCGCACTTCGGCCTTACCCTTTTTGGAATTGGATTTGCGGTAGTAGTCTATGACCTTCCGTTTTAGGATGGCTATTAACCATGTTCTTTCGGCGGCATCGCCCTTGTAGTTTTTTGCCGATTTCAATCCGGCCAAAAAAGTTTCCGAGACCAAATCCTTGGCGACTTCTACATTGCTCACTTTACCAATGGCATAGTTGAATAGGTAATCGGCATACTGGTCTACCCAGGAATTCGGATTTAGTTGGTTCTCTGCCATCGTTGATTCTTGTCGTAAAAATAAAGGAATTTTCCTTTTTGGTTTCACATTTTAGGTATGTCCTATTTAATATTTTCATTTAAAATGGAATTTAATGTATTTTCGAAGTACATAAATTAAGGTGTATTACCAGTTGAAAAAATATAAAAATACCGTCATGAAGTATCCAGTAATTCTGTTGCTTTCTTTTCTTCTAAACCTATCCTGTGCCCAAACACAGACGCCTTCCTCAAAACCTATTAACAGTATAACTGCGGATGAAATGAAAAACGTTGTCCTGTTGGATGTACGCACTCCCGAGGAGTATGCCCAGGGCCATCTTGACAACTCCTTAAACGTAAACTGGTTCGATTCGGATTTTGCCCAGCAAGTGGAAGTAATCGACAAGGACGAAACCATTTATGTGTACTGTAAGGTAGGGGGTAGGAGTGCCAAGGCACAAGAGAAATTAAAATCCCTGGGATACAAAAATGTAGTGAATCTTGAGGGGGGATACGATGCTTGGTCGCTTAAAAACCCCAAATAGGACTGGACTTTAGATTACCTGCCCAATTTGTTTCCATCAATTTATAGTTACTTGGAAACCGGTAATTCATGAAACTATTTCAATAAATACATCAAATTTGCCAAATAATTTTGGATGTCCTCCTCTGCCATTCCAGCTGGAAAATCATTGTCGTAGGCAAATTGAATAATTGACTTTTCATCCTCCATAAAGTCGTTTTCCAAGGCGATACTGGAGCAAAGGAAGCTTTTTTCCGTATCACATTTATCAGAATGTCCAAAGCCCAGCACATGGCCCAATTCATGTTTGAAAAGGACTCCTTCGGGATTGGAAATCCACAACCTGGCATTGCTCAAAACCCCAGCATTGTTGGAAGTCATTGCATACCCTGAATAGGTACCTCCATCAATGATGGCGAACATGTCCGGCCAAAGGGCCTCCACTTCGGAGGTTTGTCCAAAGAAGAGGTGTGCATTGGATTCGTCCAAGGTTTCTACCAAGGAAATGCTAAAGTCACTGTTCTCGAAGATTTCATTGTATTCTGCCAGTGCCGCATCCACATTGTTCCGGAATTCATTGCTCAGCGTTCCGTCAAGATACAGATTGATAGGTTCGTTCCATCGGCTCGATACTTCCAGAGGAGCTCCGTGGGTAGGGGCTTTCCAAAAGGTGAGGTACTTAAAATAAGTGATAAATTCCTGTTCCTCCGTAGTCAATAATGCATATTCGTCAATATTGTTAATGGAAAGTTCAAAGGACTGCTCCACGATGGAATTTCCATCAAATACCGATACGGAAAAAGGAAGACTCTGTATTTCTTCAAAATCTAACACCGTTCCATTTGATAGGGTAATCTCGCCCGTATTTTCGTTAATCTCTAGGCCACTTTGGGATTCCATGGTGAAAGTTATTATATCCCCATCCGCGTCCGAAGCAGTTACGGTCCCAATGGAGGTCCCGGCAGGGGAATGTTCGTCTATACTGTAGGATTTTATTGTAATGGTAGGCGAACTGTTCCCGTTTTCTTCTGTATTTCCGGAAGAATCCTTGCTACAGGAAGCCAATAAAAATAAAGAAATAAAAAAACTAAGCTTTTTCATCTGTGACAGACGGTTTGTGGTTTAGGCCCACAAAATAGTTTCACCATTCCGCACATAAAATATTATGTGGTCAACCGTTTTAAAAATGTTGTGTATTGTTGTTTATGAAAATGATTACGGCCAGTTCTTCCACAAAATATTTATAGTAATCCGGCCCTTTCCAAGAGCGCTTCCACTTTGGGTTCCGCACCTCTAAAACGTTTGTAGAGTGCCATCGGGTTTTCAGTGCCGCCTTTTGACAGCACATGTTCCTTGAACCTGGAGGCCACTTCCTTATTGAATATCCCTTGTTCCTTAAAGTAGGCGAAGGCATCGGCGTCCAGGACTTCAGCCCATTTATAACTATAATACCCGGAAGAGTATCCTCCTTGAAAAATATGTGAGAACGAGGTGCTCATGCAAGTTTCGGGGGTGTCAGGATATAATTTAGTGCCCTCAAAAGCTTCGTCCTCATGTTTTTTCACATGGGTAATTTGGGAAGGGTCAATGCCGTGCCATGACATATCCAACAGTCCAAAACTTAATTGTCTAAGTGTTTGCATACCTTCCTGAAACGTGGCAGATTCCTTTATTTTGGTGATGAGTTCCATAGGGATTACCTCCCCGGTTTCATAATGCTTGGCAAATAGCTCGAGGGCTTCCTGCTCATAACACCAATTTTCCATCACCTGACTTGGCAGTTCCACAAAATCCCAATACACGGATGTCCCGGAAAGGCTTGGATATTTGGTGTCCGCCAACATTCCGTGAAGCCCATGTCCAAATTCATGGAACAGCGTGGTCACCTCATTGAACGTAAGCAGGGAGGGCTTGCTTTTGGTCGAAGGGGTAAAATTGCACACATTGCTGATATGTGGACGCACGTTTTCACCCTTTCTTTTCCATTGGGATTTAAAGGAGGTCATCCATGCACCCCCGCGTTTTCCAGGTCTTGGATGGAAGTCGGAATAAAAGAGCGATATAAAATTACCGTCCCCGTCATACACTCGGTACGTTTTTACGTCCTCATGATATTTGTCGATGTCGGACACCTCTTCAAAATTAAGGTCGAACAGTTTTTCAGCGACCTTGAAAACTCCGTCGATGACATTTTCCAGTTTGAAATAGGGCTTTAGTTTTTCATCGTCCAAATCGAACAATTTTTGTTTCAGCTTTTCGGAATAATAACTGCCATCCCATTTTTCAAGTACCTCAATGCCATCCAGATTTTTGGCAAAATCCGCCAATTGCTTGAACTCCTTTTCTGCGGCGGGTTTGGCCTTTTCTAGGATTTCATTTAGAAAATCATATACTTTTTGGGGACTTTCCGCCATACGTTCCTCGAGCACAAAATGTGCATGGCTTTTATAGCCCAGCAATTGCGCTCTTTCAAAACGCAGTTTGGCAATTTTGAGCACGTTTTCCTGATTGTCCAACGCGTCATTATGAAACCCCTTGCTGCCAAAGGCTATGGAAAGTTCCTTTCGTAATTCCCTTTTTTTGGCATATTTCATGAACGGGATGTAACTGGGATAATCCAGGGTGACCATCCAGCCGTTATCCTTTCCCTTGGCCATTGCCAATTGTGCGGCAGCTTCCTTTTCACCTTCGGGCAGCCCATCCAAGTCTTCCTCGTCCGCAAGATATAGTTGGTATTTGTTGGTTTCGGCAAGGACATTCTCACCAAATTTTAGCGAAAGCTTGGAAAGCTCGGCATCGATTTGTCGCAATCGCTTTTTCTTATCTTCCGGTAGATTCGCCCCGTTACGGCTGAAATTCTTATATTTTTTTTCCAACAAGGTTTTTTGTTCCACATCCAGACCCAATATGTCCCTTTTTCCGTAGACCTCTTTAATTCTCTTGAACAAGGCTTCGTTGAGCGTAATGTCATTGCTGAACTCCGAAAGCAAGGGCGAAACCTCTTGGGCGATTTTTTGGATATCATCATTCGTTTCAGCGGAATTGAGATTGAAAAAGATGCTTGAAATCCGGTCCAATTGTTGACCCGCAAATTCCAAGGCCTCGATGGTGTTTTCAAACGTTGGCTCCTCTGTATTGCCCGTAATCGCATCTATTTCGGCCTTTGCATCCTCAATTGCCTGTAAAAAGGCGGGTTTGAAATGTTCGGTCTTTATTTTGGAAAAAGGTGCGGTATCGAAAGGCTGGAGTAGGGGATTGTTTTTTTCTGTTTGGGATTGCGACATGATGGTAATCTGTTATTTCTTGAGTTAAGAGTTAAGAGTTAAGAGTTAAGAGTTAAGAGTTAAGAGTTTGAATAAGTTATTTTATCATTTATCATTGTTCACTGTTCATTGTTCACTGTTCATTTCTCACTGTTCATTTTTCACTGCGAACCGACTTAGCCCCCTCAATCACTTTTTGTTTCAAACCTTCTTTGTAAAAGATGATTTTATCCAGAACACACTTATCCGAACTGCCTATAATTTGGGCGGCGAGTATTCCTGCATTTTTGGCACCGTTCAGTGCTACGGTGGCCACAGGAACGCCTCCTGGCATCTGTAGAATGGACAAAACGGAATCCCACCCATCTATGGAATTACTGCTTTTAACAGGCACTCCAATAACAGGTAACGGCGACATGGATGCTACCATACCCGGTAAATGTGCAGCCCCTCCGGCGCCAGCGATAATTACAGAATATCCGTTTTTATGGGCGTTTTTACTAAAGTCGAACAGTTTTTCAGGAGTTCTGTGGGCCGATACAATATCCACATCCACCTCTATGTCAAAACCTTTTAAAATGTCTATGGCATCCTGCATTACGGGTAGGTCGCTGGTGCTGCCCATTACTACGGCTACTTTACTCATAACTTATTTACTTATTACTTTGATTTTTTCCTTGACCTCCTGTGCTACATGTCTTGCTCGGGTCATATTTTCATCGACAATGGTCACATGGCCCATTTTTCTGAAAGGTCTTGTTTGTTTTTTTCCGTAAATGTGCGGTGTCACCCCTTCTAGCTTTAAAATTTCCTCCATGTTTTCGTATACCACATCGCCAGTATACCCTTCTGCACCCACTAGATTGACCATGATTCCAGCCACTTTACTTTCCGTAGCACCCAAGGGTAGGTCCAAGATACAGCGAATGTGCTGTTCAAACTGGTTGGTATAACTAGCTTCAATACTGTAATGCCCACTATTATGGGGTCTTGGGGCCACTTCGTTCACCAATATTTGATCGTCTTGGGTCTGGAACATCTCAACGGCCAATAGACCCGTCAAGCCAATTTTTTCAGCTACCTTTAAGGCAAGTTCCCTAGCCTTGGCGGCTACTTTATCGTCAATCCTGGCGGGACAGATAACATACTCCACTTGGTTCGCTTCCGGATGAAATTCCATTTCCACAACGGGGTAGGTCTTTATGTCCCCACTGTTATTCCGCGCCACGATGACCGCCAGTTCGTTCTTAAACGGAATCATGGTTTCTGCGATACATTCGCCTTTGGGTAGGCCTTCCAAATCAGATAGTGTCCTGACCACTTTTACCCCTTGGCCGTCATAGCCAAATTGTGCGGCCTTCCATACAAAAGGCAGTTTCAATCCACCGTTTTGGACACTGTCCTCAATTTCGCTCAAATAGGCAAAGCGCTGAAATTCAGCCGTTGGGATTCCATGGTCCACATAAAAAAGCTTCTGCTTGGCCTTGTTTTGAATGATCCGAAGGGCCCTTGGTTGTGGAAACACCTTTAGCCCCTCTTTTTCCAATCGCTCCAAAGCGTCCAGATTTACATTTTCAATTTCTATGGTAAGTACATCCAGCCCTTGGCCAAAATCATAGACCGTGTCGTAATCAAGTAGATCGCCTTGTACAAATTGGTTGCAGGAAATATTGCAGGGAGCTTCGGGGGAAGCGTCCAATACCTTGGTCCAAACGTCCCACTTGCGGGTTTCGTAGAGCATCATTTTGCCCAATTGGCCTCCGCCAAGAATACCTAGTTTAAAATCGGAAGAAAAATAGTTCATATCGAAGGCAAAAATACGGTTAAATCTTAGAATCCTGATTCCCATTATTCAAAAACACGGGGCAAAACCCTATATTTGCCAACCTTGATAATATTTTAAAATTGATACGCTTACACGACAAATTTTTCAAACCTTTCCTCAGCGAATTACAGATCCAAGGAGCTGTAAGGCGTATGGCGGAGGAAATTGCCGTGGACTATGAGGATGGAAACCCCATCTTTGTTGGGGTGCTCAACGGAGCCTTTATGTTCGTTTCCGATTTTCTAAAGGCGTATCCGCATCCTTGCGAAGTGTCTTTTGTAAAACTAAGTTCCTACCAAGGGCTTACCTCAACCGGGATCGTGGAAACCCTGTTAGACTTTCCCGATAATATTGAAGGCCGCAGTATCATCATTTTGGAGGATATCATCGATACCGGACGCACTTTACAAAAACTGGTGCATTTGTTCAGCAACACCAAGGTGAAGGAATTTAAGATCGCCAGCCTTTTTTATAAAGCGGAAGTCTACAAAGGCGAATATGCCATAGATTATGTGGGGCTTGAAATCCCTGATAAATTCATAGTGGGCTATGGACTGGATTACAAGGAATTAGGAAGGAACCTTAAGGAAGTATACCAATTAAACCAAAAACATATGATCAATCTTGTACTCTTCGGCAAACCGGGAGCGGGCAAGGGCACACAAGCTCAATATTTAAAGGAAAAGTATAATTTAAAGCATATTTCTACGGGAGACGTTTTCCGGTTCAACATCAAAAACGGAACGGAATTGGGAACCTTGGCCAAATCCTACATTGATAAAGGCGATTTGGTACCCGATGAAGTGACCATAAAGATGTTGGAGGAAGAAGTGGATAAGAATCCCGATGCGGACGGGTTCATTTTCGATGGATTTCCACGTACTACCGCCCAAGCGGAAGCCTTGGATAACTTTTTGGAATCCAAGGATATGAAGATAGACGCCACCATTGCCCTGGAGGCCAACGATGACATTCTTATTGAACGGTTGTTGGAAAGAGGCAAGGTCAGTGGTAGATCAGATGATCAGGATGTCAGCAAAATCAAAAATCGGTTTGAGGAATACAATTCAAAAACAGCACCCTTAAAGGAGTATTACGAGGACCAGCATAAATTTCACAGTGTGAACGGCATCGGTTCTATAGATGAGATTACCCAACGCCTAACAAGGGTAATCGATTCCTTAAAAGCATAGTCGTTCATTGCGACAGTGCCGATGTTTTATCGGCTTAAAATCGAATACAACCCATGGCAGAGGAGGTGATAAGGCCCAAGGACGCCCTAAAGAGCTGTTTTATTATTGGATGCGGTTCCATGCTGGCGGTCGTTCTTATCGCGATAGCCTATCTGGTATACCTCCATTACTTTTATGATCCGTTGTCATAAACCCATTGCCCGTCGTTCATGCTTAATTGCGTAGCTTTGTAGGCGATTAAAACACCATATTCAACATGACCGAAGGTAATTTCGTAGACTATGTAAAAGTGCATTTGGCTTCCGGAAACGGTGGCAAGGGATCTATGCACCTACACCGTGAGAAATATGTGGCAAAAGGAGGCCCGGATGGGGGAGACGGTGGTCGCGGCGGTCATGTAATCGTAAGGGGCAATCAAAATCTTTGGACTTTGGTCAATTTCAAGTTCAAGAAGCATTTCAAGGCAGGCCATGGCGAGCACGGGGGCAAGAGCAGAAGTACAGGGGCGGATGGTGCCGATGTTTTTCTAGACGTGCCCTTGGGAACCGTTGTCAAAAACCCGGATACGGACGAGGTGCTTTTTGAAATTACCGAACACGGTGAGGAAAAAATTGTCCTGGAAGGCGGTATGGGGGGGCTTGGAAACTGGCATTTTAAGACATCCACCAACCAAACGCCTAGATATGCACAACCGGGGATTCCCGGGCAGGAGGGGTATTTTCTATTGGAACTTAAAATTTTGGCCGATGTGGGCTTGGTAGGGTTTCCAAATGCAGGGAAGTCCACACTACTTTCCGTAATAACTTCCGCAAAACCCAAAATTGCCGATTATGAGTTCACCACCCTGAAGCCCAATTTGGGAATCGTGGAGTACCGGGACTTTCAGAGTTTCGTTATGGCCGATATTCCGGGAATCATAGAAGGTGCCGCAGAGGGAAAAGGTCTGGGACATTATTTCTTGCGACATATAGAACGCAATGCCACTTTGCTGTTTTTGATTCCTGCCGATAGCAAGGACATCAGTCAGGAGTATGCAATTTTATTGGATGAACTAAGAAGATATAACCCGGAATTGTTGCACAAGGAGCGATTGATCGTTATTTCCAAATGTGATATGTTGGATGCGGAATTGATGGACGAAATGAAACAGGAACTGGATGTGGATTTCAAGGGAATTCCCTACATGTTCATCTCGTCAGTAGCGCAAATAGGAATTACGGAACTAAAGGACAAACTTTGGCAAATGCTGAATGATTAATATTTATTATTGATGAAGCGGTATTTAAAAAATATTGTTGAGTTAAATGATAATCCCAAGAGCAGATTCTTTGCCTACTTTATCCAGATTTTAATTTTTGTATCCATTATTTCTTTTTCTTTTGAGACGGTACCTGATTTGGAACCACAAACCCGTATTCTTCTCCGTGGCATAGAGGTATTTTGTGTCACTGTCTTTACCCTGGAGTATTTGTTACGCATATACGTTGCCGATAAAAAGACCAAATTTATATTTAGTTTTTACGGTGTCATTGACTTTTTAGCAATTCTCCCTTTTTACCTTGCATTGGGCATCGATTTGCGATCTTTGAGGGCCTTGCGGTTTCTTCGCTTGTTCAGGATGCTCAAATTGATGCGCTACAATAGGGCGATTAAACACTTTACAAGGGCCATAGTCATGGTCAAGGAAGAGATTTTGCTATTTCTTTTTGTCACCCTTATTCTGATTTACTTTTCCGCTGTTGGTATCTACTATTTTGAGAACAAGGCTCAACCAGAGCATTTTTCATCGGTCTTTGATAGTCTTTGGTGGGCAATAATTACATTAACTACGGTTGGCTACGGCGATGTATATCCAATAACTGTGGGCGGTAGGATCTTTACCTTTTTTATTTTGATGATCGGTTTGGGTATTGTAGCAATTCCAACAGGAATAATTTCATCGGCGCTCACAAAAAGTGTGGACAGGAAAGAGGAGGACTGAATTTTTACTATCTTAAAGTAAAATATTCAGGATGAAATATATAACAACACTGCTGCTTGCTTTACTGCTGGTTTCCTGTGGAACGATAAAGGTTCACTACGATTATGAGCGGGAAACAGATTTCTCAGGCTACAACACCTATAATTATTTTGCGGATATGCAGACCGGAATTCCGGAACTGGACGAAAAGCGTTTTTTTAAGGCCATGGATATTACACTCCAGACCAAGGGCCTCAAGTTTTCCGAAGAACCCGATATCCTTATTGATGTAAAAAGTATCATCTATGAAGCCCGATCAAGAAATACTGTAGGCGTTGGACTTGGTGGCGGTAACGCTGGTCTTGGTGGCGGTGTCTCTCTCGGGATTCCCGTGGGCGGACCCAATCTTACCCGGGAGATTGAAATTAACTTTATAGATGCTCGTAAGGATGCCATGGTATGGCAAGCCATAGGTACGCAACCTTATAAGGAAGGTGCCCCACCGGACGTAAAAGAGGAAAAGATGCAAGAATTGATTTCAAAAATATTTGACAAGTATCCCCCAAAAACAAAAAATTAAAGGCTTTCAAAAGACTTTTTTAAATACCCCGCTTTTCTTCGCCAAGCCCTAGTTTATAGGGTTTTTGAGCTATGGTAGCGGCATTATTAAGCACTTAATTTATTGTTTATCAGTATATTACATTTTAGTTAGATAAAACTTCCGTTCGGTGACGACTTTCTACCGTTCGTCATAAACCTTTTAGTTTCTCCCCCAAGGACCTGTAGTTTTACGTCGTAGTATTAATCAATTAAAAAACAGCATTATGAAAACTATTGACAAAACAAAAGCAACAGTATTGGTAATTGGGGTTCTTACCGTAATGGTATCCCTGATAGGAGCCTTGAAAGATTTAAACCTTATGAATTACTTTTTCCCATTGTATGCGGGATTGACCTTAGTGGGCGTATCCCTCTTGAACAAGGAAAACATAGTGGAAATTCCAAATAAGGAAGCCAACGTGTAAGGAAAGAAAAATAATCATGAACCGAATCCATTAATCGAAAAAACAAATAGCATGATTGCAATTGTAAAATTTATTATGGTATTGGTAATTCAAATCTTATTTTAGTTTCAGCCTACTTGGCTGAAACTATTTTTGTTCCCCCTTTAGTTACCTTTTAATACCCTTATGGCTTCCTTTATCAAAAAACACAGATGGGCAATTTCATTTTGGTTGGTCCAGTTCCTTTCTTGGGGCGGGTTGGTCTTTATTGCCTATGCCTTTACCCCGGATACCGATGGTTACAAAGCCACCAACCTTTTCAAATACGGTCTTTTGTCTACCTTTTTGATAGGTGTCTTTTCCACAAGTTTATTGCGATATTATCTAAATAGCATCATCAATTTTGATGCTTTTGGAACAGGGCAGATTATAAAAATATTAGTTGGAATTTCGCTGGTGTCCCTAATTTATTTTGGGCTTTCGTACGGCACGGGCTACTATATGGGTAAATACGGGGAAGAAAATGTTAAGGTACCGGAAATGTACAAGGATTTTGGAATCGGTTTGTTGATGATCAATTCCTTTATCACCATTTTTGGTTGGACTATTTTTTATTTATCGGTAAAAATTGCGGCAAAATTGAATGCAAACAGGGTGGAGCGTGCCGAGCTAAATGCGACCTTGAGACAGGCACAGTTGAATACCTTAAAAGGACAGATAAACCCGCATTTTATGTTCAATAGCCTGAACAATATTCGCGGACTTATGTTGGAGGATGTAGAAAAATCAAGGGATATGCTCACCAAGCTTTCGGAGATGCTTCGGTACTCCCTTACCAAGAACAATGTCAATGCCATTAATTTAGCGGAAGAGCTGGAAATGGTGGAGAACTATATTGCACTTTCCAAAATCCAGTTCGAGGATCGTATGGAATTCATAAAGGAAGTGCAGGAAAGGACTTTGGAGCAAAAGATACCTCCAATGATCATTCAATTGTTGGTGGAGAACGCGGTAAAACATGGGATTTCCAACCTTAAGTCCGGAGGTACCATAAAACTGCTAACCAGTTTGGAGGAAGGGAATTTGATTATCAAAGTTGCGAATACCGGAACATTACAAATAGCCGAGGGTTCCACGCAGCTAGGTCTTCAGAACATCAAGCAACGAATACGTCTCCTCTATGGGGATCAGGCCAATTTCTCCATTGAGGAAATACATGGCGAAGTTGTTGCCACCATAAAAATACCCTTGTCATGAGCCAAATTAAAGCAGTCATCGTAGAGGATTCAAGGCTCGCCCGAAACGAGTTGAAAGAACTCATTAAGGGCTATCCACAAATTGAGGTTATCGGCGAGGCCGAAAATGTAGATGATGGTTTCGCCCTCATCAACGAAGAACATCCCGATCTCCTTTTTTTGGATATCAATATGCCGGAAAAGGACGGATTTGAACTGTTGGAGATGCTGGATGAGGTTCCAATTACCATCTTCACGACCGCTTTTGATGAATATGCCATAAAATCCTTCGAATACAACGCTTTGGACTATTTGTTAAAACCTATAAATGAAAAGCGTTTTGCGCAGGCCATAGAAAAGGTGGAGGAAAAACTCAGCAAAAATACCGAAGCTACCACAAAGGAAAATACGGAACGATTGACGGGTAACAGTCAAATTTTCATCAAGGACGGGGAAAAATGCTGGCTTATAAAGGTGGGCGATATTTCCCATTTTGAAATCGTGGGCAACTATACCCGGGTGTTTTTTCAGGATGAAAAACCCATGCTGTACAAGTCCTTGAACCAAGTAGAGGAAAAGCTTCCAGAGAAGTATTTTTTCAGGGCCAATCGGCAGCAGATTATCAATACCAATTTCATTACAAATGTGGTGCCCTGGTTCAATGGAAAACTAAAACTGACCATGGCCAATGGAGAGGAAATTGAAGTTTCACGAAGACAATCCTACCTTTTCAAGGACAAAATGAGCCTTTAATTTCTACGGACCTTTACAACGTACGTGGCTATTTTGTCACCATTAAATACAATATGGGTGTCATATAACCCGGTGCGATTAAAGGTGTAATCCATTTGAATTTTTCCAGGTCCTAAAAAGATGATCTTTGGCTGAACTTCCACATCCTTACCGCCATTATTGAGGGCAAGCCTAAATTTTTTTACGTCCAAACCCTCAGGTATTTTAAGTTCAAAAGAAGTACTTACATCCCGTAAAACCTCCTGGTGCATTTTTTCTGGTAAGATTGGTGCAATACCAAATCTAAAAGACGCTTTGTAAATCACAGCTGCTACTATGAAATCGGTCAGGGTTGGTAACTCTTCAAGTAGCGACAATTCCGATTCCAACGGGTAGTGGTTCTTTGCGAATAATTCGGGATTCGGTAGGAAGTAGACATCATCATAATCGGCTTCAAATCGAGGTCCATCGGCATCGAGCATGATCCTTCCTGCAGCCCATGTGGCATCGCACAAATACCATTGATCGTCCAGCTGTACCGTATTCCAGGAATGGTTGGGCGGGTCGTTTTCACTTAAAAGCAAGGTGGGTGTCCGGCCATATCCGTTCACAATCTTACTTTGGAATCCGGCCAGGTTAGCCATTTCCTTGATGAGGTAGGCGTACCCAGTACAAGCTGTCCTCTTTTCTGAAACTAATTTTTCAAATACCTTGGGAGTAAAGCTTTGGTTCCATTCCAAAAAACCTGCCCTGTCCTTTTGTATCCTCTTCCTTTTTTTCCGGGTTTTCAGATAGGACTGGTAATCGTTCTCAATGTTGGTGCAGACCCATGTGAAAATAGCCCTGAATTTTTCTACGTCCTTGGTTAGGTCCTTGGTCAGCTTGTAAGTCAAAACCGGTAGATTCCTCAGGCTATGTCCTTTATATGAAAAAGAGATGCTATCGGCCTTGGAAAAGTCGGATTCATTTAAATTGACAAACTGTCCAAGACCGATAGCATGGTAAAAAAGCAGCAATAGGAATACCAATCGCATTACTTAAAGAGTGCGATGAATTTTTGGAAAATGTTTCTCTTGGATTTGTAAGCGCCACCTACCACTACATCGCCCATGAGCTCGATATCTGTAGCATCGAAAACGATGGTGATATCGATGGTATCGTTTTGAGCGGGCACTACTTTATACTCTTTGGTGTCGTACCCAATATAGCTAAAGACCAAAACGTCGTTGACTTCCAGTTTTTGCGGAAACTCGAACTTCCCGTCATAATCGGTCGTAGTGCCAATGGAAGTTCCTTTGAGTATCACATTAACGCCCGGCAATGGCAAATTGGTCTCGTCCAAAACGGTTCCCCGTACGGTATAGCTTTCGGCCACAAACTTTTCATTGCCTACTTTTTGGGAAATAACCATTTCCATTATTGGAGAGGCTTCGGCAACTTCTTGGGATTGGACAGGAGCGGTCGCACAAAGTGCCAACAATGAGAAACTGGCAATGCCCAGACTTTTTTGAAAGATATTCGTGTTCATGATGCCAACGGATTCAAATTCATAGTTCTTGAGTTGGGAGGTTCTGAAGCGGCCACAGGTGCTGCCATTGTTCTTTTTAAAATGCTGTACGACTTCCAAATCCGATAGTTCGGTAAAATCGATGACTTCCTTTTGACAGCTGTTGCAATAACCTCCTTGCTTGGTCTTTTTAAAATTAGCAAAATTTTCTGAACAAGGTTCTAGAACGGAAAGCCTAAATGAATTTTTCATAATAAGGTAGTTTTAAGGATTGACCCTAAACTACTTTCATTCTTGCGCTTTAAAAACTACGGTTTAGGCAAATAGACCTTTGAATGAGGGAAACGGTGGTATCAGTCGACCTGAACCCGAATACCCTCACTATGACTGGTAAATTCTGGGGCGTACATGCTTTGTATGGTGGTGATTCCATTACTGAAATTCCCTGTATTGTTGACCCTAAGGTCGTATTCAAAAACATACACACCTTTTGGCATGAAGTCAAAGAAAAAGTTCGTACTGGCATCTTTGGTGCTTTCGTAATACCCAAGTCCGTCCTGCCATTTGTATCTGGATAGCACATTTACCGGCTCAAAACCTGCGGCCCGCATATCCTTTAGGTGGATGAACTCCATATCCCGGTCCGATTTCAGCTCGATCCGTACCCGAACCAGATCGCCCACATTCAGTTGGGTACCTTCCTTGATTTCGGTAAGGAGTTCCCCATGGTTCGTATTCTTTTTCAGGAAGAGTTTTTTCTTTACTTCCAAGGCCTTGCCGGCCTCTTTTCCTGCTGGGGTGATGTGGTCTAAATCCTCAAAATACTGCCAGTAAAGCGCGCCCCAAGCAATTCCTTCCCCTTTCTTTTGAATACGGATTGTAGCCATTTCAGGGCTTATTTCCTGGGAATTCCAGGAGGTTTTAAAATACCCGGTACCAGCTTCTATCTTGACGTTCTCTAGTTTTTTTGGGTTAATTTCTATGGGGCCTACTTTTACATCAATGGCATCGTTGACGGACAGCCAATCGCTCCCTTGTAATAAAAGTGCATAGACCGCATTGCTCGTGGCCTTTGTCGTCTCCCATTGATTGGTCTGTTTATTTTTCAATAGCCAGACTTTTAGCTCGTCAATGGTCTTGGTATCGTTCCCAATTTCCGAAAAGGCTTCAATTAATAGGGAATGCGTTTCAATGGGTGCCCCATGCCAATACCAAGAAGGCGTGTTTTCTTTCCAGTACATACCCAATTCTTTGGATTGTACACTGTTTTCCTCCAAGGCACGGAGGATTTTCTGGGCCAATGCTTTATCTCCGGCCCGATACAATGTCAACGCAATCAAACCTTTGGAGTACAAATTTCTATCGGTCCAGTAGGTACGGGCCTGTCCCAAATAGTATTCCATAATGTCCTGCACTTTTTTGGAGGTTTTTATGTCCTTAAAAAAGCTGCGCATGTACAGGAAATGTAGTTGGTTGGGACTCAAATGGTCCTTGGAAAGATCTTTCGAATACTTTTTCATACGCTCATATTCAGCAACAAATTCGGCATCCAAATAGGAAATTGCGGATTCCAGCATTGACCTTACACTTGCATTTGAACTTGCATTTGAATTTGAGTTTGTACTTGAACTTGTATTTGAATTTGAGTTTGCACTTGAATTTGAATTTGAATTTGAACCTGTGAGTTTCTCCAAATGCCCAAAACCGATGACGATATGTTGGGTGATGAACCTATTTTCTTGTCCCCCGTTGAACCAGGGCCATCCACCCGATGGCAATTGGGACTCTTCAAGCTTCCGAAGGGCCATTTCCCGTTCGTTTCTCATTTTGTTGAGGTTGAACAAAAGTCCGATACGTTTCTTCTGCTCGGTTTCGGACTGCGCATCCCTCAACCACGGTGTTTCCTGGATCAAAAGGGACTTGAGATCCTGATTTTTCTCCAAGTTGCTCAAAAGGGCATCTGAGCTGGCCCATTGGTCGAACACCTGTTTGATTCGCGGATTGGCATTGGCGATATGGCTCGCCAAGGTATTCGCATAGTATTTGGAAAAAGTCTGTTCGTTACATTCGTAGGGATATTCCATAAGGTAGGGCAGGGCCTGTACGGCATACCAAGCGGGGTTGGAAGTTATTTCCAAAGTCAATTTCTGGTGCTCGAGCGTTTTTGAGGAAACATTTTTCAGCTTCTCCAAAACAAAGGTTCTGTTCTCATTGCTTCGAACCCACATGGGCATGGTTTCCGTAACCAACATGCGGTTAGTAAGCACAGGTAAGGCACCTTGCTCGCCATCACTATATGTACCCGACTTTGCAACGATTTTGTATTGTACCCCTTGAGTGCCTTTGGGTATGGTCAAGGTCCAGGAAATTTGCACGTTACCCTTGGCCCCCACACGAAAGGGCTTTTGTTTTTCTATATTTCCAAGTACCGCATCTATGGGTTTTCCGGTAAGAACATCGGTGAGTTCCAATTGACCCATCCCTTCCAGAGAATTTTCGGATAGGTTGGCGATTTTTGTGCTAAGGGTAATCGTATCTCCCTCGCGTAGGAATCGTGGGGGATTGGGCAGCACCATTAAGTCCTTTTGGGTGACAGTGGATAGGGTTTTGGTCGCCGATTTTAAATCCTTCGTGTAGGCCAATAATTGGAGGTTCCAGCGGGTCAAGGCCTCGGGCGTGGTAAAATTAAAGGAGACATTCCCCTCGTCATCCGTGGTCAATTGCGGAAAGAAAAGGGCCGTTTCTTGAAGGTTTTCGCGGATTATGACATCGTCAAAGTCCAGCTCTCCGTTGTTTTCCTCACTAGGTTTTGAGTTTTCCCCGATACTACCTGTCATAACGACACTTTCCTCAAGTGCTTCCCTCTCAAAACTCACATCGGCATCCATAGCATCGCTCATGGCCATCGGGGCCTCCGATTTTCGTCTAACATTTGTACCAGCCAGTCGGCCTTGAAGATCAAAACTCAACCCAAACCAATCCAATTTGTCGAATTGTAAATCCGGATATTCCTTATAAAGCCTGTCTGGATTGAAATAATCCCTAAAATTTTCGGTGCCAAAGCTCAGATAGGCATTTACATTCGAACGCGAATAGTACGTTGGTCTGTACAAGGGATTGAAATACCAATTATGTGAAACGAACTGATCTAAAGAGGCATCGTACATGCTGGCCAACAATTCCGCCGTAACCTTTTCGCCTTTGGGCCCTTTTATTTTAAAGCTCCAGGTTTCATCGGTTCCTGGGGCGATTTTATCCCGAAATGTACCGGTCTCTATTTGCAGCTCCGTGTCCGGGTAGGGCACGGATACGGGAACGGTTCCCGAATGGAAGGAATTGTAGGCCGTAAAACTGTAGCCCACGGAAAAACCTCCCAAATCTTCTTCCGTTACCGGAACGTTGATGGATTCACAATCTTTTTTCACGGTTAGAATATCTGTCTTAATGCGCTCACCGTCCTTTTCCACCCAATAGGTAATGTTTACATCCTTTGCGTTGCTGTAAAAGGTGATTTCTGCCATGTCCCCAGGGGCATACTGTTTTTTGTCAGTCGCTACATGGAACAGTTGATTGTCAGGAAGCGACTTTTCCTTGGGGTCTATAACACTTGTACTAGTTTTAGCGGTCACCTGCTGACCGAAAGCATCGGTACTTTCCACTTCAATCAAGTAACTACCGGTTTCCCATTTTTTAAGATTCGGAAGTTCGATGGATTCACTTTTTCCGGTATCAAATTCGGTTTCAAAGACCAAGGTGCCCTTCTCCCAAGATTCGACCGAATGTTCCTGCCCATAAGCTTCATGGGGAAAAAGTTTCTTAAAATCAGATTTACTCCAATATTGATAATCCGGCGCTTCCCATGGTCTTGGCCTGAGCACATGTTCGGGGGCCTGTAATTTGTACATTTTCAGCAATCCCTTGGCGGATACTTTTTGTCCGTTGAGGTTGTTGGTAGTGACGGTGATCGTATTTTCGGCATTTGCCTTGTTCAGTGACTCGTTTATAAGAATATTGGCCGTCATGGCGTGATAGCCTACGTTGACCGTGGTGTTTGCCGTTCTCGTTTCGCCGTTGACATCGGTTACATCGGCAGTAATCACATAGGAAAATACGAGAAGGTTTTCTTTGGATGCCTTGAGATCAGGCAGGGCCTTAAAATCGATACTGAAATTTCCTTCATTGTCCGTTTGTAGCTCCCCATGGGCTATTTCCTGACTTTCTCCCCAATAACTAGGGCCGCGTCGCCACGAAAACCAAATGGGGTAATTGACGCTTCGCGTTACCCGATAACTGACCTTTGCATCGGTGATGTTGCTGCCTGCAAAGGATTTGGCATTCCCTTTTACGGTGACGGAATCGTTTACTTTGCTTACCTCGGTGATGGGTTCGAAACCGACCTCAAATTTGGGTCTTTTGTATTCTTCGACCGAAAAGTAACTGTATTCCTGTACCAGGCCTGTAGGTCCGGTGACGGATACATAATACTGTCCGGTAAGTCCCGTATTTGGTATGATGAAACTGCCTTGAAAGGAGCCGAATTCATTCGTCTGCACTTCCAATTCCGATGCCTTTTGGCCATTGGCGTCGAATAGTTCAACCCTTACCTTTTCCTCGGTTACCAGGGTAGATTTATGTTCGTTTTGCTTAATCAGCACCCCTTTGAAATAGAGCGGTTGGCCCGGTCTATAGATGCTTCGGTCCTTGAACAAAAAGCTTTTAAGGACCACATCCGGTCCGTTGTTTTGCCTATATTTTTGGCGGATGTAGGTGTTTCCGAATTGGGCTTGGTCGTCCTTGTACCCAACCTTTATATTTTCGACGGACAAACTTTTGCCGCCCAACGGGATACGAACAAATCCGTTTTTATCGGTAGTATAATTTTTGCTGTTGGACAAAATCAGGTTGCCGCGGTGGTATAGGGTCACTTTGGCACCGGGTTTGGCGGCACCGTTGTTTCGGTCCACCACTTGAAAAAGATGCTCTTTATCCGTAGTGGTCTGCAGCAATGCCAAATTGGTAACCTGAACCTCGCTGTAGGCAAAACTGTTGACCTCGTCCTCTTTGGGAAGGGCCAAAATCAAATACTGGCCATTTGGAAGTTCCGGCATGGGAATTTCGATACTGTGAAGTTGATAATCGCCCTCATTTATCAAGTTGACGGACCATTCCTTGGACGGTTTTAGTTTTTGAATGAATTCCAGTTTTTCGGATTCAGGATACAGGTTGTTGAGGTCTTCCCACTGTTTGGCCGAAATGGGATAGGCACGCAAATCCAAGGACGCTCTATTTTTGTAATTGACCAAAAGCTTGGCGGGCTTCGCAATGGGAATGTATTTCTCCGTTTCCAGCTGCAGGGAAGGCGCCAGGATCTGAGATTTGAGATACGCACATTGTTGTGCTCCCCTCGAATCCGGGTATTGGCTGAGGACCTGATCACAAAGGCCGATGGCCTCTTTTAACTTCCATCTGTTTTGGGGTGCATCCGGCGTAAAGGTATCGCCTTGGTTTTTGTACAATTTGGCCAATTCATAGTTGTATAGTCCAGATGTCTCATGGTGCCGAATATTTTCTGCACTTTCTAGGAGTACTTTCTCAAGAACGTCATCCTTATCCGGGAAAACTGCATTGGCATGGATAAAATTTAACCGTTCAATATCCACCAAGGTCAGGGCTTCTAACGTGGCGTCCGAAAAGTGAAAGGAAACCAGTTCCTGATACAGTTGAAGGGCCTTTGACTGCAAGGAAGTGGCATCCTGAGTGGGGATATCCAATTGTGTGAAAGAATAGGCATCACATAGATATTCGGTTGTATCGATCTCGAACTTATCGGCAGGTCTGGTTATACTGTTTTCATCGGATTTGTAAAAATTAAGCGCATCATGGGCCAAGAGGTCGTATAATGTTGGTCTATATACTTCCGAACCTTTTTCGGTCTTGATCAATTCCTTATAATCCTTAAGGTCAGTTTTTTGGAGCGCTTTTGAATCCGACAAAGCGTTTTGAAAGTGCACATCGATTTCCTTGAACAGGGTGTTTAGGTCCCACGTCCTAAAATCGACCGAATTGACCTTGGTTTCGGTGGCAGTTCTATTGTAGAATTGATAGCGATATTGCTGAAAATACTGCCAGTACAAATTGGCGAGATAGCTTTCCAAGATATTTTTTGTGGGAAAGGATGCCTTTTTAATTTCGGTTTTAAACTTGTTTATAACGGAAAGCTGGGCATCTTCTTCCAGAATCAATAGGTACTTGGAAGTAAACAACAAGGCCTTTATTCGTTGGACTTCGTTTCCATCACCCTCCGCTTTTTGATAGACTTTTTGGACCAAATCATAGGCACTACGGGTAAGTTGGTCCTTTTCAAGTTTCAGTACCTGGTTCCAGAGTTCATTATAGGACATATTGGCTTCTTGACCGTTCATTAGTTGTGAGAACATAAGTATACTTAGGATTATAGAAATCTTTTTCATGCGTTTAGGATTGGGTCAAAGACTTGATTTTTAAACATTTCCTTTTGTATAGGTATATAACTTGCCAAAACAAATCCCTCGATGAGGGTTTCATCATGCTAAATTTACACAACAAAAGTGTGCCAAACCGATTGGGCTATCAATGAAAAATGAGCGAACAGACCTTTTGGGTTAGCCTGTGATCGATTTATTCACTTTAACCGATACTACTATAGCGATTTTAGGAGTCCGCCGTCAATGGGGATGTTCGTTCCGGTGATGAATGCGGCCTTGTCCGAAGCTAGAAAGGTAGCCAAATAGCCGTATTCCTTTGGGTCGCCAATACGATGAAGGGGAACTTTCTGTTCCATTTCCGTGCGCACCTGACTTTCTGGAACGCCCATTTGTTCCGCTTTTTTGGCGTTGAGCTGGGCGATACGGTCCGTATCAAAATAACCCGTAAGTACGTTGTTGACGGTAATTTGGTACTTACCGACATCCGAGGCCAGGGACTTGGCCCAAGTGACCACCGCCGCGCGAATAGAGTTGGACAATGCCAAATAGGACAACGGTTCCTTCACTGAAACGGACGCCACATTGATGATCCGTCCCCAATTATTTTCAATCATCCCTTTCAGTGCCAATTCCGTGGTGAGAACGACGGTTTTGAAGAGCAGGTCAAAGGCTTCCTGGTAATCCGGCACCTTCTTTTCCATGGCACCACCGGCTGGAGGACCTTGGGTATTGTTTACGAGGATATCCACGGAATTCGTACTAAAATAATCTGTGATTATTTTTTGGAACGATTGAAAATCGGAGAAATCCACTTTCAAATATTGATGTACCTGACCATGTTCGGTGGGTAATTGGGCGACTATATTTTTTAGTTTCTCCTCGCTTCGGGACATCAGGGTCACACTGGCCCCGCTTTCTGCCAATTGTATGGCGATAGCCTTCCCAATTCCGCCGCTACTTCCGCCAACCAGGGCCTTTTTTCCTATGAGGGATATTTTCATTCTTAGTTAATAGTTATAAGTTAAAAGTCTATAGTTATAAGGAAAATCAATTTGAACATTACGTCCTACATTCTATATCAGTAAATTATATCATTTTTGAACTTGATATTTGAATTTGAATTTAGTTCCCCCTTTGGGGGCAAGGGGGCAAGGGGCTTATCGATATTCCTCCCTGACCGGACAAAATACGTCCATAAGCTTACAAGTTGTTAATGCCTTTCCGCTGTGTTTTTTATGTGGTGCTATAATTACGATATCGCCCGGTTGGTAAATCCTGGTGATGCCATCCAAGGTAAACTCAAAAGTGCCCTCCAGCACGTGCATTACCTGTTCGTGCATGTGCGAATGTTCCGGGACTTCGGCGTTTTTATCGACCGTCCAATAGGCGATACTCATGGTTTCCGCGTGCACCAATTTCCCGTGATATCCGGGCATGATTTCTTTTGATGCGATGGTTTCCAGGTTCAAGTCCATTTTTTTGATTTTAGTCCTAAGGTAAAAAGAATATTACAGGCCTTAAAATGGTTTGCGCTGCTACCGTCAATCTGTATCTTTACCCCATAATTTAGGATCATGCGAATACATTTTATTGCCATAGGTGGCAGTGCCATGCACAACCTGGCCTTGGCCTTGGCACACAAAGGTTACCAAATTACCGGAAGCGACGACGTTATTTTTGAACCGTCAAAATCCAGATTGGAAGCCAAGGATTTATTACCGGAACAGTTTGGATGGTTTCCTGAAAAAATCCAAAAGGAATTGGACGCTGTGGTACTTGGAATGCATGCCAAGGCCGACAATCCGGAATTGCTAAGGGCCCAGGAGCTTGGACTGACCATTTATTCCTATCCTGAATTTCTATATGAGCAATCCAAAAACAAAACCAGGGTTGTAATAGGCGGTAGCCACGGCAAAACGACCATTACGTCAATGATCTTGCATGTACTAAACTACCATCAGATACCCGTGGATTATATGGTAGGAGCCCAATTGGAAGGTTTTGACAGAATGGTGCATTTGACGGAGGAGAACGATTTCATTGTGTTGGAAGGGGACGAATATTTATCCTCCCCAATAGATAGGAGGCCAAAATTCCATTTGTATCGACCGAATATCGCCCTGTTGAGCGGTATCGCATGGGACCACATCAACGTGTTCCCTACGTTTGAAAACTACGTAGATCAGTTTCGGATATTTGTGGATAGTATCGTTGAAGGTGGAAGTATTACTTTTAATGAAGAGGACTCGGTCGTCAAGGAAATTGTGGAAACTTCTGAAAACCAAATTAGGAAACTGCCTTACAGTACACCCGATTATGAGGTGTTGAATGGGGAAACTTTGTTGTCAACGCCTGAAGGGCCTATGCCCATTGCGGTATTTGGCAAACACAACCTAAGCAATTTGGCCGGTGCCAAATGGATCTGTCAGAACATGGGCGTGGACGAGGCCGATTTTTATGAAGCGATAGGGTCTTTTAAAGGTGCTTCCAAGCGATTGGAGAAAATAGCCGAGGGCAAGAATTGCATTGCTTTCAAGGATTTTGCCCATGCGCCCAGTAAGGTCATGGCCACCACCACGGCAGTTAAGGAACAATATCCAGATCGAAATCTGGTGGCCTGTTTGGAACTGCATACGTACAGTAGCTTTAACCCCGAGTTTTTAAAGGAATACAAAGGAGCCATGGATGCAGCGGACGAGGCCGTCATTTTCTTTTTGCCGGAATCCGTGGCCATTAAAAAGTTGAAGGAAGTAACCCCGGAACAGATTATGGAGGCTTTTGCTCGCAAGGACCTGAAAGTGTTTACGGATGCGGAATCTTTTCATGCGTTCATCCAACATATGGATTATTCCAATACGACACTTTTATTGATGAGTTCAGGTAATTACGGCGGATTGGATTTGGGCGAACTGACCCGATCCATTGAAAATGTTTAGATGAGCCTTTCTTTCCGGGAAGAATCATGTTCAATAGTAAAGAGCATCTTTATATATCTGTGATTACGATATTGTCAACCTGAAATAATTAGTTCAGTATATTTGGAATATGGAAGCTAAGCCCGTTTCTTTTTCAATCAAAAATTGGTCCGATGACGATAAGCCTAGGGAGAAACTACTTCATAAGGGACGTTCCGCCCTTTCCGATGCGGAACTGATCGCCATCTTGATAGGGTCCGGAAACAGGGAGGAAAGCGCCGTTGAACTTTCCAAACGGATATTGGCTTCCGTGGACAACAACCTGAACGAATTGGGAAAGCTCTCCATTCAGCAATTGATGAAATTCAAGGGCATTGGCGAGGCAAAGGCCATAAGCATTGCGGCCGCCCTGGAAGTTGGGAGACGAAGAAGAGGGGAGGATTCCCTAAAAATCGAGAAAATAGGCAGTAGCCAGGATGCCTTTGAAGTCCTACAGCCCATCATGGGCGAATTGCAGCACGAGGAATTCTGGATTTTGTACCTGAACAATTCCAACAAGATTTTGCACAAGGCCCAGTTGAGCAAAGGGGGAATAACGGGAACTTTGGTAGATGTGCGTTTGCTCATGAGACAGTCTTTGGAGTTGGGGGCCGTGGCCCTGATTTTGGCGCATAACCACCCTTCGGGGACCTTAAAACCTAGCCAGGCCGATACCGAAATCACCCAAAAGATCAAGAATGCATCGGAGTCTTTGGACATTCGTGTTCTGGACCACCTGATCATCACACAAAAGGAATATTTTAGTTTTGCCGATAATCAATTGTTGTAAATGTTATTGATCTATACCCATAAAATCACACCGCGCCTAACGTACACCATGAAGCAGGTATTTACCAGGATTTTGGGTATAGAAATAGGTTTTACTACCAAGGTGGAGGATTTCATAAAACATAAGAATGAAAAGATAACCTATACCAAACAGCCATTACAGAACGAGTTCTTCGTGCGCAGTCACGACCTTTTGTTCGAACAAGGTATCAACGATGTGGATATCAATGTAATGAGTTGGGACAATGTTCCCTGTTTTTTCTTTGCGGGGGAACGCAGTAATCTGCCTTTTGACATTTTTGCGGCTTCATTTTACCTGATCAGTCGGTATGAGGAGTATTTACCTCACGTTAAGGATGCCCACGGGCGTTTTCCGTCCAAGGGAAGTCTGGCCTATGAACATAAGTTCTTGGAACGCCCGGTGGTGGATATTTGGGCGATGAAACTCTTCGTGATACTAAAGGAACGGTTTCCAGTTTTGGTCCAGGGGCCTAGAAAATATAAATTCTTGTCCTTGATAGACGTAACCACTTCCCATTGTTATGCGAATAGGGGAGTTATACGGGGGGCTGCCGGATTTTTACTGGATCTAGGAACGTTCAGGATAAAAAGACTGATAGAAAGAATTGCGGTGGGACTGAACATTAAAAAAGATCCGTACGACAATTTCGCCACCTTAATAGAGTGGCACAAAAAGTTGAAAATCAATAGTATTTTCTTTTTTCAGTTTGCCAACTACTCCAAATACGATAAAAACGTATCCACAAATAGCAACAATTTTAGGTCCTTGATCAAGTATATTGGCGATTATTCCACCATGGCCCTAGCGGCTTCCTATAGTTCTTTCAACGATGTGGAACTTTTGAAAAACGAAAAACATAATCTGGAGGAGGTGGTCAACAGACCGGTAAATTATTCCAGGATGCGGTACAATCGGGTGGACGTTCCGGAAACCTATAGAAATTTGATTGCCGCGGAATTCACGGATGATTTTACCATGGGCTATAGCTATCAAATAGGGTTTAGGGCGGGCACCTGTACGCCCTTTCAGTTTTATGATATTCCTTTGGAAGTACAACAGCCCATAAAGGTCTTTCCTTTTGTACTGCATGATTATGCCCTGAGGGAAATCCATAAGAAAAAGGAATTGGAACGCAGAATGGACGCCATTTACAATGAAATAAAATTGGTGAAGGGTACTTTTATATCTGTATTCTCGAACGAATTGTTGGGTTCTGACCATACCTTCGATTGGAAGGAAGTATACCATCAGTTAATAAGCAAGTACCATGTTTAAAAATCTGGTCACGGACGTATTTTTTGATTTGGACCATACCCTATGGGATTTTGAGCGGAATTCGTCCCTAACCTTTGAAAGAATATTGGCCGAACACGGTATCCAAATCCCACTTGAGGATTTTTTAAGGGTGTACGTTCCCACAAATTTGGCTTTCTGGAAATTGTATCGGGAGGAGAAAATAACCAAGGAAGCCCTTAGATATCAACGCTTAAAAACGGTGTTCGACCAACTAAGACACCCCGTTTCCGATGAGGTGATACATAGTTTGTCCAGCGAGTACATCAATCATTTATCCTCATATACCCATTTATTTCCAGATACCGTTGCTGTGCTCAACTACCTAAGGCCTAGGTATCGGCTCCATATCATTACCAATGGATTTCAGGAAATTCAGGAAAAAAAGTTGAAGAATTCCGGTATACACCATTTTTTTGAACATATCGTAGATTCCGAAATGGCGGGGGTGAAGAAACCCAACCCCATCATTTTTGAACTTGCCTTAGATAGGGCAAAAGTCCATCCGCAGAAATCCTTGATGATCGGGGATAGTTTGGAAGCGGATATTCTTGGAGCTAAATCCGTTGGTCTGCATACCTTACATTTCAATGCCCATGGCGATCCCGTTCATGACCATGCCCCCATTATCACGCAGCTTCGGGAAATAAAATCCTATTTATAGAGTTATATCTCTTAAATGGGATAGGGAGTTTCTATCCGGTAATTGTTTCCAAAGGATGATTGTGTTACGAAAAATAGGTCTTCTGTTCGTTGGGCTTGTATTGTTGTTTTCCTGTTCCGATAAACAGGACTTTGATCAATATGACGACCTGACCATTACCCCCACTTTCGAAACCAGTATTTTCTACGTAAAGACCCAGGAATCGATAATAAATAGGGTTACGGGCATCAGTTTTTTTACCCAGGATTTCAATTTTGACGCCTTTGAAGAGGATATTTTTGCCGAAAGGGTGTTGGAAGGTTCCATAACCTATGAATTGGAAAATACTACAAGTAAGGAAATTGAGATAACCATAGAGTTTTTGAACGAAAATGGGGATGTATTGGACACCGAGTTCTTCCAAATGGATGCCGCACCAACGGCCCTATTGACCCGGGTTGTGGCGTATGGCGGTGCGGACAAAAGTCTTGATATTCTTAGGAATACCTCCCAGGTAAGGCTGAGCGCCAGAAACCTTGGTGACAATACCAGTACCTCCAATTTGCCGGATCCGGCCATCGAACTTCGTTCTAGTGCAAAATTTACGGTCAGGGTAAAATGAAGCGAATCCTTTCCATAAGCATTCTAGCGGTCTTGTCATGCAATTTTCTGCAGGCCCAGAACAAGCAGATTCTTTACGATTTTAATGAAATTCCCCAATCCTTGATGGTGAATCCAGGTGTGGAGAGCGATTTTAAATGGTACACGGGCATTCCAATGATTTCAGGGATTTCTGGCTATGCGGGTTCCAATGGGGTTTCCGTTAATGATATTTTTGCCGAGGACGGACTGGACATCAACGATAAGATTAGGGATAGAATGGTGTACGGCATGGGCCGTAGGGATGAATTTAGTGGTAATGTACAATTGGAAATATTCAACATTGGTTTTAGAAGTGGCAATCCCAATCTTTTTTATTCCGGTGGGGCCTATTTGGAGTTTGATAACATCACGTATTGGCCACGAGATTATGCCCAGTTGATCTTTGATGGCAATGCCGATCAGTTGAACAGGAGGTTTAACTTGGGGGATATAAAATCGCGGGGTTCCTTGGTGGCCGTCTATCATTTGGGTGTAAATAAAAAGGTAAACAAAAACCTGACAATTGGCGCTAGGGGCAAACTGTATTCAGGTATTGTGGATTATAACTCCACCAGAAATAGTGGTTATTTGGTCAACACGGAAGGCCAAAATAACATTCTCAATACTACCTTAAATGCCGATTTACAACTGAGAACATCCGGTTTTGGAAAGTTGGACGAGGCATCGGACAATGGAACGACAGGTAATACGCTGATAAAAAGGGCGCTCTTTGGAGGGGATTTGGGGCTAGGTGTAGATCTGGGATTTTCATATCGGCTTAATGAACAAACGGTATTTACGGCCAGTGTTTTGGATCTTGGATTTATCTATCATAGCGGGGATACCCAAAGTTATTCGCTCAATGGAATTGCCAGTTCAGAGGGAATCCAGATTAATGTATTGCGAGAGCTATCGAATTTGAATCGGGATTATTGGCAGGACCTCGTTGATGAAATCGAGGAACTGGTACCTTTTGAAGAGAATAATTCGGCTTATTTGACCTTTAGGCCCACCAAAGTAAACGCTTCATTACGGTATGATTTTGGAGCGCCCAAGGGGTCATCTGAGGACTGCGATTGTACCATTGATCCCTCCGGAGGAAATTCACCTAGAATCGCATATAGGAACTCCGTTGGGGGCCATCTTTTTTTGATCAACAGACCCAGTGGTCCACAAGCGGCGATTACAGGTTTTTACATGCGGAGGCTAGGCAATATCTTGGCGGTGAAGGCGACCTATACGGCCGATAAGTTCAGCTACACGAATCTTGGTTTTGGACTCAACCTTCAGGCAGGACCAATTAACCTCTATGCCATGGCAGATAACCTGTTATCCTATGGGAACATCGCGGCAAGTAATTATGCATCTTTTCAGTTAGGTTTAAATATTATATCTTGGGGCCGAAAGTAAGTGGACGGATTTTTGGCATGCTTTTTTCATTTACTTTGTATGAACAAAAACACCCTTGACTTTGAGAACCTTGTTAATAGTACTTACCGTTTCATTTAGTAATTTCTTGTCCGCACAGACAGACTTGAACAATTACAAATATTTTGTAGTTCCCAAACGATTTGAGGCGTTCAGGAAAACCAACCAATATCAAACCAGTACTTTGGTTAAATACCTGCTTTCTGAAAAGGGGTTTAATGCAGTTTATGATGATGCGCTTCCTCCGGACCTCGCATCCGATAGATGTTTGGGGATTTGGGTTGACCTATTGGATGATTCTTCCATGTTCACGACAAAAACCACTTTGGTACTAAAGGACTGCAATGGTGCCGATATTTTTGAAACACAACAAGGGAAAAGCAAGATTAAGGAATACAAATCGGCCTATAATGAGGCCATTGGAGAGGCCATGCAGAGTTTGGACGGAGTTGATTACGAGTACACGGCTATGGAGGCTCCAAAAGAGACGCTAACGTTAAATTTTAAGAATGATGTTAGAAGCCTAAAAAATAAGGAAATAGCTGAAAGAATGGAACCAAAGGGTATCAATACCGATAAGGTACAGCGAAAAGCTCCCAAAAACCAGAATTCAATGGTGGTACAGGAAGCTACTACTGAGAACCAGTCCTATAAAAGTTTGGAGCCCGTACCGTCCAATATCGGTTCAAAAAATGAATCACAGGTTCCAGAAAACGGGGAAATTTGGTACGCTCAGGAAATCGCCAATGGCTATCAATTGGTGGACAGTACCCCAAAGGTTCGAATGAAATTGTTCAAGAGTTCCAATGAAAACATGTTCATGGCCCAATCCGGTGAAAAAAGTGGCATGGTCTACCAAAAGGAGGGCCAATGGATTTTTGAATATTATGAGGGCGAAAACCTGGTTCAAGAACCTTTGAACATCAAATTCTAAAAGTCATACTTGTCCTTCCAACGTTTTTTTAGAAAGTCGCTCAGGGCATTTTCCCTTTGATTTTTTCCCGGTTGGTAAAACGTTGTTCCAGATAACTCATCTGGCAGGAACTCTTCGTTTACAAAATTGTTTTGGTAATCATGGGCATACTTATAATCGGCGCCATAACCTAGGTCTTTCATCAATTTTGTGGGTGCATTTCTTAAATGCAGTGGTACAGAAAGATTTCCGGTTTGTCGTACCGTTTGTTGCGCTTTGCCAATAGCCATGTAACTGGCGTTGCTTTTTGGCGAGGTGGCCAAGTAGACCGCACATTGGCTTAGAATAATTCGGGCTTCGGGATAACCAATGGTGGTTACGGCTTGGAAAGTCGTATTTGCCATGATTAATGCGGTGGGGTTTGCAAGTCCGATGTCTTCCGAAGCGGAAATCAACATCCTTCTGGCAATGAATTTTACTTCCTCACCACCTTCAATCATGCGGGCCAGCCAATAGACCGCGCCGTTTGGGTCGCTGCCTCGTATTGATTTAATGAAGGCCGATACAATGTCATAATGCTGCTCCCCGGTCTTATCGTATAAAACGGTATTTTTTTGGGCCTTGGAAAGGACTAGGTCATCCGTAATTATAATTTCTTCAGAGGGTTCCGAGTTGATGACCAGCTCAAAGACGTTCAACAGTTTTCGGCCGTCCCCACCGGATAGTCGCAGTAGGGCCTCGGTTTCCTTCAGGGTGATTTTTTTCTTTTTAAGAATTGTGTCGTTTTTCATCGCCCTCTCTAAAAGCAGTTCCAGCTCTTTTTTCCCGAAGGGGTTCAGAATGTAGACCTGACATCTAGATAATAGGGCCGGAATGACTTCAAAACTTGGATTTTCGGTCGTGGCACCAATCAACGTTACCCAACCTTTCTCAACGGCCGCTAACAGGGAATCCTGTTGCGATTTGCTAAACCGATGGATTTCGTCTATGAACAAGATCGGGTTTTTGGCTGTGAACAGGCCTCCGGCTTGTTTAGCCTTATCAATAACTTCTCGAATGTCCTTGACTCCACTATTAATGGCACTCAATACATAGAACGGTCTCTCACATTCTTTGGCAATGATGTTGGCCAATGTCGTTTTTCCCGTACCCGGCGGACCCCATAAAATAAGGGATGGAATAACACCTTTTTTTATTTGATGGGTCAAGGAACCGTTTTCACCAACCAGATGGTTCTGGCTGATATATTCTTCCAGGTTCTGTGGGCGTACCCGTTCCGCTAATGGCTCGTTCATGATGTAAAAATAGGCTAAAGTTGAGGAAGTTCCTTATTCGAGATACGATTGGGTTGACCTAACAGGTTTTTAAAACCTGTCAGGTCTGGCAATGAAAATCATCAAGACCTTTAATAAATTTAAATGACATTTTTACCGATTCCCAATTTTGGCCGATTAATTGTTAAATTGTTTCCATGTCCGATTCAGAACATTTTAAATTTTCCAACTCCGTGCTGTTCGCCCCACTTATAGGGGTGTTAACTGTTTGGTCCGTATATTGGATAGAATTGTTGAACGGGACCAATTTTAACGAATTCGGCATTTATCCTAGAAGTTTGGCCGGATTAAAAGGAATCGTGCTCAGTCCTTTCATACATGGTTCTTTGGAACATTTGTACAATAATACCATTCCATTGGTAATATTATTGGCCGCACTTTTCTATTTCTACAAAAGTATAGCCTTGCGGGTCGTTCTTTTGGGTATTGTTTTATCAGGGGTTATTACGTGGGGCATTGGTAGACCTTCCTTTCATATAGGTGCAAGCGGACTTATTTATGTCTTGGCCAGTTTTATATTTTTCAAGGGAATTATCACTAAACATTTTCGGCTGGTAGCACTATCCTTGATAGTCGTTTTTATCTATGGAAGCTTGTTGTGGTATATTTTTCCGGTCAAGGAAGGAATTTCTTGGGAGGGTCATTTGGGAGGCTTTTTGACGGGATTGATATTCGCACTTGTTTTCGACGCTAAAGTCCCAAAACCAAAAAAGTATGATTGGGAACGGGAGGATTATAACGAAGCAGATGACCCCTTTTTAAAACATTTTGATGCCGATGGTAATTTTGTAGAAACTCCTCATTTTTCAAATCAAGAATCGGAATCGGAAGATGGTCTCCAAATACGATATATCTATAAATCTTCCGAAAAAACAGACGATATTGAGAAAACTTAGTTTCTAGTTCTTTGCCTTAATGTCTCGTATAGGAAGACACCACAGGCAACAGAAACGTTCAGCGATCCTATTTCCCCCAATAAGGGTAATTTGGCGCAATAATCAGAAGCCTTTAGAATGGATGGGGAGATACCTTGGTCCTCCGCCCCCATGACGATGGCTATGGGTACCTTAAAGGAAATATCGTAAAGGGAATCATTCGATTTTTCCGTAGCGGAAACAACTTGTATACCTGAAGCCTGTAAGAAGAAAATAGCATCCTTGAT
This sequence comes from Maribacter sp. PR66, assembly GCF_028464205.1. Lineage (NCBI taxonomy): Bacteria > Pseudomonadati > Bacteroidota > Flavobacteriia > Flavobacteriales > Flavobacteriaceae > Maribacter > Maribacter sp. PR66. Next base: position 259,421 of record NZ_JAQPCH010000002.1, read on the forward strand.
ATGGTCTACTTTGGCAATTGGCACTTTAAAAGCCGCACCTGCCGATGTTTTAATGGTGTCCGCAGTAACCGGTGCGGCGCCTTTTTTTTGAATGATGATTCCGTCTACTCCGGTACATTCCGCCGTTCTTATAATCGCACCAAAATTCCGTACGTCAGAGAGTTGGTCCAAAAGTAAGAATAGGGCAGGGGTGTCTTTGTTATTGGCTCTTTCGACCAATTCCTCCAATGAATAGAATCTAACGGGAGAAATATTGGCAACGGCCCCCTGATGGTTATTTTTTGTGAGTCTGTTTAGCTTTTCAGCGGGAACATACACAATATTGATTTCATTCCTTCTCAAAAGGCTTTCTAGTTCTTTTATTAAATCCCCTTTAAGCCCTTTTTGAAGAAATACCTTATCAATTTCCTCTTTTGAGTTTACAGCTTCAATAATGGCCCTTATGCCATAGATTTGGGTGGTTTTTTCCATGGGCTAAAGATAGGTATTATACCGTGATGCTTTTTGCCTTTTTTAACAACTATAATTTAGTGTAATACAATATTTACAGGAATCACAACAAATTAAACAAATCGAAAAGGAGGGTGTTTCGTTGGAACAGTTCATCTTTTGAATGTGTTATTGTGGTACTCCTAGGGAAATCAGCATGGGGAATACATGACTCATCATATTATATTTATTCTATGATTTCAGTCTGTCATTCACCCTATCCGGAGTTTTGATATAGGTTTTGCCTTTCAATTCTTCCATTTTTTCGAGTTGTTCATTTCCAAACTGTGATTTGTCTCCCTTAAACTCTATTTTCCAAATTCTTCCTTCCTTGGATTCCGAAATATAGAGTGCCCCATCTTTGTCCTGTGCCAGACCCATTGGTCTATATTTTGCATCTGGCATTGTAGCAATTGTGTCCGTTTTGGCAAAACCATCGGCAAAGACTTCCCAACTACCTGTAGGTCTTCCATTTTCAAAAGGAATAAAAGCAATAATATATCCTGCTTGTGGATAGGGTGTTCTATTTGTGGATCCATGAAAGGCAACAAATGCGCCGTTCTGATATCGTTCTGGAAATTGATTCCCTGTATAGAAAAGGAGGTCATTTGGAGCCCAGTGCGCAGGTAGCCCCATCAAAGGTTTTGTGTATTCTTTTGCCTCCAATTTTCCGTCACCACCATATTCAGGGGCGACCAACTTCTTACCTTGAAAATGGTCATAGTAACTATAGGGCCAACCATAATTATCCCCCTTTTTAATTTTCATGAACTCCTCTGCAGGAAGTACCGCTTGGTCCCATTCTGTATAGTCCTCTGGGGCGTGGTTGTGAAGGTAGTCCCGTCCGTGCTGGACCGCATATAGTGCATTGTCCTCGTTGTTCCAAGAAAATGCAACGATGCTACGTATTCCCGTGGCATAAAGTTCGCCATCCGTTTGAATTTGATTGGGTTTGTTTTTGTCAAAACGCCAAATACTTCCTAAATATTCCAACATTGGGCAAGGCATATGGCCTTTTATCTTACCCTGGGAATTAGCATCCTCACAGGCATTCGTTGGGGCTGAAAAAGTGACATACATAAAACCTTCCTTGTCAAAAGCCAATGATTTGGCATTGTGCCATCTTAATGGAAAACGATCGGTAAGTATGACTTCTGGATTTGATTCAGGTATTAATTTACCAGGTGATAGTTTTTGTCGATAAATTACCTGTTCAGAGCTAAAATATAGATAACCTTCATGTATACGCATTTCCGTGGCAAACTTGCCGTCATTTGGATATCCGCCAAATCTTTGCACAATATCCGCCCTGCCATCGCCTGTCGTGTCCCTAAGTGCAATACTTCCCGGAGTACCTTCTGTCTCCCGTAATTTTACATAAATATCTCCGTTATCGTTGACTGCCAAATGCCTGGAAGGACCTATGCTATCTACTACAGTTACTGCTGAAAAAGAATCGGGTAATAGCAAACCTCCGTTTTTCTCCCTTTCTTCTGGATTTGCTTTTTTCCAGAATACGGCTTTCTTAGATATTTCTTTTGTTGCTATTGGTTTTCTCTGCTCTTTGCAGCCAGTTATCATTAAAACTGTTGATATAAAGATTAACGGGATTCTCTTTTGCATTTTCGGGATGTTGAATTTATCCAAAGGCCATGTAATATATTCATTTTGATGCTCAATCAAAACTATGCTATAATGACCTTTAAAAATACATAGTCTTTGGCTAAATCAATAGCTTAAATTATGGACTCTGCTTTAGACTGTGAAATTCCGGTGAGAAAATGGGAGTTTAAATCTAAATGCGGAATTTTTCTTGCTTCATAGCTCGGCTCTGGAGGGGAAAAGGATAAAGTATAGATTCACTACTGCAATTTTTTAGTGAATATGAAAAGGTTTAAACTAATTCAATATTAGAGTTGTTTAAAGTCCCAACCAATAATGTGGTGTAAATCCCAAATTACTATATGAATATTTATATTACTCGTTGGAATCTTAAATTGTTTCACTACAATGTATTGAGAAAACCAAAGACATTTAATAAATCTGCTTCTTCCTTTATTTTGATTTTGTTTTCCTTTAAGTACTTTTTTAAGGCTTCTTTATCGCTTCCTTCCAAATGTTTTAATAATTTACTGTTTGAAAGCGCAATTTCATCAATTCGGTTTACTCCTTCCTTTTGAAAATAGTATTCCGTAAATTGAGAGAATCTTGCGGGGACTGCTTTTACAAAGGAGTTGGGGGCAGGCTTGCCCTCTGTAAATTTAACACGTATCCTTCTATAAAGATCATAGGTGTTACCATCATTTAAGAGCAGCAAATAGCCATTCAATGTTTGGTTTTTTGAGGTGACAAATGTTTTGAAAGATAGTTTTTTCCCATCGACTAAAAGAGAGATGTTTTTGTCTCTTGATAGGCCTTTAACAGCTTCCTCTTCTAAAAGCGTGTTCTTAATTTCTATTTCTTCGTTCAAGGCATTGTATCGATAGAACATTCTTCCCATGTTTTCTTCATTATACCAAATATCCGTTTGTTTGAAGGTGTTGGATACGTAGGGAGAGCCTTGAAATTCGTCATAATTTTTGGTTCGTTTGGCATCCCTACTGGCCATATCTCCTAATAAGGTATTTATCACTGCCGCACTTCCATCCATAGACCCTCCTGAGGAAGCATTGCTTAGTGCTTGACCAGAGTATTGAGCTGTTAAAAAGGAGGTTGAAAGTGCAAGTGTGGCTAAAAGAAGTAATTTTTTCATGTTTATTTTAATTTTACTCTTATCTAAAGGTACTAAACTTTTTTTTGAAGGTTTTGGGTTTGAAGTTTAAATATTTTTATTTTAACAATGTATCAGATTTTGTGTTTAGTTTGATTAAAATTTCAATTTTAGCCCCTGTTTTTCATGGTAACTACATATTGTATTTAATTCGAATAATAAAAAAAAGCGGTTCCAACATTGGAACCGCTTTTTTTATCTATGTACGATTTGGAATTACAACTCCAAATCCAAACAATAATCGATAAGTCCTGTAGACGTTGCAGGTTCCGGACCTAAATCCAGAATAGTATTGCCATTTGCGGAGATTACTTGGAAGGTGACCTCTTCGTCAAAGGACCCTCCATTGTAAACAATTTGGATAGCTTGTGCGCCCGCTGGCACCTCAAAGGTCAATTCCTCTGTGGTTTCATCAGGATATGGTCCTCCGTTATCCAAGCTGTTGGTCAATGTGATTGGATCGTTGTCGTCGATAGTAATACTCAAATTACCGCCGTTCCAACCATCTCCATATGAGTCGACGGTGATTACGGTCCAAGTACCTGCAGTAGGCACGATTGGGGCACAGATTACATTGGCCGTAAATCTGAACGGTGAGCTAAAAAAGCCACCGGTAAGTGTACCAGTATTCTGTCCGGAGGAAAACCTTCTCCCATCCTCGGCAACTAGTTCGAACCGCACCCTGTACTGATCTCCCGGTTCTACTGCATCCAAGGATACGCCTGCCGCACCTAAAATTTCAGTGACACCTGTACTGTAAGTAAATCCTTGAAGACCAAATTCGGTATCGTCAAAAGTACTTATGTTGGTAATAAGCCCTGATGCATCACCTGGTGTATCGCCGGTATTGTCGATGAATTCTCCGAAAACATCAACGCTAACAATTGTGGCGGATTCATCGGACTGTATTTCAAAGTTCCCTGTGAACGTACTGGCGGTGGAACCTTCTGCTACATCCGGGAAGGACGAGGACAGTGTTCGTAGCACAGCTCCCCTTGTAGTATCCGCGAGGACATCCGTGATGACACTCTCGTCTTCGGTACAACCCTGAAAAACAAGGGCCAAGGCTGCCAAAACTGTATAACTTATATTTTTGATTCTCATTGTCATAATGTTTTAAAATTAATTGGCTTGTGGAAACGCTGGACTGGCAGGATTGGTATCCCAAAATACCTGATTGGTCAAGTCCGCACGTTGTTGCAAGTTAGGATTGGTGATTACCTCGTCCTGTGGGTAGAAGAAAGATCTTGGGAACGGTCCCGGATCTGGTTCCCAACTTGGGGACAAGGTCGTAGGATATCCTGTTTTCCTGTAGTAGTTCCAGGCCTCTTGAGCACCTCCCCACTGGGCAATCCAATACTGTTCAGCAAAGATATCTTCCTGCGCATCTCCTGAAGCGGCCGTGAATGCCGCGACAGTATCGTCGATATAGTCGGAAACTTCCGTTTCGGTCGGTTCAAAGGATTTGTCGGCATTTCCGTCAACTGCACCAAATGTCTGAACCTTTGCAATGGATTTTTCCATGGCACTTCTTAAGAAGGCGGCCTTATCAGTTGCGCTTGTAGCCATCGCACCTCTCCAAAAATCTACATAAGAAGATAATATGATAGGCCTTATACCTGCTCCACCACCACCTTGGCCAAGGCCAATGGGTTCGAAACTGTTATCATCAAAACGTCCCGCAGCTGGATATACCCCGTAAGCGGTCTTAAAGAAGCCATCTGGGGGAGTTCCTTCATCGTTACCATGAGTTCTTCCCCAGTAACCATTAGGTACACTACAGAAAGTAAATCCGCCATCAACAAAGTGCTGAGGAACTGAGAATAGACTACAGCTAAGAAACTGTTCGTCCGGATCGGCGTCCGCTCCTGGAGTGGCTTCTACCTGACGGTAAAAATAGTACCGAATCCGCGGATCGTCCTTAACCAACATTGTTTCCATCAACCAGTTGCTCAAATAACCGCCAGCACCAGTTGGGCTATAGTCATTGGCGTATTCTGGATGTCTTGTGTCTGGCTGTAATACCCTTGTGCCGTATTGGAACTGGAAGTCATCTTCTACGTCTGAGATGAAGTTATCATCAGCAATAACCGCATTGAAGGCAGCAGTATTTCCCGTCAAGAAATAAGTTCTTAAACGAATGGAGTTGATCAATTTGATCCATTTGCTGCTATCGCCTCCATAATAGAAATCATCCGCTCCCTGTGTTGGAGGGTTTGTGGCGAATAATGCCTCTGCCTCGTCCAAAAGGGATAATGCGCCATCATAAACCACTGGACCGTCATCCAACACTGGCGCAGGGAATTCATCAGGATTTCCGGCTTGAGTAAACGCAGCTTGTCCAATGAAGTCCGTAAGTAACAATAAGGAGTACGCTTTAATTGTTTGTCCAACTGCCACATGAAAATCGTAGTTGATGTCACTTGCTGCATTGATTTGTTGTAATGCATCTACGTTCGTGAAAAGACCTACATCAACTGCTGATCCCGCCAAGTTGAACTCACTACTGTAGGTACGCGCCCATACGCTGTTCATAACACCACCTTGGAAGTTGTTGAAGTAGATACGCCCTGTCATATATTCTATTCTGGTGAGCTGGGCGCTTAAATCACTGAATCGTTCCATATTGGATACTGCAGCTAATTGAATCGAGTTCAATATCAGATTAGGGTCCGCCTGACTGATCGCCAGGTCGTTTGGACTGACTCTAAGGTCCAAATCCGTGGTTTCACAGGCATTGAATACAAGCCCTGTAAAAGCAACTGTTAAAACTGTTTTTAATATTTTTTTCATTTTAGCAAATTTTATAATTAAAAGGATGCAGTCACTGTCAATCCATACCTGCGGCTACTTGGCCCGTTCAAGAAATCGAAGCCCCTTGCATTTCCGATACCTGCACCAGCTACGTTGGGGTCAAAATTGGCACCATCTGGCATGTTATAGGCATCGTACCAAAGGTTGAACCCTTGTACGGTAAAGCCCAGCTTGCTGAACGGTGTCCTATCTAGGTACTTGCTAGGTAGGTTATATGTTAGGGAAACCTCTTGCAATCTAATTACAGAAGCATCGTATACTTGTAATTCGGTAGGACCGAACAAGACGTTGCTAAAGAAATACTGCGAGTTGTTGATCTGCAAATCATTGGGTTGTCCCGTGGCCTGTCTGATGCCCGGTAAGATATAGGTATTCTCCCTATTTGCGGTTTCCTTTATCAATCCCCGGCCTTGCAATAAGGCTACGGTATTGGCAACCATGTCACCTCCTGCGGTATGGCTTATCTGGAAGCCCAACCTCCAGTTTTTATAACTTAGAGTATTTATAAAGTTCATCACGTAATCCGGTACCGCATCCCCGATAATTGGCACGTTTCCATCAGCATCTACCTGAGTGGTAATATAGTTACCGGCCTCATCTATAAGTAAGTTTCCACTGGCATCACGAGCAACGGCATTACCTACGATACTTCCAAGAGACTCTCCCTTAATTGCGGCGTTACCCCCAATATCCAAATCCGTGGAACCGGCATAGATGATGATATCCTGCTCTTGTTCCTCAACTGTCTCTTTGTTAGAGAAGAAATTCACGTTGGATTTCCAGCTAAAACCATCAGGGTTTCTAAAGATATCCACACCCAAATCCGCTTCGTATCCGATGTTGCTGATCTGGCCTATGTTACTTTGTGTAAAGGTGAAGCCAGTTGAGGGAGAAAGTGGCTCACGCACAATTAGGTCATCCGTAGTCCTGTTATAATAGGTGAAGTCCAAGGATACCCTGTTTTGGAATAAACGTGTTTCTAAACCAAGCTCGAATTCCTTCAACAACTCGGGCTTTAAATTTGGATTTGCCTTAAAGTTCGCGATTTGGTTGGTCGTTACACCACCATCCTCACCGTACACCAAGGTATTCTGTTCTGCAATACTTAAGGTAGGGTATCCAGTTGGGAAATTAGCGGAAGTACCGTAACCAGCCCGTAACTTCATGTAGTTGATTCCTTTTTCAGAACGTAGGCCTGTAAAAGCTGCCGTTGGGATAAAGGATAAACTCGCCCCTGGATAGGTTAAGCTTCTATTTTCGGTAATCAAGTTACTTACCCAGTCCGTTCTACTACTTACGTTTAGGAACAGGAAGTTGTCATAGTCAAAGCTCACATCCCCAAAGACACCTACGATATTTCTTTTTTGGCTTCTTTGAATCGGTTGCTGGTTCAAGTAGTTATAGTGGCGCTTGATACCGTACACGATCTGTCCTATACTGGAAACACCCTGTCTGTCAAAGAAATCGGAACGAGCGTTGGCACCTACGTTGAACGTCATGCCTATTTTTTCACTTAAGTCGTAATTACCGCTTAATGAGGCAAAGTGGTCCCAGATGGTGTTGTTGTTGTCATAGGTGTCCAAGAATCCAAAAATATCACTCTGCTGGTCCACACCACCTTTATTTGAGGCGTTTTCGTTGCGTTCGTTATAGAAATCTAGACCGGTACGCCATGTAGCGGCCAAATTGTCATTGATGTCATAAGTCAATGAAGCATTCCAAAATACCCTGTTGGTCAATTGGCGGTTGGTCACGTTCTTGGCCAACCATCTCGGGTTCACAATATCGTTCCCGTTACGGTAGTAGACACTTCCACCGGTAATCGGGTTTTCGAAAGGTAAGCCCATCAAATCAACACTGATCGGGGTGAACATTACGTGTCCATAAACAGATACGCCACTTACACCACCGTTACCCAAACTAGCGGCGATCGGAGGAGATTTGTAATCAGTGCGCGCATAGTTCATGGTGGCCGCAATCGTAAATTTATTAGATAGTTTTGACCTACCACCAACCGAGAAGTTCATCCTATTGGTAGAGTTCCCAGGAGTAAAGCCAATATCGTTCAAATATCCAAGGTTTGCGTTGTAGGTGGTATTCCCATCCTCTGAGGCCCCCTGGAAGTTTACCGAGGTATTGGTGGCATATCCGGGTTTGAAGAAATTCTTGACAGATTCGTATGGCTGCCAAGCATATCTTGCCCCCTGTAACTCTGGGAATGCGGCCCTAGTAGCGGCTACGGCAGTCGTGGAATAGGGATGTTCCAAGGTTCCGTTCTCGTCTATCAAGGCCTGTCTCCCCCATCCGGAAACACCGCCTTCATCAAAACTGGGTCCCCAGTTACTGAAGAACCAACCAAATTGCTGGTCAAATCCATTTCCATATTGGAACTGATAATCCGGTAAGGACGCGAACTCGTTAACAAAATAAGACTGGTTGACAGTAATTTCATTTTTTTTAGATCCTCCAGTACCCGCACCAGCTTTCGTGGTAATCAATATAACCCCGTTCTTACCAAGTGTACCATATAAAGTGGTAGCGGCAAGACCTTTCAACACTTCTACATTGGCAATGTTGTTTGGGTCTATGTCCAAAAACCTTGAAGAACCCGTATTCCCACTAAGGAACGCTGGATTAGATGGGTCATTGGCATCGGCACTGGTTCCTACGTTGGTGTCATTACTAAAGGGGACACCGTCCACGATAAAAAGTGCTTGGTTACTCCCGCTAAATGAACTTAGACCACGAATGGTTACGTTCGTAGCGGAGCCAGACATACCACCTGCAGCGGTGATATTGACCCCGGCAGCTTTACCCGCCAAGATACGGGCAACGTCACCTTCGGTCCTGTTTTCAATGGATTCCGCCCCAACAGAGGTCACGGCATAACCCAAAGCTTTTTTCTCCCTTTTGATCCCTTGACCTGTCACTACAACCTCTTCTAGGGCTTGGGCATCCTCCTGCATCTGTACATTAAGGGTGTTAGATGCGCCAACGGTCTGCTTTATCTCACGCATACCTATGTAGGTAAAGGCAAGGGTTTGTCCAGCACTCGCAGTGATACTGTAATTTCCATCAAAATCAGTTTGGGTACCCGTAGTTGTGCCTTCAACCACAATGTTTACACCAGGGAGAGGTAAGCCATCCTGGTCTGTAACCGTACCGGAAACTGTTTTTTCTTGTGCATAGGATATATGCACAATCAACGCTAATAATAGCGTCAACAATCCATTTAGTTTTGTTCTCATTTTTTAATTATTTGAATTAGCTAGCAGCTAAAATCACAAAATGGCGTTAATAATCCAAGTGAATTTTAATAAAACTTTAAGAAGTAGAAGGATTCTTAGGAGTTATAGATTAAACACTATTGGGATTTTATATAATGTAATATAACAGCTCGAATTATGAGAATTCCATAATTCTTTTGAACTCACCATGTGATAAATAGTCGAAATAATTTTAGAATTTTTAGTAATCTTCTAATTGTTTTGTTTGTCTTCTTAAGTGTTGGGCTTGGCAAGGAGGTCATGATTTTTAAGGGGTTTAAAAAAGTTTCCAAAATTATTAGCTTGTGGTTTGTTTTAAAGTTAAATATCACTACATTTGCCGACCCTTAAATAAAGGGTAGTTTTTTATACATATTTATATAGTATGCCAACAATTTCACAATTAGTACGAACAGGAAGGGCCACAATTACCAAGAAGAGTAAATCGGCTGCTTTGGATTCGTGTCCTCAAAGAAGGGGGGTATGTACTCGAGTATATACTACAACTCCTAAAAAGCCAAACTCGGCAATGCGTAAAGTTGCAAGGGTAAGGTTGACAAACGGGAAAGAGGTGAACGCCTACATTCCTGGTGAGGGTCACAATTTGCAAGAGCACTCGATAGTATTGGTAAGAGGCGGAAGAGTTAAGGATTTGCCAGGGGTTAGATATCATATCGTTCGTGGAGCATTGGACACAGCAGGTGTGGCCGGTAGAACACAACGTAGATCTAAATATGGTGCTAAACGTCCTAAAAAGTAAATAACACTTTTTAATAAGAAGTAATGAGAAAAAGACAGGCAAAGAAAAGACCACTTTTACCAGATCCAAGGTTTAACGACCAGTTGGTGACCAGATTTGTCAACATGATGATGTGGGACGGTAAGAAATCTGTGGCGTTCAGTGTTTTTTACGATGCTATCGATATCGTTGAGGCCAAGAAAACAGATGACGAAAAATCAGCTTTAGAGCTGTGGAAGGATGCTTTGAGCAATGTGATGCCCCATGTGGAGGTGAGAAGTAGAAGGGTAGGAGGTGCAACTTTTCAAATACCGATGCAAATTCGTCCAGACAGAAAGATTTCAACAGCTATGAAGTGGTTGATAAGCTATGCGCGAAAACGAAACGAGAAAGGGATGTCCCAGAAACTGGCCGCCGAAATTTTAGCAGCTGCGAAGGAAGAAGGTGCAGCTGTTAAGAAAAGGGTGGATACCCATAAAATGGCGGAAGCGAATAAAGCATTTTCCCACTTTAGATTTTAATCAGAGAAATGGCAAGAGATTTAAAATTAACGAGAAACATAGGAATTGCTGCGCATATAGATGCGGGTAAAACAACAACTACGGAACGTATCCTTTTTTATACAGGCGTTAGCCATAAGATTGGTGAAGTTCATGACGGTGCCGCTACGATGGACTGGATGGAGCAGGAGCAGGAGCGTGGTATAACTATTACTTCTGCTGCTACTACGTGTGAATGGGTTTTTCCTCGAGTTAATGGAGAGCCAACTGAGGACTCAAATAGTTATCATTTTAATATAATAGATACTCCGGGCCACGTGGATTTCACTGTGGAGGTTAACAGGTCTTTGCGTGTATTGGATGGTTTGGTTTTCTTGTTTAGTGCAGTTGATGGTGTTGAGCCCCAATCTGAAACTAACTGGAGGCTAGCTGATAATTACAAGGTTCCTAGAATTGGATTTGTGAATAAAATGGACCGTCAAGGTTCGAATTTCCTTGCAGTGTGTAACCAAGTGAAAGAAATGTTAGGTTCAAATGCCGTTCCTATTGTTCTGCCAATTGGTGAGGAAGCAGATTTTAAAGGAATTGTCGACTTGGCCAAAAACCGTGCAATCGTTTGGCATGAGGATAACTTTGGATCAACTTTCGATGTTATCGATATTCCTGAGGATATGCAGGCCGAAGTCAAAGAATATAGGGCTGCCTTGATCGAAGCCGTTGCGGAATATGATGAAGAGTTGATGGAGAAATTCTTCGAGGATGAGGAATCAATCACGGAGGAGGAAGTTCACGCTGCTTTAAGGGCTGCCGTAATGGATAGGGCCATTATTCCCATGATTTGTGGTTCTTCCTTTAAAAATAAAGGTGTCCAATTCTTGTTGGATGCAGTATGTAGGTATTTACCATCTCCTTTAGATAAGGATGCCATTGAAGGTACGAATCCTGATACTGGCGCTATAATTACCCGTAAACCGGATGTAAAGGAGCCATTTGCCGCTTTAGCATTTAAAATAGCTACCGACCCTTTTGTAGGTCGCTTGGCTTTCTTCAGAACATATTCAGGTAGATTGGAGGCAGGTTCTTATATATTGAACAATAGATCGGGAAAGAAAGAACGTATATCCCGTATTTATCAGATGCATTCCAATAAGCAAAATGCAATCGATTTTATCGAGGCTGGGGATATCGGGGCAGCGGTTGGTTTTAAAGATATTAAGACTGGTGATACAATGTCAGATGAAAAGCATCCGATTGTTCTTGAAAGTATGAACTTTCCGGATCCTGTAATCGGTATTGCTGTGGAGCCTAAGACAAAGGCAGATGTTGATAAATTGGGTATGGCCTTGGCAAAACTTGCCGAGGAAGATCCAACGTTCCAAGTGAAAACGGATGAAGCTTCAGGACAAACCATTATCTCAGGTATGGGTGAGCTTCACTTAGATATTATCGTTGACCGTCTGAGAAGGGAGTTTAAAGTAGAGGTGAACCAAGGTCAGCCACAAGTTGAGTACAAGGAGGCTATTACAAAAGCTGCAGATCATAGGGAGGTTTACAAGAAGCAATCCGGTGGTCGTGGTAAGTTTGCTGATATCGTCTTCACGATGGAGCCAGCTTCCGATGAGGAAAAAACAGGCTTGGAGTTCGTGAACGAAGTTAAAGGAGGTAATGTGCCTAAAGAATACATCCCAGCGGTTGAGAAAGGATTTAGGGAAGCCATGAAGAATGGTCCTTTGGCCGGATTTGAAATGGATAGTATGAAAGTGACTCTTAAGGATGGGTCGTTCCACCCTGTGGATTCTGATTCCCTATCCTTCGAGTTGGCAGCTAAAATGGGCTATAAGGCCGCCGCGAAAGCTGCAAGAGCTGTGTTGATGGAGCCAATTATGAAGCTGGAAGTTATTACTCCAGAAGAGAATATGGGTGATATCGTGGGTGATTTGAACCGACGAAGAGGTCAGGTAAGCAATATGTCAGACCGTGCAGGAGCCAAAGTTGTTAAGGCAACCGTTCCGTTGTCTGAAATGTTTGGTTATGTTACTTCTTTAAGAACTCTTTCTTCTGGTAGGGCGACATCGACCATGGAGTTTTCACACTACGCCGAAACACCTTCCAATATATCCGAGGAGGTTATCAAGGCGGCAAAAGGTATAACAGCATAATTAAAGGTAATGAGTCAGAAAATTAGAATAAAGCTTAAGTCTTACGATCACAACTTGGTGGATAAGTCCGCTGAAAAAATCGTAAAAACGGTAAAGACTACCGGTGCTGTTGTAACGGGGCCAATTCCTTTACCAACCCATAAGAAAATATTCACAGTATTGCGTTCGCCGCACGTGAATAAAAAGTCAAGAGAGCAGTTCCAATTGAGTTCGTACAAAAGACTATTGGATATTTATAGCTCTTCATCCAAAACTATTGATGCCCTAATGAAGTTGGAACTTCCTAGCGGTGTTGAGGTAGAGATTAAGGTTTAGTGAGACTCGTTTCTCTTTGTTTAAGAAGTGAATCGCTACCCAAACAAACACTGAGTGCATACGAGGTGTCTGTGACTAAGTCAAGAGGATTCCGAAACTAGTTCGGAATATACATGTCCTGAGCTGCGAGCGAGGGAAAAACGGAGATAAAATAATTTCAGGGTTGAATTATTTTTGGCCCTATTTTTTTGAATAGTTTTTAATAAATAGTAATTAATAAATAAAGTATGTCTGGGTTAATAGGAAAAAAAGTAGGCATGACCAGCATTTTTGACGAGAATGGAAAAAACGTTCCATGTACCGTTATTGAGGCTGGGCCATGTGTAGTTACCCAAGTCAGAACCGAAGAGGTGGACGGGTATAATGCCCTTCAACTTGGTTTCGATGACAAGGCAGAAAAGCGTGCTAACAAGGCCGAAACCGGTCACTTTAAAAAAGCAGGTGCTTCTCCCAAGAAAAAGGTCATTGAGTTCCAAGGATTTGAAGGAGAGTACAAATTAGGGGACACTCTAAGTGTTGATTTGTTTGTAGAAGGAGAATTTGTGGATGTTATTGGTACATCTAAAGGTAAAGGATTTCAAGGTGTTGTAAAAAGACACGGTTTTGGCGGTGTTGGTCAGTCAACACATGGTCAACACAACAGATTAAGGGCTCCTGGGTCCATTGGTGCAGCTTCTTATCCGGCTAGGGTTTTCAAAGGAATGAAAATGGCTGGTAGAATGGGTGGTGAAAGGGTGACCGTTCAAAACCTTAGAGTTTTAAAAGTGGTTCCGGAGAAAAACCTTTTGGTGGTAAAAGGATGTGTTCCCGGTCACAAAAATGGGTACGTAACTATTCAAAGATGGCAATAATGAAGGTAGCAGTATTAGATATTAAAGGAAAAGATACGGGTAGAAAGGCTGAGCTTTCTGACAGCGTATTCGGAATAGAGCCAAATGAACATGCCGTCTACTTGGATGTTAAGCAATTTTTGGCCCATCAAAGACAGGGTACCCATAAAGCTAAGGAACGTGGTGAAATAGCTGGGAGTACCAGAAAGATAAAGAAGCAAAAAGGAACAGGAACCGCTAGGGCAGGTAGTATCAAATCTCCTGTTTTTAGAGGCGGGGGTAGAATTTTTGGACCTAGACCTAAGGACTATTCTCAAAAACTGAATAAGAATCTTAAGCGTTTGGCAAGAAAATCTGCTTTAAGTATTAAGTCAAATGAGAATGCAATCATAGTAGTGGAGGACTTTGATTTTGACACACCAAAGACTAAGGATTTTGTAAATGTTTTAAAGTCGTTAGGGCTAGAGAACAAAAAGTCCTTAATAGTGTTGGGCGATTCAAATAAAGGCGTATATTTGTCATCTCGTAATTTCAAGGGTTCTGATGTTGTAACCAATTCAGGGTTAAGTACTTACAAAATATTAAATGCATCAAGCGTTGTATTGTTGGAGGGCTCACTAGAAGGAATCGAATCAAATTTAAATAATAAGTAGAATCATGAGCGTGTTGATAAAACCAATTATAACGGAAAAGATGACCGCTGAAGGCGAGTTGAACAACCGTTATGGTTTCCTAGTTGATCCGAAGGCCAACAAGATTCAGATTAAGGATGCGGTGGAAGCTACTTATGGTGTTTCGGTGAAGAAAGTTAGAACGATGAATTATGGGCCATCTAGAAAGACCAGATATACAAAAACTGGTGTGCAGCATGGAAAGACAAACGCTACAAAGAAGGCAATTGTCGATGTTGTGGAAGGTGATATAATTGATTTTTACAGTAATCTATAAAGACAAGGAATGTCAGTTAGAAAATTAAAACCAATCACTCCTGGACAGCGTTTTAGAGTAGTAAATGGGTTTGACGCCATTACTGCTGATAAGCCGGAGAAGAGCTTACTTGCTCCGTTAAAAAAGTCGGGAGGTAGAAACAGTCAAGGAAAGATGACCATTCGCCAAAAGGGAGGTGGTCATAAAAGAAGGTACCGTGTAATCGATTTCAAAAGGGATAAGCAAGATGTGACGGCTATCGTAAAGTCGATTGAGTATGATCCAAATAGAACGGCATTTATTGCATTGTTGGAGTATGCTGATGGTGAGAAGAGATATGTTATTGCCCAAAATGGTTTGAAGGTTGACCAGCAGGTTTCTGCCGGTACAGGTTCTGCCCCAGAAATTGGAAATGCTTTGCCTCTCGGTGAAATTCCTTTGGGTACCATTATTTCCTGTATCGAGTTACGTCCTGGACAAGGTGCTGTGATGGCTAGGAGTGCCGGTACTTTTGCTCAGTTGATGGCAAAGGATGGGAAATTTGTAACCGTAAAAATGCCTTCTGGTGAAACAAGATTGGTTTTATCTGCTTGTATGGCTACTGTTGGTGCTGTTTCAAACTCTGATCATCAGTTGTTGGTGTCTGGTAAAGCCGGTAGAAGTAGGTGGTTGGGTAGAAGGCCTAGAACAAGGCCAGTTGCTATGAACCCTGTTGATCATCCAATGGGAGGTGGTGAAGGTAGGGCTTCAGGAGGTCACCCAAGATCAAGAAATGGTGTACCTGCTAAAGGTTATAGAACTCGTTCTAAGACCAAGAGTACCAATAAGTATATAATAGAACGTAGAAAGAAATAAAAAGTAGAAAGAAATGGCACGTTCACTAAAAAAAGGACCTTACGTTCATTACAGTTTAGAAAAGAAGATTCAGGAAAGTGTTTCTTCCGGTAAGAAGTCCGTAATAAAAACATGGTCCAGGGCATCAATGATAACTCCGGATTTTGTAGGACTTACAATTGCTGTGCATAATGGGAAACAATTTGTACCTGTTTTCGTAACCGAGAACATGGTTGGACATAAATTAGGAGAATTTTCACCAACAAGGTCTTTTAGAGGTCATGCAGGTGCAAAGAATAAAGGTAAGAAGTAAGCTATGGGAGTTCGTAAAAAACAAATGGCCGAAAGAATTAAGGCTGAAAAGCAGAAAGTAGCTTTCGCTAAATTGAACAACTGTCCAACATCACCACGGAAAATGAGATTGGTTGCCGATTTAGTTCGTGGCGAGAAGGTAGAAAGGGCTTTGGCTATATTGAGATTCAATCCTAAGGAAGCTTCGAGAAAGTTGGAAAAATTGTTGTTATCCGCTTTGGCCAATTGGCAAGCCAAGAACGAGGATGCCAGTTTAGAAGACGCTGATTTGGTTGTTTCCGAAATTCGTGTAGACAGTGGGGCAATGCTCAAAAGGTTGCGTCCTGCTCCTCAAGGAAGGGCACATAGGATAAGAAAACGTTCAAACCACGTAACCTTGGTTTTAGGGTCTAATACAAATACAGAAAGCTAGAATGGGACAGAAAACAAATCCAATAGGAAATCGTCTAGGAATTATCAGGGGATGGGAGTCCAACTGGTACGGTGGAAATGATTACGGCGATAAGTTGGCAGAGGATGATAAGATTAGAAAGTATATCCATGCTAGGCTTTCTAAGGCAAGCGTTTCCAGGGTTATTATCGAAAGAACCCTTAAACTTATAACGGTTACCGTAACTACGGCAAGACCTGGAATTATAATAGGTAAAGGCGGGCAAGAGGTAGATAAGTTGAAGGAAGAGCTTAAAAAGATTACCAATAAGGAAGTCCAGATAAATATCTACGAAATTAAGAGACCTGAGTTGGATGCCAATCTTGTTGCTGCCAGTATTGCACGTCAAATCGAGAGCCGAATTTCTTTTAGGAGAGCAATTAAAATGGCGATTGCCGCTGCTATGAGGATGAATGCGGAAGGTATTAAAGTACAGATATCCGGTCGTTTGAATGGTGCGGAAATGGCACGTTCAGAATCTTACAAAGAAGGTAGAATTCCATTGTCCACTTTCAGGGCTGATATAGACTATGCTTTACAAGAAGCTCAAACCACTTATGGAAAATTGGGTATTAAGGTTTGGATTATGAAAGGTGAAGTTTATGGAAAAAGGGAACTTTCTCCATTAACTGGAATGCAAAAAGGACAGGCCTCCAAACCCGGTAAACAAGAAGGTGCAAGAAAGCCACGTCGTAGAAAGTAATAACTAAAGAAGTAGAGAAAAATGTTACAACCAAAAAGAACTAAGTTCCGAAAAATGCAGAAAGGCCGGATGAAAGGTATTGCCGGCAGAGGGCATCAACTTTCTAATGGTATGTTCGGAATAAAATCTATGGACTCTTCTTTTTTGACTTCCCGTCAAATTGAAGCCGCTCGTATTGCAGCTACAAGATATATGAAAAGGGAAGGTCAACTATGGATAAAAATTTTTCCAGACAAGCCTATTACCAAAAAACCTTTGGAGGTGCGTATGGGTAAAGGAAAGGGTGCGCCTGAATACTTTGTGGCCGTTGTAAAGCCAGGTAGAGTAATGTTCGAAATTGCCGGTGTGTCAATTGACATAGCCAAAGAGGCACTTAGACTTGCGGCTCAGAAGCTACCGGTACGAACAAAATTCATTGTTGCAAGAGATTATACAGTTGACAATTAATCGTAGGAAATCATGAAAAATCAAGAAATAAAGGAGTTGTCTGTTGAAGGGCTTACGGAAAAACTTGCAGAGTATAAGAAGCAACATGCAGATTTAAAAATGGCTCATTTTGTGACTCCATTGGAAAACCCTCTTCAAATTAGAAAAGTAAGAAGAACGGTTGCAAGATTGGCTACTGAATTAACTAAAAGGGAAAACCAATAATTGGTTCTGCTTTATGGAAAAAAGAAACTTAAGAAAAGAGAGAATTGGGGTAGTAACCAGCGACAAGATGGAAAAGTCCATTGTTGTTTCTGAGGTTAAGAGAGTTAAACACCCTATGTACGGTAAGTTCGTTTTGAAAACAAAGAAATATGTTGCCCATGACGAAAAGAACGATTGCAATATCGGCGATACCGTAAAGATTATGGAGACACGTCCTATGAGCAAGACCAAGTGTTGGAGGTTAGTAGAAATCTTAGAAAGAGCCAAATAAGTTATGTTACAGCAAGAATCTAGATTAAAGGTAGCGGATAATACCGGAGCTAAGGAAGTTTTAACTATCCGTGTTCTAGGTGGTACAAAAAGAAGATACGCTTCCATTGGGGATAAAATCGTAGTTACCGTAAAGGAAGCTACTCCAAACGGAGGTATAAAAAAGGGTGCGGTTTCTACAGCCGTGGTTGTTAGGACCAAAAAGGAGGTAAGAAGACCGGATGGTTCTTATATTCGATTTGATGACAATGCATGTGTATTGTTGAATCCAGCAGGTGAAATGCGAGGTACGCGTGTTTTCGGCCCCGTAGCAAGAGAGCTAAGGGACAAGCAGTTCATGAAAATTGTGTCATTGGCCCCCGAGGTACTATAATTAGACTAGTAAAATGAAGAAGTTAAAGATAAAAACAGGAGATACGGTAAGGGTCGTTGCCGGAGACCATAAAGGTTCTGAAGGTAAGGTTATGTCCGTAAATCTTGAAAAAAATAAAGCTATTGTAGAGGGAGTGAATATGGTTTCCAAACATGAAAAACCAAGTGCACAAAACCCTCAAGGTGGTATCGTTAAAAAAGAAGCCTTGATCCATATTTCCAATTTATCGTTGATTGACTCAAAATCTGGTGAAACTACGAGAGTAGGTTACGAGGTGAGAGACGGAAAAAAGGTTAGAGTTGCCAAGAAATCAAATGAAGTAATTTAGTTATGGCTTACGTTGCAAGATTAAAGAAAGAATATAAAGACCGTATCGTAGCGGCCTTGACCGAAGAATTTGGTTACAAGAACGTAATGCAGGTTCCAAAACTCAAGAAGATTGTTGTGAGTAGGGGTGTTGGTGCTGCTGTGGCCGATAAAAAACTCATTGATCATGCTGTGGATGAGATGACAATGATTACGGGTCAAAAGGCAGTGGCTACCATGTCTAAAAAGGACGTTGCGGCTTTCAAACTAAGAAAAGGTATGCCGATTGGTGCTAAGGTGACACTGAGAGGGGACCGGATGTATGAATTTTTAGATAGATTGGTTACTTCGGCCCTTCCTAGGGTTAGGGATTTTCAAGGAATTAAGGCCACTGGTTTTGATGGACGTGGAAACTATAATCTTGGAATCACGGAGCAAATCATTTTCCCGGAGATCAATATCGATAAGATTAACAGAATCAATGGGATGGATGTGACATTTGTAACCTCTGCCGAAACGGATAAGGAAGCAAAATCATTATTAACGGAATTAGGATTACCTTTTAAAAAGAACTAGGATGGCTAAAGAATCAATGAAAGCCCGTGAGAGAAAAAGGGCAAAGGCTGTAGCTAAATATGCTGAAAAACGTAAAGCTTTAAAGGAAGCTGGAGATTATGAGGCGCTACAGAAATTGCCAAGAAATGCCTCTCCGGTACGTATGCACAACAGGTGTAAACTTACCGGAAGACCTAAAGGTTACATGAGGACTTTTGGTATCTCCAGGGTAATGTTCAGGGAAATGGCAAACCAAGGTTTGATACCTGGGGTTAAAAAAGCCAGCTGGTAAAATAAATTGAATAACTGGTTTCAGGTTTAGCAAAAGGCTAAAAACCGTCACCGAATTATATATAAATGGTAACAGATACTATAGCAGATTATCTAACAAGGATTAGAAATGCGAGTAGGGCAGGACACAGAGTTGTTGAAATCCCTGCGTCGAATTTGAAAAAGGAAATTACTAAAATATTATTCGATCAAGGATATATTTTAAGTTACAAGTTCGAGGATGACAAAGTTCAAGGTACTATAAAAATTGCCTTGAAATACGATAAATTAACCAAAGAACCTGTAATTAAAAAAATAGAGCGTATTAGTAAGCCAGGTTTGAGAAAGTATGCTTCCAACGCTAACTTGCCTAGGGTCCTCAATGGATTGGGTATTGCGATTGTTTCAACGTCACACGGTGTTATGACGAGTAAGCAAGCCAAGGCGGAGAACGTTGGTGGGGAGGTTTTATGCTACGTATATTAATAGAAAAAGAGTTAGAAGATGTCTAGAATAGGAAATAATCCGATAGCAATTCCAGAAGGCGTAACCATAGAGGTCAAGGATAAAGAAATTACCGTTAAAGGGAAATTAGGTGAATTGACTCAAGAGTTCTCTGGTGTAGATATAAAAATAGAAGACGGGCAGGCATTTGTAATAAGGCCGTCTGACTCTAAAGAGCATAAAGCAAAGCATGGTCTGTACAGAGCATTGATATTGAATATGGTGAAGGGTGTGTCGCAAGGATGGACCAAGGAATTGGAATTGGTAGGTGTAGGTTATAGAGCAAGTAACCAAGGTCAAAAACTTGATTTGGCTTTAGGTTTTTCCCACAATATTATTTTCGACTTGGCACCAGAGGTAAAAGTTGAGACCATATCAGAAAAAGGTAAGAACCCTATTGTAAAACTAACTTCACACGATAAGCAGTTGGTTGGGCACATTGCGGCGAAGATTAGATCCTTCCGTAAGCCAGAGCCTTACAAAGGAAAAGGTGTCAAATTTGTTGGTGAACAATTAAGAAGAAAAGCAGGTAAATCGGCTTAATAAAAGTATTATGGGATTATCAAAAACACAAAGAAAGTATAGAATTCGAAGGAGAATCCGCAAGGTTTCCAATGGAACTGCCGAAAGGCCAAGATTATCCGTCTTTAGAAGCAACAGCGAAATCTATGCACAATTGATAGATGATGTGAAAGGTGTTACTTTGGCGGCTGCTTCCTCCAGAGACAAGGATATCGCATCGGCAAAAGGAAACAAAACGGAAATTGCTGCTCTTGTAGGTAAGGCGATTGCCGAAAAATCTAAGGCTGCCGGTATAGAAAAGGTAGCTTTTGATAGGGGCGGAAACCTTTACCATGGAAGGGTTAAGTCCTTGGCAGAGGGTGCAAGGGAAGCAGGTTTAAAATTCTAAATAAGAGGTATGTTCCAGAAGTACAAAAATGTAGAAACAGTTAAACCAGGAGGTTTAGATTTAAAGGATAGATTGGTGGGCGTTCAGCGTGTTACCAAAGTTACGAAAGGTGGTAGGGCATTTGGTTTTTCTGCTATCGTAGTTGTTGGCGATGAAAATGGAGTGGTAGGACACGGTCTTGGTAAATCAAAAGAGGTGGCTACCGCAATCGCAAAGGCTATTGAGGACGGAAAAAAGAATTTGATTCGTATTCCTTTGAACAAAGGTACTTTGCCTCATGAGCAAAAAGGTAAATATGGTGGTGCTCGAGTTTACATTCAACCTGCATCGCATGGTACAGGTGTGATTGCCGGTGGAGCAGTTAGGGCGGTATTAGAGGCCGTGGGTGTTCACGATGTATTATCTAAATCTCAAGGATCTTCGAATCCTCACAATGTAGTAAAGGCAACTTTTGACGCTTTATTACAATTAAGGAATGCCAAAACAATTTCACAACAAAGGGGAGTTTCCTTGGAGAAGGTTTTTAAAGGTTAAGACAGTTAATTATGGCAAAAATTAAAGTAAAACAGGTAAAGAGCGGTATTAAGAAGCCACAGAACCAAAAAAGGACGTTGCAAGCTCTTGGATTGAAAGGAATAGGTCAGGTTGTTGAACATGATGCAACACCTAATATTCTTGGGATGATAAATAAAGTTAAACATTTGGTTTCTACCGAAGAAGCTTAAACATAAATCTAATGAACTTAAGTAATCTAAAACCTGCAGAAGGTTCCGTTAATAGAGAGGGTAAACGTTTAGGTAGAGGACAAGGCTCAGGTAAAGGTGGTACCGCTGCAAGAGGGCATAAAGGTGCTAAATCTAGATCTGGTTACTCAAAAAAAATTGGGTTCGAAGGTGGTCAGATGCCCTTGCAGAGACGAGTTCCCAAGTTTGGTTTTACCAACATAAATAGAAAGGACTACAAAGGAATAAACCTTGGAAAATTACAGGAGTTAGTAGATAACAAAGTAATTGAGAGTTCAGTTTCCTTCGAAACTTTGGTCGAAAACGGCATTGTAGGAAAAAATGACTTAGTTAAAATATTAGGAGGCGGTGAACTAAAGACCGCTCTAAAGGTATCGGTACATAAATTTACTGCTTCCGCAAAGGCTGCTATAGAGGCTGCGGGTGGTGAAGCAATAAGTTTATAAGTATATACGGGAACATGAAGAAATTTATAGATACAATATCCAATATTTGGAAAATAGAGGAGCTAAGGAGTAGGATACTAATTACTCTTGGGCTTCTTTTGGTGTATAGGTTTGGTTGTCAAATCGTTCTTCCAGGTATTGATTCTACCCAATTAGGTGGTTTGGCCGATGGTACTGACCAAGGTATTTTTGGTCTTCTTAACGCTTTTACGGGAGGGGCATTTGCGAATGCGTCTATCTTTGCTTTGGGTATCATGCCTTATATATCGGCCTCTATCGTAGTCCAATTAATGGGTATTGCCATACCGTATCTTCAGAAATTACAAAAGGAAGGGGAAAGTGGTAGAAAGACTATTAATCAGATTACACGTTGGTTGACCATTGGTATTTGTATTGTTCAAGCTCCTGCTTATTTATATGGTCTAGGTGCATTTGGTGTTCCTGATAGTGCCTTTGTATTGGGTAAAGGTTTGGATTTTATGATTCCGGCAGTTATTATATTGGTTTCGGGCTGTGTTTTTGCAATGTGGTTGGGTGAGAAAATCACCGATAAGGGCATTGGAAACGGTATTTCTTTATTGATTATGATTGGTATCATAGCCACGATGCCGCAATCTTTTGTACAGGAGTTTGTTTCTAGGACAACCAATAATAACGGTGGACTTATGTTCATTCTGATTGAAGTTATTGTTTGGTTCTTGGTGATTTTGGCAAGTGTATTGTTGGTAATGGCCACCAGGCAGATACCCGTTCAGTATGCTAGAAGGACCGCTTCCGGAGGATATGAAAAGAACGTAATGGGATCTAGACAATATATTCCTTTAAAGCTTAATGCTTCTGGAGTAATGCCCATAATTTTTGCACAGGCAATTATGTTCGTTCCTGGTATGATCGGTGGTGCTTTTGACGATACAACTTTTGGACAGTGGATGCAGGTACAATTCAGTGATATTTTTGGTTGGGCCTACAACTTGTTATTTGCTTTCCTTATTATAATTTTTACCTACTTCTACACCGCTATTACCGTACCTACCAATAAAATGGCGGATGACTTGAAACGTAGTGGAGGTTTTATTCCAGGAATTAGACCTGGAAAGGAAACTGGCGATTATTTGGATAAAATAATGTCATTAATTACGTTACCTGGATCAATATTTTTAGCTTTGCTGGCCGTTTTACCAGCCATCGTCGTAAAATTATTGGATGTACAGGCCGGATGGGCACTATTTTATGGTGGAACTTCCCTTTTAATTATGGTAGGGGTTGCAATCGACACTGTGCAACAGGTGAATTCATATCTATTGAATAGACATTACGATGGATTGATGAAAACCGGAAAAAATAGAAAAGTAGCATAATTTATGGCCAAACAAGCAGCGATAGAACAAGATGGATCCATTATAGAGGCATTGTCTAACGCAATGTTCCGAGTTGAATTGGAAAATGGACATGTAGTTACAGCGCATATTTCAGGTAAGATGCGTATGCATTATATCAAATTATTACCTGGAGATAAGGTCAAATTGGAAATGAGTCCTTATGACCTTACAAAAGCAAGAATTACTTATAGATACTAAGATAGCATGAAAGTAAGAGCATCAGTAAAAAAGAGAAGTGCCGACTGTAAGATTGTTCGCAGGAAAGGCAGATTGTACGTAATCAACAAAAAGAATCCTAGATTTAAACAAAGACAAGGGTAATTATGGCAAGAATCGCGGGTATTGATATACCAAAACAAAAAAGAGGCGTAATCGCCTTGACCTATATTTACGGGATAGGAAAGAGCAGGGCCAAGGAGATTTTAAGTAAAGCCCAAGTTAGTGAGGATACTAAAGTTTCTGATTGGAACGATGATGAGATTGGTCGTATCAGGGATGCAGTTTCTTCATTTACTATAGAAGGTGAGTTACGCTCCGAGATTCAATTGAACATTAAGCGATTAATGGATATTGGATGTTACAGAGGTATTCGTCATAGAGCCGGTTTGCCATTACGGGGTCAGCGTACAAAGAACAACTCTAGGACAAGAAAAGGAAAGAGAAAAACAGTTGCTAACAAGAAGAAAGCAACTAAATAATAAACAATAGAAGTCATTAGTATTTAGACGTTAGAAGAATCTGTTTGAAATGTAAAAGTCTAGGATTCCAATAACTTAAAACTAACACTAGAAACTAAAAATTTATATGGCAAAGGCAAATACAAAAGTAGTTAAGAAGCGTAAGGTTATTGTTGATTCTGTTGGAGAGGCACATATAAATGCCTCGTTCAATAACATTATCATTTCTTTGACTAATAAAAAAGGTGATGTTATTTCTTGGTCTTCGGCAGGGAAATTAGGATTCAGGGGATCTAAGAAGAACACACCATATGCTGCGCAAGTAGCGGCAGAGGATTGTTCAAAAGTAGCACATGAAGCGGGTTTGAGAAAAGTGAAGGTTTATGTGAAGGGACCTGGAAATGGTCGTGAATCTGCAATCCGTTCCATCCACAATTCTGGAATTGAGGTAACTGAAATCATAGATGTTACACCAATGCCTCACAATGGGTGCAGACCTCCAAAAAGAAGACGAGTTTAATTAAGTATTAATATTTCACCGAAGGTGTAATTACGATTATCGAAGGATAAGCCTTAATTCATAATCCCACCTTCATAATTTTAGAAAATGGCAAGATACACAGGACCTAAATCAAAAATCGCCCGAAAATTTGGTGAGGCGATATTCGGGGACGATAAATCCTTTGAGAAAAAAAATTACCCTCCAGGACAACATGGAAGCAACAGGCGTAGAGGAAAGCAGTCTGAGTATTCCGTACAGTTGATGGAAAAACAAAAAGCTAAATATACCTACGGTATTCTGGAAAAGCAGTTTAGAAACCTTTTCGCCACTGCCAAAAGAAAAGAAGGTGTTACGGGTGAGATTCTTTTGCAATTATGTGAGAGCCGCTTGGATAACGTGGTGTTCAGAATGGGAATTTCCCCTTCAAGAAGCGGTGCCAGACAATTGGTTTCCCATAGACATATCACAGTGAACGGCGATATCGTAAATATTCCTTCCTATACATTAAAGGCAGGAGACGTTGTAGGTGTTAGGGAAAAATCCAAGTCTTTACAAAGTATTCAGGATTCACTTTCGGCAAACAGTAGTGTTTACGAATGGATTACTTGGAATAGCGAAAAAAAGGAGGGGACATTCGTTTCCGTTCCGGAGAGACTTCAGATTCCTGAAAACATCAAAGAACAATTAATCGTCGAGCTTTACTCAAAATAAAAACAACACTGATCCAATTATGGCATTATTTAATTTTCAGAAACCCGATAAAGTAATAATGATCGATTCCTCAGACTTCGAAGGAAAGTTCGAATTTCGTCCTTTGGAGCCTGGTTATGGATTAACTGTTGGGAATGCACTTAGAAGGGTGTTGCTTTCTTCCTTGGAAGGCCATGCCATTACATCCGTAAGGATTGATAAAGTAGAACATGAGTTCTCAGTGATTTCGGGTGTTGTAGAAGATGTGACCGAAATTATCCTAAACTTAAAACAAGTTCGTTTCAAGAAGCAGATCGAAGATTCTGAGGCTGAAGTCGTTTCCATTTCAGTTAGTGGTAAGGAGCAATTGACTGCCGGGGATTTCCAAAAGTTCATCTCTGGTTACCAAGTGCTTAATCCAGACTTGGTCATTTGTAACATGGACCCCAAGATCAGTATCAATATGGAAATTACCATAGATAAGGGTAGGGGATATGTTCCTGCTGAAGAAAACAAGAAGTCCGGTGCTCCAATTGGAACAATAGCTGTCGACTCTATCTTTACGCCGATCAAGAACGTAAAGTATAGCATAGAGAACTATCGTGTTGAGCAAAAGACCGACTATGAAAAATTGGTTTTTGAGATTGTATCCGATGGTTCCATACATCCTAAGGATGCGCTAACGGAAGCTGCCAAGGTATTGATCCATCATTTCATGTTGTTCTCTGATGAGCGTATTACGCTTGAAGCCGATGAAATCGCGCAAACGGAAACCTACGATGAGGAATCACTGCACATGAGACAGTTGTTGAAGACCAAATTGGTTGATATGGACCTTTCCGTACGTGCCTTGAACTGTCTAAAGGCAGCGGAGGTAGATACCTTGGGAGATTTGGTTTCTTTCAACAAAAACGATTTGATGAAGTTTAGAAACTTCGGAAAAAAATCCCTTACAGAGCTTGAGGAGTTGGTAATCAACAAAGGACTGAGCTTTGGAATGGATCTTTCAAAATACAAATTAGATAAGGATTAATTAATCATATTTTGCTCCTCGTTCGACCGAGTTTGGTAGCAAGATGATAATACTATAATAATGAGACACGGTAAAAAAGTTAACCATTTAGGAAGAAAATCGGCGCATAGAAAGGCTATGTTGGCCAACATGGCATGTTCTTTAATTGAGCATAAAAGAATCAATACAACGGTTGCAAAGGCTAAAGCTTTAAAGCAATTTATTGAGCCATTGATTACAAAATCCAAAGCTGAGAATAATCAATCCGCAGAAAAAGGTACGCACAACAGACGTATCGCTTTTAAAAACCTTCGTGATAAATATGCCGTAACTGAATTGTTCAGCGTTGTTGCTGAAAAGGTCGCCGATAGACCTGGTGGTTATACTAGAATCATCAAATTGGGAAATAGATTGGGTGATAACGCGGATATGGCCATGATAGAGTTGGTTGATTTCAACGAACTATATAATGCCGGTAAGCCCAAGAAAAAATCTACTAGAAGAAGTAGAAGAGGTGGAAAGAGTTCAGGTGCCGATGCTCCAAAAGCAGAGGAGACAGAAGTGAAGGAAGTAGTTGCAGAGGAAGCGGCTCCGGAAGTCGAGACTGCCCCAAAAGCTGAATCACAGCCTGAGAACGAGGTAAAAAAAGAGGATGACTCAAAAGAGTAACATGTCAATAAATATTGATAATTATAAAAGGATAGGTCTTACAGCCTATCCTTTTTTTATGTTTTTTTGTGAACGGATAAATAGAAAAGGAACATCATGAAGTATCAAGCCAAAAAGAAAGCTTTAATATTATTGGCCGATGGAACCATTTTTTATGGTAAGTCGGTAGGGGACAAAGATGGGACCGCCTTCGGGGAGGTCTGTTTTAATACCGGTATGACGGGCTATCAGGAAATATTTACGGACCCTTCCTATTTTGGTCAATTGATGGTAACCACCAATGCCCACATAGGGAATTACGGTACGAACGTTGACGAAGTGGAATCCGAGACCATTAAGATAGCCGGGCTCATATGCCGAAATTTTAGTTACGAATATTCCCGTCCCTTGGCGGATGCCAGCTTAAAGGAATTTTTGGACAAGAACGATCTTTTTGCCATTTCAGATGTGGATACAAGGGCTTTGGTCAGTTACATTAGGGAC
This sequence comes from Maribacter sp. PR66, assembly GCF_028464205.1. NCBI lineage: Bacteria > Pseudomonadati > Bacteroidota > Flavobacteriia > Flavobacteriales > Flavobacteriaceae > Maribacter > Maribacter sp. PR66. The sequence goes on from NZ_JAQPCH010000002.1 coordinate 286,949, forward strand.
AATGGGGCTATGAATGCGGTCATTTCCACGGAGGTTAACAATATTCCAGAGTTGAAAAAACAACTTGAGAAAGTTCCCAGTATGGAAGGATTGGAACTCGCCTCAAAGGTATCTACCAAAGAACCCTATTTTTATGGGGATGCATCAGCGCCCGTGAAAATAGCGGCCCTGGATATCGGAATAAAGAAAAATATACTTCGTAACCTGGAAAAGCGTGGTGCGTATATTAAAGTATTCCCTTACAACGCAACCTTCGCAGAAATGTCTGACTGGAATCCGGATGCCTATTTCATTTCAAACGGTCCTGGTGATCCGGAACCTTTAAGTGAAGCGATTCAAGTTGCCAAGGAGATTATAAAAACCGACAAACCTCTGTTTGGAATCTGTTTGGGCCACCAGGTCATCGCATTGGCCAATGGCGTTTCTACTTATAAGATGCATAATGGTCATAGGGGTATCAACCATCCCATCTTGAATTTACTTACCGGGAAGGGGGAAATTACCTCGCAAAACCATGGATTTGCAATCAATCGTGAAGAAACGGAGGCCAATCAGGATTTGGAAATTACCCATGTGCATTTAAATGATCAAACCGTGGCGGGAATCCGAATGAAAAACAAGGACGTCCTTTCGGTGCAATACCACCCAGAAGCAAGTCCTGGACCCCATGATGCGGACTATCTTTTTGATGATTTTTTCAAGTTGATCGAGAAAACGTCAATGCAATCCACAGAAGTTTAAAAAATCGTTATATTCCTTTGAAATGGAACAATCGTTTTAACAACGTGGGTTTAACGTTCGTATCTTTACAAATCACATTTTAATTCAGTTACTAAAGAAAATAACAAATGAGTATCATATTAAGCGTTCACGCAAGACAAATTTTAGATTCAAGAGGAAATCCCACTGTTGAAGTAGATGTTATCACTGAAAACGGTGTCATGGGAAGGGCTGCTGTACCATCTGGGGCTTCTACGGGAGAACACGAGGCAGTTGAACTCAGGGACGGAGGAAAAACTTTTATGGGCAAAGGGGTCATGAAGGCAGTTGAAAACGTAAATACTGTCATCGCTGAGGAAATACTTGGAATGTCCGTTTTTGAGCAAAACCTTTTGGACCAGACAATGATCGATTTGGACGGTACTCCTAACAAATCCAAATTAGGTGCAAACGCTATTTTGGGCGTTTCCTTGGCTGCAGCTAAGGCCGCTGCCAATGAGTTGGGCATGTCCTTATACAGATATGTAGGAGGGGTTAGTGCCAATACCCTACCTGTTCCCATGATGAACATTATTAATGGGGGGTCGCATTCAGATGCCCCCATCGCTTTTCAAGAGTTTATGATCATGCCCGTAAAGGCGAAGAGTTTTTCGCATGCCATGCAAATGGGTACTGAGATCTTTCATAACCTAAAAAAAGTATTGCATGATAGAGGTTTGAGTACAGCCGTAGGTGATGAAGGTGGATTTGCTCCAAATCTTGCCGGTGGAACTGAGGACGCTTTGGATACCATTGCAAAAGCTGTTGATAAGGCAGGCTATAAATTGGGGGACGATGTAATGATCGCTTTGGATTGTGCATCCGCAGAATTTTATGTGGATGGTAAATATGATTATACCAAATTTGAAGGAGATAAGGGAGTGGTGAGGACTTCTGAGGAACAGGCCCAGTATTTGGCGGACTTGACTGCCAAATATCCAATTATTTCCATTGAGGACGGAATGGACGAGAACGATTGGGATGGTTGGAAGGCCCTTACCGATAAAATTGGCGATAAAGTTCAATTGGTAGGTGATGATTTGTTCGTTACCAATGTAGAACGATTGTCAACAGGAATCGAGAAAGGCATTGCCAATTCCATTTTGATCAAGGTAAATCAAATTGGTACTTTGACCGAAACGATTGCAGCGGTGAACATGGCCAAGAATGCAGGATATACTTCGGTAATGTCCCATAGGTCCGGTGAGACGGAAGATAATACGATTGCCGATTTGGCCGTAGCGTTGAATACAGGACAGATCAAAACAGGTTCCGCATCCAGATCTGATCGTATGGCCAAATACAACCAATTGTTGAGAATAGAGGAGGAATTGGGAAGTATGGCCTACTATCCTCAGGAAAAGGCCTTTAAGGTCAAATAATAATAGTTTTGCAAAAAAGGCTTTCTTTTAGAAAGCCTTTTTTTTTGGAACAGTCTAAAACTTTAATTACCTTTTCTAGGTTATAAATTCCCCTATTTAAAAGTGTATGAATAATTTTTTATTTGTTTCAGCGGAAAACGATGCGATTCCAAATTGCAAGGCCGGAGGAATGGGCGATGTGGTGAGGGACGTTCCCAGGGAAATCGCCAATCGTGGGGATTTTGCACATGTAGTAGTGCCATCTTACGGGAGGTTGCATCAAAACGGGATTTTCAAGACGGATTTGGAGTTCAATTTAAGGGGAACGGTCTATAAGGCGGAGTTGTACGAAGTTGTTCCCAAAAAGATCATAAAGAATATTACACATTATGCCATTCATCACCCTGAAATCAAAGAGGGTGGTATTGCCCACATTTACCATGATGACCCAACGGAACCATTTTTTAACGATTTCGTCAAGTTCATGATATTCTGCACCGCTGTGGCAGAAGCTATTAAGGTGGGTGCCTTTGGAAAATTGGACGTAGTCCATATGCACGACTGGCATTCCAGCGCGGTTCTTTTTTTGAAGACCTATCATCCCGCTTATCGCGATTTAAAAAAAATGCGATATGTCTACAGTATCCATAATTTGGCAATACAGGGCATCCGACCCTTTTACAACAACTATGCCTCTGTAAATAATTGGTTTCCCGAGGTTCAATTGGACCATAAGGGTTTAATGGACCCTAGATACCAGGATTGTATCAATCTTATGGCCGTGGGAATTCGATTGGCGGATGCCGTACACACGGTTTCCCCATCCTACAAGGAAGACGTTATGTTGCCGAGCAGGCCGCCCGAATTTATTGGGGGTGAGGGGCTGGAAAGGGATCTTCAAAAAGCGAATAATGAAGGAAGGCTCTTCGGGATATTAAATGCCTCCAATTATAACAACATTAGAACGGCCGAAAAAGGCAATCTGTATCGGAATACCGTTAAGGCACTGTTTAGATGGTTGCAGGACGAATCCAAAAAGTACAAGGCTGATTTTCTCGCCCATACAGGGGAAAAGATTATGCAATATGTTGGGAACCGGCCCAAGTTCATTGTATCAAGTGTTGCCCGGCTGACGGAACAGAAATTTTATTTCCTAAAACGTTCGCCCGAAGCTTTTGAGGAAATTTTAAAAAGATTGGACAAAGCAGAGGGTATTTTCATGCTTTTGGGAACCGGTAATCCTGATTATGAAGATCTGTTCAGGAAGATGAGCTACAAGCATAAAAATTTTATTTTCACCAATGGCCAATCTGAAGACCTTATAGATTCCATGTATTTGGAAACAGATCTTTATTTTATGCCTAGTTTGTTCGAGCCATGCGGTATAAGTCAGATGTTGGCCATGAGAAACGGGAACCCTTGCCTGGTACACCATACAGGGGGTCTTAAGGATACTGTAACCCACATGAAAACGGGGTTTGCCTTTGAAGGAAAGACCTATGACCAGCAGATAAGGAACATGGTGAAGGTTTTTGACGACGCCCTGAACGTTTGGGAAAACGATAAACCCACTTGGAAAAGAATTAAAGCGAACGCAAAAAAAATGCGATTCACCTGGGAAGATTCCGTCGATGCTTATTACAAAGACCTCTATTTGTTATAGGTTTTTCCGTACGCCTAACTTATTGTTAATTTTAGCCCAAAGAAGTGGGCGGAATTGTTAAAATACCCCTGTTTTATTAAATTTACAGCTAATCGATTAACACGTAAAATTCAGAGATGTCAGATAAAGCTACTTTAGAATATAATGGTAAAAAATATGAATTTCCGGTAGTTAAAGGAACGGAAAATGAACTTGCCATTGATATAAAATCTTTAAGGTCCTCAACAGGAGGTATAATTACAATAGATCCAGGATATAAGAACACGGGTTCATGTGAAAGTGCCATTACTTTTTTGGATGGTGAAAAGGGTATTTTAAGATATCGGGGTTATTCCATAGAGGAGCTAGCCGAGAAAGCCGATTTTTTGGAAGTGGCCTATTTACTGATATTTGGTGAATTGCCAAATGAGGAAGAACTGGCCAAGTTCCATAAGGATATCACCGATGAATCTCATGTGGACGAAGAGATGAAGAAAATTTTGGACGGTTTTCCTAAGTCGGCCCATCCTATGGGCGTACTTTCTTCTTTAACAAGTGCCCTTATCGCATTTAACCCGTCTACTGTAGATGTAAGTTCGGAAAAGGATATGTATCGCTCCATTGTTAGAATTTTGGCCAAGTTTCCGGTTTTGGTCGCATGGACGTTACGCAAGAAAAAGGGCTTGCCCTTGGATTATGGTGACGATACCCTGGGTTATGTGGAGAACATTCATAAAATGATGTTCAAAAGACCAAATCAGGAATACAAAAAGAACAAGGTCGTTATCGATGCCTTGGATAAATTATTGATTCTCCATGCAGACCACGAACAAAACTGTTCTACTTCAACCGTACGTATTGTAGGTTCATCCCATGCCGGATTGTTCGCGTCATTGTCGGCCGGAATTTCCGCACTTTGGGGGCCCTTGCATGGCGGAGCCAATCAGGCAGTACTGGAGATGTTGGAGGCTATTGAGGCTGATGGCGGTGACACCAAAAAATATATGGCGAAAGCCAAGGATAAGGATGATCCTTTTAGGCTGATGGGCTTCGGTCACAGGGTTTATAAAAACTTTGATCCTCGCGCCAAGATTATCAAAAAGGCCGCGGACGAAGTACTGGGAGATTTGGGAATTCAAGATTCCATTTTGGATATCGCCAAAGGATTGGAAAAAGAAGCCTTGGAAGATTCCTACTTTGTAGATAGAAAACTGTATCCCAACGTGGATTTCTATTCGGGTATTATTTACCGCGCTTTGGGTATACCTACTGAGATGTTTACCGTAATGTTCGCTTTGGGAAGGCTACCCGGATGGATTGCCCAATGGAGGGAAATGAGATTACGGGGAGAGCCCATAGGAAGGCCACGTCAGGTGTATATCGGTGAAAATCTACGACCATTTGTAGATTTAAAATCTCGTTGATCAAATAATCGATTTTAAAATTTAGAACGCCCTTTTAAAGTTTTAAGAGGGCGTTTTTAATAGTACCTTAGCGCTCAAAATTGATAGTATGCTTAGGCTAAGTGTAAATGATGAAATATCGAGGTTAAGGGCCGTGGTTTTGGGTACGGCAAAAAGTCCCGGACCAATTCCCAAACCGGAAGAGGCCTATGACCCAAAATCCTTGGAACATATCCTGGCGGGTACCTACCCAAAGGAAGAGGATATGATTAGGGAGATGGAGGCTTTTTCCAAGGTATTAAAGAAATACGATGTGGCCGTCTTTAGACCTGAGGTCTTGGAGGATTGTAACCAAATATTTTCAAGGGATATCGCGTTCGTAATCGAGGACAAGCTTATCATTTCAAATATTTTGCCCGATAGGGAAAAAGAAGTGGATGCCATACTTCATGTACTCGATAAAATTGAGGAAGACCATATATTACATCCACCGGAAAAAGTGCATGTGGAGGGAGGTGACGTTATGCCTTGGAACGATTACATTTTTGTGGGAACCTATACAGGTGCCGATTATGCAGACCACATTACCGCCAGGACCAATGTGCATGCGGTCGAATATTTGCGCGAGCAATTTCCCAAGAAAAAGGTTATGTCCTTTGAGTTGAGAAAATCCAAAAATGCCAAGGAAAACGCCCTACATTTGGACTGCTGTTTTCAGCCTTTGGGAAAAGGGAAGGCCATCATCCATAAGAATGGATTTTTGGTGGAGAAGGAGTACCAATGGTTGGTTGATTTTTTTGGCAAGGAAAACGTTTTTGAAATAACGGCAGACGAAATGTACCATATGTTCAGTAATGTATTCTCGATAACCCCAGAGGTGGTGGTATCGGAAAAGAGCTTTACCCGATTAAACAGTTGGCTTAGGGAACAGGGTTTTACCGTTGAGGAGATTCCATACGCGGAGATTTCCAAACAAGAAGGACTTTTAAGATGTAGTACGTTACCATTAATACGGGAATAATTTATGATGCAGATTACCAATACCATTTTGATGATTCGGCCAGTGAACTTTCGTATGAACGAACAAACGGCCGTGAACAATTATTTTATGGAAGATTTGGATGAGAAGAACAACCAGATCAACCAAAAGGCACAGGATGAATTTGATGCCTTCGTGAGTACTTTGAGGTCTGCCGGTGTGAATGTCATTGTAGTAGATGATACTATTGATCCAGATACGCCCGATAGTATTTTTCCCAACAACTGGATTTCTTTTCATGAAAATGGTACGGTTGGGGTATACCCCATGTTCGCCGAAAACAGAAGAAACGAACGGCGCGAGGATATTCTGGAAATTATGGAGCAACACGGTTTTCTTATCGATAACATCATGGATTATACCGCCGCAGAAGCGGAAGGGGTGTTTTTGGAAGGTACCGGAAGCATTATTTTGGACCGTGTAAACCAAAAGGCCTATTGTGCCCTATCGGAAAGGGCAGATGAAGATTTGTTCATCGAATTTTGCGAGGATTTCGATTGTATGCCCGTTATTTTTACGGCCAATCAATCCGTAGATGGAAAACGATTGCCCATTTACCACACGAATGTCATGATGGCCCTTGGAGAGGACTTTGCCATAATTTGTTTGGACAGTATCGACGATAAAAAGGAGCGCAAAATCGTGATGGACCATTTACGAAACGATGGCAAGGAGATCATCGCCATAAGCGAACGGCAGATGCATCATTTTGCTGGGAACATGTTGGAAGTTCTTGGAAAGGACGGCCAGCGATTGTTGGTCATGAGTTCCGCAGCGTTTGCTAGTTTGGACGAATCCCAAATCGAGGCAATAGAAAAACGATGCAAAATAGTCCATAGTCCACTGGATACGATTGAAGCCTGTGGGGGTGGAAGCGCCCGCTGTATGATGGCCGAAGTATTTTTGCCTAAAAAGTAATGGAATTTATTACTACTTGGTAACGGGTCATTTAAAAAGGAACTTGAGTTTCTTCGCCAGTTTTTCCGGTAATTTATATGGTGGATATCGAAGTGGAATTTCTGGCCAAAAACTTTTTTTTATGATGGCTTTTTGGTGTGAAAAGGTATCGAAGGAATATTTTCCATGATAGCGACCAATACCGGAAGCACCTACGCCTCCAAACGGTAGTGTGCTATTTGTAATATGGAGCAAGGTATCGTTCATAACGCCTCCGCCAAAACTGTAGGCATGAATCATTTTCTCCCTGAACTTTTTTCTTTTACTAAAAACATATAGGGCAAGAGGCTTTTCATAGTTTGAAATATAACTATGTATGTCCTCTTCCGTTTCATAGGAAATTATGGGAAGCAAGGGGCCAAATATTTCACCTTGCATTATTTTACTTTCTAGTTTGGGTTCGTCCACCAACGTTGGGGCCATATATTGGGTCTGGTCATTAAAATCCCCACCCAGCAATATGCGTTGTCCGGTCAACATTTCCTTTAAATCCTTATAATGCGATGTATGGGCGATACGGGCCAAATCTGGGGAGTCTTCTACGGAAGGGCCATATAGTTCTGAAATGCTCTTGCCCAGTTCCGTTACCAATTCCTTCTTTACCTTTTTGTGTACCAGTATGTAATCCGGGGCAATACAGGTTTGACCGCAGTTGAGGAATTTGCCCCATACGATGCGTTTGGCACTAACGGAAATGGAGGCCGATTCGTCCACTATGCAGGGGTTTTTGCCTCCAAGTTCCAAGGTGACGGGCGTTAGGTGTTCCGCTGCCTTTTGATAGATTATTTTGCCCACTTTCGTGCTTCCAGTAAAGAAAATATAGTCCCATTTCAGGGATAATAATTCTTGGGAAGTTTCGATACCGCCCTCCGCGACGGCTACATAGTCCTCGGGAAATACTTCCGTAATAATTTCACTGATGATTTTGGACATGCTGGACGTAAATTCAGAGGGTTTTAATACGGCCGTATTGCCAGCGGCCAAGGCTCCTATAAGGGGTGAGATGGTCAGTAGGAAGGGATAGTTCCAAGGTGCAATGATGAGCGTATTTCCATAGGGTTGTGGGTAGAGCCAATCCGAGGAGGGAAAATTGACCCACGTGGAATTCACCCGTTTTGGTTTGCTCCAATGGTCTATATTTTTCAGGGCCTCGTCCAATTCGTAGAGTACGAACTGGGTTTCCGTGGCAAGGGATTCGAACTTTGGTTTTTTAAAATCGGCATAAAGGGCATCACAAATTCGGTCTTCATAAGTAATTACGGTCGCTCGTAGCTTTTTAAGATAGGATTTTCTAAACTTCAGGTCCTTTGTAGCCCCAGAACCAAAAAATTCCCGTTGTTTTTTCACCATGGATGCAATCATAGGTCATTTTGTTTTTGCAATGTTTCGAATCATACCACCAAAAATAAAATAATGAAAGGGAACGAGACTGTACCAATACAAGCGCCCCTTTAGGCCACGTGGGCGAAAAGTGGCGGTCTGATGCAAAATGTTGTCCTTGTCGATTTTAAATTCCAGCCATGCCTCACCTGGTAACCGCATTTCGGCAAAGAGCAATAGTCTTTTTTTCTTTTTGTCCGCCAAGAGTACCCGCCAGAAATCCAGGGAGTCCCCCGGATAAATTTTATCAGGATGGGTTCGTCCCCTTCTCAATCCCACACCACCTATCAGTTTGTCCAAAAATCCACGTAGTCTCCATAAGCTATTGCCGTAATACCAACCATGGTCCCCACCGATCTTCCAGATATTTTCAAGTACTTTTTTGGAATCCGAAATTTGGAGGGTCTGTTCGTCCTTGAGCACCCCAAATTTTGGCACCTGAATGTATTTCTCCAAACTCTTGTTGAAACGGCCGCTTACCATACTGTCCTTCCAGCTGCTAATGACCAAGTTTTGCTCTATTTTCTTAAAGGCCATTTCAATGGCTTCCTTATAGCTATGGGTTTTGATATGAAGTAGTTCCGCGAGTCTCTGATCCTTTGCCACCACCTCAATTTTCATACTGTCCACAAGGTTCAATGCCAATTTATAGGAAGTGGAGGTTACAAAATACAGCCAATAGGAAGACAGTTTTGGCGTCATGACGGGCACCGTAAAAATCCAGTTTTTAAAGCCTCTTACCTGTGCATATTGATGTAGCATTTCTTTATAGGTAAGTACATTGGGGCCCGCTATATCGAAGGAGTCGTCGAAGGTTTTTTCGTTGCCCAGCACACCTATCAAGAAGGATATAACGTCCCGTATGGCGATGGGATGCGTTTTGGTCAAGACCCATTTTGGGGTAATCATGATGGGTAATTTTTCACACAGATCTCTGATAATCTCAAAAGAGGAACTTCCAGAACCTACGATAATCCCTGCCCGAAGCACTGTAAGCGAAAAGGGACCTTTTGAGAGGATGTCCTCCACATTTTTACGGGAACTTAGATGCTTCGAAAGTTTTTCGTCGTTAACGATACCGCTTAGGTAAATTACTTGTAGGATGTTTGTGGTCTCCACGTAGGCAATAAAGTTTTTGGCCGTAGTGGCTTCTTTTTCGTCAAAATTGGTGGTGGAGGAACTCATGGAATGTATCAAGAAATAGGCGGCGTCCAAATCCTTGGGCAAAAGATTCGGTCGTATCGCTTCCAAAAAGTCGATTTCTATAATTTCAACTTGCGCCCTTGTTTCCTCGTCAATGGAAAACCGTTCAGAGTCCCTTACGGCACATACCACTTTATGTCCATCGGCAATCAATTGCGGTAATAACCTCATTCCTATATAACCATTCGCACCGGTAAGAAGAATTTTCATGTTTTAAAAATTGAATTAAAATGGAATATTTGGATTTCAGGACTTATAGGTCCTCCAAAGAGGTAGGCGAACTATCGGCCTTGAATTCCAATATTTTTTTAAAGAATTTTTGTACCGCCTTGGTATCGGATGCCACTTTGATAAAGTAGTGGTCTCGGTACAGCGAATACACGGAGGACTCACCCTTGTACAATGTCAGTTTATAATAGGGAACAATAAGCGCAAAGGTCTCCAAAAGAGATCGGAACCTCACAATGATACCTTTGGGCCTAAGCTCAATATTACAAGTGTCCCTATTATTGTCCAAAATGAGCAAATTCCTTATTTCAATGCTGGCATCCGTAATAATGAGTCTTGGGGAGCCAATCCCGCCTAGGGTCCAACGTTCCTTGAGGGTAAAGGGTTTCCCCACTTCGGTGTCGATTTTCTGCGTAATGGAGGGGTTTGAATAAGATACGTTCAATAGCATGCAATTCTTTTTTTTGACTTTACACAAGCGTTCTTAAAGTTACAGAAAAGAAGGGTCAAAGACCATAGTTTCGCTTTAAAAGGGCAAAAAATGCTTAGTTTTGCAGCCTTAAATCCTTGCAGATGACCATTGAAATAATTCTTGAAGCAAAAGTGAAGGAAGCCGTACAGGCTACCTACGGTGTTGAACTCATATCCGTGGAATTTCAGCCTACAAGAAAGGATTTTGAAGGGGACGTTACCGTAGTGGTATTTCCCATGCTCCGGCAGGTAAAGGGCAACCCCGTAGAAATTGGTGAGCAAATTGGTGCCTATCTTGAAAAAGAAGTGGCTGCCGTGGCCGGATATAATGTGGTCAAGGGTTTTTTGAACATCGTTATTTCGGATAGGTATTACCTGGACTTTTTCAATTCGGTGAAGGATAAGACCGATTTCGGTCTGGTACCTACCTCCAACGAAGCCGTTATAGTCGAATATTCTTCCCCAAATACCAACAAGCCCCTGCATTTGGGCCATATTCGAAACAATCTCTTGGGATATTCCGTCGCCGAAATCCTGAAAGCATCCGGTAAGAAGGTCTATAAGACTCAGATTATCAATGATCGTGGCATCCACATTTGTAAGAGCATGCTGGCATGGCAACGCTTTGGAAACGGCGAAACTCCCGTAAGTACGGGGTTAAAGGGCGATAAATTGGTGGGCAATTATTATGTTGCTTTTGATAAGGCTTACAAGGCGGAGATTGGGCAACTCGTTGAAAAGGGAGTGGATAAAAAAGTGGCCGAAAAGGAAGCACCTATCTTGTTGGAAGCCCAAAAAATGCTCCAAAAGTGGGAGGCCGGCGACGAGGAAGTTGTTTCGCTTTGGAAACAAATGAACGGTTGGGTGTACGATGGTTTTGAGATCACCTATAAAAATTTAGGCGTGGACTTTGACACCTACTATTACGAGAGCGACACCTATCTGTTGGGAAAGGACGTAGTTGCGGAAGGTCTGGAAAAAGGTGTTTTTTATGGAAAGGAAGATGGAAGTGTTTGGATAGATTTGACCGACGAAGGCCTTGACGAAAAAATTGTACTGCGTTCCGATGGTACCGCGGTATATATGACCCAGGATATAGGGACGGCCATACAAAGGGTAAAGGATTACCCAGATGTCAACGGTATGGTCTATACCGTAGGCAACGAGCAGGACTATCATTTCAAGGTACTGTTTTTGATCCTGAAAAAACTCGGGTTTTCATGGGCCGAAAAACTCTATCATCTAAGTTACGGGATGGTGGACCTTCCCAGTGGAAAAATGAAGAGTAGGGAAGGTACGGTGGTAGATGCCGATGACCTTATTGAAGATATGACCCAAACCGCGGAAGCAATCTCCAAGGAATTGGGCAAGTTGGAGGGATATTCGGAGCCTGAGCGGGCTGCCCTGTACAAAATGATCGGCCTGGGGGCCCTTAAGTATTATATTCTCAAGGTAGACCCCAAAAAGCGGATTTTGTTCGATCCGGAGGAGTCGGTCGATTTTCAAGGAAACACCGGCCCTTTTATTCAATATACCTACGCGCGTATCCAGTCCATTTTAAGAAAGGCCCAGGAGACCAAGGTAGAGAGCAACCTACCTGCCCAAATTTCCGGACTCCATCCCAAGGAAAAAGAGTTGTTGAAACAAGTGCAGTTGTTTCCCGAAACTATTCAATTGGCGGCCGAAAATTATAGTCCGGCGTTGATTGCAAATTACACGTACGATTTGGTCAAGGAATTCAATTCCTTCTATCAGCAGGTTTCCATATTGGGGGAATCTGATGAACAAAAGAAGGTTTTTAGGGTGCAATTGTCCAAAAAAGTGGGCGATACTATTAAAACGGCTTTCAGTTTGCTGGGAATAGAAGTTCCGGAGAGGATGTAAATGAGAAAGACCTTTGATTTTAAGCAAAGGTCTTTCAGAACAATTTGAGTTAGTAAAAACAAATTATTTGTTTTCAGCGGATTGTGCTGCCACTGCGGCACCATAGACTACCAGACCAAATCCAATTTTATTCACGGCGTCACCTATATTATAGATTACATCCATGTTTAGCCCCAAACCTGCTAAACCATCATACCATCCTGGCGTTCCTGCCATGTACCCTAATGGATAAATAGCCCATCCAACAAGCACGAACCAGCAAAGCATCTTATGTGCTTCCAACGTTGCTCCCCCAGCTTGTACGGCCAATTTTTTCGCACTTCCAAGCCATATCTCGTATACGATATAGAAATAGGCCAGACCAGATAACAATCCCCAGAACGCAGCATTGTCCCTGTAGACGGCTTCACCAAAATAACCGGTTACAAGCATGATTACCGAGGCGGCGATAAGCTTCCACATGAGTGATTTTTTCGCTCCGGCTACTTTTAAGATGAGGTAGAACTCCACGCACATAAGAGGTACCGTCAATACCCAGTCAACATATCTGAAAAAAGTAGGTGATTCCCCTACACCAGACCAATAATCGCGCATGTACCAATAGTGAACGGCGGCGATAAATGTAATCAATCCTGAAACTAGGATAGAAGTTCTCCACTTTCTGTCAAAGTTGTTCATCGACAAAAAGAAAAAGGCTGAAGCTGCCATCATGGCCATGCAACCTACAAAAAAGGTGAACCCAACGTAATCGTCATTAGCGATTTTAGTTACGTCGGCAAACATCGGAAAAATTAGTAATAATGTTTTCATATAACATAGCATTTTTTGTTTAAGTAAATGTAGTAAAAGTTAAACAATAAAATGATAAAAATTGTTTAAATTTTTTGTCATAACTTTAAACAAATTCAAAAATATTTTGGATATGAAAAACTGGCTACTGTTGACAACATTTTTTGGATTATGGCTTTCCACACAACTCTCCTCTGGTCTCCAAGACTATTTAGCCTATTCCTTTATTCTTACTTTTGGTGTTTTGCACGGTGCAAATGACATTGTCCTAATTAGAAAGCAATATCAAAATTTGAATACAACCGGGGCAATCATTCCTTATATATTGGTAATATCCTCGGTTACCTTATTGTTCTTCTTTTCCAAAGCCTTGGTGTTAGCCGTATTTATAGTTATAAGCGGATATCATTTTGGAGAACAACATCTTAAGGAAAGGTTGACTAATTCACATTGGTTTCATAAATTCTTATTTACCTTCTATGGTTTGACCATTTTGTTTATGATTTTTTATGCCAATATTGTTGAGGTTCAGCAAATAATTTATGATGTAACGGGGTATTTATTTCTTAGTGACTATATTAAAATGGGGCTATACATAAACCTGATCGGGTTGTCCATTTCAGTGGCCTTATTGAAATTTAAAAAAGTATTGAGGATAAATTTGGTCAAAGAATTATTTATGTTCTTTGTTTTCTATATTGTTTTTAATGTAGCCTCTTTACTTTGGGCATTTTCAATATATTTTATTCTTTGGCATAGTATTCCTTCTTTGAAGGACCAAATGGAAGTTTTATATGGTAGTTCAAAGCCTAGCTACCTTATGGACTATGTAAAGACCTCCTGGATTTATTGGGCCGTATCAATACTCGGCCTTTTAATTTTATACCTTCTATTACAGAATCATTTAGACTATTTCATTTCCGTAGTTCTATATGTGCTGGCGGCAGTAACGTTTCCACACGTCATTGTAATGTCAAAACTTGAAGGGAAATGAGATGGGGTTTTTGTTAATTGCTGGGTTAGATTTTTCTGTTACCCTTTTTAGTTTGGGGTTACTCTATTTTGATAGGTAGTTGATTTTTCTACGAAATTAACTACTACATAAGAACCTCAAAACTAATCCAACCAAAACTTGTTGGCTATCCCCAACCAACACGTATTAAAAACGAATCCGAAAACTTGCGTTGGGAGTCACACCTATGGATACCCGTTGCACCGTTTCAATTTCGTTGGTATTGTTCAGCCTGTAGTAGGTATTCAAGATGTTTTTTCTGTTCGTAAAGTTTAATACCGATGCGCCTACGGATGCCCTTATGGTCTTGCTGAGGTTGAAATCATAGGTTGCGGATGCATCGGCCCTAAAATATTCAGGTAAGCTACTGCTGTTTGGGTCCTCATAGTTTATCTCATTTGGAAATATAGAGGAGTCCAGAGGATTGGTAACGTCTGGCCTGGTATACGGTTTTCCGGACCTATAGTTAAAACCGACACCAATTTTAAAATCATTGTAATTATAATTTCCGGCCAGGGTAAAGGAATGTTCCAATTCCAGGTTGTTCGGAAAAATGGGCGGGTCAACGGTGTTAAACGTATAGTTATTGTCATTATAGGCATAACTGAACCAAACGCTATAGTCGTTCGTTTTTTTGTTGATCAAGAACTCCAGACCCTTTACTAGATACTCGCCAATCTCACCGTCAAACTGATCTTCATTCTGGAAACCTTGGGTCCTCACATTGATGCCCGTAACATTTTTATAGAAGGCCTCAACACCAACGTACAACCTGTTTTCGTCGTAGTTGAAGCCCAGCGACCCCTGTTTGCTTTGCACTATTGGCAACTCATTTTCGTCTGCCAAGGTCCATCTTCTTTTTTCCAGACCAAGAAAATTTTGTTCCAGGTCAATGATCTGGTTGGTGTATTGGCTCTTGAATTCGCCCAAGGCCTCCACCTTAAAATTACGTGCGAATTCATAGGAGATACTTAGCCTAGGTTCTATAAGGACTTTCTCAAAGGTATTGATGTTGCTAATGTAATTTAACCTTCCTCCAACTTGGGCGAAGAGTTTTCTGTCCTCCGTTTCAAAGCAGAATTCTGAATAAACGCTATGCGACCTGATTACGCCCTTTACACTACTTTCAAAAAAGGGGAGGTTGATTCGTGTAATATTTTCAATGCCCGTTTCCGTGAATTGGTATCCGTTCGTCCATTGCAAGGTGGGCGTTAGTTTGTAAACAGTATTGAGTTTTGCACCGGATTCCTTCACCAAGTTGTTTTGGTACAATTGCCGTGACGCACTTTCCGTAATACTGAAGGCCGTGAGCCTGTATTGGGTGTAATAGACGTTTGCCTGAGTGTAAAAGTTATCCGTCCATTCGCTTTCAAGGCTTCCGCCAAAGGATATGTTGATTTGGTCCAAGGAACTTTCGGTAGCATCGGTACCATCGGGCCTTAGGGAAAAATTGTCAAGATCATTATTGATATGAATGAGGCTCAGCCTTATTTTGTGATATCGGTCTATATCGTATAACAACTTGCCCGTAAAATCGTAAAAATAAAAGTCATTGTCCGTTCGTACCTCACTATCCTGAAAGGCCTTTTCCGAAAATGTAGTGTAGGTGGGTGTCTCAAGAAAATCAGTTACGGACCTTCTTCCGGAGAACTGAATGGCCATGTTTTCGGCAAGGGGTATCTGTCCGTAAACATCTCCATTGATTAGGTTGAACCCAGCGCCACCATATACGGAATTTTGGATGTCATTTTTGGTGCGAAGGTCCATGACCCCACTTACACCATCCCCGTATATGGAACTCGTTCCATTTTTTATCACTGTGATTTTATCGGTCAGATATGGGTTAAAAGCCGATATTAGCCCAAAAAAATGGCCGGACTGGTACATCTTTATGCCATCCCATAAAATCAGGTTTTGGTCATTGGTGCCACCACGGATGTTTATGTCCGATACGGTCTCGTCCACACTTTTGATTCCCGGAAAAGCTTGGGCCGATTGTAGGATGTCCGGCTCGATCAAACCCGGTAGGATCCCGAATTCCGCGGTATTCATTTGAATGCTACCATCGGAAAACTTGGCAAGGCCATCCGTAAGAAATTTATAGACGACGACCTCTTCCAGTTCCTGATAGCTAAGTGCCAAGGCTATGGACGTACAAGGAGCCTTGTTGCTCAGTTTTTTCACCGAAATAAAATAGGGTTTGAACCCCAAATGACTGATTTGGATGATCGCTGTACGGGGCACCTCCTCAAAAGCGAAGGTCCCGTCCATATTGGTGACCATGGCGATGTCAGTATCCAATACCCGTACCGTGGCGCCCGGTATCGTATTGTTCTCATAATTGTCCAGTACCGTGCCGCAAATGGAAAGTGTATCCGTAAGAATGACGGAATAATATCGGTCACTAAGTCTTTCAATTTCTAAGGGCGTTTGGGAAATTATTTGGACAATGGCGGATTCAAGGTTCTCCGTCTCCGGCCGATGGAGTTGAATATCCTCCAAATCTGCATCCGCAAAGGAAAATTTTACATTGAATTCGGTTTCCAATTCCTGAAGCAAACCAATGACGGAAATTTTTGGTTTGGATGTTTGCTGTGCCAGTCCGCCGTTCACAAGGAACAACAGAAACACTATGAAAAGATGGACACTAAGCGTTTTAAGGGGCGCTTTCCTCATAGAACAGCACTTTGTTGCCCTCTAATTTAAAACTAATTTTAAGAGGTGTGCTTATACTTTTTAATGCCAAATCCAAATTGGAATTGCTAAACGTGCCTGTAAAAAGTTGATTTTCATCAATGTTTTCAAGAGTAATTTTCAAATTATGTTGGCGTTGCAATTCTGCAAGAACATATTTAAGCGGTATGCTTTTAAAGGTACTCTCGTTGTTTACCCAAGAGGGTTTTCCGTTTACATCCACCTTTGATTTTTTCATTGTACCCTCAATGGCAAGAGCGGAATTTCCCGCCGGCAGTTGAAACTCCTCGCCGTTAAAAGTTACACGTACCAAACCTTTATAGCAGGTAACCTCAAAATAACTGTCCCTGTCCTCCACATTGAACTGGGTACCCAAAACGGTGACAGTTCCTTGTGAGGTGGAAACCGTAAACTTTTTTCCTTTGGCCACTTTAAAATACGCCTCACCGTCTAATTTGATGGCTCTTTTGGAATCCCAATTTTTTTTATTGTAAGAAAGAGTGGATTCCGCATTTAGGAGTATTTCAGAATTATCCGGCAGGGTAATTTCCCTGTTTTGGGCCAATTTGGTAATAATGGTTTCATCAAGCGTGTTAAAATAGAAATAAGCCCCTGTAAGCAACACGGCGATGACCGCTGCCACTCGTAGGAAGGCTTTAAAAGGGGATAAGGTAATGACCTTTGCTGATTCCTGGCTTTCTTTGGAAGCCTGAAGCCGCTCCCATGCCTTTTCACGATCAAATTCAGGAGCCCGTAATTCTTTGGAAGTCTCCGCTATTCTTTGATAGGTAGCATACTCTTCGGACTTCTTGAACGCTTCAAGTTCCGCCTCCGTAAGCTCATTAGTAAGCCATTTTGCCAAGTAATTTTCTTGCATATCTTTTAGCTTTATACCTCTTTAACAACTATCCAATCAAAAACCCTACTACAAATTTCAAGTTCAAACACAAATATCAAATTCAAATACTAGAATCAAGTTCAAAAACAGGAGTCAAGTTCAAAAATGAAATTTTTAACTTCACTATCACACTATCACACTATCACACTATCACACTATCACACTATCACTCTAACTCGTAACCCCAAATTCTAAATCCCCTCAATCTTTTCCCGAAGCGTTTTCAGGGCCAAGTGCATTCTTTTTTCAATGGCCTTGACGCTTACGCCCTCCATTTCCGCGATTTCCGCATATTTTTTTCCATCAATGCGATTTAACAGGAAAGTGGATCGCTGATTATCGGGAAGGTCGTTAAGGGCCCGCTCCAATTTCGCCTTGAATTCATTCTCCTCCATGAGAAACTCTGGGGACTCATGGGTGGTCTTAAGGGATTTATCGGCATATTTAAGACGCACCTTTTCCGCCTTGAGAACATTTAAGTAAAGATTGTTGGCTACCGTATATAAAAACGACTTTGCTTTCTCTGGGGCGACCTTGGCACAGTTCTCCCATAATTTTACAAAAGCTTCCTGCACGGCATCGTGTGCCTTCTCCTCATTTCCAAACTTATAATATATATAGTTGAATATCGTTTTGGAGCTAGCATTGAACAAAGCACTGTACGTACTTTCATTACACACATTTTGAGGGTCTTCTGCTTTCAAGGTCCTTTTTTTTCAAAGATATTTTAAAAAAAATTAAAAAAGCGGGTAGGGTTTTTTTTCAATGCGTTGTTTCAGTGGTAAATAATAAACAATACCAAATCGTTATGAAAAAGTTTTTAAGTTTTGCTTACCTGAGCATTTTAGCGGTGGCACTGAGTTTTACCTCATGCCAGGATGAGTTTGAAGAAATCAATACGGGCGAGGAAGCGGAAGCCATTACGGCAAGTTCTGCCGCCGGTATATTGATACAGAATACTACCGCTAGGGACGGTTCTTTTGATAACATTGTAGACGGCACTAGCTGTTACGATGTAAAGTTTCCCTATACGGTTGAGGTAAATGGCCTGGAATTGACCATCAATTCTAGGGAAGATCTAAAATTGATAGAGGAGATTTTTGATGAAGTGGATGACGATGAGGACTTTTTGGAGATTCTTTTCCCTATCACCATTACTTCGGGTGATTATACCGAGCTAACCATAAATGGTTTTGAGGATTTACGGGAGTTGGCCCAGCAGTGTAAGGAGGGCGGTGAAGATGACGATATCGAATGTATAGATTTTGTATATCCCATGACCCTGTACACCTTTGATATTGACCTAGAGCAGACTGGGGAGGTGACCGTGGAGAGTGACAGGCAATTGAGGCTTTTCTTCAAAGGGCTGGAGGATAACGAGCTCGTAAGTTTCGATTTCCCCATTACTTTGGAGTTGTACGATGGCTCAAAGATCGAGGTGAACAGCAATGAGGAATTGGTCATGCAGATTAGAAATGCCAAGGATGCATGTGACGAGGACGATGATAATGACTACAACGATGATGATTTTGACGATGAAGATTTGGAGGAGTTTTTGGTATCCTGTCCTTGGTACGTACTTGAAGTGGTAAGGGACGACGTTAGTGAGATCGCACAATATGTAAATTACTATTTCGACTTCAAGGCAGATGGAACCGTAAACGTTAGTAACAGATTAGGTTTTGAAGCCAACGGTACTTGGTCTTCCATCATGGGAGATAATGGTCCCAAAGTGACCATGAATATAGAAACCTTATCGGGCTTCAATATGGAGTGGACCATCTATAAAACTGAGGAAGGTGTCATTAAGTTCTATAATGGGGAAAGAAACCGCATCTGGATGCGTAGGGATTGTGAAGGAGACGGCATTGGATTTGATCCAGAGAATTTACGGAACATACTAAGGGAATGCGAGTGGGTCATAAAAAAAGTGGAGAATCAGGGTGAAGAGATCGACCGTCTATTAGGGTACGAGTTCAAGTTTATGGCTGAAGGCGTTGTCACCTTGAGCAATGGTGTAAATACCTCAGAAGGTACTTGGGAGATCAGATTCAACCTACAACAAAAATTGATCATTGCCATTACAATGGGGGATGAGCCCGGTGTAAGTTTTGAATGGCCCGTGCGTGAATTGACCCAAAGTAGGTTGAAGTTTGAAGTGGAGGAAATTGACTACGAATTGGTACTCCAAAGAGTTTGTAATGATAATTCCGATGATGCCGATGTCTTGGAAATTAGAAACTTCATGATGGGTGGCGACTGGATCGTGGCTTCCTATATAGATGGTGAAATTGATGAGACTATTGATTTTGGAGGGTATAGTACAGCCTTTATGCCAAATCTACAAATGGAACTTAAAGAAGGAGGAGAGGTATATGCCCCAGGACTTTGGAGAGTTTTGAGAAACAGGGATGGTAAGCTTAAGGTCTACCTAAATTTTGGAGACAATATGCCTATGAACGAATTAACGGATGACTGGGACTTTGTTTCCGTTGCCCAAGGTAGATTGGAGTTGAAGGATATTAATGATGATGGTACCATTACCACACTTGTTTTGGAAAAATAAATAAGTAGGGTCTACGGAGCCCAGCGCTTCGTAGGCCTTTTTAATCAATTATAAAAATGAACAAACTAAAAAAAACAAGCTTGCTTTTGATAGCCGTTACGGGCTTCCTTTTCCTATCCTGTGAATCTTCGGATGATTCAGACGGTGAAAATAGTATGGCAAACGTAGAGCAGGTTAAATCTACCGTAATGTCCGGTAGTTGGCGAGTTGCCCTTTTTGAGGAGGACGGCGTAACTGAAACCAATTATTTCACAGATTTTACTTTTGTCTTCGAGTCTGATGGAAGGCTGACAGCGGATGATGGGGGAACCTCCGTTTCCGGGGCATGGTCTATAACTTCGGATTCCAGTAGCAGTGACGTCGACAGTAGTTCTGATGACGATGTAGATTTTAATATATTTTTTGCCTCACCGGCCAATTTCGCGGAGATTTCAGAAGATTGGGACATCGTTTCCTTTTCCAGTGCGCGAATCGAACTGAAGGACGAAAGTGGTGACGGAAGTATCGACCGCTTGGTTTTTGTAAAAATATAGTCCATAAAAATAAAACATCCAAAAATACACCACCAGCAGTAAAGAGTTGGGCCTCGTTGGTGGTGTTGATGGAGGTTTTCTGGGAAAACGATTAAATGGGAACTTAACTCAAGTTGATATGCTTCCCGATATGTTACTATTGAAAATGTAATACCTTTTTTGCCCCACATCCCAGCGTTAAGAGCATCCCAAACCGGATGCTCTTTTTGTTTACACATTTTGATAGCGTTTATGCCCGTTTAGCAATGATATTCTTAAATTTGCATTCCCCTTAAAACGGAAAAGGATGTTTGATAATTTAAGCGAAAAGTTGGATAAAGCCCTACATGTTCTTAAAGGACATGGGCAAATAACGGAAATCAACGTTGCGGAGACGACCAAGGAGGTACGTAGGGCCCTTTTGGATGCGGATGTCAATTTTAAGATCGCGAAGGAATTTACCAATCGGGTGAAGGAAAAGGCGCTGGGCCAAAACGTTTTGTCTTCGTTGCAGCCAGGGCAGTTGATGGTGAAGATCGTAAAGGATGAACTTACCCAATTAATGGGAGGCGATTCAGAAGGAATCAATCTATCTGGTAATCCATCGGTTATATTAATGTCCGGTTTACAAGGTTCCGGTAAGACGACCTTTTCGGGGAAATTGGCGAATTTTCTAAAGAAGAAAAAATCCAAAAACCCTTTGTTGGTAGCATGTGACGTGTACAGACCCGCGGCCATTGACCAATTGCACGTAGTTGGGGAACAGATCGGTGTGCCTGTGTATTCGGATAGGGACAATAACGACCCAGTGGCCATTGCCAAGGCCGGTATTGCCAAGGCAAAGGCGGAAGGTCATAATGTGGTCATCATAGATACCGCCGGTCGTTTGGCCGTGGACGAGAAGATGATGAACGAGATATCGGATATCCATAAGGCCATCAATCCGCAAGAAACCTTGTTCGTAGTGGATTCCATGACCGGACAGGATGCCGTCAACACGGCCAAGGCCTTTAATGATGTATTGAATTTTGACGGTGTTATCCTTACCAAGTTGGACGGTGATACCCGTGGTGGAGCCGCCATTTCCATAAAATCGGTCGTAAACAAGCCTATCAAGTTTATCGGTACAGGTGAAAAAATGGAGGCTATCGACATTTTCTATCCTTCCCGTATGGCCGATCGTATTTTGGGCATGGGTGATGTGGTTTCCTTGGTGGAAAGGGCCCAGGAGCAGTTTGATGAGGAGGAGGCCCGGAAGATTCAGAAGAAAATCGCCAAGAACAAATTCGGTTTTGACGATTTCCTAGGCCAGATCCAACAAATCAAAAAAATGGGGAACATGAAGGACCTTATGGGGATGATTCCCGGGGCAGGTAAGGCTCTTAAAGGTTTGGATATTGACGATGACGCCTTCAAGCATATCGAGGCGATTATTTACTCCATGACCCCGGATGAACGTTCAAATCCGTCAAAACTGGATGCCAGTAGAAAAAAAAGAATCGCCAAGGGTAGCGGCAGGGAGGTGCAGGAGGTAAACCAATTGCTGAAACAATTTGACCAAATGAGCAAGATGATGAAGATGATGCAAGGGGGTGGCGGTAAAAAGATGATGCAGATGATGAGCGGTCTTGGACGTTAACATCTCATAATCAGTAAGAAAAACAGCGAATTGGCCGTAAACCGAAGCAATTTAAAATGAACAACCCGGGTAAATTTGTAGTGTAATGTACTGCCTACTTAAATTGCCTATTGAATACGTACTACATGGAAATTCTTGACGGTAAAAAAATTTCAAATCAAATAAAGGATGAAATAGCCGCTGAGGTGGCAAAGATGCGTGAAAGGGGGGAAAAGGTCCCGCACTTGGCCGCGGTCATTGTGGGTAGTGATGGTGCCAGCCTAACGTATGTTGGTAGCAAGGTAAGGGCTTGCGAACGTGTAGGGTTTGAATCTACCATGGTACGAATGCCCAGCACAACCTCAGAGCAGGAATTGCTAAAAAAAATCCACGAACTGAACGAGGATAAAGATATTGACGGATTCATTGTCCAGTTGCCCTTGCCGGAACAAATCGACACGCAAAAGGTCATCATGGCCGTGCATCCGGATAAGGATGTGGATGGCTTCCATCCAATGAATTTCGGTAAAATGGCCTTGGATATGAGTACGTTTATTCCGGCAACCCCATTTGGTATTTTAGAACTGTTGGAACGGTATCAAGTGGATACCAAGGGCAAGCATACGGTCGTAATAGGCCGAAGCCACATCGTAGGAAGGCCCATGAGCATTTTGATGGGTCGAAAAGGGTGGCCTGGAAACTCAACGGTGACCTTAACACATAGCCACACAAAAAATATTACCCAAATTATTTCGCAAGCGGATATTGTCATTTCGGCCCTTGGTGTGCCAAATTTCTTAAAGGCTGAAATGGTCAAGGATGATGCAGTGGTCATCGATGTGGGTATCACCAGGGTTCCGGACGATACCAAGGAAAAGGGCTATTACATTACCGGTGACGTAGACTTTGAAAATGTGAGCAAAAAGGCCTCGTTCATAACCCCTGTTCCTGGAGGGGTAGGGCCTATGACTATTGCCATGTTGCTAAAAAACACCCTATTGGCTCGGGAAAGGCATAGAAGTCGGGAATAAGAAAGAATGATTCAAAAACCTGAACCCTACAAATAAAATTGTGGGGTTTTTCGTTTTGTAAACCTTCGCTAAACGCTAAATGCTAAACGCTAAACGCTATTGGTCAGTCCAGTTTGTGTGGAATCATTCGGCCTTAAGATATCCAAGTCGTTGCTGTCGTCATAATCGCAACTACTAACGGTAAGGATTCCCAAAAAAATAATAACGATGGCAGCTAGTTTTTTCATTCGTTTAAAATTAGGTTAACAGTTTGTTTTTTAAACATTTACTTTATAGGGATATTTAACCCCGGATTATGTTTTAAAAAAGCTGTTACAGCAAAAAATCGCTTCAAAATAAAACGCTAGGCTGTATTTTCAATTTCACCATAGCGGTGCTATGCCAAAATTTCCAAACCACTTTATTTTATTGCGCTTTTTACCTTCACGACGCTCCCCTAATTCATATTCCGGGTTAACTTATCACAATAAATCCCTCGATGAGGGTTTCATAACGTTCAGGATTTGGGTGTGCTTTTTAATAGGATTCCATTGCTAAAATCCTATGCTAGTATAAAACGAATGGTTTTGATAAATGGTATGTTCGTATATACTGGGAAACAGCTTTTTTGACATCATTTTTGGTGGTCCTTGACAAAAGCAAAGCAGGCTTTTGCAATCTTGTGGAAATGAAGTACCTTTTTATCAAAAACCGACCTAAAATGATAAGAAATTTTTGTCTCGCCTGTATTGCCCTTTTACTATTGGGTTCTTGCCAAAAAGTCAAGGAGACTACTTATAGCGTCAATGTACGTTTTTCCGAAGCCGCCAGCCCAGAAGCAAAGGATGGTAGGCTTTTGCTGATGTTTTCTTCCGATGACAGTAAGGAACCCCGTTTTCAAATTAACGATGGCCTTAACACGCAATTGATCTTTGGGATGAACGTGGATAGCATGCATCCCGGTAAGCCCATTACCTTTGACGAAACTGTTTTTGGATATCCGTATCCAAGCATGGCAGATATTCCGCCAGGCGAATACAATGTGCAGGCCTTGCTACATGTTTATGAAACGTTTAACCTAGCTACCGGCCATACGGTAAAATTGCCCATGGACAATGGCGAAGGGCAGCAATGGAACAGTTCTCCCGGTAATTTGTATAGTAAGCCCTTTAAGATTCGGGTGGGCAGCAATGGTATCGCAAATGTGAGCGTGGAGATGGATCAGGTAATACCACCGATTGAAGAACCTGAGGATACGGAATGGATAAAGCACATTAAGATGAAGTCCGAAAAACTATCGGAATTCTATGGTCGGGATATCTATCTAGGGGCCCATGTTTTGTTACCGAAGGGTTTTGACGAACATCCCGAAGCAAAGTATCCCCTGATGGTCTTTCACGGACATTTTCCTTCGGATTTTGGCGGATTTAGGACAACCCCTCCAGACCCGAATCTCGAACCCGATTATTCCGCTAGGTTCGATATGAAAGGTTATAATATTATCCAGCAGCAGGAGGCGTACGACTTTTATAAGAGATGGAACGAGCCCGATTTCCCTAGGTTTTTGATTATCGAAATTCAGCATCCAACGCCCTATTATGACGACTCCTATGCCGTAAACTCGGCCAGTCAGGGGCCCTATGGCGATGCCATTACTTATGAACTGATACCTTACATAGAAAAGGAATTCAGGGGTATGGGCGAGGGATGGTCCCGCTTTTTGTATGGAGGTTCCACGGGCGGATGGGAGGCCTTGGCCGTTCAGGTGAAATATCCGGAGGAATACAATGGATGTTTTGCGGCTTGCCCGGATCCCATCGATTTTCGGGCGTATTGCCTTACCAATATCTATGAGGATGAGAACGCCTATTACTATGACGCTGCCCATAAAAAATTGGAAGTACCTTCCCATCGGGATTATTTGGGGAATATCCAATCCACCTTAAGGCAGGGAAACCATCTGGAATTGGTGCTGGGTGATAAGTCCAGGTCGGGCCAACAATGGGATATTTGGGAAGCCACCTACTCTCCCCAAGGCGATGATGGCTATCCCGTGAGAATTTGGGATAAAATGACGGGGCAGATTGACCACGATGTGGCCGAATATTGGAAGGAAAATTACGATCTTCGATATATTATGGAGCGCGACTGGGATAAATTGGGGGAGAATCTCAAGGGGAAAATTCACATTTATTGTGGGGATATGGACAATTATTACCTAAACAATGCCGTGTATTTAATGGAGGATTTTCTGGAGAGCACCACGGATCCCTATTATGAAGGGGAAGTATTGTACGGGGACCGGGCCGAGCATTGCTGGAACGGAGATCCAGAGCTGCCCAATGCCATCAGTAGGTTGCGATACAACTCCATGTACGTGCCAAAGATCATGAAACGAATTGCGGAAAGTGCTCCCAAAGGAGCCGATTTGACAAGTTGGCGCTATGAATAGGACGAATAAGGTAGCATGGTTCGTATTTGGGTTTTTGGCCATAGGTGTGGGGCTATATCCATTAATGTATGTATTTGCCCAAGAGGAAATAGGATTGTTGCTTTCCAAAAGTCAGGAATTGCTGGCCAATGTAATTTGGAATATTGGATTCTTCGGTCATATCCTTTTTGGAGGAGTGGCCCTCATGGTAGGTTGGGTACAGTTTAGCAAACGCTTCAGGAATGCCAACCTTGCCAGGCATAGGCTTATTGGAAAGATATATGTCGTATCCGTACTTATAAGTGGAATTTGTGGTGGTTTTATTGCCTTTTATGCAACTGGCGGCCCTATAGCAATGACAGGCTTCTTTCTGCTTGCCGTTTTTTGGTTGTATTTTACCATTACGGCCTATAGGGCGGCTAGGGAACAGGATTTTGAAAAGCACAAGGTCTTTATGATTTATAGTTATGCTGCTTGTTTTGGTGCGGTCACGCTGCGCATTTGGCTTCCTTTATTAACAATGCTTATAGGTTCATTTGAGCCCGCTTATCGCATTGTGGCATGGTTGGCATGGGTGCCAAACCTTGTTTTTGCCTATTACTGGGTGCGTCGCAAAGGGCTTTCAATAGGCTAAAAATTCTTGAATTTTATGAACGGAGTTCCGGGATTGATTGGTAATTGAATATCTTACCGCAAAATCCAAATGAAACCCTAATCGAGGGATTTATTATGGTATTATACCGCAACCAATTGAAATTTTTAAGAATCAAGCTATAGACCTAATTTTAAACCTATGAAGCTGTCCAAAACAAAATTCCTGATGATGATATGTAAATTGTTCCCTTGGTTTTTTTCAGTTCTCTTGTTGCTAGGGGGAACATCGGTCTTCAGTCAAAACGAAAAATCAGGTCAAATGTCCGGTAACCCCATTTTTGAGGGATGGTACGCCGACCCGGAAGGTGCGGTTTTTGGGGATGAATATTGGATCTATCCTACTTTTTCGGACGATTATGACAAACAATTGCATTTTGATGCCTTTTCCTCCAAAGATTTGATTAAATGGGAAAAGCATGAGAATATATTGGATACTACAAAGATTAAATGGTTGCGGCAGGCCCTATGGGCCCCTTCCATTATTGAAAAGGACAAGAAGTATTATCTGTTCTTTGGTGCCAATGATATACAAAGACCTGGCAGGTCATCTTATGACCCTAATAATGATATCAACCATTATGGTGGCATCGGCGTAGCTGTGGCCGATACGCCAGGAGGTCCCTTCGAAGATTATTTAGGGGAACCGTTGATATCCGATTTTTATAACGATGCCCAACCAATCGACCAATTCGTTTTTAAGGATGTGGATGGGACCCATTATTTTTTCTATGGAGGTTGGAGCCATTGCAACCTTGGTAGATTAAATGATGATTTTACAGGTTTTGTGCCTTGGGAAGATGGTAGTATCTTTAAGGAGATTACGCCGGAAGGTTATGTGGAAGGTCCTTTTATGTTTTTACGTAGGGACATCTACTATTTTATGTGGTCTGAAGGTAACTGGACGGATGGTAGCTATCGCGTGGTGTATGCGATGGCAGATAAGGCTACAGGACCCTATAAACGAATCGGGACGGTATTAGAATCCGATGAATCTGTTGCTACGGGAGCCGGCCATCATTCAGTAATCAATGTGCCCGGAACGGATGAATGGATCATGGTGTACCATCGAAGACCCATTCCCAATGAGGATAGGGACCATCGGGTGACCTGTTTGGATAATATGGAATTCAACAAAGATGGAACCATCAAGCCCGTAAAAATTACCTTTGGAGGCGTTGAAAAAAGAACAATCGGAAGTAAATAAAAATAGTAAGAATGAAGTACAGAAGGTTTGGAAAAACGGATTGGCAAGTAAGTGAAATAGGATACGGTATGTGGGGCATGGCGGGTTGGAAAGCTTCGGATGATGAACAATCTGCCAAGTCCCTTGATTTGGCCGTAGACAACGGCGTTAATTTTTTTGATACGGCATGGGGTTATGGCGAGGGACATAGCGAGGAACTTTTGGGCGACCTCGTAAAAAGACATCCCACCAAAAAACTTTATACGGCAAGTAAGATACCCCCAAAGAATTTTCGATGGCCCGCCAAACCGGAATATGCTTTTGAGGACTCCTATCCTACGGACCATATCATGGAGTACACCCATAAAACGCTTAAAAACCTCGGACTCGAACAAATAGATTTGATGCAGTTTCACACGTGGGACGATACCTGGAGCGAGCGGGAAGAGTGGCAGCGGACTGTTGAGGATTTGAAAAAGTCCGGGAAGGTTGCGGCTATGGGAATCAGTATGAACCGTTGGGAACCTGAAAATGGCATTTTGGCACTCGAAACGGGATTGTTGGATGCCGTACAGGTTATCTACAATATTTTTGATCAGGCACCGGAGGACAAACTTTTTCCGCTTTGCGAGAAACTGGATATTGGGGTCATAGCGAGGGTTCCTTTTGACGAAGGGACGCTGACGGGTAATTTGACCAAGGAAACCACGTTCCCGGAGGGAGATTGGCGGGGTACCTACTTTGTCCCGGAAAATCTAAATTCTTCCGTTGAACATGCAGATGCCCTAAGGCCCCTTATACCACAAGGTATGACCATGGCGGAGATGGCCCTTCGTTTTATTTTGGAGAACAAACATGTGGGCACCACCATACCGGGTATGCGAAAACAGCGCAATGTTTTGGCCAATACGGCCACCAGTGATGGTAAATCCCTACCAAAGGAATTAATCAAGGAACTTAAAAAGCACCGTTGGGACAGGGTCCCTACTTCGTGGTCACAATAGACTATTTGGCGAATAATTGCCCCATGTCCTTGAACGCCTTAAACTCCAAGGCGTTACCGGCAGGGTCCAAAAAGAACATGGTAGCTTGTTCACCAACCAGCCCTTTGAACCGAATATAAGGCTCAATGACAAACTTTACGCCTTTCTGTTTTAGTTCTTCGGAAAAGCTTTCAAAGGTGTCCCAGGTCAATACTACCCCATAATGTGGAACGGGGACATCATGACCGTCCACAGGGTTGTGGTGAAGCGCTTCCATTTCGGATTTAGGTTTGTAGTGGATGACCAATTGGTGCCCAAAGAGGTTAAAGTCGACCCAATGGTCGCTACTTCTTCCTTCTTCGCAATTCAAGACTTCTCCATAGAATTTTCTGCATTCCGCCAGGTTATGCACCGGAATGGCAATGTGAAAGGGTGAAACGTTGTTCATTGTTCAGTTATTTCTTAAGGCCGAAATTAACTCTTTTTTGTTCATTTTGGAACGTCCTTCAATTCCAATTTCGGTGGCTTTTTTATAGAGTTCCTTTTTGGTCCTTTCTTCATACTTGGGGGCTTTTCCGCCTTTCTCTCCAGAATCTGGCGTGTTCGCAATTCTTGCGGCCTTCTCTTTGCTGTACCCTTTTTCTACCAGCGCCTCGTACTGCTCCTCGTTCTTAATCCTTGATGTATTCTTTTCTTCAGCCATTTTTATTTTAAAATTAACCAAAGAAGTGGAGGTAGAAGAGGCTATTTGGCAATTGGGTTAATTAACCTTGTAAAAAAGCAATGATTTTCTTGTTGACCTCCTCTTGGTGCATGGAGTGGCCCAAACCTTCGGTGGAAATAAAAGTACTTTCTTTCCAAACGGCGTGCACCTTTTCTGAAGCTTGGTACGGGGTGATCTTATCCCATCGGTCGTGAAATAGCAATCCTTTTTTGGTGTTCGTCAATACGAATTTGGAAGACGAAAATTCCCGTATGGTAAATCCGAACCGATTTTTGACATACTCTTCAAGAGCCTTTAGCATTCTATCCGAAAGTCCCAAAAGTTCCTTAAAATGGCCAATGATTTCATGGAATTCCGAAGGGGAAGCGATGGTCACTATTTTTTCGATTATGTCGTTGGGATTTTCGTATTCGTTGAAAAGTATGGTCATACCCCCAACCGAGTGCCCAATTAGATGGACCGGTTTATAGGTTTGTATCATATGTTCCAATACTTCGGCATATAGAGGAACATATAGATATTCACCCGATGAATACCCATGTCCGGGGGCATCAAAAGCGATGACATTATAATCGGCCTTCGTCAATTTCTCCAGTAATTTGTGCCATCTCCATGTGTTGCTTTCCCAACCGTGTATCAAAAGAACAGTTTCCTTTTTGCCGGGCCAATTATACGTCTGTATCGTATGGCCCAATAGGTGTATTCGTTCATGTTTTACAGGGTCCAGATATTCTTTCTGATGGGGCGAAACCCTGCCTTTTCTGACCTTTGTAAAGATGGTGAAGGCTTTTTGGGCGGCGTTTTTCGGACTTACATACACGTATACATTCAACAAAGCACCGTATAATTTGGGAATGAGCTTTTTATACAAGGCTTTCATGGAATATTTCTTTAAAGTTAGAGGCCGGAGGTTTTTGGCAACCGATACTTAATCCCAACCTACCATAAGGTATTTGATTTTTGCCGCATCGGGGATTTGAACGGCCTCAATGTTCGTATTCGCTTGATAGCGCAGGTTATCCGGCAATTGCGCTTTGTCGATCGTGAAATAGATGTCACTATCCTTAAGCAGGATGATCACATTGTTGATGGAAGTAATTATCTTTTTTATTTCATATTTCTCCTGAATATCCTTGAAGGTGCTTTCAATGCTGATACCTTTATCGGTCTTGAACCGTTTATCGTTGATCAAAACATTTTGGATCGTAGGAATACTATCCGTATTGGGTGTAAGCGTGAGCAGTAAGGCACCTCCTTTTTCATAAATTTTAATTTTACTGGAGCCGTTACCAAAGTTGGACTGTATGGTATCCCTAACCACGGAGTCGTTTTCGTAAATAAGATCTAGATCCCTGGCCAAGCTTGTTTTATCCAATTTGCCCACGGCATCTGTAGAAATCTTAAATGTTTTGTCATCTTCTTTAGTGCACTGCGCGATGATGATTATAGAAAAAAGGATCAGGATGGTTTTGATTGATTTCATGTATTTGTAGATACAGTTTATAGGTCATACTTAAACGTTGCTCATTATTAGGCTTATTATTTTTGGTGTCCCAGGTTAGTGTCATGGTCCTTTCGTATAATTAGCGCATGACTTTTTTTAATACACCCAAGACTCCCCTTATAAATGTTGCACTGGTGAGTACCTTGATTACCGGGTTCTGTCTGGTACTTCTTCTGGTAGGGGTACTTCTTCGTGGGGTCTGGGCTTTTTCTTTTTCCTTTTGGGCAAGTTCCTCCGCTTTTTCAATTTTCTCGTTTAATATTTCGTAGGCACTCTCGCGATCGATTACTTCGCTATATTTTTTTACCAATTTGGAATTGTCGATGAGCTCCTTTAGTTCAGATTCCGATAAGATATCCATCCGGCTCATGGGTGCCCTCAGCAAGGTGGCCGCCAAGGGTGTGGGCCTTCCTTTTTCGTCCAATGCCGAAATCAAGGCTTCCCCGATGCCCAAGGATGTCAGCACTTCCTTGGTGTCGTAATAATCCGAAATAGGATAGTTTTCGGCCGTAAGTTTAATGGCTTTTCGGTCCCTGGCTGTGAAGGCCCGTAGGGCATGTTGTACCTTTAAACCCAATTGTGCCAACACTTCGTTGGGTACGTCCGTTGGGTTTTGGGTCACAAAATACAGCCCGATTCCCTTGGAGCGTATCAGTTTTACGATACTTTCTATCTGATCCAAAAGGGCCTTGGAGGCTTCGTTGAAAATAAGGTGTGCCTCGTCTATGAACAAAATCAGTTCTGGTTTTTCGCTATCGCCAAGTTCTGGGAAGGTATCATATATCTCCGCCAATAAACTCAGCATAAAGGTGGAAAATAGTTTGGGCCTGTCCTGAATATCTGTGAGCCGAATGATATTGATATATCCCCGTCCATTTTCATCGATTCTGGTAAGGTCATTGACTTCAAAGGATTTTTCACCAAAAAACAGGTCGGCTCCCTGTTGTTCCAACTCGATTATTTTTCTTAGGATCGTTCCAGTGGAGCTGGTTGAAATTCGCCCATATTCCTCCGTAAATTCCGACTTGCCCTCGCCCGTAGCATATTGCAATACTTTTTTAAAGTCCTTGAGATCTAATAGCGGTAATTTATTGTCGTCACAGTACTTAAAGATTACCGCAACAATCCCTTCCTGGGTTTCGGAAAGATCCAGAATTCTTGAAAGCAGTATCGGTCCAAATTCCGAAACCGTGGCCCTTAGCTTTACCCCGTCCTGTTCTGAAAGGGATAGAATCTCCACGGGAAATTTTTTGGATTCGAACGGAATTCCAATTTTGGCATGGCGCTCGTCAATTTTTGGATGACCGGGACTTGGTTGGGCCAATCCGCTCAAATCGCCCTTCAAGTCCATCAGGAGAACAGGAATACCCTTGTCCGATAAATTCTCGGCCAATACCTGTAAGGTTTTGGTCTTACCGGTTCCCGTAGCCCCCGCGATCAGACCGTGTCGGTTCAAGGTTTTCAAGGGAACCTTTACCAAAGCATTGGTCATTGCTTCCCTGTTCAACATTGCGGCACCCATCGTTATATAGTCGCCTTTGGTAGCATATCCGTTTTCAATATGTTCAAAAAATTCCTCTTTGGACGCCATACTCAAAATTTTTGCTAAAAATAGCGGATTTTTGAGCAAAAGAAAAAGGGAATGTATGCCTTGAGGCAAAAAGGTGCCACGGTCTCCATTTCTGTCCCTTGTTTTTGGGACGCAATGTGTATCTTAGGGCTTGGGAAGTGTGGCTTTCCTTACCACAGGATTTGTTCAATAGTACAATTTCGGGGAGGTTCAAGGGGGATTTTCCACGGATTACCGATACATCATTTAAATAGGGATAATGTCATTTTTTATACCAAAAGGCCATGTTTTAATGCTTTTGGGCCTTAGTTTCGCCTTTTTTTCGTGTAAAAGCAATGGTGAAAAGGATATTGCCAATACAGGAGACCAAGGGAGCACCTACCGTCAGGATGAACTATCCGTACAGGAAGGCATGCAATTGTTCAATACACATTGTGCCAGTTGTCATGATTTTAATGCAAATAACATAGGACCAAGTTTGGCCGGTGTAACCGGAGAGGTAGATAAGGCCTGGCTTATCGATTTTATAAAAAATCCCAAACATAAAATAGAGGCCGGTGACGTAAGGGGTGTACGACTTTATGAAACCTATGGTACGTATATGCCGGGTTTTGAGCATTTTTCCCAGGATGATTTTGAAGCCCTATTAGGTTTTGTACATAAGTATTCCGAGGCGGAAAAAAAGAGTAAAAGAAAAAGGTCCGGTGCCATTACGGATCCCATTCCTGAAAAAATAACCCATTCCAATCTCTTGCTGGTTTTGGAAGAGGTGCTTCAAGTACCCGCCAGTGCAGATCATCATCCTAAGGCCCGTATCAATAAATTTTTTGCCTTGCCCACACCTGAAGGGGAACGACAGTTTATTGCCGATTTGAACGGTACATTATTCGAGGCCAAGGAATCTACGGTCAGCAGCTATCTGGATATGGCCGGGGAACTGCCAAATTTCATCAATGTTCCCGGTTTTGGTACGGGTCTTGGCAGTTTTGATTTTCACCCCAATTTTGATGATAACGGACTGCTGTTTACAACCCATACCGAGCCGGCCCATACGCGAAAGGCAGATTTCCCACTGCCTGATAGCCTAAAGGTTGCATTACAATGGGTACTTACCGAATGGAAGGCAGAAGACCCCTTATCCTCAAAGTTCAAGGGAACAAAAAGGGAACTGCTACGGGTTGATATGATAGGTAGCGCGCACGGATTTCAAGAGGTTTCCTTCAATCCCATGGCAAAAAAGGAGGATGCAGATTATGGACACCTATACCTCGGTGTTGGTGATGGTGGTGCTATTTATGCCGATCAACCTCAATTAGTAGGCCAAAAGGATCAGATATGGGGATCGGTAATCCGAATTGACCCTTTGGGAAGTAACAGTGATAATGGTCAATACGGAATTCCTTCGGATAATCCCTTTGTTGGGAATGGAGAAGGTATTCCGGAAATATGGGCTTATGGTTTCAGAAACCCCCATCGGATTTCGTGGGATGGCAAGGATCCGCGTCGCATGTATGTTTCCAATATAGGCAGGCATAGTATAGAAGAAGTGAACCTTGTGGAAAAAGGACGTCATTATGGTTGGCCTAACAGGGAAGGTACCTTTTTATTTGATTCCAGTGCCAATACGGAGGTCGTATATCCGCTGCCCAAAGATGACGAGGGCTATGACTATCCCATCATACAATATGACCACGATGAGGGCAATGCGGTTTCAGGAGGCTTTGTTTATCACGGTACGTTGGAAAGGCTCGAGGGCAAGTACCTTTTTGGCGATATTCCAAGGGGCACCCTTTTTATTGCAGATGTAGATAATGTCACCAACGGCCATCAGGCAAACATCCAAAAAATGGAATTTCTATTTAACGGGGAGACCACCACCTTTGATGCCTTGTTGGGTGGTGCCCGTGTAGATCTTAGATGGGGTATGGACAGTACGGGCGAACTCTATCTTTTTACCAAATATGACGGCAAGGTTTATAAGGTAGTAAATTGTATCGCCAAAGATGCTCCTTCGACCTAAAATTGCTTCCCTAGGGGAAAACTATGCCCAAGTCTTTTCCTATCTTTGCCAGATGCAAGAAAATAATGTTTTGGAGTTGGTGGACAAAGGTTTTTACCTTCCCTTAATGGAGGAATTCTACACGATTCAGGGCGAAGGATTTCACAAGGGTACAGCTGCCTATTTCATTAGGGTCGGTGGATGTGATGTTGGATGCCATTGGTGTGATGTGAAGGAGAGTTGGAACGCTGAGACACATCCGCCTACGGATATAGAACACATAGTCGAAAATGCGGCAAAATACTCGGATACCATTGTGGTCACGGGGGGTGAGCCCTTGACGTGGGATATGGGACCTTTGACGGAAAAGTTGAAAGCCCGAAACCTGAAAACCCATATCGAAACTTCGGGGGCATATACACTGACGGGAACTTGGGATTGGATCTGCTTATCGCCCAAAAAGAACAAATTACCTGAGGGGCGGATTTACGATGAAGCCCATGAACTCAAAGTGATCGTTTACAACAAGCACGATCTGATTTTTGCCGAAGAACAGGCCTCCCAAACGAACAAGGAATGTATCCTTTATCTTCAGCCAGAGTGGAGTGTACGGGAGAAGGTGACCCCACTGATCGTTGAGTACGTTATGAAAAACCCCAAATGGAAGGTTTCCTTACAGACCCATAAGTATTTGAATATTCCTTAGACAAAGAAACTATCTGGCCCCATTGCCTTGGATATCTTCAATACAAGCGGCATCCAAACCCGGAATTTCAACAGATCTGCCCGTTTTTGAGGGCTGCAAAAGGCTCATCACGGTAGTACCCGATAATACACATGCCGGATTGAGATTCGCAGCATAGGTACTATTTTTAGGCTCTAAAATAGATTTTCCCGAAAGCGTAAATTGCAGTTCCGCGCGCATTAGGCATCCATCCACATTGCAGTGGTTTTCCGCAGCGGTATCCTCATGGTCGGACAAAGCCGGGGTGCCCAAATCGACCAGACCAAAAAGATGCCCGAATTCATGGTTCAGGGTAGCCGCCTCTACATCGGCATTGCTTACCAAGATACTTTGGGCCGCCAATCGCCGGATGGTGGCCTCATGAATGATCATCGAAGTATTTCTGTACACAGCACCCAGAGTAACCAAACCCTCCTCCGGCTCGTCATCCTCCGCAGGAGCATCGGAAAAATAAATATAGACAGCCAAAGTAGAGCCATTATTGTAAGCGGTCCTGTTCTCACTTTCTAAATCTGCGATTTCCTGAAGGGTAAGATTTTCCTCATTAGGAGATTCCAATTCTTGGTATATAAATTCAATGTCCTCTTTGAAGGTGTGTAGCCTTAAAAATTTCGTAAAGTCCGAAATAGCCGTAGCCGACGGCCTAAGCCCGGAAACATAGGCAATCTCTATTTGAAGTTTATCGTATGTGTCATTGGAGAGTATATCATTGGCGGAATCCCCCGTACCCTTTAAATTTAAGGTTTTGTCGATACGTACATCCGGTTCGGTAGTGTCCTTTGAACAGGAACCCAATAGGATAATAAGAACCAAAAGGGACACTATTTTAAACTTTTTCATAATCAACTTTTTCAATAGCACAACGTTAAATATACTACAGAAGTATCACAAAAAGGTCAAACGGGCCAAATAGTCGTCGCTCTCGCCTTGTTTTACCATTTCGCAATTCAAACCGTTAAACGTAGCCGCTCTTTTTAAGGTATTAAAATCTACGTACAACCAATCAAAAGGTTCACTTTCCTCGTTTTTATAGCGCATCGTAAAAGTCACCTCCCCGTAATAGTCCACATGCTGCGGAATCCAGTAGCCTCCATCTTCTTCGTCTGATTCGTACATATATAAAATATCGCTGGAATCCAATAAAACCTGTCCATTGGGCTGGAGCAACCGCTTCATCTGGTTCAAATACGTATCTAGGTTTTTTAGTTTTCCGGTAATCCCGATGCCGTTCATCAATAGCAGAAGCGTATCGTATTTTTGTCCGTCCAAACGTAGAAAATCGGTATGTATGGTTTTCAATAACCCTCGCTGTTTACAAACGGATATCGCCCCGACGGATGCGTCCAGACCGGTTACTTCAAATCCTTTGCCCTGCAAATAGAGGCTATGGTTACCGGCCCCGCAGCCTACATCCAGTACGGTACCTTTGCAATGCCCCAAGGCAACTTGTTCCAAAATGGGCATTTGTTTAAAATTTCTGAACATGTAAGGAAGTGGTAATTGGTCCTCCTCGTCCAAGGAAGAATAAGTGATGATATCTTCCGTATATTCCAGATTATGGTAATCCAAAAGGGCCTTGCCCAAAATATCCTTTGACAATTTTCTAAATTTTGTCCAACAAAAGTCCCCTTTTAAAAAGTACTTACCTAGTTTTGGAGCGAAAATTTGGATGATGGACAAGGTACTGAAACAACTTCCGCAATGGGCTTCCGATAAAAAGACTGAGAACAAAAAGTTCTTTGCCAAATTGAAGAAGAAACCGCCCAAGAATTTGGATTATCTGATGCAGGAATTGCACACGGCCGAATTTGAACGGACAGACTGCCTAACCTGCGCCAATTGCTGCAAAACCACGGGTCCGTTATTTACCAATGCCGATATTGAACGAATTTCCAAGTATTTTAGACTGAAGCCCCAGCAATTTATCGATGCTTATCTACGCATCGATGAGGAAAACGATTATGTGCTGCAAGAAGTTCCCTGTAATTTTTTGGATGCCGATAATTACTGCACCATCTACGACGTTCGACCCAAGGCCTGTCGCGAATTTCCCCACACCGACCGGAAAAAGTTCCAACAGATAAGCCACCTCACTTTAAAGAATGTAGCCATTTGTCCTGCAGCCTTCAATATTGTAGAGGAAATGAAGAAGCGGATTTCCCTATAATCTAGTTTAAAGAAACTGCTTGATTTCTTATATTTAATGCTATGGAACAATTAATTCAATACTTTGAAACGATTCCTTCGGCGCATCGTTCCTTGATTCTGGTAGGAGGTATTACCTTTTTTTGGGTTTTGGAAGGTATTGTTCCGTTATTCACGGTACGCTATAAAAAATGGAAACATGCCGTTCCTAATTTCTTCTTTACCCTAACGACCATCGTCATTAATTTTTTCTTGGCTTTTTTATTGTTGAAAACATCAGACTGGACCGTAGGCAATGATTTTGGCATACTTAATTGGCTTCCGGCCATGCCCTTGTGGTTGTATGTACTGCTTGGGGTGATGCTGTTGGATTTGATAGGGGCGTATATGGCCCATTGGGTGGAGCATAAGGTAAAACCTTTGTGGATGGTCCACTTGGTGCACCATTCCGATCACCACGTGGATACGACCACGGCGAATAGACACCATCCGTTGGAATCTTTTGTACGTTATCTATTTACGCTACTTGGAGTGCTTTTGGTAGGGGCGCCAATTGGCATCATCATGTTATATCAAAGCTTGTCGGTCGTATTGTCCCAATTCAACCACGCCAATATCAAACTACCTACAAAATTGGATAAATTTTTAAGTTATCTGATTGTCTCTCCGGATATGCACAAGGTGCACCATCACTATGTATTACCTTATACAGACAGTAATTACGGAAACATTTTTGCCATTTGGGACCGATTGTTCGGCACCTATATGTATTTGGATAGGGAATCGATCGTGTACGGTGTGGATACCTTCCCAGATGAAAGAGAGAATTCCAGTATATCTGGATTGCTAAAACAGCCTTTTCATAAATACCGTAGGCCTACTACGGTTGGGGAATCCAAGTCTGCGGTATAACAAACCCTTGTATTTTATTCTGAGTTGAGCTCTTTCACTTTTTGACATTCTAAGTGGAGCGAAGCACAACGAAGAATCTGTTACATGTTCGGTACAATTAACTAAAACCGCAATCTCTTCGAGGATTCGTTGCTACAATAGATACTTCACTACGTTATATATGACAAAGAAACCAATACTATTCGTACATCAAATACTTGGCTCGTATTTTCTTGAATTTCTCCAATTTCGGCTGCCAGGAAGCCTTTATTTCCCTTTCTGTAAGCCCTGACTCAATTTGTTTTTGAAGTTCCCGGGTGCCGGCGTGCTTTGTAAATCCATCGGTCAAAAAGAACTTACTTTTATCTAGGGTGTTTTTATAGGCATCCAAAATCCATTGCAAGGACACTTCGTTCATTCGCGGGGTATTGGAGAGGTCCTTTCCATAACATTTCTTTCCTTCTTCCTTGGGATATTTGCTTCCAAAATTGGGTTTCGGAACATAGGTAAAGCTATAGGCCGTTGAATCCAAAAAGGAAGCCCCGTACCGCTGAAACTGAAATTCCGTACCGCGACCTGCATTGACATTGGTGCCTTCAAAAAGACCCAAACTGGGATATAGATTTATGGAAACATCGTTCGGTAAATTGGGGGAGGGACGTATTGGGATTTGGTAAATTCGTTCGTGTGTCCAGTTTTCCAAGGGAATAACGGTTAGGTCACATTTCCTGCCTCCTTCCAACCAACTTTCTTCATTGATCATGTTGGCGTATTCGCCAATGCTCATGCCATACACTAAGGGAATTTCGTTCATGCCCAAGAATCCTGTGTGTTCCTTTTTCATGGTGGGGCCATCCACATAATGGGCGTTCGGGTTAGGTCGGTCCAAAACCAAAACGGGAATATTACTATGGGCACAGGCTTCCATGATCAATTGTAGGGTGGCGATATACGTGTAAAACCGGGTACCCACATCCTGTATGTCGAACACAACCACATCCAATCCTGCCAGTTGTTCCGCAGAAGGTTTTCTGTTTTTTCCATAGAGTGAAACGATGGGAAGCCCCGTTTCCTCATCCGTACTACTGTCGACTTTTTCACCGGCATCGGCCTTACCTCGAAAACCGTGCTCCGGTGAAAAGACCTTTTTTATGTCGACATTTAATTTTAACAAGGAATCCACCAAGTGGGTGTATCCGTTTTCGTTAAATATCACCGAGGTCTGGTTTGCCACAACGCCCACAGATTTCCCTGCCAACAGCGGAAGATATGCATCGGTTTTATTGGCCGCTACAACTATGGGTTCGGGTTCCTCAAGCAGCGTCTCCTCGGCCGAAACCTGAGAACTGTCCGCATCTTTTTTGCCCGAGTTTCCACAGGAGATGCAAATCAAAAAAGATAAAAAAAGGGTATTTTTGAATCGGTATAAAAACAACATCATTTGAACTTAGAATATTTTATTGCCAAACGGCTTATTACGGGCAAGGAACATAAAGTTAGTATTTCCGCGCCAATAATAAAAATAGCGATAGCCGCCGTAGCCATTGGTGTTGTCATGATGTTGATTGCCATCGCTACGGGAGAAGGGTTAAAATATAAAATTCGGGAAAAGGTTACCGCTTTTAACGGACATATCCAGATTTCCAACTATGACAATAATCGGTCCGAAGTATCGGTTTCACCCGTATCCATGCAACAGAATTTCTACCCTAGGTTTACAGATGTTGACGGAATTGCCCATGTACAGGCCGTGGCCACCAAGGGAGGGATTATCCGTACGGAGGACACTTTTGAGGGCATCCTAGCCAAGGGTGTGGGGGCGGATTACTACTGGACGCCCATCCACGATTTTTTGGTGGCCGGAACCTTGCCGAATTATACGGGCGAACTCAACTCAGATGTCCTTATTTCCGAGATAACCGCTAACCGTTTGAAGTTGGGGGTGGGGGATTCCTTTTTTACCTTTTTCCTGCGGGACGACGATACCAATAAAATGCCCAACCAACGTAAGTTCAACATTGTGGGCATCTATGACAGTGGCTTTGAGGAGATTGACGACAAGTATATTTTTATCGACATTAGGCACATCCAACAGATGAACAAATGGGCCGATGATGAGGTGGGCAATTTTGAGGTTTTACTGGACAATTTTGACGATATTGATGCCAAGAGCAATGAAATTTTTGGAAAGACCGTCTCCACCTTGGATACAAAATCAATACGGGATAAATATTATAAAATATTCGAGTGGATCGGCCTGTTCGATTTTAATACCGCCCTGATCATTGGCATCATGATCATTGTTGGGGGCATCAATATGATTACAGCCCTTCTGGTGCTTATTTTGGAACGTACGCCCATGATCGGAATCCTAAAGGCCCTGGGCACGACCAATTGGAGCATACGAAAAGTGTTTTTGTACAATGCGGCCTATCTAATCAGCATCGGACTGTTTTGGGGAAATTTGATCGGCTTGGGCTTTATTTGGCTCCAGGGACAATACCGTTTGTTCAAGTTTCCCAATCCGGAGGAATATTACATTGAGTACATTCCCGTGCACATCAACTGGATTACGGTGTTGCTGCTCAATTTCGGGGTGCTCTTCCTATGCCTGTTTATGTTGTTGATTCCCTCATACATCATCACCAAGATTACGCCCGTAAAGGCTATTCGCTTTGAGTAATTTTTGCTAGACCTGTCAGGTTTTGGATACCTGACAGGTATGAATTCGTCATTCCATTTATGTTCGCCGCCAAAG
This sequence comes from Maribacter sp. PR66, assembly GCF_028464205.1. Classification (NCBI taxonomy): domain Bacteria; kingdom Pseudomonadati; phylum Bacteroidota; class Flavobacteriia; order Flavobacteriales; family Flavobacteriaceae; genus Maribacter; species Maribacter sp. PR66. The sequence continues at coordinate 327,962 of NZ_JAQPCH010000002.1, forward strand.
GGTTTAATACCCTTAGGATAGCCCTCCTGAACACTTGTCTGGCAGGCTTCGAAGATAAAAACTAGATTGCAACGAATGCCCTCGAAGACTTGCCCAGAGAGCGCTTACTTTTAATCTAAATAATTCCTCGACGGCTTCGCCTCGAAGTTTCCGATTATACCTCCCCTTGGGGGAGGTCGGAATTGCCTTTTCACAATTCCGGGTGGGGCAAATATAAAATTTCGGTTCCCGATGGTAATGAGGATGAAACTGGCGGAATACCCCTATGGCTTGTCTTGGGGATAGTCTGTTCCAAGAAATTTTTTATTATCTGATTTAGGTATATTTGAATCAAACCAAACGTTATGATTCGAAAAATCCTATTCGTCCTTCTCTTGTTCCCGATTTTCCAAAATGTAGCGGGACAAAAGTTATCCCGCACCGAAAAAAAGATCATCAAAAGTATCGAGGCCAATAACTCCAATGCCATCGGCTTTTTGGAAAAGGTGGTGAACATCAACAGCGGCACCTTGAATCTGGAAGGGGTGAAGAAAGTGGGTGCCGAATTCAACTCGGCTTTTGGCGACATCGGTTTTGAAACGAATTGGATTCCCATGCCCGCGGAAATGAACCGAGCGGGGCATTTGTTCGCCGAGACCAAAGGTTCCAAGGGTAAAAAGTTACTGTTGATCGGACATCTGGATACCGTTTTTGAGGAGGACAGCCCTTTTCAGACTTTTACCATGGTGAACGACAGTACGGCGCAGGCCCCGGGTGGCAATGATATGAAAGGTGGCAATGTCATCATTCTGTATGCCTTAAAAGCCTTGCAAGAAAATAATTTGTTGGGCGATGCCCAGATTATTGTGGCCCTAACGGGCGATGAGGAAAGTGCCGGGGATCCTTTGGAGATAAGTAGGAAGGACTTGATTGATGCCGCCAAAAGAAGCGATATTGCCTTGGGATTTGAAACATCGACCGGGTTTAACTACGCTACCGTAGCGCGCCGTGGCTCATCTGGATGGAAAGTGGAAGTGGAAGGGAAGCGTGCCCATTCCTCGGGTATCTTTAGTGAAAATACGGGTGCGGGGGCCATATTTGAAATATCGAGAATTCTTCATGGTTTTTATACCGATGTAAAAGGGGAGGAACTTTTGACCTTCAACCCCGGGACCTTGTTGGGAGGTACCTTTGTGACCTTCGATGACATGACAAGCAAAGGCACCGTTTTTGGAAAAACAAACGTGGTCGCCCAAAGGGCCGAGGTACGGGGTGGGCTGAGGTTTATTTCCGAGGAGCAAAAAGAACGTACCCGGGAGAAAATGAGGGCGATCGTTGCGGAAAACCTTCCAAAAACGTCGGCGACGATTTCCTTTTCCGATATGTACCCGGCCATGGCGCCGACCGAAGGGAACCATGCCCTCTTGCAAAAATTGAATCAAGTCAGCCTCGATTTAAATCAGGGCGAGGTAGTCGCTTATGATCCCGGAAGAAGAGGTGCTGCGGATACCTCCTTTGTGGCGGAATATTTGGATTGCCTCGACGGATTGGGCACTATGGGCACGGGTGCCCACACACCCCAGGAAACCGTGAATTTGAACACCATTGAAGCGTTGACCAAAAGAACCGCAATTTTGATTTACCGATTGATAAACGAATAATATGACGATACTTACCTTACCTAAACAACAAGTACGGATCGACCAAGGCGAACTGGTAGGCTATCTTGTGGATGGCCACGAATTGATACATCAAAAAGGGAATCCAGGTTGGCGAAATTCCGATACCGAGATGTTTCCCATTATTGGACCCACAAACGAGGCCGATTTCAAAGTGAAAACCCCCAGGGGTGAGGCCTTTCAAGACCAGCATGGACTGCTCCGGGAACTGGAATACGAACTTTTGGAATCCACCGAAACAAAAGCGGTTTTTGAAAAGCGCTATCAAGCGAATACACCCATAAAAAATTCCAAATACCCAGGGAAGTCGGCCGCACCGGAACTTTTTTGGCCCTACGATTTCAACTTCAAAAAAGCATACCATTTGAAAGAAGATGGTCTGGAAATCTGTTTTGAAATCGAAGGGGAAGACGGCATGCCCTTTATGTTGGGATACCACCCGGCCTTCAACCTTGCAACGGAGCATCCAATTATCAAAACCCATGAAAAGGAGATTTCCATCCCGGAAGTTATGGCGGTGGGGAGCAGGGCCCTTCAGGTACCCAAGGAATCCTCGATCATACTCAATGACCAATTGGAACTGACCATAAAAACCGAAGGTTTTGAACACTTTATGCTGTGGACGGAAGTCCCCAATATGGTCTGTATAGAACCCATCACTTTTTACCCCTATGCCGTGGAGCAAGCTAATTTGGATACCGGGTTTTCGTATCTTGAGGGAGGGACGGTCAAGCGTTTTAAGGTCTTTATATATCCTATTTAGGTAACATTAAAACCAATGAGAAATCTAATTCCAATACTAATTTTATTTTTTTCCTCAAGTTGCGCAACAAAGAAAAATTATTTGACCGACCTTGAAAAAATTGGACTATTAGGAAATGTAAAATATTTGAAATTTATCCATCAGTCCAACCAAGAAAATGAATTTGATGATTCAGATGAAGAAGTTGCAATTATTGATAATGAATACTTTTTCAATAAAAGTGGAATGATTGCGGAACAAAGAGAATACAGCTCCAATGAATTAAGCCAAACGATTCTCTTTTCGTATGACAAAAACAATTTATTAATCTCAAAAGGGTATTATGATGGTGAAAAAAAGCTTACAATGAGGTCAATATTTGAAAACAAACTGAACAATGAAAGGAAACTTTATAGACAAACGGAATATAGGGCATGGGAAAAGTCTTTGTCCGATACTACGAATGTGCGTTACAATATCTTTCCTTATGAAATCATTGAGTATTTATACGAGGGCAACGGTAAACTAAGTAAACAAAACTATTATCAATCGAATACTTCGTTTAAAATTGCTCTTGAATACCAGGAAAAAAGAATATTTAAAGAAACCATCATCAGCTTATCTGATGAGAGTATATGGGGTTCGACTCAATATAACTGTTTAAAATTCGACCAAAATCAAAATTGTATTGAATACAAGGACACAAAAGTTAAAATTGAATATTATAAATAAGGATACCTAAACCCCCTCCGCTGGCGCAAGCATCCGTGCTTGTGCCTTTCCACGTACCTCGCCCTTTCAGGGCTTACTATGTATATGTGTTATTCGGTGGGACTGCTTCTCTAACTTTGGTCTTACCTAATTTTGCCACGTGGGATTTGTTTACTTTTGAAACGTGAACCGTTTTCTACCATTTTTGGAATGGGCTACTACCTATAAAAAGGCCTATTTTATAAAAGACCTGATCGCAGGGTTTACCGTGGGCATAGTTTTGGTCCCGCAAGGTATGGCCTACGCCATGATTGCCGGTTTGCCTCCAGTCTATGGTTTGTACACCGCCTTGGTTCCCGTGTTGACCTATGTGTTTTTAGGCACCTCACGCAAAGTGGCCATGGGGCCCGTGGCCATGGATTCCCTATTGGTAGCCGCGGCTTTGGGAACGTTCGCTATAAGCAATGTTGCGGACTATATTGCTTTGGCGGTCGTGTTGGTGTTGATCGTTGGGGCTGTACAATTACTTCTGGGCATATTCAGGATGGGCTTTTTGGTCAATTTTCTGTCAAAGCCTGTTATCAGCGGATTTACTTCGGCTGCCGCCATTATCATTATGGTAAGTCAGCTAAAGCACTTGCTGGGAATCCCTGTCCCGAATAGCAATCATTTTCATGAAATTGTAGCCTTGACATGGCAGCAGCTGGGGAACACCAACCCCTATGATTTGGGATTGGGCATTCTAGGTATTGTACTGATTCTGGGATTTAAAAAATGGAAAAAAAGCTTTCCCGCAGTGCTTTTAGTGGTCGTATTGGGCATACTGGCCGTTTATTATTTTGGTTTGGCTGCATACGATATGAAGTTGGTGGGCGAAGTTTCCAAAGGCTTACCCTCCTTTGACCTTCCCAAAATAACCTTTGAAAATATAAAAAGCCTTTGGCCCATGGGCGTTGCATTGGCCTTGGTAGGTTACTTGGAGACCATATCCATAGGTAAGGCTATGGAAGAGAAAAGCGGGGAAGAGACCATAGATGCCAATCAGGAATTGATTGCCTTGGGGGCATCCAATATCCTAGGTTCTTTTTTTCAATCCTATGCTTCCACGGCCAGTTTTTCCAGGTCGGCCATCAATCAGGAAGCAGGTGCCAAAACCAATTTAGCGGGCTTTTTCAGTGTGGTCTTGGTTGTGCTTACGCTGTTGTTTTTTACACCTGTTTTCCAGTACCTGCCCAATACGGTACTGGCAAGTATTATTATGGTTTCCGTTTTTGGGCTAATAGATTTGGACTATGCCAAGTACTTATGGGTAGACCGCAAGGATGAATTCGGGGTGTTGTTGCTTACTTTTTTGATTACCCTTTTTATCGGGATTACCCAAGGAATCGTTGTGGGAACGCTGCTATCATTATTGCTGATGGTGTATCGAACCTCCAAGCCCCACTTTGCGGAGTTGGGCAATCTGAAGGGGTCCGATTATTATAAGAACATCAATCGGTTTAACGATGAGGTCATAATCCGTAAGGATTTATTGATTGTTCGGTTCGATTCCCAGCTCTATTTTGGGAATTCAGGCTATTTCAAAAAGAAGATGCTAAAGCAAATCAAAGGAAAGGGGTCCGATCTAAAGGCGGTCATTTTGAATGCCGAGGCCATGACCTACATCGATGCCACGGGTGCGGACGTGCTTTCCAAGCTCATCCATGAAATCCATGAAATGGGGCTGCAATTCTATATTGCAGGTGCTATCGGGCCCATGCGCGACATCATTTTTACCACCAATATCATCAATGAACTTCAAAAGGAATTTCTCTTTGTAACCACCAAGGAGGCTGTCGATTATTTTGATAATGCCAATCAATTGTCCCAACTTGGGGCGAGGGTGGCCCATGAAAACAAAAGGGCACGGTAAGGTTTTTTCAAGAAAATGGGCTTTATGATAGAAATCATAAAATTGTATATTCCTCCAACGTATTTTTAAGCAATTATTTGAAGGTTTATAAAGCCTTTTAAGAAATGCCATAGTACAACCTATATAACTGAATTTTTATGAAAACCATACTGCCATTAGTAAACTGGAGCAACGGGATTATCATGATCGGCGTTTTTGCCGCTGTGGTGATTGCCCTTGTTGTGGTCACCCTTAGACTTATGAACAGCGGAAAGGGAAAACAGTCTTAGGGTAATCCCTTTGATTGAACACATATTTTCGTACATTTAAATAAACCGGAATCAGGGGAGGGTTAGTTTCTGTTCCCTTTGCTTTCAATTTATTTAAAGTATGCTGAAGAGTTTTATCAAACGTATAGGGGTAATGAATTGTATTATGCTCCTAGTCGTGCTTTCCATTATAGTGGTATCCGAGGTCATGTTCCTGACAGGACAAAAGCTGGAGGCCATATTCATTGCATTTTGGGCACCTACTATCTTGGGCTTTATGAACTATTTAAAGTACAGGAAATAGTGGAGGTAGTATTGATTTATTCCATCATCGTAGGGATTGTTTTTGTCCTTTGGTTGTTTTTTGTGATCAAGATGTATCACAAATTAAAGGACTGACCGTATTCAATAGGTCTCCGCTCTCGTAAAGCTCAGAATGCCTTTCGAACTTTTCCTAACGAAGGCTTCCACAATACGTTGCGTTTCCAAGGTGTTTTTCTGCCTGGTAAGATAGGATTCAAAATCATCCTGGGTACTAAGGGGTGTGTCTTTGGGTACGAAACCGTATCCCGTATACAGGTTCTCCCGTACCAGCACAAAACCGTTCTCTTCTGGGTTTCTCCCTTTAAGTCTAATGGCGAAGTCCGATTTTGTTTCTCCAAGTGAATCTATGGCCTTCCGTACCCGCGCATTGTATACTTCCAAATGATAAATATCGGAACATATCCCGATGCAATTTTTTATCCTAAAATGAGAACAGGTGTCCACATTATCCTGTAGGTGGCAATATTTTGGACAGAGCCCAAAGCTTTCGCACAGTGCTTCCAAAAAGGTCCTACATTCAGAAATACTGTATAGCACCAGCAACGGATTGGGTGCCATGTTGATTTTGTTGTAGGCCAAATGCAGGATTCCGTTGCGGTCCTCATAACTAAATAGGGCGTACTGCTGAATTTTTCGTTTCTGGGCGCGATTGAATTTTGGATAGTGCTTCTTGATTTCCGCAGATTCCAACAAAAGCGCGATCAATTCGTTCCCGGTTTCCTCAAAGTCCAAATAGGCCGTTTCATTGCACAACGCAATTTCCTTGGTGGATTTATCGTAGAAATGTCCCAACACCCTCTTTTTAATGTTGATGGCCTTGCCCACATAAATAATATGTCCCTTACCATCCTTAAAATAATAAATGCCCGGCGTGGCGGGTAACTTTTCAAATTCGCTTTTGGGCAGGGAAGGGGGTAGCGTAGCTTCCTGTGATTTCGCGTTCAGGAAGGACTTAAATACTTTTTCGGCATCGTGGGACCGTAACAGTTTATGGAACAAAAGCATGGTGGCATGGGCGTCACCACGGGCCCGGTGTCTGTTGGAAAGGGGTATCCCCACGGCGGAGCATAGTTTTCCTAGACTGTAGGAATGATACCCGGGAAGCAGTTTTCTGGACAACCGTACCGTGCAAAGCTTCCTTCTTGAAAACTCGAGTCCAAGGAGCTGTAGCTCGTTTTTGATGACATTGTAATCAAAATTGACGCTGTGCGCCACAAAAATGGCATCTGAAGTAATCTCCAGGATTTTTGGAGCTATTTCGGCCAATTTGGGAGCATTTCGCACCATATCGTTGTCAATCCCCGTAAGTCCGGTAATGAAAAAGGGTATCTCACATTCCGGATTTACCAAGGAGGTAAATTCATCCACCACCTCATGCCCATCGTATTTAAAGATGGATATTTCGGTAATACTGTTACCCTTGATTCCGTTTCCGGTGGTTTCTATGTCTACGATGCAGTACAAAATAGCGATTGGAAAAGGCCACTTTAAAGTTAGTTCAATTTACGGAAAGGGGGATAGGGCATCGATAGGAAATACTTATTTCGATCGTTCCAAATGGACGATAATGGATTTACTGATGGGGGTGTTGCTTTTATCCGCGTAGTGGTTGTGGGGAACCACCATATTCGCTTCCGGGAAATAGGCACCCAAATTCCCTTGCGGAATGTTGTACGGAACCACTAGGAATTTCTTGGCACGTCGCTCTACCGAATCGTAGCTGCTTACCAAATCCACTATATCCAAGGTTTTGTAGCCGAATTGCTCGAGGTCCTTGGGGTTCATAAAAAGTACGCGGCGTTCGTTCTGTATACCCCTGTACCGGTCGTTTAGGCCGTAAATGGTGGTGTTGAACTGATCGTGCGACCGTATCGTCATCAGTAGGAATTCATTTGGCTTACGTTCATGTGACGCCATTTTGCAAAGACTGAATTTGGCTTTTCCATGTTCCAATTTACTAAAATCCAGCTCCCTAACGTTATTTGGTAAATAATAACCGGATCCTTTGGAATCTTTTTGAACCGATTCAAAACCTATCAGGGTTTCGGACATTTTTTCTCGGACCCTATCATAATCCTTGCCCAAAACTTCCCACGCTACGGGATGCTGGTTTTTAAAATACGCATTTGCAATACCCCCAATTATCTCCGGTTCGCTTTTTAAATGTTCCGATTTTGGTTGTAGCACTCCTTTGGTCCTGTGCACTTTACCCATACTATTTTCCACGGTCAGGAATCTTTCTTTTCCGTTGGAATTGTCTTTTTCGGACCGACCCAATGTTGGTAATATCAACGCGGTCTTGCCAGTAATCAAATGACTCCGGTTCAGTTTTGTACTTATCTGAACTGTTAGGTCGCAATTTTGAAGTGCTTCCGCTGCATAGTGGGTATCGGCCACGGCAGATGCAAAATTTCCTCCCAGCCCAATGAACACCTTGGCCCTTCCTTCGTGCATGGCCTCAAGGGCCTTTACCGTATCCAAGCCTTCTTTGTTAGGTGGTGTAAAGCCAAATACCTTTTCAATACTTTGGTTCAGTTCCTTTGAAACATGGTGCATGATGCCCACCGTGCGGTCTCCCTGGACGTTGCTGTGACCCCTTACCGGACAGGTTCCGGCGCCCGGTTTTCCCAGACTTCCTTTTAGGAGAAGGAGGTTCACGCATTCCTTAATGTTGTCCACGCCATTTTTATGCTGGGTAAGACCCATGGCCCAACAGATGATGATTTTATTTTTTTTCGCTAGCAAGCTAACCGCTTCGTCAATCGTTTCTTCGGGAATACCGCAACGTTCCAAAAGTTCGTTTTCGGAGTATCGTTCCAAATCCTTTAGGAGTTGATCAAATCCCTCGGTATAGGTTTCAATGAAGCTGTGGTCGAACACGGTTTTGCCACTTCGTTCCAGATGGGCCAACTTTTTCAGTAACAATTTGAGCAGGGCCACGTCCTCATTGATTTTTACCTGAAGATGGATATCCGTAAGGGAAGTCCCTTTGGTAATCCCGGATAGGGATTGCGGGTCCTTAAACCGGATCAGTCCGGCTTCTGCCAAAGGATTGATACTGATGATCTTTCCGCCGTTCTTTTTACATTTTTCCAGGGCGGACAGCATTCGAGGATGGTTTGTACCCGGATTTTGGCCCATAACGATGATTACTTCGGCCTCGTCAAAATCCTCCAATTTTACAGATCCCTTGCCAATGCCCAAGGTTTCGGACAGGGCAACGCCACTGCTTTCGTGGCACATGTTGGAACAATCCGGCATGTTGTTGGTGCCAAAGGCACGCACAAAGAGTCCGTATAAAAACGCCGCCTCGTTGCTCGAGCGTCCCGAGGTGTAAAAAATAGCTTCGTCCGGGGATGCCAAGGATTTTAGATGTACGGCAATCTTGTCAAAGGCGGCATCCCAGGAAATGGGTTCGTAGTGGATACTTCCTTCCCTTAAAATCATGGGCTGGGTCAATCTGCCACTTTTTCCAATATGGAAGTCGGACCATGTGGAAATTTCCTCAACGCTGTGTTTTTTGAAAAAATCGGCGTCCACTTTTTCATATGTAGCCTCTTCCGCAAGGGCCTTTGCCCCGTTCTCACAGTATTCGCCAAGCTTGGAAGGTTTTTCCGGATCGGGCCACGCACATCCGGCACAGTCGAATCCGTCCTTTTGGTTCATTTTGGAAAGCGTGCCCAAGGCTTCCAAAGCCCCCATTTCCTTAAAAGTATGCTGAATCGCCACTTTAATCCCTGGAAATCCTGCGGCAAATTCCTTGGAGTCTGTCAGTGAGATACCGGTCAATCGTGTGTCACCGGTAAGTGAAATGTTTCGTTTAAATGGGGAAGGCATAGAAAATGTTTCCCACTAAGGTAATCTAAAGAAAGGAAAAAGAAGTCCGCGAAAAGGACGATTGCTGCACCAAAAAGGTTTCTTGATTAATTTGACTCCTCTACTGTATCTATTTCTGCTAGCCTACCCGTATCGTTTTGGTCGATTGACGTCGTACTGTCTTTGATAACAAATTCAGAAACCAAGTCCGTTTCCTTGTTGCAGGAGGTTGAAAATATAATTAGAACAAAAGCAAGTAGTGCTAGGGTAGGGAACTTGGAAAGGCGTATTTTCATTTAAATTGCTATCAGTAAATGGGCATTTGGTCAATTGGTTCGGCCAAAAATAGATTTTGAAATTATTTTCACGATTAAAAGAGCAATTTTTTCGATGAAATGCACGCATAAAGTTATTAAGATAGATTGTTAATAACTTTTTAACCGAGGTCCAAAGCATATTTTGGCTAGTTTTAGGCGGAAGTTTGAGAAGAAATAAAATTGAAATACGATGAACATAAAAATCCCGATGCTTCTTCTTTTTATAGTCCTAGCCGGTGGCTTGGCCAAGGCACAAGAGGGTCAAGCCAACATAGTTCTGATAAGCCTGGATGGTTTTCGCTGGCAGGAGCTGTTCTCGGGTGCGGATTCCCTCTTGGTAGCCCATAGCGACTATGTCCATGATACTACGGAGTTACGGAAACTGTTTTGGAGGAGTTCCCCAATGGAGCGACGTAAGGCCCTTCTACCCTTTGTTTGGAACACCGTAGCGTCCATTGGACGGATTCATGGAAACCGAAATCATGGGAGCAAGGTGGATTTGACCAATGCGATGTGGTTTTCCTACCCGGGGTACAACGAGATATTGACCGGAAAGGCCGATGACGACCGTATTACAAGTAATGATAAGATTCCAAATCCCAATAGGACATTTTTGGAAATTGCCCACAGTGATACACGATACCACGGCAAAGTGGCCGCCTTTGGGAGTTGGGACGTATTCCCGTATATCATCAATGAGGAACGTTCAGGGGTTCCGGTCAATGCAGGTTTTGATGTTGCCAAAGGTGACGATATCACAGAGCGGGAAAAATTCCTGAACGAATTGCAACCAAAAGTGCCAAGTCCGTGGGGCTCTGTTAGGTTGGATGCTTTTACGCATTATTTCGCATTGGAAGAAATGAAAAAAAACCACCCAAAAGTGGTATATATCGCTTATGGGGAAACGGACGACTTTGCCCATGATGGGGATTACGGAGCTTATTTGAAATCGGCCCATACAACCGATACCTTTATAAAAGAGTTGTGGGATTTTACACAATCCGACAGTTTTTATAAGAACAATACGCTTTTTGTAATCACAACGGACCATGGACGCGGGACACAACCCTTGGATACGTGGAAAAGCCATGGATCGGAAATAGCAGGTGCCGGAAGTGTTTGGTTGATCGCTTTTGGAAAGGGAGTTAAGGCAAAAGGGGAGGTTACGACAAACGAACAGTTGTTCAGCAATCAAATAGCGCCAACAATTCTTCAACTATTGGGTTTACAAAGTGACGATATCAAAATGCCCGGAGCCGCCTTGAATTTCGAATAGCGGAAAAGCGATGGTAACGATGCTAACCCTGGACGTAAGTAAGGACAATTGACAAAAGGGATTTTTTTTAAAGTTTCACCTCTATTTCCCGAACCTTTATGGCTTGTTCCCGCAACAGGTTTTGAAAAATGACGACCGTTCTCTCCTGATATTCCTCCGGAATCCTACCACCGATCATCCAATTTTTTTTGATAAACCGCTTGTCGTTCAATTTGAACTCATTGCAAAGACAGGTAAGGGCTGCCTCGCGGGTGGAGTCGTTCATGTTACTGAACATGGTTTTGATATTTTTTATCATCGGTAAAGATGGTCGGTTTTCAAATATAAATAAATATTGATACCGTTCGCTTCTTTTTAATCAACAGGTTTTTAACAGTGTACGTCTTTCCCTTGGTTCCAAACCGCTGATTTAAAACCATTAAGATTGCTACGTATGGAGACCAAACCTTGCCCCGAACCGTGATTTATTGCTTGAAATTTTATTTTGTGCTCGAACACATTTTTTGTATCATTGTTCTATTGAAGTTTAATATCGTGGAAAATGGCTTCGGATTTTAGACTTTGCAATGAGCGTAACGTTAAGAAATTGAACCTTGTTGGATACGAGAATACATATTGTGGCCCCCGGGAGGACCTGCCTTTTTGGCGACCATCAGGATTATCTGGGGCTTCCGGTAATTGCCTGTGCCATAAATCGGTATATATTTTTGAAGGCAACACCCAATGAGAATGGGGTTTTTAGAATTCAGATGGAGGATATCGATTCCAAAAGGGTTATCCCCATTTCTCAGGAATTCAAAACATTGGAACCCCGTGATTATTTTGGGTCGGCACTTCGCGTTTTAAAACGGGAAGGCTGTGTTCCTGTCCAAGGGTATAATGTGGAAATTACGGGAAATATTCCCATTAATTCCGGAAATTCCAGTTCCTCGGCGGTCTTGCTGGCGTGGATTTATTTTTTGGTGGAGGCCTTTGGCCTGGATAGACCGGTAACCAAGGAATTTTTGGCGGAATTGGGCTATTGGGCGGAAATTTTGGAACATAAGGAACCGGGCGGAATGATGGACCATTTCAGCATTGGCGTGGGTGGCGTGTTACATATCAAAACAAATCCGCCTTTTGAATGCCAGACCATCGGTTCTCAACTGCAAGGGATGGTAACGGGCGTATCAGGGGTTCCAAAAGAAACGGTGGGACTTTTGGCAAGGGTAAAGGGGAACGCCCTAAAATCCATTCAACGGGTAACGGATAAATTTCCGGATTTCAATATTCAAAAAGCCACTATTTCGGACCTAAAAAAATATACTTCGATTCTACCAATGGAATTGGTACCCTATTTTGAAGCGGCCATTGAAAACCATGATATTACCCAAAAGGCATTATTGGAATTTCAAAAACCGAATCTTAACCTACCCGAAATAGGTAGGTTGATGACCGCCCATCATATCATTTTAAGGGATAAATTGAAGATTACCGTACCTAAAATAGATGCCATGATCGATGCCGTTTTACAACAGGGTGCCTACGGTGCCAAAATTGTGGGCTCCGGTGGCGGAGGAAGTATCGTGGTTCTTACGGAACCCGGAACAGAAGGTAAAATAGTTGAAGCCCTCCTCTCCGTTGGGGCCAAGGAGGCATATCCCATACAGGTCGATGCCGGATTGCGCATCCAAAATTCGACCCATTTTAAAATCTAAAATCTTATCAAAATGAAATCAAAATCCAGAAGAAATTTTATCAAATCCACTTCCCTTGCGGCCACAGGTGCGGCCCTTTGGCCACAGTTTTCCATGGGAATGAACTTTTCTGCCCAAAAGCTCAGGGTGGGTATGATCGGGGTAGGGCTACGAGGAACCAATCACCTGAGTAACTTATTGCAACGTAACGATGTTTTGGTAACCGCTATTTGTGACATCGACCAAGCCCGTGTAAAGATTGCCCTGGAGATGATTTCTGAAAAAGGGGGTGCCAAACCACAGGTATTCAGTAAGGGCGATTTGGATTATAGAAATCTTTTGGAGCTTAAAGAGGTGGATGCCGTTATCATCGCGACCCCATGGCTATGGCACACACGAATGGCCAAGGATGCCATGCTGGCCGGAAAGTATGCAGGATTGGAAGTATCCGCAGCGAACACCATGGAGGAGTGCTGGGATTTGGTAAATACCCATGAGAGTACGGGAACCCATATGATGATTTTGGAGAACGTAAACTATCGTAGGGATATCTTGGCGGTATTGAACATGGTCCGTCAAAATGTATTTGGGGAGCTGGTACATTTTAGATGCGGCTATCAGCATGATTTACGGGGCGTTAAGTTCAACGATGGAAAGGAACCCTACGGTGTTGGGGCCGAATTTGGCGAAAAGGGAATTTCCGAGGCCAGATGGCGTACGCAACATTCCCTGTTGAGAAATGCCGATGTATATCCCACCCATGGCGTGGGACCCATTGCCGCGATGTGCGATATCAACAGGGGGAACAGGTTTGTTTCGCTTACATCCCATGCCACAAAGGCCATTGGGTTGCATAACTATATCGTGGAAAAGGGCGGTGAGGACCATCCAAACGCCAAATTGAAATGGAAGCAGGGCGATGTGATTACCACCACCATCGATACCTCGAACGGGGAGACCATCATCGTTACCCACGACTGCAACCTGCCCAGACCTTATTCCTTGGGCTTTAGGGTACAAGGGGCGAACGGCCTCTGGGAAGTGGACGGAAACCGCATCTATATCGAGGGTCAGTCCCAACCTCACCGCTGGGACGCCGCGGATGAATGGCTCAAAAAATATGACCATCCACTTTGGGTTAAATATGGGGAATACGCCACCGGCGCGGGCCATGGCGGTATGGACTTTTTTGTGATCAATGCCTTTGTGGAATCGGCCAAGGCCAATATCGCTCCGCCCATGGACGCCTATGACGCTGCGGCCTGGAGTGCCATAACCCCATTGTCAGAACTATCCATCGCCAACAATGGCGAACCCCAGGATTTTCCGGATTTTACCCGGGGCAATTGGGTCAAAAGAAAACCGTACAACTGGATAAAGGATACGTATTAACGGTTATTCCATAATCTTTCACATGACCGATTAAACACCTTTTTCGGTCCAGATTTTACGTTGAACGAGCAATGGATAAAAGAAACTTTACCATAAAGGACATCGCCTCCATGGCCGATGTATCCCGGGGAACCGTAGATCGTGTTCTCAATAATCGCGGCAAGGTTTCGGAGAAGGCCAGAAGGAAGGTAGAGGAAGTACTGCAACGTATTGATTACCGTCCCAATTTGATCGCCAGGACCTTAAAGAACCATCGGTCATTTACGATTTGGCTGCTTACGCCAGACTACACAAATGATCGGTACTGGCAGCAAATGCATCAAGGCGTGATGGATGCCTATGCGGAGTTGGAGCCTTTTGGGATTCGTATTTCGTCCGTTCGCATGGGAAGTACGGCCGATACCTACTACCAAAATTTTAGCTCCGTGCTACAAAATAGCCCCGATGCCCTGGTCATTGTTCCTTTTTTTACGGATACCTGTTTCAATCTATACCGAGAACTCGAGGAAAGGAAAATCCCCTTTGTTCTTTTGAACTCCCCAATAAAGGATGTTGATTATGGCTGCTTTATAGGTCAGGATTACTTCATGAGTGGACGTACCGCCGCCTATTTTATGGATATTTTGACCCGGAGTGTAGCACCCAAAAGAACTATTTTGATACTCCATATAGGTGTACAGACAGAAAATGCCACCCATGTAGAGGAAAAGGAAATCGGTTTTTTGGATTATTTCCGTGAAAGGGACGCTTCAAGTACCTTTGAGATTATCCGGTTTGAAGCCGAATTGGATATGGGCTTATTGGATCATAAATTAAGCAAGACCGATGGATTGTTCATAACCAATTCAAAGACCCATGTAGCTGAGGACCTCCTAAGAAAACACCCATCGGTCAAAATTATTGGGTATGATATGATTCCCGAAAATATCGAACTTTTAAGGGAAGGCACCATCGATATACTACTTAACCAAAACCCGAAACTTCAAGGCTATCACGGCATATCTATAGTAACGGAATATCTGCTCTACCAGCGGGAGATGCCCAAAAACAGATTACTGCCCATAGATGTGCTCACTAAAGAAAATGTTTCTGGGTACCTATAGTTCTTCAAACTTTTAAGAAGCGTTTTTGAGTTCCACCTCGTTCAGCAAAAAGCCGATGTTCTCAATATTTGCCACGTGATAACTTATCAATCGGTTTAAGGACATCATATAGCTCAGTTGCTTGGAATCCTTTTTGATTCCGGATTCTGAAAGGATCTCTTGCAAGTTCTCCGTAATCTCCTGTACGATGGAATCCGTCGTATTACCCGGATTTACATTGATGTGCCTAAGTGATTCGGCGATGTCGTTTTCATATTTACAACTAAGCTTTAGGTACTCTTCCAGCATTGTTTTTCGTCGTTCGTTCAAAAACCCGATTTTGCTACCGTTGAAAAAATGGTTCACCTGTTTTGAAATGGCATAGAGGTTACTCAGTTCCTTCCCTAATAATTCATCTTTGTCCATGATATCATTTTTTTATGAATACAATGTATGGGAAGACTCCGACATTATGTTGTGCAAAAGCCAATTTTTATAACCCGAACGTTCCGTTTAATGGACGGTCCCTAGGCCTCCAGTACATCGACCCGTTTTACCGTACGGCCTCTTTTTCTTAGTAGTTTGATGTCTTCCAGAATCAAGTAAAGACAAGGTACGATTACCAATATAATAGCTGTGGCAAAAACAATTCCGAAACCTAATGAAATGGCCATCGGTATCAAGTAAAAAGCCTGACTGGATGTTTCCAGAATAATAGGTGCCAAACCACCGAACGTGGTCATCGTGGTTAGGATAATGGGCCGGAACCTACGAAGTCCCGCTTCATGGATGGACTCGTAAATGGAGTCTCCGGCCAACCGGCGTTTGTTGGCAAAATCGATCATGATGAGCGAGTCGTTCACTACCACCCCGGAGAGCGCAATGACGCCCATAAGACTTACCAAGGAAAGGTCATAGCCCAACAAAATATGTCCTATGACCGCACCCACGATTCCAAAAGGAATGGCGGTCATCACGATCAATGGCTGTGTATAACTGCTGAAAGCGATGGCCAATAACGCATAGATCAAGAGCATGGCAATGGAAAACCCAGCTTTTAAAGTGTTGGTACTTTCCCGCATATCTGCCTGACTACCCTCAAAGGTCCATGTGGTACCCGGAAAATCACTCCGCAGTTGTGGTAGGACTTCTTCTTGCATGGATGCCAATACCCGACTCACGGAATTGGCCGGTTCTACGTCCATACCCACATTGACGACCCTTCTACCGTCCCGTCGATTGATGCTGGTGAAGGCTTCGCGCTCCTCAACTTCCACCACGTCCATTAGGGGTACTTCGATACCGTCTGAAGTGCGGATAAGAAAATCCTGTAGATTCTTTATATCCTTACGCTCCTCCAATGGAAGTTTTACCCGAACCTCGATTTCGTTCATGCCCCTAAGCTGTCGCATGGCCAAGGCCCCAAAAAATCCATCCCTCACTTGTCTTCCAATCTCATCGGAGGTAAGGCCCAAATTTCGCCCTTGTGGAAGGAGCTTAAAATCATATTGCAGCTTTCCTTTGTTATAATTGTCCGTAACATCGCGCGTATTGGAAAATTCTTTCATACGCTCCACAAAACTGGCACTTGCCCTTTCCAGCACATCGATATCCGAATGACTAAGGTCCACACTGATTGCCTGCCGGGCCCCGCCCGGTCCACGTTCCGCCTCAAAGGTAATTTGGTCCACGCCTTGAATATCACCAATATTATCCCGCCAAAGGGCGATCATTTCCCCGGCCGTGATATCACGCTGGTCCGGGGGTAGCATTACAATTTCCACATCGATAAAGTTCTGTCCCCTAACGTTGGTCTTTATTCCCTCGGCTACTTCGTATAGATTATGCTCCTCGAACATTCGCTGTGTGGCATCGGAGATTTCCTTCGCGACCTTGGCCGCTTGATCTGGCGTAGTTCCAACAGGTAACCGTACCCCGCACTCTATTTCATCCGCAGCGACTTCCGGCATCATGATCATTCCCATATGACCACTGTAACCGTATCCGCCAACGATCAATAATAAGGTCACGGCCGAGCATAGGGTAATGTAGCGATACTGGAGGCATTTGTCCAAAACGGGTCGGTACCTATTTTCAATGAAATTGTCAAATCCTGTAGCAAAGGTCCGCTGCCAACCTTCCAGTTTACGAACCCATTTATTTTTGTTCTGTTCCTTTTTAAGGTGGGCCAAATGGGAGGGAAGGATGAAAAGTGCCTCGATCAAGGAAACCCCAAGAATAACGATTACAACCGCAGGCAAGGGTTGCCAAAATTTGCCCGTTTCCCCTGGCATAAAAAGCAAGGGCACAAAGGCAATAATCGTAGTTACAATACTGAAAGTGACAGGTAGCGATACATCCTTGGTTCCCGCAATTGCCGCTTGCATTGGGCTGAGACCCTTTTGTCTATACTCATAAACATTTTCACCCACCACGATGGCGTCGTCTACCACTATACCCAAAACGACCAAAAAACCGAACATGGATATCATATTTACGCTTATGCCGATCAATGGTAGTAAAATCATTCCACCAATGAAGGAAACGGTCATTCCCATCATGACCCAAAAGGCCAATCGGTATTCCAGGAACAAGGTCAGTATGACAAGGACGATAAGGATGGCAAGAACGCCGTTTTCGGTCAAAAGGGAAAGTCGCTCTTCGTAGTCGGCGGCGCGGTTGCTATCCGTTCTATATTTTATACCCGGAGGTAATTGAAAGTCGTCCAAGATTCCTTGGACTTCCTCCGCTATTTTTAGCGGGGACTGATCTCCAATCCTAAAAATACGCAGCTCCACATAATTTTCTTGGTTGAACTGCCCATGGAAACCTACTTCCTCAAAACCATCTGTAATCGTTGCAATGTCCTTGAGAAGGAGGTTGGCACCGTCTGGAGAGGAAACGATGGTGATGTTCCCATATTCCTCGGCCCATTGCTTTCGTTCCTGCATACGCAGTAAAATCTCTCCACTTTGGGTCTGAACGGCCCCTGCGGGAACGTCGTTGCTACTTTGCCGGATGATATTCGCAATTTGACCCAGGGTAAGATTGTACTTTTGAAGATTGCGTCGGGGTACTTCGATACGTGTTTCATATTCGGGCACATTGCCCAATTCCACTTGGGTAATCTCCGGATTGTTCAGTAATATGTTCCTGAGCCGCTCTGCCAATTGCCGTAAGGTCCAGATATCGGCATTGCCATATAAGCCGATTTGTATCACATCGCGTTGCCTGTTTTGTAAGGCCACTTCGGGTTCCTCGATATCATCGGGAAAGGTGCGGATCCGGTTAATGGCCTGATCGATGTCCTGAAAGGCCCTCATTCTTTCGGTCCCGGCCACCAGCTCTATGGTTACCTGTCCGGACCCTTCCCGGGCCTCCGATACGATTTCCTTGATGCCGTTGACTCCACGGACCGCCTCTTCCACAGGCTGTAGAATTCCCTGTTCCACTTCCGCAGGGGAAGAACCCGGGTAGGCTACCGATACTTCCACAAAATCCAATTGAAACTCCGGGAAAACCTCTTTTTGGATGGTGTACATGGTGAATATCCCACCGCCCAGCAATAATAACATCAATAAGTTGGTAGCAATGGAATTACGGGCCATATAGGCTATGGCACCTTCTTTTCTGGGACGCTTTTTTTTTGTTTTTTCTTTTTCTTCCATGCGATTTTATTCTGTTGTTTCCGTAGTACCCTGTCCTTCCGTACGAAGGCCGATGCCATTGCTTACGGTACTTAGATCCGTGGTGACCACCTTGTCACCTGTTTGTAATCCGTTTGATATATAGGCATACCGATCATCCGTGAGGACAACATCCACCTCCCGTATTTCCAATTTACGGTCTTTCATCACCCAAACGGTCTCGCCCGTACGGACAAGACCTTTATCTAAACGGACGACATTCTCAATGGGAGTTGCATTGATATACACTTGTACAAAGGAACCTATGATAAGCATGGGCATGTCTTCAGAAATGGACTTTTGACCCAGGGGGTCTTCCACACGGACCAAAACCCGAGCCAAGCGTGTCTGGCCATCCAAGGCCCCAATTTGTCGGTCCAAATAGCCCTCTCTGTAGGAACCGCTGGGCCAGGTTGTTGAATTTTCTATCCGAACTAGGGACCCTTTTTCAGCACTATTCTGTGGAAATTTCAACCATTGAAGTTTGGAAACGGGAACCGTGGCGTTCACCCAATAATAATCGGTGCCAACGATTCTACCTAGATTATCCCCTTGGGAAACTTGCGAACCCGTAGAAACATTTTGGGTAAGGATATGGGCATCGAAAGGTGCTCGTATGGTGGTCCTTTCCAAATTAAGTTGGGCCTGTTTTACCGAAGCCTTGGAAGCCTCAATGGTCGCCTTTACAGCATTTAGCTGCGGTTTTCTAAGTACCAGTTGGCGTTCTTCTTCAGATAAGGGATTACTTCCGAATAAGGAATCGTCCACAATAAGCTGGAGATCTTGGGATGCAATTTGTTGCCGACCCATTTCGGTATCCAAGGATGTTTGGGATTGCATCAGCTCACTTCTTCTAAGCTCAAGTGTGTTTTCATAGTCCGATGGATCTATCTGCAGCAATACTTGGTTCTTTTTTACGAAGCCACCGGGTGTGAAGGCAGGATCTCTTCTAATTATTTGACCGGGCACCAGCGGACTCAACTGAACGTCCTCTACGGGCTGCACGGTACCCGTGGCCACGATGACAGGCTCAAAAGTGCCCTGTTCCACTTCCGTAATATCGACCAACATGGCGGTTTCCACGGTGGCACCTTCGGTTTGGGCCTCAGGTTCCGTTGAGAAAATAAGCGTGGTGATAGCAACACCTGCCAGTAAAATCCCCAAACAAATCCACAGTATTTTTTTGTTGGTCATAATTGTTTTGTTTTTTCCATTTCCATTTCAATTTCCATTTCACGGTCCGTTTCAAACCCTCCGGCCAATGCGCGGTACAGGTCTATTCGAATCTGAATCTGCTGCAATTGTGCGGCCAAGTAGTCCCTTCGCAACTGTTGCTCTGCATCCAGTCCAATGAGTACGTCCAGGTACGGGCTAAAACCGTTCAGGAACTCGACCCGTAGTTGCTTGTTGCTTTTCTCCGCTAGGTCCAATTGCCTTTCGATGTTCTCAAGGCGCTCTTTTTGCATGATGTCCCTAGTGACTCCGTTTTCCACTTCTTGAAAGGCCGTTAGGGTAGCCTGTCCGTATTCATACAATCTTTGGCGTTTGATGGCCTCTGTTCGATTCACTTCGGCACTGAGTTGGCCACCATAAAATAAAGGCGCCAATAGATTTCCGGCGATGGAATAGGCCCAGTTCTCAAAGAGATTGTCAAAATTATTGGAACGCAATTGTCCCCTTGCGCTCAAGGAAAGTCTTGGGTATTTGCTCTTTACTGCGGAGGCCATATCACGGTCGGCTGCAAGCAACAAGGTATAGGACCTCTGTAAATCTGGCCGCCGCCTAACCAGTTCAAGAGGTAGTCCCGTTTCCGGAAGTTCATCTAACTGGGGTAGGGGTTGGGACTCAAGTTCCAAAGGTTCCTGCGGTTGTTTTCCAAGAAGCACGGCAAGCTGGTTTTCCAACAATTCCACGTTGGTCCTAAAAATGATACGCTGTTCCTTGGTGCTCTCCAATAATTGCGCTTGTCGTAATATATCAACGGCCCTAATTTGGCCGCCCACAAACCTGGAACGTATGAGTTTGATGATATCCTCGTTAACCGCGATCTGCTCTTCCGTTATTTCCAATTGTTTTTTGGCGACGAGCAACTGGTACCACGTTGAGGCAATTTGGGAAGATAGCGTTATCGCAGCCGTTCTATAATCGAATAGACTTGCATCTGCCCGTAGTTTTTCCGCCTGCACCGCTGTACGGATTCGTCCCCATAAGTCTACTTCATAGGAAGTGGCGAGTCCCAATTGGGTGTTTTCACCACCAACAAAATCCGGTTCCGGAAAATTACGGGCCGTTTGCGCAGAGGCATCTATTTGTGGCCATTTGATGGAGGCCTCCCTGCGCAAAACTGCTTTGGATGCCCTAAACTGCTCCCAAATGGCGGCCAGATTCATATTAGAATGTAAAGCGCTATCTATTAGGGTGTTTAATTGTTCATCTTCAAAGGCAGTCCACCATTCGTCCTCTAATACAATACTGCCGGTAGTTGAAAATTCCTGAACATTGTCAATGGGTACTGCAACGTTGGTATACCTAGGAGAACAGCCTATTATTACGATTGCGGAAAAAATGATGTATAACAAGAGAAAACCCTTTGTTCTTGTTGTTTTTAAGGGTGTATTTTTTAAGGATTTGCGGGTAGTTGGTTGCGGTAATTGTACCATAAAGCTTAAAATACCCCTTTTGGCGGAATATGTCTATTAACAAAAACTTAAAAATGGCGGGATTTAGGGCCTAGGCCGAAATGAGTTAAAGATTGAACCGAAAGAGCACTCGTACTTATTAGTAACGGGAGAGTACCTACCTAAAATTATTTTTTGGGGTTGGCATCGTTAAAGCTGATACGATCACGGATTTCCCCGTTCTCCCGATGGATGATGACATCGGCATTATATTTCTTCGCCAGGGCTTTGGCCTTGTTTATCGCCGTACTTTGTTTTCTATGCTTGCTGGTAATCCGTTTGTTTCCTTCCCTGCGAACGGCCCAAGCGTCTTCGTAAGGAACTACGTGTTGATTCCATGTCCGCCCGCGTTTTAAGCTTCGTGAACTGTTGAAAAAGATTTCTATTAGTTCGGTTATAATGTGAAATAATGACTTTTTCTCGGGCATAATAATTATAAATTATTGAGGATTTTTACAATTGAAAAACCTCATAATAGTTTGTTACTATATTAGCTACATTTAACGATTTCTAACTAGAATTAATTATTCTTACCTTTTTCAATAATTCCTTGAGTATGTTAGGTGCTATAAAAATTAATACTGATAAGTTAAGTCAATTTACAACACATAAAACCGAAGGATTCATTTTTGGAATAAAAAGAAATAATGTTTTTGTCGGAGTGAATAATTCTGGTAAAAGCAGGCTGCTAAGGGAAATAGTAAATAAAAATGAAGGTCTTGAATTTTTTAGAAATGATATTAACCAAGACGAATTCAAAAGAATTCGAAGCTCTTTTATTTCATTATATTCGAATGCAATTAGATATTCTAGGCAACTTGGTTTTAAAATCAAAGACGAATTCAATTATACTGAAATAATAAACAAAATTTCTATTGATAACTCAATTAAATTCTTGGAATTTGCGATAAAATCATCTAATATCGGAGAAGAAGCTTTTGATTTATCAGTAAATCATCAGAAAAGTCATCTTGAAGAGGTGATAACTCAATTTAGGAATTTAAGAGACAACATTCTAAGTCAGTATAGACAGTTTTTGCTGAATAAAAATGTAAAAACTCTATACGTTCCAATATTAAGGGGTTTAAGACCCATCCAGTATACTGAATCAAATACATTTAATAATAAAGATTCTTTTTTAGAAAGGACAAAATTTGATTATTTTAAGACAACTGCTCAAAATCTATCAATTTATACAGGTCTATCTATTTACGACGACATTAGAAAATTACTTCTAGGGACGGAGAACCAAAGAAAAGAAATAAAGGAATTTGAAGTTTTTTTAGGAGAGCATATTTTTAAGAGAAATGTCACTTTAATACCCAAATATGATGAAGATGTACTCCACATCAAACTGGGGAATGATAAGCAGTATGAGATTTACAATTTGGGTGATGGTTTGCAAACCATAATTTCAATTTTATTTCCCATTTTTTTAAAAAGAAATGAAGAAGTTATTGTTTGTATAGAAGAGCCTGAAAATCACTTACATCCGGCATGGCAATTACGCTTGTTAAATGCCCTTAAATTATTTTCTAAACATATATTCTTTTATTCTACACACTCTAATGTATTTATAAATGATTCTAGTATATCACTCTATTCAATCAGTAAGTCTGGTAAACAGTCATTTATAAGTTTTTTAGAACTAGAGGAGGAGAAGTTAAAAATAATCCAAGATTTAGGATATAAGCCTAGTGACTTGTTTCAAACAAATTATGTTCTATGGGTCGAGGGTCCTAGTGACAAATTATATTTAAATTATTGGATTTCGGAATTGGCTCCAGATTTAAAGGAAGATGTTCATTATTCAATTATGTACTATGGAGGTGAAACATATAAGTCCTTTTTGATAAATAACGGGGAGCTAGAATTAAAATTGATTAAGAAACTTAATCAGAATTTTGGGATTATCTTAGATAGTGATAGAAGGAATAAATACGAAAGCCATAATCCAAAGAAAAAGCAGATAGAGCAATTATTTTTGGAGACAGGTAATTTTTGTTGGCTGATGAAATATCGTGAAATTGAAAACTATATTCCTTTGGAAGTTTTTAAAGAAGCAATTCAGCAACTGTATAATACAGAAATTAATATTAAGCCTGGTGAATTCGAAGATAGATGTTTGGTTGAAGATTTAAATGCCAAGGTTCAGTTTAGATCTACAATAAAACTTCCTCAAGAAATATTTGCAAAAATTCAAAAAAACGGAAATGGATCTACAAAGGGAATATCTTCTCGTGAACTAAGAAAGCACATAGAAAAAGCTCTTCAAGAAACGACAAAAAACTCATTCAAAATTAGGAAGGTTAAAGTTGCGGAAGAGGTTATAGGCTTGAAACCAAAAATCATCGAAAATGAATTAAAAAGTCAATTAAACCGGCTTATTGAAAAAATTAAAAAGGCCAATCAAATACATTAAATTAAATAAAAAAAGCCACCCAAGGGGTGGCTTTTGTATATGGAGTCAGATTTTTATTTTTTTGATGCTAATACTAAAACTAAAAATCCTGACCCATCGTTCAAACACTTAATTCTTCATACACCTTCTTGTTTGTAGGCTTGGAAATTTTTTCATCTTTTACTTTTGTATTTATGTCCTGATGTGGTTTCCACAATACCTCTTTATGGGTTTCCGGATCCATAATGACAAGGTGGAGCCACTCATTGATTATCAAGGATTTTAAAGAGTCGTTCTTTGCTAGAATATTGTCCACTCGGTTTATGGGGGCGTTAATGACAACTGTCAAACGCAAAGGTGGATGATACGGCATATCCTTTTCCTCAAATAAGGATTCCCATGGAAGCCCACGTTTAAGATCCCCACCATTGCCCTGCACCACACCAAATTTTCCTGTAACGTTATGGGTGGTTTTGGTTCCCGCGCCAAAGGTTTCGTTATCCACAGTAGAAAAGTAATAGTGGTTGTTGATCCATTGGGTTACCACCATGGGTCCTTGCATAATACCTTCCAAGGCCTTTCCTTCGGTATCCGTTTTCCAATCGTAGGAATGGAGGAAGCATCGCCCGTCCAAATTATGGTTCTGTGTCAGTTTTCGTGGACCGATAACAAAACTGGCATTCTTGGCAAGTCCCCATTCCGGTCTAGTCTCTCCCCAGTTGCTGGCGTTCAATTGCGCCAGGGAAACACTATTTTTAGTGCGTCCCAGTCGCTCCTGAGTGGCCGTAATTTGTGCCTTTTTCAAATTTTCTTTTAGACTCTCCAAAGCTTTATGGTGCGATTTTGGTACATCGGAATCAAAAAGTACGATTTCATCCGTAGTGGTGTTGTGTTCCGCACCTAAGAAGTGGGTCGACTTTGGAATGTCCACACCATGCTGGTTGAACAGCTGTTCCCGTACCTCTTTGTCATTGGCGAGTTTTGCCAACATCCTGGCATTATGCCTTCCCGGGGTTGCGGCGCAGGCACCACAGTCCAGACTGGAACCAAATGGGTTGTTGGCAGAATGGCTACCATGGCCCGCAAAAACCACTAAGGGCGCAAAGTCCTTCCAACCCATTAAATCAAAGGCCGATTTCACGATGCCGACTTTTTCGGTCAGGGGGATGGAAATTTCCCGATGACCGGCAGTGTCGATGTTTTTAATCTCCGGCCTACAGACCTCCTCATAAATGTTCCGGTCTTTACTTCTCCATCGGTATAAATACTTGGGAAAAAGGGTGCGTGCTGTGAGGTTGAGTCCGTAGACGAATCCGGAGCCTTCCACAAAACCGAATGTGGAGGGCAGCATATTTTTCATCCGCTTTAGAAAGTAATGCCAAAAAGTACCGAGCTCGTTTTTTCGGTCCAGACGCATTTTGGAGGCATCTTGATTTTCATCGGCCTCTTCGGTAACCACATAACAAGAGTCCAAAATTGGCGGACAGGCTTTTTGTGACAGGCCGTTTTTAGGGTTCTTGTAATCCATCGCAATTCCAAAAAATCCCGCATACCCAAAAGTTTCATACTTTCCGCTGGATTCTACATGCCTTCGGATAAGTTCCGATCGGGTGTCGATACAGAATACAAGCTGTGCGTCCGGTCGCGAATCCTTATTTTCGGAAACATCGATGGCGGATTTTTTCAGCGTCTTGAGCAGTTCTTTCTGCCAAGATCTCTCCCATGCCAGCAACCATACATAGGGAAGTCCCGCACGTTGGTCCTGGGTGTTCTCCAAAACATTCTTTTTTACAAGTGGGAAGCCCAACTTTTTATTCGCCCAAAGTCGGACCGCAAGATAATCCTTTAATTGGATAGGTGCCTCCTGTTGCCAGGCTTTAAGGTTTGTAGCCCTGTGTTTTATGTAACCTGTCCATCCCGGAAGCGCGGCCAAATGTTGGGTAAAAGCCTTCAAAATTGTTTCCTGAGATTGACCGTTCAATATGATTTCCAAGGCTTCGTCACTGGTCTTGGGAATCATGGTCTGGCGCACGGTGCCCAAACTGCCATCATAGGGGGCCAGTTTTCGCCAAGCATGGAAGAATCCCTCCTGCTTATAGGGCATTTGCCACTCCGCCAGCCCTTCGTCCATAAAGGAAGAAAGCCATTTTACCATGTATTGGTCCAGCGCATGCTGTTGATTTTCTGTTTTCTTGCTGGCCTTTTTGAACATTATATTTAAGGACTCCTCCGGCGTTTGGGAATAGCCGTGCTCCTTTAAAAGTTCCTGTATTTCGTTAGGGTCGATGGCCCCGTTATCCAAGGCTTTTTTATACACCGATGCTTTAGGGAACATTTCTGCATCCAAAAGTGATCCGGCTTCCTGTGTCGCCCGTAAAAAATGTTTTCCTTCAAGACCACTTAGGGGATTGGAGGTCACAAATGAATACAGCGGCCATGTGTTACCAACATATTCAGTTGCCTTGTCTATAAGTATATCGATGTCCAAATGATTCATTGTCTTAGTTTTTAAAGGATAGGAAGGTTTTTTTAGCGGGCTGTGATAAGCTTAAAAGTCTGACATAAAGCCATGGAATCTTTCTGTAACTACCAAGTTTCATGATAAAGAATCCGATTAGGAATACAATACCGAATGCCATTTGAAATGGTGAGATGGAGGTTGGCGCGGCAATAACTTCCATCCCGGTCATGAAGGTGGTCACTGTAGTGTAGACTAGGGCATATACCGCGATTCCCGATATAAAAAGTACGGGCGGTAGCACTATTTTTTGCCATCCGTTAAGCGGGTTTTGCTTTACGAGATTATAGGTCATCTGTCCCACCGCAATGGCGGCGATCAGTGTTAAAAAGATGCCACTGTCCCATGCCATGCCCTTGCCTGTGAGAAGGGCGAAAAGATAGGCGCCCATCAGACTAAAGACCAGAACTATCAGGCCCTGATACCATTTTATACGGATGGAAGGTGGCGCTTTTGGATGTAGTTTTTCCACCTCTTCCCCGCTGGACAGGAACAAGGATGCCTTATAAAATCCATGGAGGATAAGATGGGCGATGGCCGCACTGAAAAATCCCAGACCGCATTGCATAATCATGAAACCCATCTGGGCAATGGTAGAACATGCCAAACGTTGTTTTACGTTGACTTGGATCAATTTGGTAAACTGTGCTATAATAGCGGTTAAACCACCTATAATGAGCAGCATGTCCAGGGTATTCGAAGCGACCAGAATTGGGGCCAATATGGTTAGTATGATACCGGATCCGTTTACAAAACCGGCGTGCATCAATGCAGATGCCGGAGTAGGGGCGGTCATGGAGGATAGGAGCCATTTATGAAATGGGAAAATGGCGGATTGAATCAATGCAGCGGTAATGATACAAAGTGTGGAAAGCAGCATGATGTATTTTGGGGTTTCCCAGATGGCGTCCGTCCAAGCACTCAAGATGATACTGTTATGGTAGGCGGCGGGCACCAAAAGCCCGACTCCCAACAGAAAACTGCCCACCAAAAAATAGTTTCGGGACAGTTTTTTGGCCTCTTTGGCCTCTCCCCAATCCGCATGGAAGCCAATAAGTCTTGACATGACCAAGCCCATGAGCAACCATCCCAGAAGTAACAGCAGCAAATGTTCCGAAATGATAAAGAAAAGAACTGCAAATGTAAATGCTAGGCAGAGTACCATGAATTTTGACCGCTGCCCCCGTTCCTTAAAATAGAATTTGGCATAGGTACTTATGATGGCACTGAAAAATGATACGGTGGTGAATAGTAGGAGGGTAAAACCATTGGTTCTGAACAAGTCGCCCCATCTCCATTCTGGAATATTCGGAAAATTAACTAGGGCGAAAACTACATTGGCAAGGAATAGGATCCAGAATAAAAAAGGCACCATCCCGGTTACATCGGCTTTGCCTGATTGTCTATCTGAT
This sequence comes from Maribacter sp. PR66, assembly GCF_028464205.1. Lineage (NCBI taxonomy): Bacteria > Pseudomonadati > Bacteroidota > Flavobacteriia > Flavobacteriales > Flavobacteriaceae > Maribacter > Maribacter sp. PR66. The sequence goes on from NZ_JAQPCH010000002.1 coordinate 355,811, forward strand.
AAGGTCGGAAAAGTTGTGTATTGTGATGTCATTCTGTTGCTTTTTATGATTTCCCTTCGGCCCTCTCATTGTCCTGCTCCATCTTCTTTATGTCCCCCAATAGGTGCACAAGGCCGGTTAAGCCAATAATGAAGGAGCAAACCAATATCTGCTCCAAGAAAATGGACTTGTTTAGATAGGATACCCCAATAAGGACCAGAAGTGCCAGGGAACCTAGCAGCATAAGCTTTATTTTTTTACTTAATTGCATTTTTTTGTTTTTGAATTCGGATTTTATTTGGTGTTAGTTTATGAGGATAGAAGGGAAGGATCAATCCACAAATTTTAGACTTAGTGTACCGTTGATGGCAATATTGGTTCCTTTGGAACGCGCCTCGTTTATGATTTCCCGGGCCAATTGTTTTTCCTTCATCAATTGTTCGATCCTACCGTCGAGCCCATTGGTGTTGCACTTATGATTTCCTTCCCACAATTGTAATCTTTGAATTTTATGAAAATTGATTTTTTCATCGATCAATGCGGTTATCACATCGGATGCCTCGCTGGGGGTGAACGTTCCGTCCACTAGTTGAATCGTTCTTTGTTCTTTTTTGACTTTGGGTAATTCTTTGGTTTCCATGGATTTCGTTTTTAAATTTTACAGTGCAAAGATGTACCATTAAAATCATTAAATTTTATTTATATTTATAATGTTAAACATTAAAATATTTTATGAACTATACGTTGCACCAGCTTCAGATATTCCTAAAAATAGCTGAATTACAAAGCATTACGAAGGCATCGGAAGAATTGCATTTGACCCAACCTGCAGTATCGATACAATTAAAAAACTTTCAAGATCAATTTCCAATTCCATTAACGGAAGTGGTTGGGCGCCGACTTTTTATAACCGATTTTGGAACTGAAATCGCCCAAGCGGCCCAAAGGATCCTGGAACAGGTACAGGAAATTGACCACAGGACGGTGGCCTATCAAGGGAAGCTTTCGGGTAGATTGAAACTATCGGTCGTATCTACCGGAAAATATGTCATGCCCTATTTTTTGTCGGATTTTATCAAGGAACATGATGGCATTGAGCTGATCATGGACGTGACCAATAAAACCAAGGTCGTACGAAGTTTGGAGGAGAACGAGGTCGATTTCGCCCTGGTGTCCGTACTTCCCGATAAATTAAGTGTTTCCGGAGTGGAGCTAATGCCCAACAAACTGTTCTATGTAAGCAATTATCATCGGGAATTGCCCAAAAAGGTCTCTAAAAAATACCTATTCGAAAAAATTCCCCTTATTTACAGGGAACCTGGATCGGCCACCAGAAATGCTATGGAGTATTTTATTTCCCAAAACCGCTATTCGGTCACCAAAAAATTGGAGCTTACTTCTAACGAAGCGGTAAAACAGGCCGTAATTGCCGGGTTGGGTTGTTCCATAATGCCCTTGATCGGCATCAAGAACGCCTTAAAAAGCAACGAACTCAAGATTGTTCCCGTTCAGGGACTCCCCATCACAACAACATGGAACCTCATTTGGCTCAAATCCAAAAATTTGTCGCCAGTTGCCTTGGCACTTTTGGAGTATTTGGAACAGGAAAAAGATGTCATTATCCAGAAAAAATTCGGGTGGGTGAATGGTTTTTGAACCCCTGTGTGAATATCTTCTTATTAACTAAAATTCAAAAAAAAAGCTCCCTGTCTTCTCCTATTTTTGATTTCCCCCGAAACTCAAAATGGTTATCAACAAGGAGCTTTTTAAATTCACCTCTATTTAAGAGGTGCTATTGAAACTAACTCAAATATCCGCCGATAGTATGGACCAAGTTTGGAATTGGCCTTCTTCCTGGGCTTGACCTTGACCAAAAACCACGTAAATCTTGTCGTTAAAAACAGCCATGGAATGAATGGTCTCCAGATTCGGGCTGGAAAGATTGGTCTCCAATTCAGTAAAAACACCTGTGTTTGTATCATAGACACCCAAATAAGGTTCCCGGTCCAATAACATGTTCTCAGGGGACACAGTTTCTATTCTACCTGCCACATATATTAGGTTTTGTGTCCTACCGGTAAAACTAAAATCGATGGCTGTGGGCAATTGTTCCACTGTCAGTTCAGAAGTGTTTAGATCAAAAATATAAATGGTATCCTTGGCCGGTGGTGTAAAAAAAGCGGTCTGTCCACCAAAAATATAAAGCTTGTCGTTCACAATTTCGGCACGGGCTCCCGATCTAGGTTCTGGCATGGTAGCAAATTCTTCAAGGGTCTGTGTTTCCGTATCAAAAACCAGGATTTTATCTGTCAGGTTATTGTCTAGGTCACCGCCTACTATATAGATTTTGTTGCCAAGGACTGCCGTTCCAAATCGGCTAAGTCCCAAAAATGGAATTCCAAGGGCCGCACCGTAATCCTGTGTGCTTACCGGATCGTTCTGTAATTCCAAATCGTAAATGTTGATTCGTTGACCACCGGCCACATAAATTTTATCGTCAATGATATTTACTTGTTTGGAAACAAAGTCAAGTAGTGGATTAATTTTTTCGCTAAGGGATCCACTGGAAATATCAAATTTTCTTATTTTTTCGATATTGGCATCAAGTGTAGGATCGTATTCCCTGTTTGCCAAGTAAAAACTATTGCTCGTAAGCGAACCAACCATTCCAGGAGCACCACTATCTATAAAGTTGGAAGCAAAAGTGAACGCTTCGGTAAATTCTAGCATGGAACTGGGCACCTGTTGGTAGTCTGTCGCCAATTTGGGAACCAATGTTAGTTCCATGCTTCTATTGTCACCAAAATCCCAAGTCGCCATTGGGTTTTGGGTTGAAAGATCCAACACAAAGTTGTTGTTAAAGGCCTCAATCTGTGTGGAACTGTTTTCGACGAAATCAAAGGTGCTCTCGGCAGGACTCGCGTAGAGTTCCGTCAATGCGTCCACTTCGCTTAAGGCACCAATATCGAATGCGAAACCAGGATTCCAGACTAAACTACCTTTAAACTCCGATTTACCGGTGGCATTGACCGTGTTTTTAAATATAAACTCGTCGTCCACGATATTGAAAGCCCCCGTAATATTAAAACTACCATTGGAATTGGTCAGTATTGCCGAGGCTATACGCCACACCTTTTCATTGTCCGCTGTAATTTCGGTAATGATTTCAGCGCGTTCGGCGGACAGAATTTCCTCCGGACTTGGTTGGGGTTCCTGTTCTTCCTCTACTGTTTCCTCCTCGGTTTCTTCCGTAATTTCCTCTATGACACTGGGGGTATCATCATTGTTACAAGCTAAAATAAGAACTGCGGTAAGGGTCATTAGAAATAATCGTTTCATCTTCATTTTTTTGTGTTTTGTGGGTTTTGGATATCATTTTGCCTTTTAAGAGGTGCTGATTTTCCAAAAGCCGGATTTCAACAAAGGTTTATTGTTGGCAAACTAGATAGATGTATTAGGAAAGTAAATACCCAACAATGGGTATTTTAAAGCAATATTCATTTAATATAATAAGGAAAGAGAAAGGGTAAATTCTAAAGGGAAGATGTGGGGACTCCAATATTGGAACTTGAACTGGGGGATTACCTTCGGCTCTCCCTCCTTGCCGTAGTTGAAAATCTAAATTTCAATCCTATGAATCGTAAATGTTTTCGCCCAAAACAGCAAAACCGCACATAAATGTGCGGCTTTTTGCTTAATCGTGGAGCCAGGGACGGCCGAGCGTTAAAAAAAGGTCTAGTAGACCTTTTTTGCGCTTCGGCTACGCTCAGCATAAACATAGGAGCGAGCTTGCCGCGCAGGCCTTCAATGCTCGATGGCGTAACGAAAAAAGCCACCTAAAATGGTGGCTTTTGGAGTGGAGCCGGAGGGATTCGAACCCTCGTCCAAACAAGCAACGTCAGTGCTTTCTACATGCTTAGTATCTGTTTGGTTTTCGATGTGCACCTGACCAGAAACCGCCTAATGCACACTTATCTTCTTAAGGTTTTAGAGGCACCGCCAAAGCGAGCGGATACCCTTGTGTTGACTTTTCTGGTGCTCCTAAATGAATCGCCGTCAACAAGGGCTATTCAGGAACATCTCGCTTCCCTACCTTGTAGGGACGAGGCATATCTTACTATAATTCAGATTATGCGGCAAGAGCGTAATTATTTTCGCCAATTAAAAGTGTGAAGTATGATATTAACGAGCTGTACCCCAGCGCTCGGCATGCTTACAATGCCATTGGTCTCGCTGTCAAAACCAGTCGGCCCCGTAATGGGATGTCATTCCCGCACCGGCAGGAATCTATCACTTTTTTGTCAAAGAACTACAACGGTACGTAGTACGGTAATGGGTTGGGCGTTCCCCTTTTCGTAAAACTTCAAAGGGTCAGGCTATCAGCTTTATCTTTTTCTGTTATTTCGAACGGAGTCGAAAAACAGAAAAAGGATATTGCCTCTATCCTTAACGCAAATTTTCAACCAAGTCATCCTGAGCGTAGTCAAAGGATCTAACGCGCGGGACGCAAAGCTAACAAAAGTTTGGCATACGCTACAATTTTGGGCAAGCCTAATCCCAACTCTCCTTATTTACTTATTTTAGCGCAAAATCCATACCAAGAATATATGAAGTTCGGAATCATCAGAGAGCGTAAGAATCCCCCAGATCGCAGGGTGGTATTGTCACCACAGGCCTGTCAAAAAGTCTTGAGTACCTTTCCTAAAGCAAGGATTTTCGTGGAACCATCGCCCATTAGGGCCTTTGATGATGAATCGTACAGGCAATTGGGGATACCGGTTGAAAACACCATGGAAACTTGTGATGTGCTTTTGGGCGTGAAGGAAGTACCCATCGATGCCCTCATTCCCAACAAAAAATACTTTTTCTTTTCGCATACGATAAAAAAGCAGCCGTATAATCGGGATTTGCTTCGCGCCATCTTGGAAAGAAATATCGAACTTTACGATCATGAGGTCATCACAAATCCAAAAGAACAACGTTTGGTAGCCTTTGGAAGGTATGCGGGTATCGTTGGGGCCTATAATGGATTCCGCACATACGGATTAAAATACGACCTGTTCGAGTTGCCCAAGGCCAATGCCTTACCGGATCAGCAAACGTTAATCCGGGAATTGAAAAATATAACACTCCCCAATATAAAAATACTGCTTACCGGACGGGGTAGGGTGGGGAACGGATCTCGCGAAATGTTGGACGGAATGGGCCTGCGCCGTGTAAACGTTTCAGAATATTTAGAGGAGAACTTCAACGAACCCGTCTATTGCCAAATCGATGCAGGTGAGTATAACAAGCGTAAGGATGGGGTGCGTGGGAACAAGGCCGACTTCTTTGCAAACCCTGAAGAATACAGATCCAATTTTTTCCGGTTTGCCAAAGTGACCGATTTCTACATTGCCGGACATTTTTACGGCCAAGGGGCACCGTATCTGTATACACGTGAAGATGCCAAACATCCTGATTTTAAGATACGGGTAGTCGCAGATGTCAGCTGCGATATTGACGGTCCTGTGGCATCCACGATCAGACCATCAACTATTGAAGATCCCATTTATGGGTATGACCCACAAACGGAAAACGAAACCGATTATAAAAATCCCGATGCCATCGCCGTTATGGCCGTGGACAACCTTCCCTGTGAATTGCCCCGCGATGCCAGCCAAGGTTTTGGCGAGGCTTTCGTAAAAAATGTAATTCCCGCTTTCTTTAATGGGGATGCGGACGGTATTTTACAAAGGGCAAGGATGACGAATGGTGGGAAATTGACACCAAGATACGCTTATCTATCGGACTATGTTTCAAACTGACCGTCTAAAACCGTTGTGGGATTATCTCTGTATTGTTTAAGATTGGTAATTCAATTTCTATGGGTCTTTAATAGCGAATATCCCAAAAAATAACCCCCAATACTGACAGTCCGTATATTACATACTATTAAATATTCGTTGTCGATAAAAACCGCAATAAATCGGTTTACAGGAATTGTACATTATAGAACAGGTCTTGTAAAACCTACTATCCATCTTCAGTGAATCGTAGTTCGTCGAAACATGTGACACTATTGGAATTCCTAACACACTTAAGGTGTGGGAAGGGCGTAATTTCACAATATAAATGGTAGTGCTATGTTTCGAACTTTTGGTGCAATGGACGACTTTGAGCTACGGAGCTCCCGTCCCGTTCTTTTGCTAATATCACCCGGTCTGTATCTGTACAGTATGGTCATTGGACACCTGGATCCAGATCGGGTGGAATTGGATTGGGCATCGGAGATTTTGAGTCTTTTGTTCCTGGTCGTGTGGCTGGCTCCTTTTTTCTTTACATCTTGGTGCCAAAGGTATTTTGGATATATCGTGTTCGCTGCCCTAACGATTTTCGCCCATTACTTGATAATTACAACGGCCCTGAACCAATTTCACCTGTCTTATCTTTTGGGTACCTATGTGGTCCTTTTTGGAGGTATTCTTCTGCTGAACCATCGGATCTGGATAATTATTTATACATTTTCCTCCTTTGTTCATTTATTGGTTCAATTACGGTCGGCGGACTTTTCCCCATCCGATGGTGGAGCAATTTTGTTGTCGCTAGCAACCATTTTTGTTTTTTCAACATTTATCCAAAACGGGTTCATTCGGTATAAATATAAACTGCGTAAGCAAAATATCGATTTGGAGTCCAAGATAAAGCAACGCACCAAGGCCCATGAAAAACAGGCTAAGGAATTGTCGGTTAAAAATAGGGAGTTGGAGGAATTTGCCTATGTTGTTTCACATGATATGAAAAGTCCCCTGCGCTATGTACATTCCTTGGGTACCTGGATTTTGGAAGATATAAATGATGGACGCTTGGAGCAAGGAAAGGTCAACCTACAACTATTAATGGACCAAGTGCCACAAATGGACCTACTTGTAGATGGAATTCTAAAGTACTCCTTAGGAATCGAGAAAAAGACGGTTACTACGCTTTTGGATTTAAATGAGGTTTTGGATGGACTTATCAGGGCCAATAGCTCGGATAAGGTGGTCATAGAGAAGGACAGTTCCCTACCACGGCTGTTGTTGGATAAAACCCAAATGATACAGGTTTTTCAAAATTTAATCCAAAATGCCATTAAATACAATGATAAGCCAATCGCCTACATCAATATTGGTGTCATGGACAAGATAGACCGATTCACTTTTTATATCCAGGACAATGGTATGGGCATTGCACCTGAACATTTTGATCGTGTCTTTAAACTATTCCAAAAATTGGACGAAGACAAACGCAAGGACTCCAGTGGTATTGGGCTGGCGGTAGTAAATAAGATTGTATCCAAAAATGGAGGCGAAATCTGGTTAAAAAGCAATGAAGGGGAGGGAACCAGTTTTTACTTCTCCTTTTTCAAGGAAGATGTCCTTTTAAATTTTGGGAACAAAAAAATCAGAAGGAATCACTGTCCTACTCGGAGGGCCCATGAAATTATGGGATTTGTTCTAGGGGCGATATAAGCGCCCAGGGCCTTTAGCTCCAAGGTCAGTTGTTCGATGCTTTCCAAGGTTTTGATTCGCAAGGTTTCCGAAGTTCCTGCCTTAATTGTGAAAATGGCCGGTTTGCTATAAAACGAGTACTTCATGGCATTCTCTAAAATTAGGTCGCTACTGCTCAAATTTTCCAGCACCACTTCCAATACCTGGGTGTCCTCTATATATTTCACGGAATTTACCTTAATACTTTTTTGGATGAGGGGCACAAGATAGGTGTCTCTCCCTACCAGAAGATCATTGTAAACGGCTACCGTCCTTCCTTCAAAAAGGGCTTCCTTGATGGAGGGAAGCGATTTTTCCTTCGCAAAAACCAAGGTAATGGGGCGGTGGTTTCCCTTTTCGGTATAGTCCCAATCGATGAGTCCGTGCACATCACTTGTTCCCATAATGGTAAGGTTGTACTCCAAGGCGAGCGCAAGGGATTCCTCTGCATAGTCCAAACTGTTAATGACCTCTATGCCATGCAGTTGTCCTTTCTCCACAAGGCTTTTTTGAAAATTGCTCATGATGGGCGTACCTTTTGGACTTTGTGCATACCACGCCGGATGGTTCCAAAAAACATAGGCACCTTGCTTATTGGCCTCTTTAAATGCATTTTCCGCTTTTTCCTGAAGAATTGGATTGGCGTCCTCGATGAAAACCGCGTTGTTATGTCCCATAGGAGCGCTTCTGGTTATTTCCGAACCGTGCACGATCAATAGGTCATGGTCCTTGGCTTCCTGAAGTGCAATTTCGTACGAACGGTTTCTGTCCGGATGGGGTATATCCTCGGAATGCGGCTGATACTCCAAGTGCTCCGTCAAACTTATTACGTCCAAATTGTCCCTGAGGGCTTCTTGCACACGGATATTTGGCCATACATTTCCATCCGAAAATACGGTATGCATGTGTAGGTCGGTCTTTACGGTTTTGTAGTTAGGAATATCCGGGAAAGTTAATGGTCTGGAACTGCGATGCGTGTGCTCTTGGCCCGAAACCAAGAATAGGGAAAATAAAAAGAACAGAACGGAGTAATTATTTTTCATGGTGTTTAAAAATAGTACTTTTTGTATTTTCAGTGGTTACCTAAGCGTATGCCCAAGATTATTAAATAGTTAATTTGAAAATAGTTATTGGTTTGGTTCGAATAGATCCGTATTGGGCCAAGCATCCTGTCGTTCTATAATGTTGTTCATAAATGTATGGATAGCGTCCAAAACCGTGGCAAAATTCGATTCCCCACTATTTACAAGTACAACATAAGAAAATGGATGTCCAACATGCAAAGCGGCCAATGTTCCTGGTAATGCCCCGTTATGTGTCCAACTACTTCTTAAAAGGTAACTTACTCCATTCCCTGCTGGTAATATATTGTTAACATTGAATCTGCCATCTGATTTTACTGCAAGTAGGGCCAAGGATTTTGCATTGGATACCCATCCACCGGCAGCTTCTAATCGTTCTATATTCATGCTGTAAGGAGAAGCCCAAGAAGAATAATATTTGGTTTCATCAGGTAGTTTACCTTCAAGAGTGCTTTTTCCCATGTAAATCTCATTGATTAAATTGGGTTCCAAAATGTTCTCTTTTACATAGTCTTTATAGCTTTGGCCGCTTTTGGCTTCAATGATTTTGCCTAATAAGGCGTACCCAAAATTGGAGTATTGAAAGCGGAGACCGGGTTCAAAGGTCAATGAGCGCTCATCCAAGACCCTATCTGCTAGAACGTTAAAATTTAAATCGACTTGCTCAAACATGATATCGGTTGGTTCGTTAGCAAAACCAGCTGTATGTTCCACTAGGTGGTCAACGGTAATTTGCAACTCGTTATTTTCTATGGGAAGGTTGCCGTAAGTGTTTCCTAAGATTGAATTGGCCCCGAAAACACGCTCATCCAAACTGAGTTTTCCATCAAGTATCAATTTTGAGATTGCTAAAAGGGTAATGGGTTTTGATATACTTGCAATCCTGAACAAAGTGGAGTTGGAAACGGGTAAATTTTTCTCGACATCTGAAATCCCAAAAGCTTCGAGGTATACCAATTTTTCATTTCGGATAATGGCAATTTGGGCACCAGGAAAATTGTTTTGGGCCATGAATCTCTCAAAATCGGAAGTTATTTCATTTAGGGAAACCTGAACAGTAGGTTGTTGCCCTTGCTCCTCATTAAATTCAGTAGGAGGGGAAGCCTCTTTGATTTCGTTAGTTTCTGGAGTCGAAATGGGCGCATCCGTGCTTTCTTTTTCACAAGAAAACATTAAAAAAGAGAGAAAGCTGAAAAGAAGTATTTTTGTCATTATACCTAGTTTCAATATGATTTAAAGATACTAATAATCTCAATTTGAAGCCAATTGAAACTACCTACAGATTAATTGGTGATTATGATAAATCATAGGTTTAGATAACCTTGGACCCTAAAGAACAATTTTGGAAAATCTTTGGTATACAAAAATTAAAGTATCTACCAAGAGTAAGATTCATTGGTTTTTGGAATAACATTTAGTATTGAACTCGATTTTAATTATGCCTTTCGATTTTTGAAGATTTCAATTTTTATTTTCAGAAAATAAAAATATCGATATGTCTGAAAATATCTGGTTAACTTGTAGCGGTTATGAATCCGGCCGAAAACTATATTTTAAATCAACCTGAGCCTTACAGAAGCATTTTACTTCATATAAAGGCCGTGGTTGAACATTCTATTCCAGCAGCCTCCATGAAGTATAAATGGCGAATTCCTTGTTTTTATATTGGAAAGACTCCTTTATGTTATCTGAACGTGTCCCTAAAAAAAGGGTTTGTGGATGTTGGTTTTTGGAACTCGGCCCACCTAACAAAACATTTGGACAAAATGGTTTCGGAAAAAAGAAAAGTGGTTAAATCCCTTCGTTATAATACTTTGGAAGAAATTAACGAAACCATTCTCAAAGAGGTGCTCTTGGAGGCCGAATCCCTAAAAAGCAAAGGTTTTTATAAAAGGGAGGACTTAACCTAGAACGTATTCACTACCTCCCGTAAGGCTACCAAATCTGTCAGCAATTTTCCCATCAAACTTAAATCCAGCATATTGGCTCCGTCACTTTTGGCATTGGCAGGGTCAAAGTGGGTCTCGATAAAGAGTCCATCGACTCCTGCAGCAATTCCCGCTCTGGCCATGGTCCCTATCAAAGCCGGTCTGCCGCCGGTAACCCCAGAGGATTGGTTGGGCTGTTGTAGTGAGTGGGTAACGTCCAATACCACAGGGGCAAACTGTTTCATGGTGGGAACGCCCCTAAAATCGACAATCATGTCCTGATACCCGAACATAGTACCACGATCGGTAATAATAGCTTGTTGGTTTCCGGTTTCAGTGACTTTGTTTACGGCATGTTTCATGCTTTCCGGACTCATAAACTGTCCTTTTTTGATATTTACCGTTTTGCCGGTTTCCGCTGCGGCCACCACCAAATCGGTTTGGCGGGCCAAGAAGGCAGGAATCTGTAGAACTTCCACGTATTCTGCCGCCATTGCGGCATCCTGTTCCGTGTGAATGTCCGTAATTGTGGGAATCTTAAAGGTTTCGGACACTTTTCTTAGAATTTTTAGGGCCTTTTCATCCCCAATACCCGTAAACGAATCCAACCGACTCCTATTGGCTTTTTTAAAACTGCCCTTGAAAACATAGGGGATTTTCAGCTTTTCTGAAAGGGAAACAATATGATCGGCTATTCGTAAAGCCATATCTTCACCTTCAATGGCGCAGGGCCCTGATAGCAGAAAGAAGTTGTTGGAATCGGTGTATTTTATTTGGGAAATCTTGGACAAATCCATCTTATAAATTTTTCATAAAGATAGTACTATTCCCTGGTATTGTTTTTAGATTTAAATGCGACAACCATCAATCGAAATGAACAAAATTCTCTTTTTTCTACTCGTTTTAGTAGGGTTAACAGTGCAATCCCAAAGTTATGGGGTCACTGAAAAAGGGTTTGGAATTGTAAACCTGGAACGACATCAATTTAGGTTTGATTTGCTATCTCCTGGAATTTCCTATGAATTGGGGCTTTTTAAAAACGTGAGTGCATCGGGTGGCCTGGGACTGGGATATGCCACGTACGAAGAAGGGTATGCGGTTGGGGTAACCTTACATACCAGGGTTCGATATTACCATAATTTTAATAGACGCATTCGAAACAACAAAAATGTTTCTGGGAACTCCGGGGATTATTTTGGGGCGGCCCGAAGTATATTTTTCTCACAAGGTAGATTGGCGAGCAATATTGAAGGTCCGGACGATTTTAATTTAGGAGTATTTGGTGCGGTATATGGCATTCAACGTACGTATCCCAAGGGTTTTAATTTCAATGTGGAGTTGGGAGCGGGTTATTATAGGGGCGATGGGGTTCCCAATGGTTACGGGCCTTTGGTGAACTTTACTTTTGGTTGGGTCGCTACCAAGCGTAAATCCAGAAAACCGACATTTGATTAAAGCATTATTTTTTTAATAGCATCCATATAGCCTCTACTTACCCTTACCACTTCATTGTTTTCCATGGTGATGTCGTAAGATTTACCATACTTGTGAAGCTCTTTCACTTTGTTCAGGTTGATTAAGGATGATCGGTGTACCCTCAGAAAGGATTTTGGATTCAATTTTTCCTCCAAAGCGGAAATACCGTAATTACTTACTAAAACATCCGAAGCGGTATGTAATTTGGAATAATCGCCATACGCTTCGATCCAGATAATATCGGCAACGGCAATGGTAATAAGTTTATCCTTTTTTTCTACCAATACCCGTTCTGGATAATCGGTTTTATCCATCAATAATGATTGAGTAAGCGAACCGACTTTTTCTGTCGTTTGATTCAATTTTTCAATAGCTTTTGTAAACCGTTCCTTGGTATAGGGTTTGAGCAGATAGTCGATTGCATGTACTTCAAAGGCCTGAAGGGCATACTTATCGTACGCCGTAGAAAAAATAATGTTGGGTATTTCCTCTAAGCGTGTTAAAACCTCAAAACCGGTAAATCCCGGCATCTGAACATCTAAGAAGACCAGATCCGGTTTAAACTCGTTAATTTCCTTCACTGCATCCACCCCGTTATTGACCTCGGAAATGAGAATCAAGTCAGGAAAACCTTCTAAATATTCCTTGATCAATTGGCGTCCCGCTTTTTCGTCATCGGCAATCAGCACCTTTTTCATCTTCTTGTCATTAGTTGTTCTTTGTCGGACAGCTGTAATTTGTCATTAACTATTCGTGAACATTCCATCTTTTTTAGTTTCCGCGTTTTATATGGAAAACAATATTTTCAGTCCTTGTGGTTTATTATCCAGCAATTCCATCTGGGAATTGTACATTTTTTGGAGCCGTAATCGGGTATTGTTGAGGCCGATACCTTTTTCGAATGCTGCTGTCTTTTCTCGTATTCCAATACCCGTATCGGAAATCTCGAATTTTAATTTACCTTCTGTTTTTTTAATGTTGATGGATATGGTTCCTCCATTGATCAAACTGGCCAGTCCGTGTTTGACCGAATTTTCCACTAAGGGCTGCAATAGCATGGGCGGCACCATTTCATCCAACAGGTTTTCGGGTACGTTGATATCAATTTGCAATCGTTCATCAAACCGGGCCTTTTCCAGGTCTAAATATTTTTTTACAAATTCCAGCTCTTCCCGCAAGGGAACCAGCTCGGTTTGGGAGGCCTGCAATTGGTACCGGAAAAGATCGCTCAATTGTGCGATCATCTGTCTTGTTTTTTCATTTTCAGGGGGGAGCGAGGCATTTATCGTATTGAACACATTATAAAGAAAGTGCGGATTTAATTGCGCTTTTATCGCGGCAAGTTCACTTTTCAACGCGGCCTGCCGTAACTCCCCTTCCAATTTGATCTTTCGTTCGTTCTCCCTGAAATACCGGTAGGCAAAGAAACAACCGAATTGTATAAAAAGAAACAAGAGCGGAATGTACCAGTCCCAAATGGCTCCAGAACCTTCCAGATGATTCATTCCCATAGCCTCAACAATCATGTACCTTATTTCCCTTACGAAGTAGGTCACGATGGGCAATAAAAGTAAAACGGTTAAAATCTGCCATTTTCTGGATTTATTTCGGAAAAGATAATACCCAAAAAACCAGATTAAAACCGACGCCAATAATAGGAAGGCATATTGTTGTCCGGAGGCAAACCAAAATCCCCTCAAGTTTGTCCATCCCCAAATTCCTTCTTCTTCATACCACATCCCGTTATACCATAGTACGATACGGTATAGCCAAGCAAAAAAGAAATAGAAAAGAAAAATGGCCAATATTTCCTTTACTGTGGTATTAAAGAATGTAGTCTTGTTTTTCTCGCTCATTTTTAAAAGTTTAATTCACTGGATATCGAAAACGTACCAAAACTCTCCATCGTATGGGTCAAAACTTGCTTTCAGAAGACCATCCGGTGTTTGTACAAGATACTGATTTGTAACCTCAATTTCTTCACTATTAAGCCAAGCCCTAACCACCCCATCCTCATATTTGAATACCAATCCGTTGTTGAATACGGCCAGAAGATTATAACTTTTTGGATTTACTTTCGAAAGCTTAATTTCTTTTCGCTCCAAACCCGGCTTATCTTCATGTTTATCGTACCAAACAATTTGAGAACCGTTTTTAAAATTTTGGGTCCAGTTGCGGCGCTCCGTGGGCAATATGAAAATTTCCAGTTTTCCACCTTCACTTTTAATGATTTCTGGGGATGATTTCCAAAATGTTTTTATGGATAGGGTATAATCGCCTTCCAGGGTCACGGCTTCGTCCTTTCCTAGTATTTGTTGGCTGCCGCTTTCATTTATCAACGTAAATTCAGCACTCTCGGGATAATTGTACGTGGTGTTCTCATTTTTGACTACGACCGCAAAATAATCTTGGGCAGTTACATATTTGCCAATAAGTAAGGCTATAATATACAATAAGACTTTCAGCATGAGTTCCAATTTAGGATTCGACCATAAATGTAAACCGGTACTGACACTATTTAAAATACTTTCAGACGAGCTGTCCTATACGCGGATGAATTGCCCAGGGTCCATTTAACGCTACACGGGTCTATTCATCAGTTTTTCCTTGAACTGAGGGAATCAAAGCCTGAATTTTGGATCAAATCAAAAAACGAACGATCATGAGACTTTTTTTCACACTTATGCTATGGACAACCTTTGGATTTGGATATGCACAATCCATAACAGGGAAAGTACTTTCACAGGAACAAGAAGCTATTCCCTATGCCACGGTTACGTTAAATCAACTACAAGATTCTAGTCTGGTAAAGGCTGTTATTACCAATGAACAGGGTTTTTTCGAAATCAAGGATGCATTCAGTGGAACTTACATTCTCAACATTTCCAATATCGGGTTTGTTGGTTATAGTAAGACAATCTTGGTTAATGATACTTCGTTGGACTTAGGCGTCATTATTTTGGAGGCAGCTACGGAAAATTTGGACGAGGTTACGGTCGTTGCCGAAAAACCGATGGTTCAGGTATTGGCCGATAAAACGGTATTCAACGTGGAAAAAACCATAAATGTTACCGGTACCAGTGCGTTTGAACTACTTCGTAAGGCACCTGGGGTTGTAATAGACAATAACGGTGGTCTTATTGTGGAAGGTAAAGCGGGCGTTCAAATTTTTATAGATAACCGGCCATCGGTCCTACAAGGCCAAGACCTGACCAATTATTTGGAAAGCCTGCAATCTACCGATATCGAGGCCATAGAAATCATTACCCAACCCTCGTCCAAATACGATGCTGCCGGTAACGCGGGTATCATCAATATCAAACTCAAGAAGGACAAAAGCCTGGGAATCAATGGTTCCGTAACTTCTGGAATTACTATTGGGGATTTTGCCCGCTACAATTCCAGTATCAATTTTAATTCGAGAGGAAAAAGGGGAAACCTTTATGGGACCTACAGTAACAGGTATGGAAAGAGTAGTAATTTTTTAAACCTTTTACGTACACAGTCCGGTACACAATTCAACGCGCGTACCAATAGTATTTACGACCAAAATAGCAATAACGTGAAACTGGGATATGATTTCTACGCCAACCAAAAAAGTACTATCGGAGCCATTTTTAACGGGAATTTCAACAACGGGTTTGGCAATAATAACTCCAGAACGCCCATTCGACCGGTCGCTAATACGGCAAATGATAGTGTGTTGGTTTCCAATAACCGAACCACCAATACAACCTATAATATCAATGCTAATTTAAATTATAAATATGCGGATACCCTTGGGCATACCCTGAATATGGATTTTGATTATGGGCGGTATTCGAGTGACCGGACAGCCTTGCAACCCAACGTTTATTTTAATGGGGATGAGACCCAGGTTATTCGGGAAAATGCTACAAGCCAGAATACCCCCACCGATATTGCAATTATCACGTACAAGGCAGATTATGAACAGGATTTGTTCAAGGGGAAACTAGGTCTGGGCTTTAAGTTTTCGTACGTAAATACGGCTAATACTTTTGATTTTTTCAATCAGATCAATGGCGAATTTGTTTTGAACACCATGCAAAGCAACCAGTTTGATTACACTGAAAAAATAAATGCCGCCTACATCAATTATAATTATAAATGGGAGAAGTGGAACCTGCAAATGGGGCTTCGGGCGGAGAATACAGTTTCAGATGGCAATCTGGTCAGCAATCAACAAAATGGGGATAGCCGGGTGGAACGCAGCTATACCAATTTCTTTCCTTCTGGGGGATTGACCTTTCAACTGAACCAAAAAAATCAACTGGCACTTATCTACAGCAAGCGCATACAACGGCCTAACTATCAATCCCTAAATCCGTTCGAATATGTAATAGACGAGCTTTCCTTTAGCAAAGGAAATCCTTTTTTACAACCTCAGTATACGGACAATATTAAGTTTTCACATACCTATAACTATCGTCTAACGACCTCTTTGAGCTATAGTTACGTTTCGGACTTTTTTGCCCAAGTGACCGTGGCGGAAGGCGAGAGCCGTAACTTTCTTACCACTAGGAATGTGGCGGACCAGGAAATCGTTAATTTGGGAATCTCTTACCCAAAACAAGTGAAGGAATGGTGGAACATTTATTTTAGCCTCAATGCCTACGTGAGCAATTACAAGGCCAATAGTCCGGAGTTTTTGCCGGTGAAACAGGAAACCTTGAGTATATACGCCCAAAATACGTTTAACTTACCCAGGAAGTACACGTTGGAGGTTTCCGGCTGGTACAGTTCGCCCAGTGTTTGGGGAGGCACATACCGGACCAGTGCCTTAGGTTCTTTGAATTTGGCTTTCCAAAAGAGATATTTTAAAGAAAAACTTACGGCAAGGTTGGCCTTTAATGATATTCTATATACGGTTCCCTGGCGGGGAACCACACAATTTGGAGACTTATTTATTGAGGGTAGCGGGGGTAGCGACAGTAGGCAAGTAGCTTTTAGTCTAACCTATGACTTTGGCCGGGATGAGATTAAAAAAGCCCGAAATAGAAAAACCGGATTAGAAGATGAAAAAGATAGGATAGGAAATTGAGTTTCTGTGATAATTGGTACGAGATTTGCTATGCTAAAATGATTCAATTTAACTCAAAATCTATCCATGAAAAACAGTCTTTTTGTTTGTCTTTTTTTTTTTTTTTCACTTTCAGCCCAGTCCAACAAAAATGTTGAGAATGGACTTGTTAAGGTAAATGTATTTATCCCGGGGGCTTCATATGAGCTAGGAGTAAGCCAAAGTTCCACCTTAAATTTTGATGTTGCCTTGATTCCTGGTGGCCGATATAATTCCTTTTCGGGAAGCCAGTTGGGGATTCTTCCAGGGGCCCAAGTGGAATATAGATATTATCACAATATGGGAAGAAGGATTTCTAGGTCAAAGAATATATCAGGTAACAGTGGAAATTATGTTGCTGCGGTGAATCAATTTTATTTGGGTAATTCAATTATTGGAAACTTACGGATGGATAGTTCATTCTACAACATAGTCGCTCTTAGCTATGGTATTCAAAGGACAAAACTTAAAGGATTTTATTGGGGGATCTCCTTTGGACCAGGAGTTGGTTTTAGTCAGTTGGATACACAACCTACATTATTTGTAGATGCCAAACTTGGCTGGGTTATTTCCAAAAGGAAATAATGATATAAATCTCTTTCAAAACCCCTTAAAATCAATAAGATAAAAATAACATTTGTTTGGTCGGAGGTACGGAAATTAAGACTATCTTTGCGCGCTTAAAATAAGGCCTTATGTCCAAGACAAAAAATATTGCGATCATCGCACACGTAGACCATGGTAAAACCACGTTGGTTGACAAAATTATGTACCACTGTAGTTTGTTCCGTGAGAATGAAAATGCGGGGGATTTGATTCTTGACAACAACGATTTGGAAAGGGAGCGCGGTATAACCATTGTATCCAAGAATGTATCCGTTGTCTATAAGGACACAAAAATAAATATCATCGATACCCCGGGACACGCGGATTTTGGTGGAGAAGTTGAGCGGGTGTTGAACATGGCCGATGGTGTTTTGCTATTGGTGGATGCCTTTGAGGGACCCATGCCGCAGACCCGTTTCGTACTTCAAAAAGCCATTGATCTTGGTTTGAAACCTTGTGTGGTCATCAATAAGGTAGATAAGGAAAACTGTACCCCTGAGGAGGTACATGAAAAGGTATTTGACCTAATGTTCGAGTTGGGCGCGGAGGAATGGCAGTTGGATTTTCCAACGGTTTACGGTTCTGCCAAGCAGAATTGGATGAGCGATGATTGGAAGAACCAGACCAATACTATTGAACCCTTATTGGATATGGTCATCGAACATGTACCTTCTTTTGAACCCAAGGAAGGCAACACACAGATGTTGATAACATCCCTGGATTTCTCTTCTTTTACAGGTCGTATCGCCATTGGAAGATTGCAACGAGGTACATTGAAGGAGGGTCAGCCTATTTCTCTTGTGAAAAGAAACGGGACCATCGTCAAATCCAAGATCAAGGAATTGTTCACTTTTGAAGGCTTGGGCCGTAAAAAAGTACAATCGGTTGAAGCAGGAGATATATGTGCCCTGGTTGGTGTAGAAGGCTTTGAAATAGGGGATACCGTGGCCGATTTTGAAAATCCGGAAGGTTTGAAGACCATTGCCATTGACGAGCCAACCATGAGTATGTTGTTCACTATTAACGACAGTCCGTTTTTTGGAAAGGACGGTAAGTTCGTTACTTCCCGCCATATCAAGGAACGTTTGGAGCGAGAATTGGAAAAAAACCTGGCACTTCGTGTAAACGAGACCGATAGTGCCGACAAGTTTTTGGTCTTTGGCCGTGGGGTACTTCATTTATCCGTACTGATAGAGACCATGAGAAGGGAAGGTTATGAACTTCAAATTGGCCAACCACAAGTAATCATTAAGGAAATAAACGGCGTGAAATGTGAGCCCATCGAGCATCTGACCATCGATTTGCCCGAGGATGTTTCGGGGAAGGCCGTTGAAATGGTTTCCATCAGAAAAGGGGAGATGACCAGTATGGAGGCAAAGGGCGACAGAATGGTCTGTGAGTTCCAAATTCCTTCTAGGGGCATCATCGGACTTAGAAATCAATTGCTAACGGCAACCGCCGGTGAGGCCATTATGGCACATAGATTTTTGGAGTACCAACCCATGAAAGGCGACATACCACAGCGCCAGAACGGTTCCTTGGTTTCCATGGAAACCGGCAAGGCGATTCCATATTCTATTGACAAATTACAGGAGCGTGGTAAATTCTTTGTGGATCCTGGAGAGGATATCTATGAAGGACAGGTAATTGGCGAGAATTCCCGAGGGGACGATATGACCGTGAATATTACCAAGACAAAAAAACTTTCCAATGTACGTTCCTCCGGTGCAGATGATAAGGCACGGATCGTACCTGCCATCAAATTTTCCTTGGAAGAAGCCTTGGAATATATACAAAAGGACGAATATGTTGAGGTAACGCCGAAGCACCTTAGGTTACGAAAAATATACTTAACGGAAAACGACCGAAAACGAAATAAAATAGCATAAAATCAAGCCCTGATTTTTCAGGGCTTTTTTTAGTTCTTGTCGGTTTGTGAAAATTACTTTGTTTAGTTCTGGATAGGTCGGTTTTGGGTCATAAACAGCCTTTGTCAAACTGTTAATTTTTTAATAGCTTTTTTCTTTTTCCCAAATAGAACGTGGGTAAAAAATAACGTTTTCGTAATAATTTCTTCAAGCCCTATTTTCTTTAAGGCGACCACGTTTTTTTTTCTAATTTGAAGTCCCATAACAACTTGGGCTAACCTTCAAAAACTCATAGGGACTAACATGCAATTAAAAGGAAAACGGGTACTCATAACAGGGGGTACAAGGGGTATCGGTAGATGTATGGTGCAAGAAATGATCGATGGCGGCGTAACGCACCTAGCCATCATTGCAAGGGACAAGAAAAAGCTAAAGGAATTGTCAGAGGCATATCCTGAGGTCAAATTCATGAGGATTTCCGGCGATGTCGCAAATATTGATGTCCTTAGGGAGGCAGCGGCCCGTATCGAGGATAAATGGGGGTATCTGGATATCTTGATAAATAATGCAGGCATCGTTTCGGCGGGGCCTTTGGAAGAATTGCCCGATGAGGAAATCTACGATCAGGTGGCAGTCAACCAAACTGCCATTTTATTATTGACAAAATACTGCGTGCCTTTATTGAAATCGTCTGAGGAAGGGGCCATTCTCAATATTTCATCTGGATTGGGCCTCATAGGGATGCCGTTTTATGCAGTGTATGGCAGTACCAAGGCAGCAGTTAAACAGTTTTCAGATTCCATGCGAAGGGAATTGGCTCCGTATAATGTTTCCGTTACGTGCTCCTTTCCTACGGCCACGGCTACGGATATGATGCAGAAGTTTGATGGAAGGGAAATGGATTCCCCGGAGTTTGTGGCCAAAAGATCCATCGAAGGCCTGCTGAACAAAGAATTACATGTGATTTTTGGCGGGGAACAGCGAATAAAGGATAGCGAGGTCAACTTTATGGAGCCCAAAAAATTAGATGCCAAAGTTGCCGAAACCTACGAAGATTTTAAAGCGTCCAGTGAAGGCCATAAGGCTTTGTAGTATGGAAAGCAATTAAAAAATTAAACCTTGGGAGCCTTGTGGAGACTCGCCACGGCCGCACCTATAATTCCGGCATGGTTTTGCAGTTCTGCAGGTATGACGGGGGTTTCAATTTTAATTTTTTTCTTGAACTGTTTAAAGTCCTTTGAAGCGCCCCCTCCTAGAATGATAAGGTCGGGCGAAATAATCAGTTCCACATACTCCAAAAAAGTATTGAATCTTTTTCCCCATTTTTTATAGGAAAGCTCCTCACGCTCCATGGCGCTCCCCGCGGCCCATAGTTCTATTTTCTCGTATTTTTTATAAGGTATTTGGCCAAGCTCAAAATTGGGAATCAGTTCCCCGTTATAAAAGGCCCCGCTCCCCAGTCCCGTACCAATGGTAATCATTACGACCAGTCCTTCCTTACCTCTTCCTACACCATAGTTCATCGTGGCATATCCAGCGGCATCGGCATCGTTTATTACGGTAAAATCCAAGCCCGTTTTTTTTTCCAATAGCTCTTCTACATTGACGCCTAACCAGCTTGGATCTAAATTTCCGGGCGATTTACAAACACCCTTTTTGATGATGGTAGGAAACCCGCAGCCCACTTTACCGGAGTAGTCGAAATGCTGCACGATTTCTGCAATAACGTTAGACATGGCTTCTGGCGTTCGTGGTTTTGGTGTGGGAATACGGAACCTTTCGGTCAGCATTTCACCACTTTCAGAATCCACCAATGCGCCTTTGATTCCAGAGCCGCCTACATCAATACCAAGTAAAGTCATTACGAAAATTTAAAAGAGACCACAAAGAAACAAAAAAGATTCCTTTCCCTGAATTTTCCGCCCTACTACCTTGTTTTTAGGGAAATTGTAAAACAAAAAAAGGACCGAGGTCCTTTTTCCAAGAGTTTCGGGAATATGGGTTATTCAATTAATTTCAGGGCGATAATGGTGTTGTATTCCATTTCATCGTCCTCCCCCATTTCCAAGGTAAAGGTGATATTGAACAATTTTCCGATTAGCGCTTCGTCCATAAGGTCAAAAGCTTCAGATGCCTCATCGGTAATGTCATGAAATTCATAGATTTCTCCCTCATCGCCCATAAAAAAATAAACTCCGTCCTCATGTCTGTCATAAGTACCGTTTACCTTTACGGTGTCCTGAGGAATACTTCCGTAAAATGTGGTCGCGAACATAGCGAACGCGATAAAAAGTGTTTTCATTTTGTATGTTTTTTCTGTTTTTTAATTCTTGTCTTGATTCTATTCCTGCGATGGACAGGATTGGAAACCGACACAAATGAACTCATTTTTTTTGAATGTTCATTATTTTTTCAGTTTTTTCAAATCAAGTTTTTTAAAAATGTAATGTACTGTAAAACAATTAGTTGTTATTTAGTTTATTTTACTTTAGAAAGTATTGGTATTAGAATTTATCATTATCCTTTAATTATGGGGCGTTAGAGCTGGAAATAGAGGGTCGGTTCAAAATGCTTTCTTTTTCGGATTCTTTCTTTTAAATACGTTGCTTAGACAATTTTTTATTAAAAGCCGGTTAATACAACATCCATAAAGCAAGGCCGATATCTTTTGACCTCAAATTAACTTGTGGTTTTGGTAAATTATAATGGATTGTAAGATCAACAAAATAAAAGTCGGCCTACAATAATAGCAATACTTCAATAGTTGTATGCACGTTTAATAGTTGAACAAATAAATTTTATTTTTAACACTTTTATGGGCATCGCCTCTGGGTGTAATACCTAGTGGGCTGCCAACAATTGTTCAGGTGGTTTTGCTACTAAGTTGAAAGTATATTTTTTCCGAACATCTAATGGGCTGGCCCCTAGGTTGTTCGACCTCAAACTGGAAGGGCAGGAAACATTTAAAAATAGGAGGTTTGCCAATGTTGTTCCATTTGATAATAAAGAATTCAGATTTATGACCAAAAAAAATGCCGAGCAGCAACGTCTTGCCGTTGGGGACAATTACAAGAATTGGAAACGATGGGGACCTTATCTGGCGGATCGCCAGTGGGGTACGGTTCGTGAGGATTACAGCGTAAACGGACAGGCATGGAATTTTGTAGATCATGACAAAGCCCGTAGCAATGCCTACAGATGGGGCGAGGAAGGCATCGGCGGATTCTGCGATTCCAGGGAAATCCTCTGTTTGGCACCGGCGTTTTGGAACGGAAAGGATGCGATACTCAAGGAACGACTCTTCGGTCTCACCAATGGTGAAGGAAATCATGGAGAGGATGTAAAGGAGCTGTACTTTCATCAAGTGTCAACCCCAACACATTCCTATAATAAATTCTTGTACAAATATCCTCAAAAAAAGTTCCCATATTCCGATTTGGTAAAGAAAAATAGGGCCAGAAGCAGGGAAGAAGCGGAGTATGAGATTCTGGACACCAAGGCCTTTAGGAACAATACCTACTTTGATTGCTTTATTGAATATGCCAAGGCAGATGTGGGCGATATCCTAATGAAGGTTACCGTAGTGAACAGGGCATCCAAAAAGGCATCCATCCATGTTTTGCCACATTTGTGGTTCCGTAATTTTTGGAAGCACAACAAGCGGTTTGAAAGACCTAGCATGAAGGCTATTTCGGAAGATTGCGTAATGTCCAGAAGCGTCAGGAACGGCCGTTATTATCTGTACCATGAAAAGGGAAATCAGCTTTTTTGCGATAATGAGACCAACAACAAGCGCATTTATAACGTGGACAACGAGGTTCCCTATGTAAAGGATGGCATTAACAACCACGTTGTAAACGGCATGGATACCGTAAATCCGGATAAAACAGGTTCCAAGTTTGCTGTTTGGCATAAATTGACCTTACGGGCCGGTGAGGAAAAAACGGTTAGGATTCGATTGAGCAAAGGAAAATTGGACGACCCATGGTCTGGATTCGATGCTATTTTCCAAAACCGGATGCAGGAATGCGATGAATTTTACAACGATATTCTTACCGATAGGAATTTGCCCAAGGAACATCGGGAAATCGTAGAGAAGGCATTTTCTGGCTTGTTATGGACCAAGCAGTTCTATTATTACGATGTTTATAAATGGCTTTTTGGCGGTCCTGGCGAACCAAAACCTTACAGGGAAAGCCCCCGAAATTTCAGTTGGCAGCATTTGACCAACAGACATGTCATTTCCATGCCCGATAAATGGGAGTACCCGTGGTACGCTGTATGGGACTTGGCCTTTCACATGGCCTCTTTCGTTGAGATTGACCCATATTTTGCCAAGGAACAGCTTATATTGATGTTACGCGAAAGTTACATGCACCCAAATGGGCAGATACCCGCTTATGAATGGAATTTTAGCGATGTGAATCCGCCCGTACATTCTTGGGCCGTTTGGAACGTCTACGAAAAGGACAAACAAAAGACCGGCACTGGCGATATCCATTTTTTGGAAAAGGCCTTTCAGAAGTTGTTGATCAATTTCACTTGGTGGGTCAATCAAAAGGATAAAAGCGGAACGGACCTTTTCGAGGGCGGTTTTTTGGGCCTGGACAACATTGGTGTCTTTGACCGCAACCACATGCCACCGGGAATTACCAGAATGCAGCAAGCCGATGCGACCAGCTGGATGGCCATGTTCACCCTGAACATGCTGCGAATGAGCTTGGAGCTTTCCAAAAGCAACAAATCCTATGAAGACCTGGTTGCCAAGTTCTTTAGGCATTTTTTGAATATTGCCTGGGCCATGCACCACATCGGTAAAAAGGATATTTCCCTTTGGGACGATGAGGATAACTTTTACTATGACGTAGTGGAGATGGATAGCGGTATGACCAATCGGCTGAAAGTCAGGTCACTGGTGGGTATAATTCCATTGTTCGCAGTTGAGATCATCCACAAGGACCTTTTTGAGGAACTTAAGGAATTTAGGCGAAGGGCCGCGGATATCGTTAGGACTAGGCCAGATTTGGCATCCCTTATCTCCAATATTGAGGAAACAAATGCCGATGGCAATTACCTGTTCTCCATCATGCGCGGATTTCGTCTGGAGCGTTTGTTGAGGCGTATGTTGGATGAGGATGAATTTTTATCGGATTATGGCATTAGGTCCCTTTCAAAATACCATGAGGAACATCCGTTCGTATTCAAACATCACGGGCATCATCAAATTCAGTATGAATCCGGGGAAAGCCGCTCCAACATGTTTGGCGGTAATTCCAACTGGCGCGGACCAATATGGTTGCCGCTGAATTATATGATCATACAATCCCTACGGAAATACTATCTATTTTACGGAGACACCTATCAGTATGAATTTCCATTCGGTTCCGGTAGGAAGCTCAATTTGAAGCAAATTGCCAATGAACTGAGCAAAAGGCTATTGAAGCTCTTTGAACGCAATGAGGACGGAAAGTTCCAATATCATTCAGACGATGAAAACAAGTTCTTTACCAATGACCCTCATTTTAGGGACCATCATTTGTTCTATGAGTTTTTTGATGGCGACCATGGAAAAGGCTTGGGAGCGTCACACCAAACAGGATGGACGGCATTGATCGCCAATTTAATTTTGGAGATGGATTAGGTTCCTTGGTTTTTTAAACCGGTACTGGTATAGAGGTAGATGGATATTTTTAAAAAATCATCTTTTTGGGGCAATTCGATCTTCGATTTTGGATTATATTCATTCCAATTATTTAGATAAGAGATGGATCTGAAGGATGGCGTAAAAACCTCGGAAAATAAAGTTTCATCAGAGGCTCGTAAATTGAGTGCCTTTGTTCGTGACCGTTCCAAATCGCTCGTAGATCGATTGGAGTGTTATGAGGATATAATCAGTCTGGAGATAGGGGATACGGGGCTCAGCAGGGCAAAAACCTTGGAGCGGGAGTTTGACCTTAGGCAACTTTACATCAAATATGAGGGCGATAATCCAACGGGAACCCAAAAGGATCGGATAGCCTTTGCGCAGTTGTACGATGCCCTCAGAAGGGAATATGATACCGTCTCCTTGGCCACCTGTGGCAATTACGGCGTTGCCGTGGCCCTTGCGGCGAATTTGGCCGGGGTACGCTGTAAAATATACATTCCGGAAACCTATCATACCGATCGCATCACGGAGATGGAGCAGCTGAATGCGGAAATCATCAGATTGCCGGGAAGTTATGAGGACGTGGTTATGGAAAGTTCCAAACTTGCCGAAAAGAACGACTGGTACGATGCCAATCCTGGAGGTTCTAATACGCCTTTGCAAATTACCGCGTATTCACAATTGGCCTTGGAAATTTTTGAGGATTTGGGTGACGCTCCCAAATATTGCGCGGTTCCCGTATCGAATGGAACGCTGATTGCGGGTATTTTCAGGGGCTTTGTAACGTTATATAAACGAGGGAAGACTTCTAGGATTCCCAAAATGATAGCGGCTTCCTCTGCCAATAAAAACCCCATAGTGTATTCATTTTTACAAGGAATGGATCATTGTAAAGATTTAAAACCGGATATGATAAAGGAAACCAAACTCAACGAACCTTTGATAAATTGGCATAGCTTTGACGGTGAAGAGGCACTTTATGCCATAAAGGAGTCCAACGGAGAGGCTTTTAACATAAGTGATAAGAAATTGCGTGATATGACTACCCTTTTGAACAAAAAGGAGGGGTACAAGGTTCTACCTGCCGCGACCGCCGGATTGATAGCCCTATTGGAACTTAATGAAAGAATGAATTTTGATGCGGACCGTTTTGTGGCCGTACTCACTGCAAAAAACTGATTTTGATATGAAGAGAATAATAGATGGAAAGGCCTTGGTTTATTGCCAGGGCGCCTTTAATACGCCAAATGGAAAAACGGCACACGGATTGGTGAGGTTTACGGAACGCTATGAGATTTTAGGGGTGCTGGATTCTAATTATGCCGGGCAGGATGCTGGACACGTGTTGGATGGCAGACCTAACGGAATACCCATTTTTAGGGATTTGCAGGAAGCCATTGCAAATCTGGATGTTACTCCGGAATATTTGGTGGTTGGATTGGCCCCGGATGGTGGCCGATTACCAGTAGAGGCGAAAGGAAGTATAAAATTGGCCCTGGAGCAAGGGATGAACGTCGATAGTGGTCTGCACGATTTTTTAACAAATGATGCCGAGTTGGTTGCGCTTGCCAAAGAAAAGAATGTAACCATTCGGGATATACGAAAGACCCCGGACAGGGATAAACTGCATTTTTTTACGGGCGATATCGAAAAGGTGGATTGTCTTAAATTGGCCATATTAGGAACGGATTCCGCTTTGGGAAAGAGGACCACCGCTTGGATATTGGTACATGCGCTCCGCGAAGCGGGAAAAAAGGCCGAAATGATCGGAACGGGCCAGACCGCTTGGATGCAGGGGGCCAAATACAGTATGGTCATGGATAGTTGTGTCAATGATTTTGTTTCCGGGGAAATAGAACATGCGGTGGTAAGTGCCTGGAAAAATGAACATCCGGATGTTATAGTCATTGAAGGACAAGGGAGTTTAATGAATCCCGCGTACCCCGGTGGTTTTGAAATTTTGGCAGCCGGCCGGCCGGATTATGTCATTCTGCAACATGCTCCCAAAAGACTGGAGTACGACGGATTTCCAGGATACCGTCTTCATTCCTTGGAAGAGCAGATCAACGCAATACAGGTAATTTCTGGAAGGGAGGTCATTGCCATTACGGTAAACCATGAAGGAATGGAAAAGAATGAAATACCAGAGGTCTGTAAACGTATCACATTGGAAACAAAGTTACCGGCGTTCGATGTATTGGAGTACGGCGCGAAGGAATTGGTAGACTTGGTAAGGGGTAAATTACAATGAAGATTACCAAGGTTAGCTATGAGCGATTGGACCTGGAACTTGCAGTTTCCTATACCATTGCCTACCAAAGGATTGATGCGACCACCAATTTCATACTGAAACTAGAAACCGATGGCAATTGGGTAGGTTATGGATGTTCCGTACCAGATATGGAGGTAACCCATGAAACTCCTGAGGACGTTCAAAATGCCTTGGACTCTATCATAATACCGTACCTAAAAAACAAAGATCCGTTTACCTTCGCCCTAATACTTTCCGAATTACGAACACTTTTAGGTAAAAAATCGAGTTGCCTGGCCATGGTAGATCTTGCACTATATGACTTATTGTCCAAAAAGGCTCAGGTTCCATTGTTCAAGTTTTTGGGAGGCTATAGGTCGAGCATACCCACCAGTATAACCATTGGAATCCTGAATATGGGGGAGACCGTTCGACAGGCCTACGAATATACGGCTATGGGTTTCTCGATCCTAAAAATTAAGGGCGGCTTAAATCTCGAGGAGGATATCGCCAAGATGATCCGCTTACATGAGGCATTCCCCCATGTTAAGTTTAGGTTTGACGGTAATCAGGGGTACACCGTACAGGAGTCCATCGCCTTCGTAAGGGCGACGTCGACCATTGGCATCGAAATTTTTGAGCAACCTACCAAACAGGAATCGGACGAACACTTAGGGGAGGTCACCGGGCAGGTGGACATTCCCGTTATGGCCGATGAAAGCCTAAAAACCTTGACCGATGCTTTTCGGTTGGCGCAGAACGAACGGGTGGATATGGTGAACATCAAACTTCAAAAAGTAGGCGGAATTCTTACCGCCAACCATATCAGTTCTGTTGCAAAGGCGGCCAAATTGGAGACCATGGTAGGATGTATCGATGAATGCGGATTGGGTATTTCGGCCGGACTGCATTTCGCCCTATCAAGACCTAATATTGTATATGCCGATCTGGATGGCCATCTAGACTTGGTGGGGGATCCTTTTAAAAATATTTTTCGGTTGGAAAAGGGCGTTCTTTATCCAACGGAAAGGTATGGATTGGGATATTCGGAATAATTCATGGAAATATTAGACCGCCTTTTGGACCACTTCAAAAACTTTATTCGCGTCGCACTTTATGGTTTTTGACGGATATTTGAGAATCAGTGCATAATCATGGGTCGCCATCAAGATGGTGCGTCCAGATTTGTTTATTTCTTGAAGCACCTTCATTACTTCCACGCTGGTTTGGGGGTCAAGGTTTCCGGTAGGTTCATCCGCCAAAATGAGTTCTGGGTCGTTCAAAAGTGCCCTGGCAATGGCAACGCGCTGCTGTTCCCCGCCCGATAGCTCATGCGGAAACTTGAAGCCTTTGGTCTTCATGCCAACCTTCTCCAAAACCTCCACCACCCG
The DNA here is from genome assembly GCF_028464205.1 of Maribacter sp. PR66. Taxonomy (NCBI): domain Bacteria; kingdom Pseudomonadati; phylum Bacteroidota; class Flavobacteriia; order Flavobacteriales; family Flavobacteriaceae; genus Maribacter; species Maribacter sp. PR66. The sequence goes on from NZ_JAQPCH010000002.1 coordinate 384,627, forward strand.
GGCGTCCATTTTGGCCTGGTCCTTCCACCCGGTTGCCTTTAGAACGAACAGCATGTTTTGGTTTATGTTCCGATCCGGCAGGAGCTTAAAGTCCTGAAAAACGATTCCCAGTTTTCTCCGTAGGAAAGGAATATCATTTTCCTTAAGTGTCTTTAAGTTAAAATCCACGATTTTCCCCTCTCCTTTTTGCAAAGGAAGGTCTCCATAAAGGGTTTTCATAAAACTACTTTTGCCACTGCCCGTCTTCCCGATGAGGTATACGAACTCCCCTTTTGCTACATGGATATTTACTTCGCTTAGCACCAGACTTTCCTTTTGGAAAATGGATGCATTCTTTAACTCTAAAACCGTCTCTTCCATAAATGCTCTGTTAATATAAAAGTAATAAGTTCCTTTTGATAACGGCGTACCCTAAAACAAATTCTTTTCTTTTGTAGGCACAACCCACATACTTAGGTACAATATTTGCCGTTATCCTTTGTGATACTTCGGTAATTCAAAATAGTAATAGAACACTATGTTTCATAAAATCACCGCTTTTCTTCCATTGGCCATGGGAGTTATTTGGATGGGAACTGCCCAGGAATCCAAAATCTACACACACGAAAACAAGGACTTTCAAGACGCCTTAACGCTTTATAACAATGAACAGTTTCAGGCGGCCCAAACCATATTCGAAAAAGTAAAATCAACGACCAAGGACGAGGAGATTGCCGCCAATAGTGCCTACTATGAGGCCAATGCTGCGGTTCGATTGAACCAGCCCGGCGCGGACCGAATGATGGAGGAGTTCGTTGAAAACTATCCAACATCCACCAAAACAAATTCCGCCTATGCAGATGTAGCGGAATACTATTTTGATACGGGAAAGTATCCATATGCCCTTAAATGGTACAACAGGGTAGATCAAAGCGCCTTGTCGCGGGGCGAAATGGACAAATTCAACTTTAACTACGGATATTCACTCTTTTCCTCAAGTAAGCCAAAGGAAGCGGAGCGCTATTTGGAAAAGGTGACCACGTCCCCGGTATATGGTTCCCAAGCCAAATATTATTTGGGATACATTTCCTATCAACAGGACGACTACGAGGCCGCCAATGAGCGCTTCGACCAGATTACGGACCAGAACGTTCTCGAGGAGAAATTGAGTTATTATCAAGCCGATATGAACTTTAAACTTGGTAAGTTCGAGGAAGCGATCGCTTTGGCCAAGAAGCAACTTCCAAAATCGGACAGAACGGAAGTATCGGAACTCAATAAAATCATCGGGGAGAGTTATTTTAACCTCGGTCAATATGAAAATGCCATCCCCTATTTGAAGGAATACAAAGGCAAGCGTGGCAAATGGAACAATACGGATTATTACCAATTGGGATACTGCTATTACAAACAGGGCGACTATGCCAATGCCATTGCCCAGTTCAACAAGATTATTGGCGGTACGAACAGTGTTTCCCAAAATGCCTACTACCATTTGGCGGAGTGCTATTTGAAACAGGACCAAAAACAGGAAGCGTTGAACGCATTTAGGAATGCCTCTCAAATGGATTTTAATCCAGATATAAAGAAGGATGCCTTTCTCAATTATGCGCGATTGAGCTATGAAGTGGGGAATGCCTACGAGCCTGTTCCACAGGTAATAACGAACTATCTGGATGCCTATCCCAACGACGAAAATAAGGAGGAAATGCAGACCCTTTTGGTGGACTCCTTCATTACATCCAAAAATTTTGCGGGGGCGATGGAACTGTTGGAGAGGAACCAAAATTATGCCACCAAGGAAACCTATCAAAAGGTGGCCTACTACCGGGGTCTGGAATTGTACATGGAAGGGGATTACAGTGCGGCATCGGAAGTTTTGGGAAAATCCTTGGGCAGCGCCGTCAATGATTCCTTTAGGGCACGTGCAACGTATTGGAAGGCGGAAGCGGATTATCTGCTAAATCGGTTTGATGCCGCTGCGTTAGGGTTCAGGGAATTCAAACAAAACCCTGCTTCCAGAAATGTAAATGAAGGAAATGACGTGGATTATGATTTGGCTTATGCATATTTTAAACAAAAGGACTACGCCAATGCCATTACCTATTTCAGTGCTTTTACAGATGCCCAAAAGGACGATGTTGAGAAGTTGCATGACGGTTATCTGCGATTGGGCGACAGTTATTTTGCGACCAGCAAATACTGGCCAGCCATAGAGACCTACAACAAGGCCTTGGCCTTGACCGGACCTGAAAAGGATTACGCGGCTTATCAAAAGGCGATGAGCTATGGTTTTGTTAATAGGACAGAAAGTAAAATTGAAAACCTCGAGAATTTCGTGGCACAGTACCCAAGGTCAACATTTAAGGACGACGCCCTGTTTGAACTCGGCAATACCTATGTATCCGCAGGGCAAGAGAGCAAAGGGCTCCAGGCCTATGACCGATTGATCAATGATTTTAGGGGAAGTTCCCTTGTGCCTCAGGCCCTTATGAGACAGGGGCTCGTCTTTTACAATTCCGGAAGGAACAATGAGGCACTGGGCAAGTTCAAAACCGTGGTACGGGATTTTCCCAATACCCAGGAGGCCATTCAGGCAGTTTCCACGGCCAAGTTGGTATATGTGGATTTGGGTAGGGTGGATGAGTACGCCAGTTGGGTAAACGGACTGGATTTTGTGGAAGTAACCGATGCTGAACTGGACAACGCCACTTTTGAATCGGCCCAAAAACAGAATTTGGAGGGCAAGACCGATGCCGCAATTCGCGCCTATAAAAAATATATCCAGGAATTCCCCAACGGACTCCATGCCTTGGACGCAAATTTCAGTTTGGCACAGCTGTATTTTGGTGCCGGGGATAAGGATGCCGCTTTGCCTTATTACAAATATGTGGCCGATAAGACTACCAGCGAATATGCGGAGCAAGCCTTGACTAGGGTCTGCGAGGTATACATCGGAAAAGATGAATATGCTACCGCGCTTCCCTATCTTTTGAAATTGGAGGACCAGGCCAACATCCAACAGAACAGGACCTTTGCCCAGTCCAACTTGATGAAAGGATACTACGAGCAAAAGAACTACCCAAAAACCTTGGAGTATGCGGATAAGGTTTTAGCTACCGCTAGTATTGATGACCGTATCAAAAGCGATGCCCAGATAATGATCGCACGCTCCGCCATAGCTACCGGTAACGAATCCAAGGCAAAATCTGCTTACGCACAAGTGCTGACCATCGCATCCGGGGCAACGGCTGCCGAGGCATTGTACTACGATGCCTATTTCAAGAATCAGGAAGGAGATTATGAATCGTCCAACATCTCCGTGCAGAAATTGGCAAAGGATTACGCCACTTATAAAGAATGGGGCGGAAAAGGGCTGGTCTTGATGGCCAAAAACTTTTACGCTTTGGGCGACTCGTATCAGGCGACCTATATTTTGGACAGTGTGATATCCAATTTTAGTCAATATCCAGAAATTGTTGCCGAAGCCCAAGGAGAATTGGCTATCATAAAATCCAAGGAATCCCAGCGCAATTCTTCCGTAGATCCAAATCAAGAGTAAACCAGCATAGCAATAGAACACGTATGTACAAAAGCATCAAAACAGGAATAGGATTGGTAATGTTGATGATGGCCCCATGGGCCATTGCACAAGAAGAAACCGAGGATTTAGGTACGGAAACCGTTACGGTGACCAAGGCCTATACCCCTACGGTCTCAGATGCCTTCAAAATAAAGTCCATGCCCAATCTAAACGATTCCATCGTTTTGCAGAAAAAGAAAATCAACTACAGCATTTTTTCCGTTCCGGTGGCCTCCACCTTTACACCATCCAAGGGAACCGCTTCACGGGTTGAAAGAATTCCACCGCCGGAACTTTTCAATACCTATGCTTCGGCGGGGGCGGGCAATTATGGGAATGCAACGGCAGAATTCTATACGACCCGCGAAGTAGATCGGGACGCGACTTTCGACTTGGGTTTTAACCACAATTCTTCCAGGGGTGACATAGAAGGCGTGCAGCTCGACAATATTTTTGCAGATAGCCGTTTGGACGCATCCTTTAAAAAGCGGGACCGCGATTTTGATTGGGGTGCCAATGTTGCTTTCCAGCACCAATTATACAATTGGTACGGTCTTCCCGATGGTGTGTATGATGAAGCTACCGTTAACGGAATTAACGAACGCCAAAACTATTATATGGGGGAAGTTGGGGGTCACGTCAATGTGGAGGAGTCCTTTTTCAGGCGTTTGGACCTGAAATACAGAAGGTTTTTTGATGCCGTGAAGTCCGGTGAGAATAGGGCCATCTTGAATACGTCCTTTGAGGCCCCGTTAAATGATGAAGTCTTTGCAATAGGTGCTAAAGTGGATTATGTGGCGGGAAATTTTGAAAATGCCAGTGTCAATAGTGCCACCAACGATGAGGGGATTACATATGGCCATCTACAGGTGGGCGTCAGCCCTGGTCTCGTCATGCGAAGGGACGATTTTTCACTAAACCTGGGCGTGAACCTTGTATATGGAATGAACCTGGAGGCCAGTGAGGGAAATTTTTATATCTACCCGGCCGTAAAAGCCTCATACCGCTTGTTGGATGAGACCGTCATTGCCTATGGTGGTGTGGAAGGGGAGCTAAGGCAAGACTCCTACTATGATTTCGTGGAGGAGAATACCTTTGTTTCCCCTACGTTGACCATTGCGCCAACGGATAGCCAATACAATGCCTATATTGGTTTACGCGGACAATTATTGCCAAATCTCAGCTACAATATCAAAGGTTCGTATACCGCAGAGAATAATACGCCTTTGTTTAAACTTAATGCCCAGAATAATTTTAGGGATGATGAAAAGGGATATTACTTTGGTAACTCCTTTGAGGTATTTTATGACGATATAAAAACCATTGGAATTTTTGGGGAGTTGAATGTGGACGTTAATAGGAATTTTACTTTGGGTATCAATGCCGAAGTATATGATTACAATACGGAAACGGACAACCCTGCCTGGAACCTGCCTAATTTAAAGGGCTCCCTGTTTATGGACTACCAGATTGGTGAAAAATGGTTCGCCGGCGCCAATTTGTTCTATGTAGGGGAAAGGGAGGATTTTTCAACGGTGGTGGTGCAAAATGCTCCCGTATCCGATTTTCCAGCAACCTTGATCAATTTGGATAGCTTTTTTGATGCCAATGCCCATTTAGGATATAGGGTAGACAATCAATTATCCATCTTTTTGAAGGCGGCGAACATTGCCAACAACAACTACCAGCGTTGGGCAAATTATCCCGTTCAAGGCTTGCAGGTTTTGGCAGGTGCTACCTATAAGTTCGATTTGTAACCAAGCACGTACACTTTCCAGAATTTTAATGAATGTTTAACATTTAAGACTGAACCCTGTTTTTAATACTCCGTAGGTATAGTTGATTTAGTATTAATTAAACCTAAAGATTATGAAAAAACAATTCATGAATAAGACCTTATATTCCCTATTGATTTTGGGAATTTTTGCAATTGCATCCTGTAGTGATGATGACAACCCCATGGAAATGCCTCCCATGCCAACCTGTTCTGATGGGATGATGAACGGAGATGAAACGGGAGTGGATTGTGGCGGTTCTTGTCAACCCTGTGAAGATGGTATGGTAATGCTCGGTAGGCGAACAGAACTTTTCGTTACCAACAATACCGATGGAAATATAACAAAGTATAGTATAACAGGTGACTCCTTGGTTACTTTGGTCACTCCTTCCTCTGCCGCCGAAGGAATTTATTACGATGCAATGACAGATGTTGTAGTGCAGGCTTCACGTTCGGCATTGCAATTGGAAGCATATTCAGATGTTAGTACGTCTATGTCCGGTACCTCCGTTTCTCCTGCCTATACCAGTAGTGCTGATATGGAAAGTCCGCGTGAGCTGGCCGTTAGTGGTTTCAGTTATGTTGTAGCGGACAACGGATCTAATAAATTTTTTGTTTATGAGAACAGTGGTAGCGGTTTTACACTTATGAGCACCGTAGAAGTTCCGTTTCCTGTTTGGGGAATTGCCTTTAAGGGGGATGACCTGTATGCCGTGGTGGACACAACTGGCGACTTGGCAGTATTCTATAATTTCCTGTCCAACGCTGTTGATGGTATTCTAAGACCGTCAAAAAGGGTAACTATAGAAGGAATTGTACGAACTCACGGTTTGGTTTATAGTGGTGCCGATGATGTTATGGTTTTAACGGATATTGGTGACGCCGGTAATACCATGGACGATGGGGGGTTTCATGTAATTTCCGATTTTTCTTCTAAGTTCGATGCTCTTTCGGATGGGGAGTTGCTTTCTATTGGTATGCAAACAAGGGTTGCAGGACCTTCAACACTAATGGGTAACCCAATAGATGTGGCCTACGATTCTGAAGAGGATGCAGTTTATATATCCGAAGTTGGAAATGGAAAAGTACTTGGATTCACTTCTATTGGTAGTGGTGGCGATTTGACGCCATCTTTTAATAAGGATTTGGCTACTGCTTCTTCCATCTATTTCAGTAGTGATGAAACGGATGGTGATGTGGGCATGTCTACAGATAATGCAATGACTAGATTGTATGCTACAAGCACCGCTAATGGTGATGTCTCGGTTTACGACGGTTCTGGTATGTTGGACAAAACTATAAATACGGCTTCAACGTCATCCGAAGGAATATACTACGATGCCATGAATGATGCTATCATACAAGCCTCAAGGTCTGGCAACTTATTGGAATATTACGGTACTTTCTCGGCCGTTACGGATTTGACGTCGATTTCGGTAGATTTTTCCGGAAATGCTGATTTAATGAGCCCTAGGGAGATAGCTGTATTTGGAAATAAAGTGGTTGTTGCAGACAATGGAATGGACAGGTTTTACGTGTACATGTACAATGGAAGCAGTTTCTCTTTGATGAACACGTTTGATTTGGATTTCAATGTTTGGGGAATCACGTTTATGGGGAACCATTTGTTGGCCGTAGTGGACAATACAAGTGATTTGGCCATTTTTGACAATTTCTTGATGAATAATACCATGGACGGAACCATTATGCCGGATAAGCGAATAACCGTTGAAGGCATTGTAAGGACACATGGTATCGATTATAGCGAGGCCGATGATGTTCTTGTGATGACGGATATTGGTGATGCCGCCAATGCAAATACCGACGGTGGTTTTCAAGTAACCCAAGATTTTAGCTTAAAAATAATGGATATCCAGGATGGTGGTACCCTTACGTTGAGCGAACAGACTAGGGTAGCTGGACCTTCTACGGTAATGGGCAATCCTATTGATGTGGCGTATGATCACAAAACCAAAACAGTTTTTATTGCTGAAATAGGAAATGGTAAGGTATTAGGTTTTTCAGACGCCCTTAATATTACAGGTGACATAGCTCCAACAGTGAATAATGATTTGGAAGCCGCTGCTTCAATATATCTCTACAATAATTAATATTCGTTGAGTTTTTGATTTGTTAAGTCCCTTTCACAATTGAAAGGGACTTTTCATTTGATGACCATTTCAAAGATTTTTAATTTTTAACTTAGGGGAGTGAGGTGCTCTTCTAATTTATATAATTGCATAATTCCTATTTTGTGGATTACCGGGTGTCATTTGCTGTATGGACAAAATCTGGTAAAAAATCCCAGTTTTGAGCTATTTGTAAACTGTCCCAAAAAATTGGGGAACCTTAAAGAGGATTTAATCGATTGGAATATGCCTACGCTAGGTTCCACAGATTATTTCAACGGATGTAGCCAGGCCATGGGAACACCAAAGAATTTTAATGGGGAACAACCTGCAGAGTTTGGGGTGGGTTATGTGGGTTTATATTTATTCGCTCCCGATGATTACAGGGAGTATTTGCAGACGCGTCTCGTTAAAAATCTCCAAAAGAACCAAAAATATAGACTTTCCTTTTATGTAAGTTTGGCAGAACGGTCGGACTTTGCTGTCAAGGAATTCGGGATTCTCTTTTCGGAAAATCCCATCCAAATAGATACACGAAAGGTACTTTCAAGAATGCATTTGTCCAAAGTGAAGGGTGATGTTTCCAATACATTTGAAATCAAATATTCCAACTTTTATTCGGATGACGAAGCTTGGCTGAAGGTGGAAAAGGAATTTGTGGCGAACGGAACGGAGAACTATCTGATTATAGGGAATTTCAAGGACAATAAAAGGACACAGACCTTTAAGACCAAGGGCAGGGCAACAGAGGGCTCGTATTACTATTTGGATATGGTCTCGTTGGTGGCCATTAGCGGTGAATCAAAGGTCGAGCAATTGACAGCGGAAGGAAATTCGGAAACAAGCTACGCCATTAATGAAGTGAATACTTTCAAGAGTGTCCTTTTTGAATTTGACAGTTTTGATATTTCCGATGATGCCATAGCTGAGTTGATGCAGATCGTATCCTATTTGAATTCAAATCCCACGGTGTCGATTTCGATTATGGGCCATACCGATGCCATTGGGACAGCAGCCTATAACCAGTTTCTTTCAAAAAAGAGGGCTTCGGCCGTTGCACAATTTCTAATGCAAAATGGCATAGCAGCCAATAGAATAGATTATGATGGTTTTGGTAGTTCCCGGCCGATAGGGACCAACAATACGAGCGCGGGCCGTCATGAAAATCGCAGGGTGGAGTTTGTGTTTATGAAAAACGATTAATAATCGGAATAATCGGTAGGATATAAAAGCCAGATATCGGCCTTGCTTACATTGTTCTTATATTTCTCTTCGCTTAAAAGCTCCTGCCACTTATCCGATGCCACAAAGGCTTTCCATAGGGCGTCCCTTTTTTCCATGTTCTCGTAGGTTGTCATATACATTAGGTTGGGCATACGGTCTCCCGAAAGTACTTCGCCATAAAAAACGGCATTGGCATCCAGGCTTTCGAACAATTCAACCTCCTCGCCTTCGTTGAACATGGACACTTTGTTTATGTAAAAGGCCTCGGTAGGGGACTCATAACTTCGCAGTTCATAGACCCTGTCCTTGCGCGGGGACCCTATCGGGCTCGGTTTCATTTTCGGCATTTTTGAGAAGGCCCGCATCAAGGTGGAACTGATACGTTCATAGGGAGGGTTGTCATGTGTTGCCGTGATATAGTCCTCACCGGCGGCTAGATGGGTTTTGTCCACGGCCAGGGAAGCTTCCATTTTCACAAATTCGTCCACGGAGGAAAATGGGATAAGCACAAAGATTTTATCGGCCTTAACGAATTTACCAGGTCGGATTTTGAAAACCCCTATATTCCCAAAGCCCATCCTCTTTAAAGTCGGTAGATAGGCCTTTTCGAGATAATCATCCACCCTTTTTTCCTGGGCCTCGTTCTTAATGGTATATGTTTTCAGTTCGTAGTACTCCTGTTTTTGGACCTGTGCAAAAACATTTGCAATACTTGTAAAAAAAAGAAAAAGGATAATGCGAATCGATGTGATTTTATTGTTCGTTGCCATGCTTTGGTTTGTTAATTTCAGGGTTTAAGTTACTAATTCTATTTAGTTTCGATGTAGGTTCCGATAAATTTTGGTAGTTTGGAATCTATATATCTAAGATGTCCAAAAGCGCACCCATTCTTTTTATAGTTTTTGTCTTTTGTTGGGGACGTATTTTTTCCCAACAAGTGGATCTTCATATATCGGACAAAAATGCTGTATTCCTGGAAGGAAAGGACAGTGTACTCGTCTATCAAAAAGAGCCAAAATCCTTGAATGGAAGCTATGAAAGGGCCAATTACATACATCCCTTATTTTCTTTGGACGGTGTTTCTATTACAGAAGATTTCCCGGAGGACCATTTGCACCATAGGGGCATTTTTTGGGCGTGGCATCAGTTGTATATCAACCGGAAAAGAATAGGTGACGGTTGGGAAGTAAAGGATTTTGAATGGAATGTTATAAGTACATCCGAAACTGTAGGACGCAATGGTGCAATCACACTAAAAAATCAGGTGCTTTGGGAATCGGACTTGTATATTGATGGAGATGGTACCAGAGAACCGTTTGTATCGGAAATAAATTGGATAACCGTCTATCCCAGAATGTTGAATTATAGGGTGGTGGACATCAAGATTGAACTGAACGCCTTGCTGGAAGGAATTGCCATAGGAGGCTCTGAAGATGAGAAAGGATATGGCGGATTTTCGACACGGGTAAAACTGTCGAAAGATGTGATGTTTAAGGATTCCGAAAGAAAAATAACTCCGGAAAACACGCCGGTTCCGGGTAAGAACTGGATAAACATCCTCAGCAAGGTCGGTAAAGATAAAACACCGTATGGTTTAACGATCATTCCTTCAAAGGACAATCTCCCTCATCCAAATCCGTGGATTCTGCGTTCCCAGAATAGCATGCAGAACGCAGTGTATCCATTTCCTGGGGCCAACCCCGTACCCTTATCGCGAGAAAGCCCCCTTGTTTTGAAATATAGGTTGGTCGTTCATGATGGTTTTATTCAAACTACAACCTTATTCGATTTACAAAAGGAATATTATAAATTATCGGAATAGCATTACAATTTAATATCCGCCCATTGTTCAAATAGGGAGAAAACCCTGTAACTTTACGCAAAACAACACAAATGGACTTAAACTTGGCCGTGCTTATCGATGGTGATAATATACCCGCCGGGTATGTTAAGGAAATGATGGAGGAAATCGCAAAATATGGAAACCCTACCATCAAGCGTATTTATGGGGATTGGACCAACCCAAGATTGGGAAAGTGGAAAAACCTGCTTTTGGAAAATGCCATCACGCCAGTACAACAGTACGGATATACGCAAGGTAAAAATGCTACGGATTCTGCCATGATCATCGATGCCATGGATATTTTGTATTCCGGGAAAGTGAACGGTTTTTGTTTGGTAAGCAGTGACAGCGATTTTACACGATTGGCCACCCGTCTTCGGGAAGCCGGTATGCAGGTTTTTGGTATCGGTGAGCGAAAGACGCCAAACCCGTTCATTGTAGCTTGTGACCGTTTTATCTATCTGGAAATCCTCAAGAGTGAGTCGGATGATTCTACATCGGCCAAAAACAGTTCAAAAACGGAAAAGAGCAATGTTGACAAAATTACACCCAAGGACCTTCGGTTCATAGCGACAACGATTGATGATGTTGCGGACGACGACGGCTGGGCATTCTTGGGCGATGTTGGAAGTTTGCTCCAGAAAAAGCAGCCAAATTTTGATTCAAGAAACTATGGCTTTCAAAAGCTGACCCCTTTGATCAACTCCATACCACATTTTGAAATTGAGCGGCGTGAGGATTCCAAGGGTAGGAACAAGCTCATTTATGTGCGGATAAAGGAAAAGAAACATAAAAAATCGAAATAGAGCTATAGCATCCTAAAAACCACTGACCATGAATTGCAAAGGATTAATTTTAGCAATAATACTATTGCTTGGAGCCTGTACACCAGAGCGTAAAACTACAAAAGAGGATACCGGGAACATAGATAGTCTTTTTGTTGCTTTTTACGATTTTCAAAAAGAAATTAATCCCATAGAGGCCACAAAAGCGGGAATTGATATCTATAATGATACTGTTGTCAATTATATTTCGGACGGGCATCAGGAATTTCTTAGGGATTCCTACACTTCGTTTTTATCCGAATTGGAAAAATATCCCGTGTCCGAGCTTTCCACGGAGGATGCCTTGAGTGCCCGGGTCCTGGAATGGGACTGCCGGATGAAATTGGAAGGGCTGAACAACTCCTTGGTAACCATGGCATCTCCCATTTACAACCTCCCCAGTTTTGAACTTATGCCCTTGTTCCAAGTACAGTCGCTCCATCTATATGTGGCCCAATTGGCCGGGGGTACCAGTGTACAGCCCTTCGCCACTAAAGAGGATTATGAAAATTGGTTACACAGATTGGAAGACTACCTTCAGTTTTTGGATACATGTATGGAACATATGCGGGAAGGAATGAAAAAGGAAATCGTTTTACCCAAGGTCCTAACATTAAAAATGCTACCGCAGATTAAGGCATTCATAGATATTCCCCTGGAGGAAAATCTTTTTTATCAGCCAGTGCTCCACTTTCCGGAAGCGATTCAGGAAGATGTTAGGGTAGGCTTGAAAGCCGATTATGAGAGAATAATTACCCAAGAAATCCTTCCCATGTACGAAGAATTGTATCAATTTTTGGAACAGGAATATCTTCCTGTCTGTAGGGAAACGGATGGACTGTCCGCCTTACCAAATGGGCGTGGGACCTATGATTATTTGATCCGTTTGCATACGACCACGAAGATGACTGCAGAAGAAATCCATGCCTTGGGTAAGCAAGAAGTAGAACGCATCACAGGCGAAATGGAAAAAGTTAAGGAAGATTTGGGGTTTGAAGGCGAATTAAATGATTTTTTCAATATGGTTCGAACCAAGAAAGAACTAATGCCATTCAAAAATCCAGAGGAGGTAATAGCGCATTTCAATGGGATACGTGAGCGGTTAAGCCTACGATTGGATAGTGTGTTCAATCTTCGTCCAAAGGCTGATTTTATAGTAAAACGTACTGAAGCCTTCAGGGAGGCATCGGCCAGTGCTGAATACGTTCCGGGTTCTAAGGATGCCAAAAGGCCAGGAACCTTTTATGTTCCAATCCCCGATGTCAAAAGCTACAATGTGGTTCACGATGAGGCCTTGTTCCTGCATGAGGCCATACCAGGTCATCATTATCAATTGAGTTTGCAGCAGGAAAACCAAGGTTTGCCTGAATTTTTACACCCTGAAAGTATGGGTGTCTTTGTGGAAGGGTGGGCACTTTATGCGGAATCCCTTGGCAAGGAATTGGGGCTTTATGAAGACCCTTACCAATATTTTGGGATGCTCAGTATGGAGATGCACCGCGCAATTCGATTAGTAGTGGACACGGGAATCCATGCAATGGGTTGGACCCGGGAAGACGCCATTGCCTATTCCTTGGCCCATGAGGCGGAGTCCGAGGAAGGTATCATTGCCGAAATTGAAAGATATATGGCCACTCCCGGTCAGGCGCTCTCTTATAAAATTGGTCAATTGAAGATATTGCAATTACGTAATAAAGCCAAAACAGAATTGGGTCCCAAATTTGATTTGAGGGAGTTTCATGACCAAGTGTTGGGTTCGGGTAGTTTGCCTTTAGTGCTTTTGGAGGAGAAAATAAATTCATGGATTGCGAGTTATGAATAAAAATCAGGTGGAATTATTGAGAAGTATTTTATAGTCTTATAACTTTAATTGTTGGGGCTTTCAGTTGGAAAAGCACAAAATGTTTTCAGAAACCTTGTAAATGAATAAGCTCTAGATTACACGGAACCTAAGGTTATTTTGTATTACGAAGTGGCGTGTTTGGACCATGGCTATAGTCTAGGTCTTTTGATAATTGACAAAACGGAAGGTAAACATGATTTGCTTGTTAAGTTGCATAATGGTGAATCGCTGATTGCGTATGACCTTCTGGTAGCAGGTGACAAACTGCAATTTCATGTAAAACCTGATCGTGTGTAGCGCGTTGCCGTTATTCTTACTATGGAGGGAGACGCGCTTGTGGGGGAGGTTTTTGCAAAGGAGGTCAACTACGCGGTGAACGGAATAAGGTAATTACCGGAAAATTAAAAGTTAAGGACTTTATGCCATTGCCTTAAAATTAAAACAAAAAAAAACGGACCTAAGTCCGTTTTTTATTTTTAAAAGTATGGTTACCATGTAATAGGAACCGCCACTCTTGTTTTGTCCCATCCCATGACCATATGAGCTCCTTTATCCACTTCTTTAAAAGCGATGGAAAACTCTTCCAAGCTGGCAGAATCAGAACCGTTTGGTACGGATACTCTAGCAACATCTGCACTGTCTTCATAGAAATAAGAACCCCATTGATTTAAATTTTTGTTCAGGATAACGGTCCATTCTTCTTCACCGGGAATTGTGAACAAAGAATACGTACCTGCGGAAATGTCCCTACCGCCAAAATTAACATCTTGGTAAAAAGTGATTTCCGCGGCTTCATTGGCACCCGTTCTCCAAACTTCCCCGGCAGGGGCCAGTTCCGCCAAGGAACGATTTTTTAGTTGTGGGCGTCCATATATGATGCGCACTACTTTTTCTGATACTTTGTAATCTGTAGGATAAGAAGCCATATCCATGGGGCTTTTGTCCAATCCAGAGAACTTTTGCGCACTTAGGCTGTTTGAAAATCCTAATACGGCAATGAATAGGGATAGGTAAATAACTTTTTTCATGATTGAATTTAATTTAGTGTTCCAAAGCTAAGCAGTTCACCTAGCTAATACTTTTAAAAAGTCGTTAAATTTTAACATACTTACAAAATAGTCGCGTAATTTTCATTTTGTGGGAATATGGTTTTTTTTTTATATAGAATATCTTTTATAGGTTTAAAAATGTAATCATATTTACACAAAGTGTTTTATATTATAAACATGTGGTTCATTTTTGTAATCAAATTATTATAAACAGTAGAATATGTGCGGAATTGTTTGTGCGTTTGATGTCAAGGAAAGTACGGAAGTACTAAGACCTCAATTGCTGGAAATGTCTAAGAAGGTGCGACATAGGGGTCCCGATTGGAGCGGTATTTATGCAGATGACAAGGCCATTTTGGCCCATGAGCGTTTAGCTATTGTAGACCCTGCTTCAGGGAAGCAACCTCTAATAAGTGAAGATGGTAAATTGATTTTGGCCGCAAATGGCGAAATATACAACCACCGGGAGTTGCGTAAACAATTTGCAGGTAAATATAATTTTAAGACGGAGTCCGATTGTGAAGTGATTTTGGCACTTTATAAGGAAAAAGGAGCAGACTTCATTGATGAAATGAACGGAATTTTTGGCTTTGCTATTTATGATTCCGAAAAGGACGAATATTTTGTGGCACGGGACCATATGGGAATCATTCCTTTGTATATGGGCTGGGACCAAAACGGCACCTTCTATGTGGCATCTGAGCTTAAGGCCTTGGAGGGTACTTGTACAAAGATAGAACTGTTTCCACCGGGGCATTATTTGCATAGTGCGGACGGGGAATTGAAGCGATGGTACAAAAGGGATTGGATGGAATATGATGCCGTGAAGGAAAACGAAACCAGTATCAAAGCTATAAAAGAGGCCTTGGAAGCCGCGGTACACCGTCAGTTAATGTCCGATGTTCCTTATGGGGTATTGCTTTCTGGCGGACTGGATTCCTCCGTTACTTCGGCCATAGCCAAAAAATATGCCCAGAAGCGAATTGAGTCGGGAGACACGGCAGATGCTTGGTGGCCCCAGCTGCATTCCTTTTCGGTGGGTCTGGAAGGTTCCCCAGATTTGGCCGCCGCCCAAAAGGTTGCGGACCATATCGGCACCGTACATCATGAGATCAAGTTTACCATCCAAGAAGGCTTGGATGCCATCAGAGACGTAATCTATAACCTGGAAACCTATGATATTACAACGATTAGGGCATCAACTCCAATGTACTTGATGGCCCGTGTTATCAAATCGATGGGGATAAAAATGGTGTTGTCTGGAGAAGGTGCGGACGAGCTTTTTGGAGGCTATCTGTATTTCCACAAAGCTCCAAGCCCAAAGGATTTCCATGAAGAGACCGTTCGTAAGCTGGACAAGCTGCATATGTACGATTGCTTAAGGGCCAACAAATCCTTGGCTGCATGGGGCATAGAGGGCCGCGTGCCGTTTTTGGACAAGGAATTTATGGATGTGGCGATGCGTATCAACCCTAAGGACAAAATGATCAACGGGGAGCGCATGGAAAAGTGGGTCGTCCGTAAGGCTTTTGAGGATATGCTGCCGGAAAGTGTGGCCTGGAGGCAAAAAGAGCAATTTTCAGATGGTGTAGGATATAGTTGGATCGATACCCTAAAGGAATTGGTGGCGAACGAGGTAACCGATGACCAATTGGCGAATGCCAAGTTCAGGTTCCCGTTACAAACGCCTACCACGAAGGAGGAATTTTACTATCGCTCCATATTTGAGGAACATTTCCCTTCAGATGCGGCCGCATTGTGCGTACCCCAGGAACCATCCGTAGCCTGTAGTACCAAAATAGCATTGGAGTGGGACGAGGCATTTAAAAACATGAACGATCCATCTGGTCGTGCGGTGGCCAAAGTTCATGCTGATGCCTACGTAAAGTAGTTGATTTCACGATAATTCTGTTTACCTGTCTCGGAGAAGAGCAGTGCAGTTTTTATTTTTTAATTAGTCCTTGAGAGGTGCCATCCATTGGCACCTCTTTTGTTATATCAGTTTCTTATTTTCAGCCCTTCCCCTACCACAATACTGAACCGTTTGTGGGGGTGAAAATAGCTGTAATTTTCCACAATTTTTGTTGATAACTTGACGACCCTTAACTCATAGAAAGGTCATATTTCATGGGGTATTCCGTATATTTGTAAGATTGCAAAATTTGAAGTAAAAACAACTTTTAACTTATGAGCGAAGAAGCAAATAAAAAGCAATATTCTGCGGACAGTATACAGGCGTTGGAAGGAATGGAGCACGTAAGGATGCGTCCTTCCATGTACATTGGCGATGTAGGTGTCCGCGGTCTGCACCACTTGGTTTATGAGGTAGTGGACAACTCCATTGACGAGGCCATGGGTGGGCATTGCGATACCATTAGCGTGACCATAAACGAGGACAATTCCATTACCACAAAAGACAATGGTAGGGGTATTCCGGTAGATCTGCATAAGAAGGAAGGTGTGTCCGCCTTGGAGGTAGTAATGACCAAAATTGGGGCAGGTGGTAAGTTCGATAAGGATTCCTATAAGGTTTCGGGTGGTTTGCACGGTGTGGGTGTTTCCTGTGTGAACGCGCTCTCAAATCATTTAAAGGCGACCGTACATAGGGATGGAAAAATATGGGAACAGGAATATGAAAGAGGCAAGGCCTTATATCCGGTGAAAAGTGTTGGGGAAACCGATTATAGGGGCACCATTGTAACATTTAAACCGGATGATTCCATTTTCACCCAGACTATTGAATACAGTTATGAAACACTCTCCAACAGAATGCGGGAGCTTTCCTTTCTGAACAAAGGCGTAACCATCACCATAACGGATAGAAGACGAAAGGACGATAAAGGGGAATTTATTTCAGAAACGTTTTTCTCCAATGATGGACTCAAGGAATTCGTCAAGTTTTTGGATGGTAATCGCGAACCTTTGATCCAAAATGTGATTTCCATGGAAGGGGAGAAGAACGATATTCCCGTAGAAGTGGCCATGATCTACAATACGAGTTATACGGAGAACCTGCATTCCTATGTGAATAATATCAATACGCATGAAGGAGGAACACATTTATCCGGATTTAGAAGAGGTTTGACTACCACGTTGAAGAAATATGCCGACTCCTCCGGAATGTTGGACAAACTCAAGTTCGAGATTCAAGGTGATGACTTTAGGGAAGGATTGACGGCCATTGTATCCGTAAAGGTGGCGGAACCCCAGTTTGAAGGACAGACAAAAACCAAATTAGGAAACCGGGAGGTATCCTCCGCGGTGAGTCAGGCCGTTTCTGAAATGTTGACGGATTACTTGGAGGAACATCCGGACGATGCCAAGATAATCGTACAAAAGGTGATTTTGGCTGCCCAGGCTAGACATGCGGCAACCAAGGCGAGGGAAATGGTACAGCGCAAGACGGTAATGAGTGTGGGTGGATTACCCGGGAAATTATCCGATTGCTCTGAACAGGATCCTGCACAATGTGAAGTGTTCCTTGTGGAGGGGGATTCTGCCGGGGGTACTGCCAAACAAGGTCGGGATAGAAATTTCCAAGCCATCCTGCCATTAAGGGGTAAAATTCTGAATGTAGAAAAGGCCATGCAGCATAAGGTTTTTGAGAACGAGGAAATCAAGAACATTTATACGGCCCTTGGCGTAACTATTGGTACCGAAGAGGATAGTAAGGCCTTGAACCTTGAAAAATTACGATACCATAAAGTGGTCATCATGTGTGATGCCGATGTGGATGGTAGCCACATTGAAACATTAATTTTGACGTTCTTCTTTCGATATATGCGGGAATTGATCGAAGGAGGCCATGTGTATATAGCAACACCTCCGCTATATTTGGTCAAGAAAGGTCAAAAGAAACAATATGCCTGGACCGATAAGGAGCGTGATGAAATTGCGGCCAGCTACAGCGGTGGTGTAAGTATCCAGCGCTACAAAGGTCTTGGGGAAATGAATGCGGAGCAGTTGTGGGACACCACAATGAATCCAGAGTTCAGGACATTGCGTCAAATCACCATTGAAAATGCGACGGAAACGGACCGCATATTCTCCATGCTCATGGGTGACGAGGTTCCTCCCAGACGGGAATTCATTGAGAAAAATGCCGTCTATGCGAACATTGACACATAGAAAAAGCCCATTACACAACAAAAACCTGCGCCAAAAACGCAGGTTTTTTAGTTTTAGAAAAAATTAAAAAAATGAAGAATTTACTTACATGTTTTTTGTTGTGCGGTTTTAGTGCCGCTATGGCCCAGGACTTGAACGACCTTTTGGCGGCAGGTGTGGAAGACGCGGAACAATTTACAACGGACTATTTGGAGCCACTTTCAGAAAGTGCCGTATATAATTTTGCAACAGGCTGGTATAATACCGCCGATGCCAAACCACTTGGGGGATTTGAAATTTCAGTGGTTGGTAACCTAACCAATTTTAAAAATAAGTCGGACAAAAAAGCATTTGTCCTTGATCCCAATGATTATCAAAACCTGGATTTTGTAAACAATCCGGGGGTAGCAAGGGAGGTTTCCTCAGCTTTGGGAGATATTAGCGGGGTGGAGGTGTTTGTTGAAGGACAGGTTTCCGGTACCACGGTAAGACAAACTTTTGAATTGCCTTCGGGACTTTCAAGGGAGGGTATTGATTTTGTGCCTTCTGGATACTTACAAGGCAGCGTGGGTCTTATCAAGGGAACCGAGATTAAGGCCCGGTTTTTGCCCAAATTGGAGTATGAAGGTGCGGCCGTAGGCTTGATCGGTTTTGGATTGCAGCACGATTTTACTAAACTTCTGCCCGCGGACAAAATATTGCCTGTAGCCATTTCTGCCATTATAGGATATACAAAGGTGAACGGGGATTACGACCTAACGGATATTAACTTGGTACAAGGGAATGATCAGCGCATTGAGGCCGCTATCAGCACCTGGGCCTTCAATGCCGTGGTCTCCACCAAGCTTCCCATCATCAATTTTTATGGGGGACTGGGCTATGTAACGGGAAAATCGGTAACGGATGTTCTGGGAACCTATGAGGTCACTGCTGGTCCATTTGCTTCGGAAACGTACGAAGACCCCTTTTCAATTACCAAAAAAGTAAACGGTGTTACGGGCAATGTAGGCGCAAAATTGAAGTTGGGCTTCTTTAGATTGAATGCGGATTATACCCTTGGCGAGTTCAATACTTGGACCTTTGGCGTCAATTTCGGGTTTAGATAATCATCGGAAAAATACAAATAATGGACCCGGCAAATTGCCGGGTTTTTTGTACCTGTCTGGCAAATTTTGGTTTGGTCTTTTTTCATACATGAAGAGCCTGCCCAGATTTCTCCGAACAGGCTCTTTCCCATGGCCCTGTGAAAATTTTTATTCCCTAATGGCTACGTGTTCACCGTCTACCTTTTCTAAAATAGTACCTTGGTCGGTTTCGATAATTTTCAACCGATCAACAGGTACATTTTCAAGTCCCCTATATTCTATGGTATAAATGTCTCCTTCCTTGGACCACTTAAAATCTGTTTGTAGGGTAATGTTATTTCCGTTGATTTCATGATACCTACCAAGGTAGACATCATTGAAAATCCATTCTTTACGGAGGGTACTTTTGGAAGAACCGTTACTGATTTCCGTTCCGGTCTGAAACCAAATGCCAATAATGGGGTCGTTGTTCTGTTCTACACGGGAACAGTTGGCAGAAAAGATAATGGCACATATGGCCATTAACGAGAGGAACTTTTTCATTATTAAGTAGGTTTTGTTTGGATTTGGGATCCATAGCTATTAACGGGGCTTCTTTAGGGATATTACTAAAAATCGATGTATGGCAACTTTTTTACGATTTCTTCGTTGAAAGGTATCTTATTTTAACGCGAGCTGCATTTTATCGATGTTTTTTAATGGTGGAAATCGGCATATATTACACCATTCTCGCCTGCTAAATTGTTAATAATTGAGTATTTTTGGCAAGCTTAAAAGGTGTTTTGAACCTTTTGTTTTATCATAATCAATTTAAATCATAAAAATATACTAACATGAAAGTTACAGTAGTTGGAGCTGGAGCGGTAGGGGCCAGTTGTGCGGAGTACATTGCCATTAAGGATTTTGCTTCGGAAGTAGTAATTCTGGATATAAAGGAAGGTTTTGCAGAAGGTAAGGCCATGGATTTAATGCAGACAGCATCATTGAATGGCTTTGATACCAAAATCACCGGAAGTACCAACGATTATTCAAAAACAGCCAATAGCGATATCGCCGTTATCACATCGGGTATTCCAAGAAAACCGGGCATGACACGGGAAGAGTTGATCGGCATCAATGCGGGTATCGTAAAGACGGTCTCCAGTAATCTGATTGAACATTCCCGAAACGTTATCATCATCGTGGTTAGCAATCCTATGGATACCATGACCTATTTGGTGCATAAAACAACGGGTCTGCCCAAGAACAAGATAATAGGGATGGGCGGGGCTTTGGACAGCGCTCGTTTCAAATACCGTTTGGCTGAGGCCTTGGATGCGCCAATTTCAGATGTGGACGGAATGGTGATCGGTGGCCACAGTGATACAGGAATGGTTCCCTTGACTTCACATGCTACAAGAAACAGTATAAAAGTCTCTGAATTTTTATCCGATGAAAGATTGCAACAAGTAGCCGAAGATACCAAGGTTGGTGGTGCAACTTTGACCAAATTGTTGGGCACCAGTGCTTGGTACGCTCCCGGTGCAGCGGTTTCCGCTTTGGTACAGGCCATCGCCTGCGACCAAAAGAAAATGTTCCCTTGTTCCACTATGTTGGAAGGGGAATACGGCCTAAACGATATTTGTATAGGCGTTCCGGTCATCTTAGGTAAAAACGGTATCGAGCAGATTGTGGACATTCCTTTAAGCGATGCGGAAAAGGCCAAAATGAAGGAAAGTGCAGAGGGTGTTTCCAAAACGAATGGCTTATTGGAGCTATAGTTTTAAATACCTTATAACTTACTATGAAAACCTTTGGAATTTGATTCCAGAGGTTTTCCTTTTTTTAGAAGGCCGCTCCGTATGATACGTATTGTCAATTATTTACTTTCAACAATAATCTTTCTTTTTATATTTGCGCCATGAATGCAAAATGGTGCATAAGTATTTTATTGGTCATCTTTGCCCTATTGGGGCTGAGCCAACCGCATAAAAAGGTTTCCAACCAGCAGATTTCCCTGCAGTTTGGCGATGTGGAAGTGGCCTCTGAAAACGCTCGTGAGGAGGTTTTATCGAATATCACGAATAAGCTGTTGTTCTTGGGTGTTGAGGGAATCGAGGTCTACGAGGACGTTACTGGCCAGGTAAACATTCGTTATTACAGCGATATCGATGCGAACGTTGTAAAGGAATTCCTTTCGGAGGAAGACTCAATGTCATTGGAACATGGGGAAGAACTTCCATCCAAATCACCAAAAGAACCCATACAGGATAATTACAGTCTGGTAGTTTCAGATTTGCACCAACAAGGGCCCCAAGGTTTAAAAATCAGTGGGGATGTGGTTTCCAATCAACAGGAAATATGCAGCGGATTTTTCAATACCCTGGCGATAAACCCTACTAATACGTTCCATTTACGGCTGGTTTTCGACCAAACGGCTTTCAAGACGTACCATACTATTGCCATGGCAATAGACAACACTTCACGGAATATACCAGAAGGTAGGGCGGGACCTTTCCTACATGGCATAGGCTAATATCCAATTAGAATTTCACAAAGGTTTTCAATTACTTTCTGGAAGAAGTAGTTTGCCTTGTTTCAAATTATAAAATCAAAATCGACATAACTTAAATTAAACATTAAAATGCAAAATAAGGGACTTATTAAGCTGTTCGCTTTATTATTCGGGTTAGTTAGTATCTATCAGCTATCCTATACGTTCATTACCAATAAGGTTGAAAAGGAGGCGGAAGTATTCGCTGCAAGCCGAATTTCGGAAGGGGAAGAGGATTATATCTCAAAAAGGGAGGCCTTGGAAGCCAGTTATTTGGATTCCATTGGCAATAATACCATCTTGGGGTATACCAACTACAACGAGGCCAAAAAGAAGGAGTTGAACAAAGGTCTTGACCTTAAAGGTGGGATCAACGTGACGCTACAGATTTCCGTAAAGGATATCTTGAAAGGTTTGACCAACAATACAAAAAATCCTGTTTTTAATAAGGCCTTGGCCGATGCGGACACCGCATCAAAGAACAGCGACGACAACTATATTGACCTGTTCTTTGAAGCTTTTGACAACATCAAGGGGGAAACAAAATTGGCTTCACCCGATATTTTCGCGAACAAGGGATTGAGCGATGAAATCAACTTTCAGATGTCCGATGATGAGGTAAAACCTATCATCCGAAGAAAAATTGATGAGTCCGTAGTATCCGCATTTGAGGTATTGCGCGAGCGTATCGATGGTTTTGGGGTAACCCAGCCCAACATCCAAAGAGAAGGAAATTCCGGTAGGATTTTGGTGGAATTACCAGGAGCCAGGGATATCAACCGTGCCCAGGACTTGTTGTCCAGTACGGCCCAATTGGAGTTTTGGGAGACGTACAAACAGAGCAACCCTTCCTTTAGTACCTTCCTGATTCAAGCAAATGAAAAGTTGAAGGAAATCGTGGATGTTAAAAAGCCGGAACCCGTTAAGGAAGAATCTGAATTGGATTCGTTATTGTCAGATGTTGCCGCTGATTCCTTGGATTTGACCACACAAGTAAATCCACTTTACGAATTGTTGATTCCTGCAAATCCTGGAACTCATGCCATGTTCAGGGCGGCTATCAAGGATACGGCTACGATTGGTTCTTATTTTAGGATGCCTGAAATTAGAAGGTTATTGCCCGCTGATATCCAATTCGTAAAGTTCGTTTGGGAAAGACCAGCTACCGAGGATACGGAGGTTATCGACTTGTACGCTTTGAAATCGAACCGAGAAGGGGTGCCAAGGATCAGTGGTGATGTAGTGAGCGATGCCAGAGATGATTTTGACCAATTTGGCAAGCCTGCCGTTTCCATGACCATGAATACCAAGGGCGCCAAGGAATGGGAGCAATTGACTGGGGATGCCTATAACAACCAAACGGGGATTGCCATCGTTTTGGACAATAAAGTATATACAGCTCCAGGGGTTTCCAGTGGTCCTATCAGCGGAGGCCGTTCTGAAATCACGGGAAATTTTACCGTAAACGAGACCAAGGATATTTCTAATGTATTGCGAGCGGGTAAACTACCTGCCTCCGCAGAAATCATTCAATCTGAAATCGTTGGTCCGTCACTAGGTCAGGAAGCGATCGATAGTGGTTTTATGTCCTTTTTGATCGCCATGGCCATTGTATTGTTATGGATGATAGCCTATTATGGAAAGGCTGGAGCCTTTGCCGATGTGGCGTTGTTATTGAACATCCTTTTGATTTTTGGGGTATTGACAAGTTTGAACGCGGTATTGACCTTGCCAGGTATCGCGGGTATCGTTTTGACAATAGGTATGTCCGTGGATGCGAACGTGCTTATTTTTGAGAGGATTAAGGAAGAGCTGGCCAAGGGCAAAGGAAAAGGTCTTGCCGTTTCGGATGGTTTTGGAAACGCCCTTTCCTCCATTTTGGATGCGAACATTACCACAGGTCTTACGGCAATCATCCTATTTGTTTTTGGATCCGGTCCAATAAAGGGGTTTGCGACTACCTTATTGATTGGTATTCTTACCTCCCTGTTTACGGCCATTTTCATTACCCGATTGTTAATTGATTGGTACATCAGTGGCAAAGGTAGAAGTTTGGATTTCTCAACAAGTCTTACCAAAGGTTTGTTTCAGAACCTTTCTATCGATTTCTTGGCCAAAAGGAAGATTTCCTATGTGATATCCGGAATTTTGGTATTGGTTGGATTAGCGTCCTTATTTTTTGGACCAGGACTTCAGCAAGGTGTGGATTTTGTAGGTGGACGTTCCTACACCGTACGTTTTGAACAGGCTGTGAATCCGTCGGAAATCGCATCAGAATTGAACGATGTATTTGGAAGCGGCACCAATGTGAAGACCTTTGGTGAAGCTAACCAAATCAAGATCACAACGCCGTATAAAGTGGATGTGGAAGGAATTGAGGTCGATACTGAGATTCAGGACAAATTATACTCTTCCTTGCAAAAGTACCTTCCCGATGGTACTTCTAAAGATGCGTTTGCCATTGGAAGCGAAGGAAAGTCTATTGGAATTTTACAGTCCGTAAAAGTTGGGCCTACCATCGCGGATGATATTAAAAACAATGCTTTCTTGGCAATTTTGGGGTCCTTGGCCGTGGTTTTCCTTTACATCTTGATACGTTTCCGTAGATGGCAATTCTCCTTGGGAGCTGTTGTTGCGGTATTCCACGACGTGTTGATTGTATTGGGCGTGTTCTCTATTTTCGGAAAAATAATGCCGTTCAACATGGAAATTGATCAAGCCTTTATTGCGGCCATTTTAACGGTCATTGGATATTCCTTGAACGATACCGTGGTGGTTTTCGACCGTATACGTGAAACTTTGGCCGAAAGAGGTTGGAAAGGTGGGGAGAATGTCAATTCTGCCATCAACAGTACATTGGGAAGAACATTGAATACGTCCTTGACTACCTTGGTAGTATTATTGGCCATCTTCATCTTTGGTGGGGAGTCGTTACGCGGATTTATGTTCGCTATGATCGTGGGTGTGGTAGTAGGTACCTACTCCTCTGTGTTTATCGCGACACCTGTCATGTTCGATGCCTTGAGCAAGAAAATTACCAAGGTCCTAAATTAGGTCTTTGACCACAAATAACTCAAGAAGGTCGCTATGTACTGCATAGCGGCCTTTTTTATTGGAATAGCTTAGTTTGCCTAGACCTGACAAATTTTTGAAACCTGTTAGGTCTATTCTATAATGCCTATGGAACCTTTATCGGTATGTTTTAATTCAAGGATTTTCTTGGGGTTGAGTCCGGGTTCTCTTCGGTGGCTAACAAAAAGGATGGTGGTCTGCGTTTCTTGGGCTATTTTGTTGACAAGTTGGACAAGTATGCTGGCGGAAACATCGTCCATGCCACTGGTGGGTTCGTCAAGTATTAATAAGGGTGGATGTTTTACCATAGCCCGGACGGTCATGACGAGGCGCTGGTCCCCAAGTGACAAATCGTTGAATTGAACGTTTCTCCGCTCCCATAGACCTAAAAGTAAAAGCCACTCCTTACAAATTCTTTTTTGAGTTTCGGTAGGTTTTATATACAATCCGATGGAATCCAATAATCCGGAAATTAGCATGTTTTCGACCGAATGTCTTCCGGAAAAGCTATCGGTCATGGCAGGGGAGAAGTAGCCGATCTTTTCCTTGATGTCCCAAACACTTTCCCCGGAACCTTTCTTGTTCCCAAAAAGGTATATTTCTTGTCCGAAGGCTTTTGGATTATCGCCGGTTATCATGGAAAGAATGGTTGTCTTGCCGGTTCCATTGTTTCCTATCAGTTGCCAAAATTCGCCGGTTTTCACTTCCCAGTCAATATCCTTTAGGACGTGTTTTTCACCATAGGAAACTGAGACTTTTTCAAAGGTGATCAATGTTTCCCCATTGAACGGTATTGGTTCAATGGCAGGAGGGATACTTCCCAAGAAAATGGTCGCTTCCTTGTCTTCTCCTTGTATATCCTCGGTTAGTACCCTAAGTTGGCCATCAATGACTTTTGCAAAGTTGCGGATATTGGGAAGCATGTCAGACTTTCTACTGGCCAATTGTATCAGCAAGGTTCCGCTAGCCTTTTCTAAAAGAAGTGTTTTTAAATCATTTTGAAATGAAATATCCAAATTATCAAACGGATTGTCCAATAGGATATAGTCCGGTTTTTGGTCGAGGATATGAAAAAGCAAGGCCTTTTTTTGTTCCCCGCTTGACATGGTTTTCAATGCCTGTCCTTTTGTGGAAATATATTTTGTTCCATGTTTTTCCTCCTCTTCCATAAACCTTCTTACCTCCAATTGGGAAAATAGTTTCCCGGATATATCCTTTAGGTTTACGATGTCTGAAAATTCGTTGTTTTGGAGCTTTCGAATGAGCTCTTTTTTGTTGGTTTGATTATCCGTAAAAATCCCTAAATGTTCCATACTAAAGGTCTATTCTAAAGATGTAAACGGGATTGTTCTTATATACCGTTCTTTTTTCCAAGTGCATCCCATTTTTAAGGGCCACTTTTTTTGACGGTTCATTATCGATATGGATAATGGATATAAGGCGATTGGCCCATCCATTTTTAAAGGCGGTTTCCTTGCATTTTTGGGCGGCTTCGGAAGCGAAACCTTTACCCCAATGCGTCGGTAGAACGGAATACCCAATTTCCAATTCTTCTTGGCCGTCCACAACTTGTATCAACAAGCCACACAAACCAACGAGTTTATCCGAGGTTTTATCAGTTAGGGCGAACATCACGCCAAGACCTTTCTGATAGCGTTCAAAAACGCGGTCAAACTGTTGGGAACAGGCAGCAATTGGATTTTGAGGAATGCCCGACCAAAACTTCGACGATCTAGGGTCTTCGTGAAAAGGCAACCAGGCATCAAAATCGTCCCTAGATAATTTTCTGAATAGTAGTCTTTCCGTTTCGGCACCTTCCATGGAATAGTTCATGGGCTATAATCTTTCGAACGAAATGCGGTCGCCAACTTCAATAGACCAAGTATCCGATAGCCCTGCATTGACCTCCAGTACATATTTTACGGGCACTTTGGAGGATAGACCGTTTTCATTGAACGGCTGTGCATTTTTTTGGATACTGGCAACTTTCAAGTCTTCATCTATGAATAGGATATCCAAGGGAAACTCGGTATTCTTCATATAGAACGAATGCATGGCGACATCTGGAAAAATGAACAGCATTCCCTGATTCGTTTCCATGCCTTTACGATACATGAGTCCGGTCTGCGTCTCATAATCGCTTTCGGCAATTTCAATATCCAAGGAGGAGATTAGCGAGTCATTTTCCTGTTTGAAAATCTTTAAAGAACCTTCCTTTGTGAAGGTTACGGGCGTTGTTTTGATTACTTTTTTCGCTTCTTCTTTACAGGATGTCAAGCCAACCAATAAAACAATCGCCAAGCCTAAAAAATGCCTTGAAAGATGCATGTGTCTTATTTAATTAGTTTGATTTTACGGGTCTGAACATGAAATAAAGGCCTAACAGGATAAATGGAATACTCAACCATTGCCCGGTTGAAAGTACCCCTAAAGATTCCTCAAAACCGCCTTGGCTTTTCTTGACGAACTCCACAAAGAAACGAACGGTCCATAATAGGATTAAAAATAATCCAAAAAGATAGCCGGGCTTGTTCTTTTTATCGGTCTTCCAATAGAGAAAATACAATAGCACAAAAACAAAAATATAACAAACGCCTTCATACAATTGCGCAGGATGCCGATAGGGAATCTCCATTAAATATTGTGAAAATTGGGGGTCGTTCTCAATGGCATCATAGGCCGCGTTCAGTGTTCTTTCCTTGGTTACGCCCAAGGCTTTTGATGGATGGAGATCGTCAGAATCCCTGATGAATTTTGTCGCAAATATGAAAGATTCGTCAACCTTCTTTCCATTGATTTCAGAATTGAAAAAGTTCCCTAAGCGCACACAAAAAGCTCCAATAGCTACGGGTATCGTCAACCTATCAAATATCCATAGCATGCTGAAACCCGCATGTTTTCTGGTGAACAAATAAGTGGCGATTATAATGCCAATAGTTGCCCCATGACTGGCAAGACCCGTAAAACCGGTAAATTCATAGCCGTCAATCAGTCCAAAAAGGAGACTGCCCGTATCACTTTCCCTAATGGGTAAGAGTATTTCCAACAAGTGATTTTTATAATAAGGCCAATCATAAAAGAAAACGTGGCCCAGTCTGGCTCCTAACATGGTGCCTAAAACGGTATAAACAAAAAGTGAGTCCAATTGTTCCACCGGTTTTTTTTCATTGACGAATATCTTTTTCATAAGATACCATCCAATGGCAAAAGCAATAATCCAAAGCAGGTTATAATACTTTATTTGGATGGGGCCTAAATTGAAGAGGGTCTCGTTGGGATTCCAGATAATTCCTAAGAAGTACATGCGAGTTATTTTTGAAGGGCTAATATACGTAAATAGGAGCTATTAGGGCTGGGAAAATGACGCATCTTACGTTTGAAAGTTTTCCGGTCATGGAACGGGGTCGTAGCCTTTTCCACCCCACGGATTGCAACTGAAAATACGTTTGATGGATAACCAGCCGCCTTTGAAGAGACCATGTTTTTTCAAGGCTTCCAAGGTGTATTGCGAACAAGTGGGCGAGTACCTGCACGTGGCGGGCGTATAGGGGGAAATGGCCAACTGGTAAAAGCGCACCAAAAGCACAAAAGGAGCAATCAGTATATTTTTAAATGTAGGTTTCAACCGAAAATATTAGGATGGCAAGTTACGCAATAAATTGTGTTGAAAAAGCGAAAGGCCCGTATGTTCTACAGGCCTTAATTTAATGATATCTATAATTTAATAATTACTCCCCCACTCGAACAGGCTCCAAGTTTTCCGCCTCTTCTGGGGAGTAGAGTCGGGATTTGATAATGAAACGAATGCCCATAGGTATTTCCAAGGAAAAGCTGGCCCCTCTACCGGGGGTGACATCGACCGTTAGTTGGGTGTGCTTCCAATACTCAAATTGATCCTTGGAAATATAAAATTCACATCCCTCTACGGTACCCAACCAAATATCGTTATCGTCGATCATTAGTTCTCCCTTTGGAAAGCACATGGGGGAAGAGCCGTCGCAACAACCCCCACTTTGGTGAAACATAAGCTCCCCGTGTTTTTCCTTGAGTTCCTTAATGACCTCTACAGCTTTTTCACTGACCAATACCCTTTTGGTTTTCATGTGTTTATTCTTTATTGTTTTGATATGGACATACTTTGGCTTCGCTCAGCACAGGCATGTAACCTTTGATGATTAAAATAATCATTTCGCAGTGTGTTTAACGCTTATTTTAATCATGTCGGTTTCATTTTTATGTTATTAAAAAAATCCCATAGGCTTCTTATCGTAAGAGATAAGCATGTTCTTCGTTTGTCTGTAATGCGCTAGCATCATCTTATGGTTTTCCCTACCGATACCGGATTTTTTATATCCACCAAAGGGCGCATGAGCAGGATACAGGTGATAGCAGTTCACCCAGACCCTACCGGCCTTGATAGCCCTAGAAACCGTATAGGCTTGGTGTGTATCCCTCGTCCATACACCAGCTCCCAGTCCGTACAAGGTATCGTTGGCGATTTCAATGGCTTCTGCCTCATCCTTAAAGGTAGTTACACAAACTACGGGTCCAAAAATCTCTTCTTGGAATACGCGCATTTTATTATTTCCTTTTAGCACGGTGGGCTGAATGTAGAATCCGCCTTCCAAGCCTTCATTGTAAGCCTGTTCACCACCGGTCAAGACCTCACAGCCCTCTTCCTTGCCAATTTGGATATAGTTGAGGATTTTTTCAAACTGGTCGCTGGAAGCTTGGGCCCCCATCATGGTATTTGGATCTAGTGGATGTCCCATTTTAATGGCTTTCGTTCTTTCGATTACACGCTCCATAAAGGCTTCAAAAATACTTTCCTGAACGAGCATCCTAGAAGGACAAGTACATACCTCACCTTGGTTTAAAGCGAACATATTCGCCCCCTCGATACACTTGTCAAAGAATTCGTCGTCTGCGTCCATGATATTCTCAAAGAAGATATTTGGGGACTTTCCGCCCAATTCCAGGGTTACAGGCGTGATGTTTTTGGAGGCATATTGCATAATCAATTGCCCGGTTGTAGTCTCTCCGGTGAATGCGACCTTATTGATTCTTGAGCTTGATGCCAAGGGTTTGCCTGCTTCGGCTCCAAAGCCGTTAACGACGTTAAGAACACCAGCGGGAAGAATATCCTGGATCAACTCAACAAGGATAAGAATCCCTACAGGGGTCTGTTCAGCGGGCTTTAGGACTACACAGTTTCCTGCTGCCAATGCTGGGGCCAGTTTCCAAACCGCCATCAAAATAGGGAAGTTCCAAGGAATGATCTGTCCAACTACTCCCAAAGGCTCGGTAACGTTTAAGGCAACGGTATTACTGTCCAATTCACTTACGGATCCTTCTTCGGCCCTGATAACCCCGGCAAAATATCTAAAATGGTCTATGGCCAATGGTAAATCAGCTGCCCTTGTTTCGCGAATGGCCTTGCCGTTATCCCACGTCTCCGCTCTCGCCAAAACCTCCAAGTTTTTTTCCATTACATCGGCAATTTTCAAAAGCATATTGCTTCGTTCTGTTGCCGATGAATTGTTCCAAGAAGATGCCGCTTCCCATGCCGCATCAATGGCTTTTTCAATATCCTCCGCAGTAGATCTCGGGATTTTTGTAAAGGATTTCCCGTCTACAGGCGAGGTGTTTTCAAAATACTCACCTTTTACAGGCGCTGTCCATTTTCCACCAATAAAATTTTCGTATTGGTTCTTGAATGTCGGTTTTTGTAGCACATCTTGGGCTACGGTTGCAGTGTTGCTCATCTTTTAAAATGTTTAAAAATTAAAAATTGGTTATGCGTTTGTACAGTTCTTTAAAATGATTCTTTTAAAATTACTTATTGGAAAATGGAATGGTCTGACGAATTCTATGAATAAGGTGAACAATCCTATCATAATTTGCCATAATGATTATTTTGGACATAAATATTTGTATATTCATTATTATTTGATTGATAAATATTAAGGAATGTTAAAGCTGTCCGATGCTTTTTTAGAAGGGAGACGATTGGAGACCATGGTGGAGAACCAAACATCTTATATTTTGAAAAATGCCGCCATGCATGTTTTTGAAACCCATGAACAAGCGGATAAGGTAATACTGAAATTTGACCAACCCGTTCTGGCCAGTATGATAGAAGGAAAAAAAGTGATGCATCTTAGGGATTACGAATCTTTCGATTTTTTGCCGGGGGAATCCCTTGTGCTGCCCGCCAATGAAACCATGTGTATCGACTTTCCAGAGGCAAAATCCAAAAACCCGACCCGTTGTCTGGCCATGGCTATTTCAGAAGAAAAAATTAGGAATGTCCTTCAGTTCATGAATGAAAGCATGACAAAGGATGACGAAAAAGAATGGAGCTTAATGGATTACAACTTCCATTTTGTGAACGACCAGGGGATTTTTCAAATTTTACAGCGATTGCTTTTTCTTTTTTCCGAAAACCATCCCTCCAAGGACTTCTTTGTAGATAATATGTTACGGGAACTCATCATACGCATATTGCAGACCAACGAACGAAAAATCTATACGAGTTCACAAATTGCCATCAATAGCAATAACCGACTTTCCTATGTCATTAGGTACATACGTGAAAATCTCCATGAACCTTTGAATGTGGAGGATTTGAGCAAAAAGGCTTACATGAGTCCCTCGCATTTTCATAGGGTCTTTAAAAATGAACTGGGAATTTCGCCCATTGAGTTTATAAATAACGAACGGATAAAACTGGCGACCGGTCTGCTTCAAGACCCAGGATTGAATATAAAGGATGTGTATATGCAATGTGGTTTTGAAAGTAGGTCCTACTTTAACCGCGTTTTTAAGCACAGGCAACAACTCTCCCCTGGGGAATACCAATCCAAAATCAAAACGATACGGTATTAACTGCGATTATAGGCTGTACGTAGTACCTTCCTTACCATCCTTTAGTTGGATGCCCAGTTCGGCCAATTGATCCCGAATTTTGTCCGAAGTGGCAAAATCCTTGTTCTCCCTTGCTTCTTTTCTTAACTGTATCAACAACTCTACGACCCCGCTCAATTTTTCCAAGTCCGCATTGGAGCTTTGCTTGTCCTCAAGGCCCAACACGTCAAAGACAAAACTCTTCATCGTATCAAAAAGAATTTCCTTGTCCTCTTTGGTAATCGTTTCGGAACCTTCCTTGATAAGATTGATATGCTTCACGGCATCAAAAAGTTTCGCAATGAGAATTGGTGTGTTAAAATCGTCGTTCATGGCATCGTAGCAGGAATGTTTCCAAGTTGGTACATCAAAATCCGACTTGCTTCCAATCGGCAGGCTATTAATGGATTTGATGGAATCCATTAGTTTATTGAAGCCTTTTTCCGAAGCTAGTAAAGCATCGTTGCTGATATCCAAAATACTTGTATAATGTGCCTGCATCATAAAGAAACGTACCATGGCCGGTGAAAATGGTTTGCTAAGAATATCGTTTTCACCCGAAAAAATTTCCCCGGGAAGGATGCTATTTCCAGTGGATTTTGCCATTTTCTTGCCGTTTAAGGTCAACATATTGGCGTGCATCCAGTATTTTACGGGCGACTTCCCATTACTAGCTTCAGCTTGCGCTATTTCACATTCGTGGTGCGGGAATTTCAAATCCATTCCCCCTCCATGGATATCAAAGGTCTCCCCAAGATATTTGGTGCTCATGGCGGTGCACTCCAAATGCCAACCAGGAAATCCGTCACCCCAAGGAGAAGGCCATCGCATGATATGTTCCGGCTCCGCTTTTTTCCATAGGGCAAAATCCTGTGGGCTTTTTTTATCGTCTTGGGCCGTGAGTTCGCGGGTATTGGCGATCATGTCCTCCAATTTTCTTCCGCTTAATTTACCGTATTCGTTGGTCTCGTTGAACTTTACAACATCAAAATAAACAGAACCGTTCACCTCATAGGCATAACCCTTCTCCAGGATGTCCTTTATGATTTCAATCTGCTCAATGATATGTCCGGTCGCCGTAGGCTCTATACTTGGCGGAAGAAAATTGAATTTTTCCAGTATGTTGTGAAAGTCCACGGTATATCGCTGCACCACTTCCATAGGTTCCAACTGTTCCAATCGTGCCTTTTTTGCAATTTTGTCCTCACCATCTTCCGCATCGTCCACCAAATGCCCGGCATCCGTAATGTTTCGCACATACCTCACTTTATAACCCAAATGACGGAAATATCTGAAAATCATATCGAAGGACATGAAAGTCCTACAATTTCCAAGATGCACGTTGCTATACACGGTGGGGCCACAGACGTACATACCAATGTGGCCTTCGTTTATGGGAATAAAAGTTTCTTTTTTGCCAGTAAGTGAATTATGGACCTTTATTGTTTGCTCTTGATACAATGGCATTTTATGAGGATGAAATTAAAATTGCGTGTCCATGTTTATATATTCGAGGAATTCATTCCTGATGGCCTCTTGCTTGAACTTGCCGCCATATTCTGCAGTTACCGTACTGCTTTCAATATCACGGATACCCCTGGAATTCACACAAAGATGTTTGGCGTCGATGACGCAAGCAACATCCTCGGTTCCTAGAACTTTCTGTAGTTCCCGTACAATCTGAATATTCAATCTTTCCTGAACTTGAGGTCTTTTGGCATAGTAATCTACAATACGGTTCATCTTGGAAAGTCCCACCACGGAACCATTTGAAATATAAGCGACATGGGCCCGGCCTACAATAGGCAATAAATGGTGCTCACAGGTAGAGTAGAGGGTGATGTTTTTTTCTACCAACATCTCTCCATACTTGTATTTGTTGTCAAATGTGGAGGAATTGGGTTTTCTATCGGGGTGCAGGCCACCAAAAATTTCCTTCACGAACATTTTTGCAACCCTATTAGGCGTACCTTTAAGACTATCATCCTCCAAGTCCATTCCCAAAGTGAGCAGGATTTCCCGAACACTTCCCTTGATTCTTTCTATCTTTTCTTCATCACTAAGAAGGAAGGCGTCCTTGCGTAAAGGAGTCTCTTCCGACGAGGAAATGTGGTCATCTCCCAATTGTTCAAAATGTTCCTCCAATGTACCCTCTGTTTTCATGTAAACTGAACTTTAACAAGGGGCAAAGATATGCATTATATAATACTTAATGACATTTCAAGGTCCCATACCTATTATAAATCGATGTTAAGTTTGGCCACTTTGCATTATGGTGATTACTACTTAAAATCCCTTGGAAAACATATTTCATTTCCTCACTCTGTGGTCTTGGTAAGCTTGTCATTAATAGGATTTTCAAAGGAGTTCAAATCGACCGCATGTGCCGTTTATCGATTAAGTGTCCAAATAATCCGGTGAAAAATACTAAACCTAGTATAACCTAGTTATTATATACGTTAAAGTATATTACTAGCCCCATTGAAATATGCGAACACTCGTCGCTACTATTTGCTGTTTGCTCCTACTGGTTGGCAAGGCAAAAGCCCAAAACTCTCCAGATTGTAGAACGGCCATCCCTGTCTGTGCCGATGCCCCTATAATGGGTTTGGCTGACGGTGGTGGCGATATCGATGATTTTGACCCGGAAGTTATTAGGCAAACTGGATGTTTGGAAAAAGGCAGCGTAAGCTCTGCGAACATAGAAAACAATACCTCTTGGTTTGTATTTAGGGCGGGTACCGGAGGGCAGGTAGGTTTTGATATTGAGGCTTTACCGTCCGGAGGAAATTCAACCCCAACAGCCGAATGGGATTTTGCCGTTTATGGTCCGTACGACCAATTGAGTGGACAGAATTTTTGTTCTATTATTGGTGATGGCACCTCGGAGCCCATACGTTGCAATTACGAAGTGAACAACACGAATTTTACAGGTATAGGCGTAAATCCCGAAAACGGTCAGGAAGGAGCTCCCTTTTTGGTGGGTAGCCAAAATACCTATGATGAATGGTTGGATGTCCAACCTGGTGAAATCTACTATATCTTAATCAATAATTTCAATACGAATTTCGATGGCGACCCGGAGCCTTTTATGTTAACGTTTACGGGTAGTTCCGTAAACGAGAATCAAAATACGGCCTTGGATTGTACGTTGCGCGACGAGTTTTTGGGTTTGGATATCATAGCTTGTGAAGGGGACCCTGATATCGTTTTGAGTGCCTTGAATTCGCCCGCAGGTTCTGATATTGCAAATGTTGAATGGACGGTGGATTATGAAGACGATGGAGTTGTGGATGGCACTTTGGCCGGATCTGGTCCTTTTGGAGCGGAATTAGTAGTTACCAGTCCAAATTCAGGACGATATTTTGCCACTATCACCACAGCATCGGGTACTCCGCCAACGGTCGCCGACCTAGGTGGTATTCTAATTACCTTCTATGGAGTTCCAATTTTGGATCGCGTGGAGGTTTTGGAGACCAATTTGTCCGTTGACCCAGACGCCAACAATGTTGAGATATTTGTGGATGGTGATGGTGATTATGAGTATGCCATAAACGGAGGGGCTTTTCAAGATGACCCCGTGTTTCTAGATATTCCACCCGGTATCAATACGGTGGTAATCAATGATAAGAACGGCTGCGGTATTACGGAACCGGTTGAGTTTTTGGTAGTTGGATATCCCAAGTTTTTTACGCCCAATGGGGATACTGTCAATGACGAATGGAACGTAAAGGGAATTGAAACCCTTACGAATCCAATTGTATATATTTTTGATAGATACGGAAAACTGTTAAAACAATTGGGTGCAGTTGAAGGTTGGGACGGTACTTACAATGGTAGACCCATGCCATCGACAGATTATTGGTTTCGGTTTGAGTACGAAGAGGACGATGCAGGCGTTCTGGTGGCCAAAACACGACAATCCCATTTTACCCTAAAACGATAAAAAAAAAAAGGACCGAATCATTCGGTCCTTTTTTAATATTATTTAATCGGATTAAAAATTCAGGGTGTAGCTCAAAGTACCAAAGGTGTTAGTCCTTGTAATCATGGCGGGCGTGTTCAGTCCTGTGTCAAAAAGCCTTTCGTTCATATCCTGCGAAGTTTGGCTTAGTGCAAGATCCAATCGACTTCCTCCAAAATTAAAACCAACACCCGCCGAGAAACCGTTTAGGTCATTTATAGTATTTCCATTCACATAGGGACTTTGTTCGTATCTATATCCTCCACGTAGACTTACCATTCCCAATCGGTATTCACCTCCAAGTCGTATGGCGGAAACACCGCCCAACTCATTTGAAATTTGATTGTTTACGGTTTGAAAGCTATTGTCGTTTGCGGGTCTTAATTCGGCCTGTGAGAAATCCTGATAACCATAGTCCAAACTTAACAATCCGTTTTTACCAAAGACCAAGGCAACGCTACCGTTTAATCTGGCGGGGGTTTTGACGGTATATCTTTCGAACAGGTTTACGATGTTGAAATCGATAAAATTAATATCGTCATCGGCCAAATCGGAATTTATTCTTTGGGAAAAATCATCCGTAAGTCTATACCATGTAGGGGATTGATAACTAGCGCCCAAACGAACAAAATCGTTTAATTTGGCAATCGCCCCTAAACTAAATGAAAACCCGTTTCCTTCGGTGCTCAATAAATTGTCAAACGTTGTATTTTGGATAGGTGAATCCGTATCGTAACCATTTTCGGTGAACTGCGTCAACTGGTCGTAGATAACATTGTGAAAATTCAGGGAAGCCCCTAAATATAGGTTGTCCCTAAATTGACTGGCCGCATTTACGGTAAACTTACTATTGTATCCCGTAGTCGTTTTTAAAAATTCTTGGTTCACGGAGGAGTATCCTGTATTGCTTATGTAATTCGTGGTGGCGTCATCCGGACTTTCAGGATCTAAAATTCCGCCATAATAACCTAAGAATGCCTGTTGGTCACGAAAACCTTGAACCGCGCCAATATCAAGATAGGCATCTTCGATAAATTCATCCTCTTGAATAAGAATGGAGCCAAAGGGTACTCCTTGGGCAAAATTCAAGAAGTAATTATCGATGCCTTGATTGCTATTTCCTGTAATGAAGACCTCGTTCTCAAAACTTTGGGTCATGTCATAGTTGAAAGCCAAGGAAAACTTTTTCCAGTCGGAATTTTGATCTGTGTTGTTAAAGACAAAGGCACCCCCTATTTGGTTCAAATCGATTTCATTCCGATTTGTATTGGATAACGTTCCAAAATAATTTGCATCGTTTTCCCTTCTAAAATGAGTACCTGAAAGGGTCATTAAGCTATTGTTAAAAACCGCGGAACCAGCAGGGTTTATGTTTATGGCGGACATATCTCCTCCTAGTGCGCCAAAAGCGCCACCCATGGCCTGAAATCTTGCCGTGCCCGGGAGTTCCTCGAGACCGTAACGCAGGACATCGTTAATATTTTGTGCGCTGGCCGTAAGGCAAAGGCATAGTGTTATGAAAGTGAATATTCTTTTCATCTTGCAATCTTTTTAAAGTTGAACTGATTAGCGGTTGCTACGGCCACCTGAAGATCTACCACCTCCGGAAGATCTACCTCCGCCACCGGATGAACGGGACGACCCGCCACCTCCTGAGCTTCTGTAGCTACCGCCAGAACTACTCCTTCCAGAACTATAATTACCTCCGGAACTACTTCTGCCGGAACTATAGCTTCTACCGGAACTATAGCCCCTACTGGAACCCATGCTCCTGGAAGTGCCATAAGAAGAACTACTTCTTCCAGAACTGGATCCTCTATAGGTAGAGGTTCTAGGGGTTACGGCCCTACTGGTCCTACCGGACATGTCACTCCTGCTATAGGTTGATGATGACCTTGCCGTTCCACTGTAATAGCCATTACTTCTTGAATTGCTATAATATCTTGGTGTGGCCCGTGTGCTCCTACTGGTTCTATAGGCCCTGTTCTGGTCAGCGCTTACCGTACGTCTGCTCAATGAGCTGCTTCTTGTGTTGGCAGAACTCCTTGAGGAAACCGCCCTATCCGAAGTTCTGTATCTAGGGGAAGTACCCCTTGTATTTACGTTTGATCTGCCACGCAATGCGGTTGAACCATTGTTTACGGTATCGTAATAGCCGCGTCTTGTCCTGTTGTTTGAGAACGCATAATTTCTTCTTAAGTTGTTGCCATAATAGCCTCCCCAGCCCCAATTACCGGCCCAGCCCCAATTGTTCCATCCGTTCCAGCCCCAATTGTTCCAGCCCCAACCAAAGCCGCCTCCCCAGCCCCAGTTGTTCCAGCCCCAAGGGTTGTTCCATCCCCAGCCCCAACGGTTCCAGCGATTCCAGCCCCAATTGTTCCAGCCCCAAGGGTTGTTCCATCCCCAGCCCCAACGGTTCCAGCGATTCCAGCCCCAATTGTTCCAGCCCCAACCGAAGCCGCCACCCCAGCCCCAGTTGTTCCAAAGCCAAGGATCGTTCCAGCCCCAACCGAAGCCACCACCCCAGCCCCAATTGTTCCAGCCATTATCATAAACATTTATAACAACGTTTTGGCCGTTATCGCCCCAACCTCCAAAACCTTGGTAGTCGTTTGGGCTATCATAATAATCGGTCAATTGATTTTGAGGAATACTATCGCTAAGGTCGTTACTGGAATACGAATCTACGTCCGTAAATATCTCGCTATCCAAGATTTGACCATATTGATCGGCCTTTTGTCCAAAATACTCCGTAAAGGTATCGGACTCCTCTGACCTGGTCGTAGGATTGTATTGCCTATCCGGTCTACGTTCCACGGTTCTAGGGGCATCATCGGCGTAGATTCCGTCGTTGTCGTAATAAGAAGCTTGTTGGTATGAACCACAGGAAACCACTAGCATTGCCAGTGAAGCAACCATCAGTCCATATAAATATTTGGTGTGGGATGTGGAATATATCATCGTTCTAAAATTATATTGTTGAACATAGTAAAAATAACTAGTTTTACCGCATTATTTTCTTTAATAAGCACAAGATTTGTGCCAAACTCCGAACAATGGGTAAAAATTTGACTTCTAGAAGCGAGGATTATTCCAAATGGTATAATGAGTTGGTCGTTAAGGCCGATTTGGCCGAAAACTCCGGCGTAAGGGGCTGTATGGTCATCAAGCCCTACGGCTATGCTATTTGGGAAAAAATGCAGGCAGGCCTTGACAAAATGTTCAAGGATACGGGACATGAAAATGCCTATTTTCCGCTATTCATCCCCAAATCATATTTGAGCAAGGAGGCCAGTCATGTTGAGGGCTTTGCAAAGGAATGTGCCGTGGTAACCCATTACAGACTAAAAAATGATGAGGATGGAACCGGAATCATTGTAGACCCCGATGCAAAACTGGAAGAGGAATTGATCGTGAGGCCAACTTCGGAAACCATCATCTGGGATACCTTTAGAAAGTGGATCCAATCCTATAGAGATTTGCCTTTGTTGATAAATCAGTGGGCGAATGTTGTTCGTTGGGAAATGCGCACCCGACTTTTTCTGAGAACCGCCGAGTTTTTATGGCAGGAGGGGCATACGGCCCATGCCACGGAACAAGAAGCGATCGAGGAGGCGGAACAGATGATGCATGTTTATGCCGAATTTGCGGAGGAACATATGGCCGTTCCGGTTATCAAGGGATTAAAAACCCCAAGCGAGCGATTCGCGGGAGCCATTGAAACGTATTGTATAGAGGCTTTGATGCAGGACGGTAAGGCATTACAGGCTGGTACGTCCCATTTTTTAGGTCAGAATTTTGCCAAGGCCTTCGATGTTAAATTTGCGAGCAAAGAAGGAAACAAAGAGTATGTTTGGGCCACTTCTTGGGGGGTTTCTACACGCTTGATGGGTGCGTTGATCATGACCCACTCAGATGACAATGGTTTGGTGCTTCCTCCAAAATTGGCACCAATTCAAGTAGTAATAGTACCTATTTATAAAGGTTTGGAACAGTTGGACGAAATTTCTGAAAATGTAATGCCTCTGGTAAAGGAATTAAAATCTAAGGGAATATCCGTAAAGTATGACGATAGGGATACTCAGAAACCTGGATTCAAATTCAACGAATACGAATTGAAGGGGGTTCCCATCCGTTTGGCAATAGGGCAGCGCGATCTGGCCAATGGTACTTATGAGGTGGCACGAAGGGACACTTTGGAAAAATCCACGGTACCGGCGAGCGAAGTCGTTGAGAAAATCGAATTTTTGTTGGAGGATATTCAAAAGACAATATATAAGAAGGCCTTCGATTACAGAAAAGAGCATATTACAAAGGTTGAAACCTATGATGAGTTCAAGAATATTCTGGAAACCAAGGGAGGCTTCATATCCGCCCACTGGGATGGAACCGCAGAAAGTGAGGATCGCATAAAGGAAGAAACCAAAGCAACCATTCGTTGTATTCCTTTAGATGCTAAGGATGAGGAAGGTAGTTGTGTTTTGACGGGTAAACCATCTTCTAAGAGAGTGTTGTTCGCAAAGGCTTATTAAAAGATTTTAAAAAATCATAATTGGGAGTTGCGATAGTGAAAAATAATTGTATTTTTGCATCCGCAATTACGCAAAGTAATGGCCCGTTCGTCTAGGGGTTAGGACGCCAGGTTTTCATCCTGGTAACAGGGGTTCGATTCCCCTACGGGCTACGAAAATTTGGAACTTAATGTTCCGTATTGGCTTAATGGCCCGTTCGTCTAGGGGTTAGGACGCCAGGTTTTCATCCTGGTAACAGGGGTTCGATTCCCCTACGGGCTACAAGAAATAAATGGATGTTGGAATCCACCAAAAATATAATTAGGAAATAAGATGGCAAACCATAAGTCGGCATTAAAGAGAATTAGAAGGAACGAAGCGGTACGCTTACGTAATAGGTATCAGCACAAAACCACACGTAATGCAATCAAAAAATTGCGTACTGAGGGAAACAAAAAGGATGCCGAGGCATTATTGCCAAGTGTGGTAAGTATGATAGATCGTTTGGCAAAACGCAATATCATCCATAGCAATAAGGCCGCCAACTTAAAAAGTAAATTGGCAAAGCACGTAGCTGCCCTTTAAGAATATTTAAAAAATAATTTTTTAAGACCCTCCATAATGGAGGGTTTTTTGTTTTATCCAAAGGCTCTTTTTCTGGAAACAAAAAAACCAATGCAGAAACTCAAGTGCATGAGTATAATTAGAATGTGTAGAATTGACCGAAAACCATAGTCCAGCCAAAGCTGATATCTCAGATATCCGACTACGAAAAGTATTGGAGCGAAAATGTGAAAAATGATTAAACCCAGACTCACCCAGAAAACAAGGTTGTAGGGTTGAACAACGGGAAGATGCGATTTCCGTTTATCGTAGAAATATAGAAAAATGATGAATAATAGCGTCCAAGAAGCAACGGCATTTGCATAGAAAAGGGTGGTATGCGTAGGATTTTGGAAAAAACAGGATATCAAATAGGTTAGCATTGCCAAAATACTTACGGTACGTATCCAACTTTTGTACTTCTTGTCTTTAATCAAATTCCAGTACACGTAGAAAAAGAAAGGAAAAAAAATCAAATCATAGATATTGTAAATAATATCGTTGAATCCTGTGTCCTGGACATTTGGAAAAAATGAAAAATCCGGATAGTATCTAATGAAATAACCCAAAATTTCATTCAACAGTGTATAGGCCAGTATTGCCGGTAGGTACTTTAAATACGTATCGAAATATTTCGGGTAGGCGATTATGGACAGGATTAAGGAAAAAATATAGGCAAAAATGAAATAGTCCCTCTGTAGGAAATCAACTAGTTCTTGTAGCATCTGTTAGAAGTCGGTTTTGGGTGGAGGTCCTCCATTCCCTCTATTTAAAGTCAGACTTGTTCCTCCTTGCAAAACCGGGGCGGCGTTTGTTTTAGGGATGAATGAGGCTTCGGATTTTTCCCTTCCCTCCTTTGAATTATCACCTTGTTGGGAAGCAATCCAATCGCGCACTAACTTGGCCTTCCCTTCTGCATCAATAAAAATGCCCCCGTAGGCCCCGTCAACTTGGGCTGTGGGTAACAGAAATACCGTGTTTTTATTAGGATATCCTCGGCTTGTGTTTCCATAATTTCCCAGATATATCCGAATGCTATCGGCCTCTGTACCTCCATTTTTTGCCTCCTGTTTCACATATTTGAGGTAGTTTTCAAGAACTTCTATTTCAAAAGAAATAAACTGGGTAGGTTCAAAAGGATTTTCGTCCTTTTGGTTTTCCGATTCCATTTTTTCTATGAAAGCGGCCCTTCTATTTTTGTAGTTTTCGTAAAGTGAGTCCGCTTCCTCTAGGGATATAATTTGTTTGGGGGCGGTAAGTACTTCTTCCTTGACTTCTGTAGGCGGTTTTTCCTGATTTTGTTTGCAAGAAACCAAGGGAATCAAAAAAATAAAAATCAGGAGAGGTTTGCATAAATTCTTCATAGGTTCAGGATATTGGTTAAATTCTCAGGGGAAACTTCTTTAAAGATAGGGTTTTATTTCAATTTAGGGTATAAAAAAGCTCCAGTGGTGACCCATTGGAGCTTTAATTTATTTGGTCCAGGATTACTGATTCATAGTCATTAAGAACTCCTCGTTGTTCTTTGTTTGTTTGAATCGTTGCTCTATGAACTCCATTGCTTCAACCGGGTTCATATCTGCAAGGTACTTGCGCATGATCCACATACGTTGTAAGGTGTTTTCATCCAATAACAAATCGTCTCGCCTTGTACTTGAAGAAGTAAGGTCTATGGCGGGGAATATTCTTCTATTGGCAATTTTACGATCTAATTGAAGTTCCATATTTCCGGTACCTTTAAATTCCTCAAAGATAACCTCGTCCATTTTAGAACCGGTTTCGGTAAGCGCCGTAGCGATGATGGAAAGGGACCCTCCATTTTCAATATTTCTGGCCGCTCCAAAGAATCTTTTTGGTTTATGAAGCGCATTGGCGTCCACACCACCACTGAGCACCTTACCTGAAGCGGGTTGAACCGTATTGTAGGCCCTTGCCAATCGGGTAATGGAGTCCAGGAGT
The DNA here is from genome assembly GCF_028464205.1 of Maribacter sp. PR66. Lineage (NCBI taxonomy): Bacteria > Pseudomonadati > Bacteroidota > Flavobacteriia > Flavobacteriales > Flavobacteriaceae > Maribacter > Maribacter sp. PR66. The sequence goes on from NZ_JAQPCH010000002.1 coordinate 427,618, forward strand.
ATCACTACGTCATGACCGCATTCTACCAATCTTTTCGCTTTTTCAAGAACGATGTTCGCTACACGAACATGTTCAGAGGCTTCCTTGTCAAAGGTAGAGGCTACAACTTCGCCACGAACGTTTCGTTGCATATCGGTAACTTCTTCAGGTCGCTCGTCAATTAACAGTATAATTTGATATACCTCTGGATGATTTGCCGCAATACCGTTGGCAATGTCCTTCAATAACATCGTTTTACCGGTCTTGGGCTGTGAAACAATCATGCCCCTCTGTCCTTTTCCAATGGGTGAGAACAAATCGATGATTCTTGTTGAGATGGTACTTTGCTTTTCTGCCAAATTGAATTTTTCCCTTGGGAAGAGTGGGGTCAAGTGTTCAAACGATACCCGGTCACGAACAACTTGCGGATCGATTCCATTAATCTTATTGACCTTGATCAGTGGGAAGTATTTTTCGCCCTCTTTTGGGGGTCGGACATTACCCAATACCGTATCTCCTGGTTTTAGGCCAAAAAGACGGATTTGGGATTGGGACACATAAATGTCGTCTGGTGAGGACAGGTAATTATAATCTGAAGATCTAAGAAATCCGTATCCGTCCTGCATAATGTCCAGAACGCCCTCGCTAGTGATGATACTGTCGAACTCATATTCGGGTTCTTTGTACCTATTTTTAAGGTCTTTGTCAAAATTACTCTTGTCATGGGTGTTACGCGAGTGATTTTGTTTTCGATTGTTCTGATTTTTATTCTGTTGCGAGCTTTTTTGATTGTCCCTTTTAGAATCGTTATCGTTACCTTTTTGACGGGGCTTGGTGTTCCTTTGCTCGTTGGAATTTGTTTTTGGGGTATCGTTGCTTTGGGCCTCGTTGGTTTCCGTTGGCTTTGCGGAAGCATCCTTCTCTTCTTGTTTTTCGACCTTGCTTCTGGAAATCCTAGGTTTTTTGGTCTTTGGTTTTTCCGGTTCCGAGGGTGCCACGGTAGCCGCCACTTTTGGGTTTGCCGCCTGTAAGTCTAGAATCTGATAGACGAGGTCCAGTTTTTTTAAGGTCTTAAATTTGGGAACGTTTAGTTCTTTGGCAATTTCCTGAAGCTCAGGAAGCTTTTTTGATTTTAAATCTGAAATCTCAAACATTAAATATGTAAATAAGTTAAATGTATTTTCTAGGGATACGAAGAAATCTGACTCTAAATTAATAGGATAAAGAGGGATAAGGTTTCCCTTTGGTAAGTGTTAAAATCATTAACGTTACAATATTACAAATTATTTTCAATATTTGGTGGATAATTCTTAAAAAGACCTTTATTTTTGTGCCTCCAAGGACCACAAAGAGTATGATTCAAAGAATTCAGACCATTTATTTAATTGTTGTTGCACTATTGTCCGGTGTGCTGCCGTTCTTTGTAAATCTGTGGTCAGATGCCAAAGGGCAGGAAATTTATGCGAGCAATGAGATTTTGGTATCCATATTGTTTTATATAATTGGGGCCTTGGCCTTATGGACCATTTTTTTATTTAAAAAAAGAAAGAACCAGTTTGTGTTGAACCGGTTGAACATGATATTAAACCTTTTTTTACTAGGACTTTTCGTTTATCGGTCCCTAAATCTATCCGGAGAGACTACAGTTTCTGAGAAGGGTATTGGGATGCTGATTCCTGTATTTTCTATCGTTTTTTTAGCCCTTGCCAATAGGGCGATTAAAAAGGATGAAGATCTTGTAAAATCTGTGGATCGTCTACGTTAAACCTAACATCTTAGTAGTATTAGTGCGAAAACCCGGGGTAGTTCCCGGGTTTTTATTTACAATACCAAAGGGTTTAAATATTCCGGTTTGAGTTACTTGCAATTAAGTTTTTTTTCTGCCGATACTTTCCTTGGAATTGACCATAAGGCTCCCAATCCGTTTGTGCGGGCTTTCTAAACCTAGCTTACCTTTTTCCAAGCTCTATAACTTCCAAATCTTTAATTTCCTTTCCGTCTATGGTAAACCGTAACATGGTCCTCACTTGGTGAAACCCATGTTTGCCGCAGGCACCGGGATTCATATGTAACAGACCTACATTTTTATCCCACATAACTTTTAAAATATGGGAATGGCCGCAGATGAAGAGTTTTGGGGGATTTTTTTTGATTTCCCCGCGTGTGTTGGGGTTGTACTTGGGAGGGTATCCTCCAATGTGTGTAATCCAAACATCCACTTCCTCGCACATAAACCTATTGTTGAGCGGGTATTCCTGTTGGATACTGTGATCGTCAATATTGCCGTAAACGGCCCTTAACGGTTTTAAAGCGGAAAGTGCATCACATACCTCTAGCGAACCAATGTCCCCCGCATGCCAGATTTCATCCGCCATGGCGGCATATTTCAAAATGGTCTCGTCCAAATGGGAATGGGTATCGGAAAGCAAAAGGATTTTGGTCATAATATTGGTATCGGCATAAAGGCCTTGTCTTCTAATTTTTGGTTTTAATATCTTTGTTAGCTACAAAACTAGCGTATCCCTTTGAGATATTTTATTCAGTTCTCCTATTTTGGAAAGAAGTACCACGGGTGGCAAAACCAGCCCAACGCTATTACCGTTCAGGAAGTATTGGAAGGCGTGGTATCAAAACTCTTGAGGAGTCCCGTTGAAATTGTGGGTGCCGGAAGAACGGATACAGGGGTGCATGCCAGGGAGATGTTCGGTCATTTCGATTTTGAACCCATCGTCGATATAGAAAATCTTATCTATAGAATAAATGCATTTCTCCCCGGGGATATTGCCGCCCAAGGTATTTTTCCCGTTCAAGACGACACCCATGCCCGATTTCATGCAATCTCCCGTTCGTACGAATATTGGGTCTGTCAGAAAAAGGACCCATTTTATAAGGATACGGCTTTTTTCGTGAAAAAACCGTTGAATCTTGATTTAATGAATACGGCCGCTGAACTGCTCCTGGGAAAGCAGGATTTTGAATGTTTTTCCAAATCAAAAACAGACGTGAAGACCTATTTTTGTGATGTTAGAACAGTATATTGGGAACAAGAAGGTGATAAACTTGTATTCAAGATTACCGCAGATCGCTTTCTTAGGAATATGGTCAGGGCTATCGTAGGGACACTTTTGGATGTGGGTCACGGGAAGTACCCACCAAAGCATGTTAAGGCTATCCTAAAAAGTAAGGATCGGTCGGAGGCCGGTGTTTCGGTACCTGCAAAAGGACTATATTTGACATCGATTACCTATCCAAAGAATATTTTCAAGCATGAGCGATAATACCGGCAACGCCTTTGATACAAGACTGTTCAAGCGCTTGATGAAGTATACGGGGCCGTACAGGCTTACTTTTTTTGGCGTGGCCTTGGCCGCAATTCTTTTATCGGCCTTTGCCGTGCTCACGCCATTACTTCTAAAGAAAATCATTGACGATGCCATTAAAGGTAGCGATGCCGATAAACTGCTATACCTAACATTGGCCATGCTGGCGGTACTTCTGGGGCAGGTAATTTCACAATTGCTGTTCAATTATTACGCTAATTGGTTGGGGGAATCCGTAATCAGGGACGTACGCATAAACCTGTTCCAGAAAATGCTGGGATTCAAAATGAAGTATTTTGACAATTCCTCTTTGGGCGTTTTGGTGACAAGGGCGGTAGCGGACATGCAGCGCATTGGGGAGATTTTCAGTCAGGGTTTTTTTGTAATCGTGGCGGATTTGTTGAAAATGGTAGTAGCTGCTGGCGTAATGATCTACATCAATTGGAAACTGGCCTTGTTGGTCTTTTCAGTGCTGCCCATAATTTTATATGCCACCCGACTCTTCCAGAAGGCCATGAAAGTCGCTTTTACAGAGGTAAGAGCGGAGGTTTCCAACCTAAATTCCTTTGTGCAGGAACGTATTACGGGAATGAAAATCGTACAATTGTTCACCAGGGAAAGGATAGAGAGTGAAAAATTCAGGGAAATCAATGAAAAGCATCAAAATGCCTGGCTACGGACGGTTTGGTACAATTCCATTTTCTTTCCCATTGCCGAAATCGTTTCTTCCATTACGGTAGGTTTGGTAGTTTGGTACGGTGGCTTGCAGAACGTAGCCAACATTACAAACGATGTGGCAGGTACGGTCTTTGCTTATATAATGTTGATCGATTTACTCTTTAGGCCCCTAAGACAGATTGCGGACAAGTTCAATACCCTACAAATGGGTATGGTCGCCGCGAACAGGGTCTTTAAGATTTTGGATACCGATAGTTCCATTGAGGATAATGGCCAAATAGAAAAGACTCACGTAAAGGGTACGATCCAATTTAAGGATGTCCGCTTCGGGTATTTGGAGGATGAGGAAGTATTGCACGGCATCTCCTTTGATGTAAAGGCCGGTGAAACCATAGCGATCGTGGGAGCAACGGGAGCTGGTAAATCCACCATAATAAATTTATTGAACCGGTTTTACGAGATCAATTCCGGTAAGATTCTGGTAGACGGAGTCGATATCAAGGATTATACATTATCCTCGCTGAGATCCCATATTGCGATCGTACTACAGGATGTCTTTTTGTTTGCCGATACCATTGCCAACAATATTTCCCTAAAAAATCCCGACATATCCGTTGGGGACATCGAGGAGGCCGCCAAGGCGATTGGCGTGGACGAGTTCATTGCAAGCCTTCCGGGCGGTTATGAATACAACGTAAAGGAACGAGGAAGCATGCTGTCCAGCGGTCAAAGACAGTTAATCGCCTTTTTGCGAGCCTATGTTAGCAGGCCCAGTATTTTGGTGTTGGACGAGGCTACTTCCTCCATTGATACCTATTCTGAACGTCTGATACAACAGGCTACAGAGCGTATTACCAAAGGAAGGACTTCCATCGTTATCGCCCATAGATTGGCAACCATAAAAAAGGCCGATAAAATCATTGTCATGGATGCAGGAAACATCGTGGAAATGGGATCCCACAAAGAACTCTTGAAAAAAGGCGGATATTATAGAAATCTTTACGAAGCCCAGTTCTTGGCAGAGGAAGTGGCGTGATGGTCGGTTCTAAGCAGTGGGTTTAAAATCCTCTGGCTGAATAGTTCCCGTCAGAAAAAGAATTATTGGGATGATAATGGATAGACTGAAATAAAAGATGGTAAATAACATCCAAAATATCAGGACCTTTGACCAAAGCTCAATTCCTTTTTCACCTGCGATCCTTTTTATAACATAGGCAGAATACAAATACATGAAGAAAATTGCTATGAAACTAAATTTCATGTAGAAACTTGGTATTAAGGCTAAAATTATGAGGGATGGTATAAAAATACCCAATGAATATTGCGCCAGGGTATAGGTGAATATGACAATCCTTTCGGAAAAGTTGTATTTTTTTGCCTGGAAATTCAGCCACCCCGCAATAGCCATCATCGGTATATATAAAACGAATAAAATGGCTTGGTAGTCGAGAATTGCGTCCCAGAATTTTCCCTGCCAAGCTTGGGACTGGCCCGTTCCTAAAACATCCATATCGAACTGGCCACTGTTCTTTCGCATAAAGAATACGAGAAGACCGGAAAGTGTAATGGCGATTCCCAAGTAACTGATTGGGTTTAAGTACTTTTTACGTATTCCTTCAATATAACCTACAATTACCGATTCTGGTTTTGAAAAAAGATGGGTAAATGTCCGTAAAAAAGTGTTGTCCACATTAAAATACCTTTCAATGGCATCATACCAAAGATTTTTTACGGTTAGCCTATTGCGTATCACTTGGGCTCCGCAATCCGGACAATAACTGTAGTCCGTTCTTAAAGTATTCCCACAATTTTTACATTGCATTATACAAGGTCTTTTTTCAAAAGCGTTATCAATTGTGCGCCAGACTCAAACAGTATAAATTCCCCGTTTTTTATATAGGAAATCTGTCCGGTTTCCTCGCTTACCACCAAACAGAGTGCATCCGTTTTTTCGGTTATGCCTATGGCGGCTCGGTGCCTAAGACCGTACCGGAGCGGAATACTACGTTCATTGGTGACGGGTAAAATGACTCGGGTCGCCACAATGTAATTATCCACGATTACCGCGGCACCGTCGTGTAAGGGGCTGTTCTTGTAGAAAATACTTTCTATGATGGGCTGGGTGACCTCAATGTTCATTCTGTCGCCCGTACTTTTTATAAAATCCAAGGAATTGCCCCTTTCTATGACCAAAATTGCTCCGGTCTTTGAAGCCGACATTTTTTCACAAGCCTTAACGATTGCCTCCACATCAATACTCGTAGTATCTCCCTCCTGTTTTAGGAATTTAAAATGCTTTACGAAGTTTCGTTTATTGGCAAAATTTGTGGAACCGATCATTAGAAGGAACTTTCGTATCTCCTGTTGAAAAACGATTATTAGGGCTATAAGCCCCACCTGCATGAAGGCACCCACGATGCTACTGATCATCTCCATGCCCAAAAGCTCCGTAAGTTTCCAGAAGGCCCAAACAATGACAATACCAATGAAGATGTTAATGGCCGCAGAACCACGGACCAATTTATAAACATAGTAGAGGAGTACGGCCACCAAAACGATATCCAGGATATCCGTAATCTTAAAATCGATAAAATTTAAAAAATCCAAAGAGTGCCGTTTCTGTAAAATTAACAAAAATAGATGAACAAGTATCTCCAAACTTAAGCGGTCAATTGCTTGTAAATCTTGATACATTCCATGGCCTCCGCAACATCGTGCACCCTTAAAATGGATGCCCCTTTTTCTAACGCTAACATATTGAGGGCGGTTGTTCCATTGAGGGCATGCTGGGCGTCCGTACCCAAGAGTTTGTATATCATGGATTTACGGCTAAGTCCGGCCAAAATGGGTCTATCGGTCATGGTCAACAAATCCAAGTTTCTCAATAATTCATAGTTCTGTTCCAAGGTTTTGGAAAAGCCAAAACCTGGATCGATGAGGACATCGATGATTCCCTTGGATCTTGCCACGGACAGTCGTTCGGAGAAATAGAACATGATTTCCTGTAGCAAATCCTCATAGAATATTTGTTCCTGCATGGTTTTGGGATTGCCCCGCATGTGCATCATAATGTAAGGAACGTGGTATTCCGCTATTACTTCCATCATGGCTTCGTCCAAAAGTCCGGCAGAAATATCGTTGATCAATGCGGCGCCCCGTTCAAGAGCCTCTTTGGCTACTTTTGATTTGAACGTGTCTATGGACACCAGGGCGTCGGGAAATTTGTTTAGGACAAGTTCAAGTACGGGCAATAAACGTTTCAGTTCCTCATCGGTGCTGATTTCGTCGGCTCCGGGCCTTGTACTGTAAGCGCCAAGGTCGATAAAAGTGGCGCCCCAAGAGAGCATTTTTTCCACTTGTTCCAAAATGTCACGTTCATTATTGTACTTACCGCCATCGTAAAAGGAATCTGGGGTAAGGTTGAGGATGCCCATCACTTTGGGATTTGTCAAATCAATAAGTTTTCCCTTACAGTTTATCGTCATACGGTCCTTTTGGTCATTGGGATGGTTTTAAGTTTGAACTCCCAATCTTGATGGTTACAAATTTTTGAGCGAAATTTACACAAATTACAACAACCACATGCAAAAAACGGAAGAGCAGTATAATGCCGTAATCAAGGTTTGTCAGGATCTTTACGAAAAGAAAATGCTTGATTACGGGTGCGCATGGCGCATTCTCCGTTTACCCTCCCTTACCGATCAAATATTTATCAAGGCGCAACGGATACGTAGCTTGCAGGAAAATGTCGTTCGTAAAGTGGACGAGGGCGAGGTTCCGGAGTTCATAGGAATAATAAATTATTCTGTGATGGCCTTGATACAGCTTGAGCTAGGCGTGGCGGAACAGCCAGACCTAGATCCCAAAACGGCCCTATCACTCTATAAAAAGCATGTGAACGCAACCAAGGAACTCATGCTCAATAAAAACCATGATTATGGTGAGGCCTGGCGGGACATGCGCGTAAGTTCCCTGACGGATTTAATACTGCAAAAATTGCTCAGGGTGAAATCCATTGAGAACAATAAGGGGAAAACCTTGGTGAGCGAGGGTATTGATGCCAACTATCAGGATATGATAAACTATGCTGTTTTTGCATTGATTCACCTAGGTTTGTCTGAAAATTAATTAAGGATTATGAAATGAGCCATAACAAGTCTTATTGCCCACCAAGATGGTTATTGGCGAATTGCATCTGACCTATGGAAAACAAAAAAAATAAACAGATGAAATATGTAATTGGAGTAGTTCGAATTTTTGTAGGGGTTCTTTTTATTATCAGCGGGTTCATAAAATTGAACGACCCTGTTGGATTTTCTTTTAAGTTGGAGGAATACTTCAGTCCCGGAGTGCTCAATATGCCTTTTTTTGAACCGCATGCATTGACCATTTCCTTGGTAGTGGTCATTTTTGAAGTGCTTTTGGGAGTATTCCTTATACTGGGTATACTGCGAAAATTTACCCTATGGAGTCTTTTGTTGATGATCGTGTTCTTTACGTTTTTGACGTTCTATTCCGCATATTTCAATAAGGTAACGGATTGCGGTTGTTTTGGGGACGCCATCAAGTTGACCCCATGGGAATCCTTTTCAAAGGATGTGGTTCTCCTTATTCTAATACTATTATTGTTTTATGGGAAGGAATATATCACGCCACTTTTTAGGGCCTTTATTAACAAGGTACTGGTGGCGATTTCCATAGTTGGCTGCATCGGTTATGCCTACTATGTCCTGAATCATTTGCCCGTAATCGATTTTAGGCCTTATGAAATCGGAAAAAATATAGAAGAGGGGATGGGTATCCCGGAAGATGCACCCAAGCCCGTTTATGAGTATTCTTGGAAATTTAAGGTGAACGGGGAAGAACAGGTCATAGTTACCAATGGGGATTATCCCACGGTAGATGGGGAATTCGTAGGTGTTGAGACCGAAGAGATACAGAAGGGCTACGAGCCTCCTGTACACGATTTTACCATTGAACAGGAAGGCGAGGATTTTGCCGCGAGTCTATTACAGGAAACCAAATTGGTCATGGTCATCGCCTATGATTTACGAAAGGCGAATATGGAAGTTTTTTCTGAATTGAAAAAGGTTACGGACAAGGCCATGGAAAGGGGATACAAGGTTATTGGTATGTCTGCTTCCGGGCCTGAGCAGACGCAGGTTTTGAAACAGGAGTACAATTTGGGATTTGAGTTCTATTTCACCGATCAAACGACCTTGAAAACCATTGTAAGATCCAATCCCGGGGTTTTGGTCTTGGAAAAGGGAACCATAAAACAAAAGGTGCATCACAATGATTTGGAGGCCCTTACATTTGAATGATCGATAGTTATATTATAAATTAAACAAGCATAAACAGTATAGCAATGAGAAGTAAGATAGTAGCAGGAAATTGGAAAATGAACAAAAACCTGGAAGAGACCGAAGACTTATTGGTGGAATTGGCCGCCAAACTGCCGGATACCAAGGCAGAGGTTATGGTAGCGCCAACATTCGTAAACTTGGCGGCGGCGGTTCGCAATTTGGAAGCTTCTCGGATAGAAGTGATAGCACAGAATATGCATTTTGCGGAAAGTGGGGCATATACCGGGGAAATTTCTGCGGATATGCTATTGAATATTGGTGTGGATACCTGTATTATCGGACATTCAGAGCGGAGGGCCTATTTTGGCGAAACCGATGAAATCTTGGCCAAAAAGGTGAGAACAGCCTTGGAGAAAGGCATTAGGGTGATGTTTTGCTTTGGTGAGGAATTGGAGGACCGCAAATCTGGAAACCATTTCAATGTGGTGGAAAACCAACTTAAAAATGCGCTGTTTTCTCTGGATAAAACCGATTGGAGCAAGATCATACTGGCCTACGAACCTGTTTGGGCTATTGGAACGGGAGAAACGGCATCACCGGAACAGGCACAGGAAATGCATGCTTTTATCAGAAAGGTTATTTCAGATGTTTATGATAGTTCCGTGGCTTCCAACGTTTCCATTTTATACGGGGGCAGCGTGAAACCTGGGAATGCAGAAGAGATTTTTTCAAAACCCGATGTTGACGGTGGTTTGATTGGAGGTGCTTCCTTGGTATCTGACGATTTTGTGGCAATTATCAAAGCGATTTAAAGAACCATAAAATTGATTGTTTTATAAAAAGGGTATCTTGGATACCCTTTTTTAAATATTGGGAAATGGACGATATCATTTACATGGAATACAAATTTTTGATAGCACCGTTGCAACCTGCTTCGGACATCCTTATCGCCGAGTTGGGGGAAGTCGGTTTTGAAAGTTTCGTAGAGGAAGAAACGGGGGTTTTGGCATATATCCAAAAGGAAGAATGGAGTGAAAACATTTTGGATGGACTATATATACTGAACAATGGAAATTTTGATATCTCATTTACCTGTAAGGAAATCGCCCAGGAAAACTGGAACGCGACATGGGAAAGAAATTTCCAACCGATTTTGGTGGACGATAGATGCATGGTACGGGCGCCTTTCCACGAACCTCTTAATGTTGAATATGACATTATCATAGAACCTAAAATGAGCTTTGGCACGGGCCATCACGAAACCACCCATATGATGTTGCAGCATATCCTTACTTTGGAGCTGGATGACAAAACTGTATTGGATATGGGTTGCGGTACGGGGGTTCTGGCCATATTGGCATCCAAACGGGGGGCCAAAGAACTTGATGCCATTGATATCGATAATTGGTGTTATCTAAATTCCCAGGAGAACGTGGAACGAAATGGTATCGGGAATATTTCCGTATTTGAAGGCGATGCGGCACTTTTGGGTGAAAGGAAGTATGATGTTATCATCGCCAATATCAACCGTAATATACTCTTGGAAGATATTCCAACGTATGTCGATTGTTTGAAAAAGGAAGGTGTACTTTTGGTCAGTGGCTTTTATTTGGAAGATTTATCGTTAATTACGGAAAAGTGCAATGAGGTTGGCCTTCGGTTCGAAAAAAATCTTGAAAAGAACAATTGGGTTGCCGCAAAATATGTATTTTAGGCTATAGCAAAATCGATTGTAATGAGCACTAAAGAAAAAATTTCCGAAGAGCTCCTCTTGGAGGAAGAGACGGTCAAACAAAATGAGATAGTTCTTTTTAATGACGATGTAAATACCTTTGATCACGTCATAGAGACACTTATAGCGGTCTGTGATCATACCCCGGAGCAGGCGGAGCAGTGTTCCCTTATCGTTCATTACAATGGAAAGTGTACTGTTAAGACAGGTGAGTACAATGATTTGGCACCCCAATGTACAGGACTTTTAAATGCCGGCCTTAGTGCGGAAATTGTTTAGGGCATTCAACGGCATATCGGTAAATCTTCCAATTGCAACGGATTTTACAACACTTTCTTAAAAAGAATAATCAATCCCATTGCAAAGCAAAAAATCACCATTATGGGTAGCACGTACTTTGCTGCCAAGTTTGACATTTCGGCCATTCTTTTTCGGGCCATTTCAGATTTTTTCTGGTCCTTTTTCATTTTTGGTTTGTTGGCCGGCAAAGTTCGCTGCAAAAAATGGGTACAGGTAAAATAATTGACAAACAGTACTTTAACTTGGATGTTTTGTAGTTTAATTCATGGCTTAAAGGACACCCAATAAAAAACCCCTTTAAGAAGGGGCGTAATATGATTATTAAGAACTGGATTTAAACGAGAGGAACTCCATTTAAACGTTTCTCTATTTTTTTCTTTTTCTCTGTCAACCTTTTCATGACATCCATTAGGTTGGGATCTTTGGTTTCCTTATAAACCTCGTTTATACTCAATATTAAAGCTTTTGCTTCTCTGGACGCCTCCACCCTATCACTGGTGGACATATTGCTCATTTTTCTGTTTTCAAATTCCTGAGCTTTTTCAAGTAAATCCATGTACGTTTTTTTTCAAAGTTAGCATAATAATCAAATTAAGCAATTCTTGGCCAATAGTAACTAATTATGGCACAATTAGATTGATGTATTTATGATGAATTTAACTTTTTGAAAGTAGTGGATTCCCTAAACCCAGTTGTTAAAACTCCATGCCTTACGAACCTTAATGCCGTACAGGTTCAACCTTCATTATTTTCAAAATGGTACGGATTCACCCTTTTTTAACGTTTTTTTAGCAACCCTTTTATGTTATCTCCGTAGGTACAATTGAAAGTATAACCTAAAAAAAGGAGTAGTATGAGTAAAAAAGTTATTAAAGTGGATATGGCCAACAGGACCAGAAATCGGAGGAGATTTCTAAAGTTAAGTGGTCTTGGATTGGCAGGAGCGGGTCTATTTGTGGCTTGTAGCGATGACGATTATAATGAAGGTATGAGCCCAATGCCTCCTACCGGGGAGGGAATTTTTGACTTGGGATCAGGAGACTTGGGGGTATTAAATTATGCCTATGCCCTGGAACAACTGGAAGCCGATTTTTATACCAAGGTTGTAAATTCTTTTTACGCCAATATTTCAGATGTAGAAAGACAGGTTTTTACAGATCTATACAATCATGAAGTTAATCATCGGGAGTTTTTCAAGGCTGCTATTACAGCTGCGGTCGGATCAAATACTGAGCTCGTTTTACCGGAACTGGAGTTCGATTATGGTTCGCTGAATTTTGGGAGTCGGGATGAGGTTCTTGGAACAGCAAGGGTTTTGGAAGATACGGGAGTTGCCGCCTACAATGGCGCGGGAAGGTTAATATCGGACCCCAACTATTTACTGATAGCTGGTAAAATTGTTTCCGTTGAAGCGCGACATGCATCGGCGATCCGGTCACTGATCAATCCAGAAAGTGCCGATTTTTCGGGTGATGATATTATAGATGTTGCAACAGGATTGGATGTTGCCATGGACCCATCGGAAATACTCGCAGCCGTTGGTGCTACCGGGTTCATTACCACTCAGTTCACGGCAAACAATTTACCATAACTAGTAACATACAAATACGATAACATCATGAATATTATAAAATTTTTAGACGAATTTACAACCGATAATCTCATCGACGGAAAAACCTCTAGAAGGGACGTTTTTTCAAAATTTGGAGCACTTTCTAAAAAGGCTGCCATAGCAGCTGTACCTTTTGGACTTGCGAGCGTTCCAAAAAAGGCCTTAGCACAGTCAATGAGTGCGGACCCTGTAGGAGCACTGCAACTTGCCTTGACTTTGGAGTATTTGGAGGATGAATTTTACGACTTGGCACTTCAATCGGGTGTTTTGCCTTCAGGTAGGCCGGAGATTGTCTACATGCAGATATCAAAACACGAACAGGCCCATGTAGACTTTTTAAGGGCCGGACTGGAAGGTGCAGGTGTTACACCTGTGGAAAAGCCAACTTTTGATTTTACGGTAGGCGGTATGTTCGACCCCTTTAACGATAATGGAGTAGGGCAGGAAACGGCCTATGCACAGCTTTTGGCCTTGGCACAAGCCTTTGAGGACACCGGTGTAAGGGCCTATAAAGGCCAGGCCGGTAACTTGCTAGGTTCGGATTTTTTAACGCCCGCCCTGCAGATTCATTCCGTAGAAGCACGACATGCCTCCGAAATTAGAAGACTCAGAGGTTTGAAGGGTTGGATTACCAATAACGATCGGGGCATGGGCATGCCGGAAGCTACGCAGGCCGTTTATGATGGAGAGGAGAATATCGTACAAGGTGGGGTCGATGTAACCACCTTGGGGTCCGATGGCCCATTTACTATGGAAGCCTCTTCAGAAGCCTATGATGAACCGCTTTCCGGAGATGATGCTACAGCAATAGCTAGTCTATTTATTGTAAACTAATTTTGTTTAGGTTAGGTTGATTGTTTTAGGGGTATCCATTTTGGATACCTCTTTTTTTAAATCTTGAAATTGAAGCCCTCTTCAACCTTACGATTGTACTTTTCCTCATTGAATTTATATAGAAAGGCCCCTTTTTTGGAAGAGCTCATATCCTTTTCATCCAATTTGATGAGAATATCGAAGGAATTGAATTTGCTGATAAAGTTCCGCTTGTCCAGTTTTTTCCCCATGATGCCTTCGTACAGTTTTTGGAGCTGTCGCATGGTAAATTTTTCGGGCAGGAGTTCAAAACCTATGGGTTTGCTCAAGGCCCTTCTTCGAAGTCTGGCCATGGCCCTTTCAACCATGTCGTTATGGTCAAAAATCAAATTTGGAGCCTCTTTGATGGGAAACCATTTTGCGGAATTTTGTTTTATCAATTCCTTGTCGTGATTTGCAATATCGATAAGCGCATAATAGGCAACGGATAGGGTTCGATCTGCAGGATCTCTATCAACCTTACTGTAGGTATAAAGTTGCTCCATGTAGATATTGTTCAGGCCCGTCAAATGATAGAGTACCCTACTGGCGGCAATATCAAGGTCTTCCTCTTTTTTAAGAAACCCCCCAATTAGGGACCACTTTCCTTTTTCGGGTTCAAAGCCCCTTTTTACTAATAATATTTTCAGCTCTTCTTGGTCAAAACCAAAAATGATACAGTCTACAGCAAGTAGAACCTTGTCCTCGTGGTCGTAATAAGCAAGTGATAAAATTTCTTTTTGGTCGGTATTCTGCAATGTTGTGGAGTTGTTGGTATATTTAGCTAGGAAATTTAGTTAAAATCAGGCTATTTTCATATACATTTCATTACTTAAAATATATAATTGCGAAAAAATATTACTTCCAATTAAGATTAATGCTTAAATCAACTTGGAAAATTCAAATATCTGCTGTTTATTTACACGTGTTAAAAATACACTTTTAATAAGCTGATTAAATTAGCGGTCATGAGTTATAAAGCGTAATAGCTCACTTGGTTTATCGGAGAACTTGCCATTTTTTGAGTATTATGATGGTGGATTATTTTAAGTAGGGGTCCGAAACTATAAAATATTGGATGAACTCCAGCATTGTATTTTAATATAAAGGCCTGATGCGACTACATGAATTGAATTTTTTGAAAAAAAGTAATTATCGGAACACAAACAAAAACACTTTATGAAAACACTTAGATTTTATGGTTTAACAACTTTAATTCTTTTTTTAGGTCATGGCGTTGTCATTGGTCAGTCCAAACAAAGCACTATTAAAATTGAAGATTTTGATGACGCTCCCATAATTAGTAAACACATCTATGGACATTTTGCCGAACATTTGGGTAGATGTATTTATGAGGGTTTTTATGTTGGAGATAATAGTATGATACCTAATACCGAAGGCGTACGAAACGATATCATCGATGCACTGAAAGAACTACAAATCCCCAATTTACGTTGGCCCGGTGGTTGTTTTGCAGATACATATCATTGGAAAGATGGTATTGGGCCCCAGGAAAATAGACCAACTATCGTTAATACCTGGTGGGGTGGCGTTACAGAAGACAACAGTTTTGGAACCCATAATTTTTTGAACTTATGTGAGGTTCTTGATACGGAACCTTATCTCTCTGGAAATGTAGGAAGTGGTACGGTACAGGAATTGGCGGATTGGGTACAGTACACCAATTTTAAAGGGAAAAGCCCCATGTCTGATTTACGAAGGGAGAACGGTAGGGATGAACCTTGGACCGTCAAATATTGGGGAATTGGTAATGAAGCCTGGGGTTGCGGTGGAAATATGCGTCCGGAATATTATGCGGATATCTATAAAAAATATGTCACTTTCATGTCAGACGCAGACGTTGAGGGAGGTCTTTACAAAATAGCTTCGGGTGCCAGCAATGACGACTATAACTGGACAGAAGTGCTAATGAAAAATATACCTAAGAAAATGCTCCAAGGCGTTGCCTTGCATCACTATAGCGTGATTGATTGGAGCGCAAAGGGTTCTGATGTGGATTTTACGGAGGACCTCTATTTCAAGACCATGAAGGAGTCATGGCTTATGGAGGAATTGATTGTCAAACATACTGCCATAATGGATAAATACGACAAAGAAAAGCAGGTGGACCTCATTGTGGACGAATGGGGCGGCTGGTATGAGGTTGCCGAAGGAACCAACCCAGGTTTTCTTTATCAGCAAAACACGATGCGCGATGCAATGATTGCCGGTATGAACCTCAATATTTTCAATAATCACGCGGACAGGGTAAAAATGGCAAATCTCGCCCAGACCGTGAACGTACTTCAGGCAGTTATTTTGACAGATAAAGAGAAAATGATTCTTACCCCCACATATCATGTAATGAACATGTACAAAGTGCATCAAGATGCCAAATTGATTCCGCTTTCCTTTGAATCTCCTGAGTACACTTATGAGGGAGAAAGTCTTCCTGCAGTAAATGCCTCTGCATCAATGGATGATTCAGGTAAGATGCATATATCTCTTGTGAATATAGATGCACATAATGAAAACATGGTCTCCATAGATTTGAATGCATTGGGAATAAGGGAAGTTACAGGTCGAATTTTAGCATCGGATAAACTACAGGACCATAATACTTTTGACAATCCCAATAAAATAGAGCCTAAAGATTATAAGGGCTTTACGTTCAAAAAGGGTGTTTTGGAGGTTGAGTTACCGCCTTTTTCCGTTGTTGTATTGGAAGGAATTAAGTAAACTAAAAGGTATAAAAGGATGAATAAACAAAAGCGGTTTTTTTATTGTATCATTTGTTTCCTTTTGATAATCTCTTGTAAGACTGAGGTTAAGGAATTTGCTTCTGATGTTAAAGAAAAAGCGGCTGGTTATCCAATAACGCCCGTAAACATCCAACATGTTCGATTAACGGATAAATTTTGGTTGCCATGGATACAAAAGGTTCAGGAAAGGACCATTGAATACGCCATTGAAAAATGCAGGGAAGAAGGTAGGTTCGATAACTTTTTGATAGCCGGGGGCAAAATGGAGGGAGCTGTTCGTGGGGTAATGCCTTTTGATGATTCCGATGTTTATAAAATCATAGAAGGAGCCTCTAATTCTTTGATAAGTTCTCCAAATCCAAAATTGGAAACTTTGTTGGATTCCTTGGTGGGAATCATAAAAATTGGTCAGGAGTCCGATGGTTATTTGACCACATGGCGTACCATAAATCCGGCAAAGCCACCCGCAACTTGGGTGGAGGTAAAGGAGGGAAAAAGATGGGAATCCCTTGCGGCAAGCCATGAACTTTACAATGCCGGCCATATGTACGAGGCCGCAGTGGTACACTATAAAGCTACCGGAAAACGGAATTTCTTGGATATCGCCCTTAAAAATGCCAATCTAATGGTGGCAACTTTTGGGGAGGGTGATGACAAGATAGCTGCAGTACCAGGGCATCAGATAATAGAAACCGGACTAATAAAATTATACGAGGTTACCGGAAAAGAAGACTACCTTAATTTGGCCAAGTATTTCTTGGACAATAGGGGCAACCCAGATAATCATGAACTCTTCGGTACCTATTCACAGGACCACGTTCCCGTAGTCAATCAGGACGAGGTTGTGGGGCACGCCGTAAGGGCCGTTTACATGTATGCAGCAATGACAGATATAGCTGCTATGAAAAACGATTCTGCCTACCTGAGCGCCGTGTATAAATTATGGGACAATATGGTGGGTAAAAAAATGTATATCACAGGAGGAATCGGCGCCAGGCACGACCAGGAATCCTTTGGCGAGAATTTTGAGCTGCCCAATTTGACAGCCTATAACGAAACTTGTGCCTCCATTGGCGACGTATATTGGAACCACCGGCTGCATAATTTGACAGGTGAAGTAAAGTATTTTGATATTATAGAACGTACCTTGTATAACGGCCTTATTTCTGGAATATCCTTGGACGGTACCCATTTCTTTTATCCCAATGCCTTGGAATCCGATGGTAAATATGAATTCAACCAAGGGGCCGCTACCCGCAAATCTTGGTTCGATTGTTCGTGCTGCCCTACCAATGTAGTTAGATTTGTTCCGGCAATCCCCGGTCTTTTATATTCTAAGAGTGATGATACTGTTTTTGTAAACCTATATGCTTCCAACGAGGCAACAATCGACTTGCCAACACAATCTTTGGAGGTTAAAATTGAAACGAATTATCCTTGGGATGGAAGGGTCGGAATCAATGTTAAGGATAGCAAAAATCCCAATTTTAAAATGAAACTTAGGGTGCCAGGGTGGGCACGCAACGAGGTTTTGCCCAGCGACCTGTATCAATACAGAAATAATCTTTCTAGCCCCATCACGCTAAAAATAAATGGTGAAAATAGGAAGGTAGAATTAAACGATGGATATATTACTTTAGATGGCGCTGAGGTAGCTGGTAAATCCATCGAATTGGAGTTTCCCATGGAAGTCCGTTTGGCGGAGACGTCTGTAATGGTGGCTGAGAACAAAGGAAAGGTAGCCTTGGAATACGGGCCATTGGTCTATGCTCTAGAAGAGGTGGACAATAAGGCTGGTTTTGAAGATATTGCCGTTACGGACAGTTCTAATTTTTCGGTGACCATGGAAGAAAATTTTTTGGAAGGGGTGAATACCATAAATACCGAAAGTTTCAAGGCAATTCCATATTATGCATGGTCCAATAGGGGGGTAGGAAAAATGAAGGTCTGGTTGCCCGGGAAGAATTCAAAAAAACAAATCAAAAATTGAAGACATCATATGTTATTGGGTTGGATTACGGTTCGGATTCCGTCCGGGCCGTACTTATCAATACCCAAAATGGAGAGGAGATAGCCTCAGAAGTTTGTTGGTATAAAAGATGGAAGCAAAATAAGTATTGCAATCCGTCCATTAATCAGTTTCGGCAACATCCCTTGGATCATATCGAAGGGCTGGAGCACACAGTAAAAGCGGTTATGAACCGGAGCAATATAGACCCGGCCGATGTAAAGGGAATCTGTATAGATACCACGGGATCGTCTCCGGTGCCTGTAACCAAAGACGGTACACCGTTGGCCTTGGTGGAGGGTTTTGCCGAAAACCCAAATGCCATGATGGTCTTATGGAAGGACCATACGGCCATTAAGGAAGCGGAACTCATAAACGAATTAGGGGTTTCATGGGGCGGTGAGAATTTTACGAAATATGTGGGCGGAATTTATTCTTCGGAATGGTTCTGGGCCAAAATCGCCCATGTTGTCCAGCAAGATGAGGCTGTTAGGAACAATGCCTATACTTGGATGGAGCATTGTGATCTAATGACCTACCTCTTGATTGAGGATAAAAATTTGGAAACCTTTAAACGCAGTAGATGTGCCGCGGGTCATAAGGCGATGTGGCATCAAAGCTGGGGCGGATTGCCCCCAAAGGATTTTTTGGGCAAAATACATCCCTATCTTTCGGATTTAAGGGACCGTCTATATGAAGAAACCTTTACATCTGACGAGGTAGCAGGCACATTGAGCCAAGAATGGGCAAATCGTTTGGGACTCACCACGGATACCGTTGTTGCCGTAGGCACTTTTGATGCGCATTCCGGGGCCGTGGGTGCAAAAATTGATGAGCATGCCCTGGTACGTGTTATGGGAACCTCTACCTGTGACATTATAGTGGCCACTGATACTGATATAGATGGTAAAACGATAAAGGGTATCTGCGGACAGGTAGATGGTTCGGTCATACCTGGTTTGGTGGGTTTGGAAGCGGGTCAGTCCGCTTTTGGAGACTTACTGGCCTGGTTCAAGGACGTACTTTCATGGCCTATCGATAATTTGGTTTTGACTTCCGATATTTTATCGGAACAACAAAAAATAGATTTAAAGGAAGAAATAGAGCGCGATTTTATCAAAAAACTATCTGATGCGGCCGAAGCAATACCCTTGTCCGAAAGTATACCCACCGCACTGGACTGGATCAATGGGCGCCGTACCCCGGATGCCGATCAGAATTTGAAAAGTGCCATTTCCAATCTTTCGTTGGGGAGTAAGGCACCCCATATTTTCAAGGCCTTGGTGAATGCTATTTGTTTTGGTTCCAAAAAAATTGCGGACCGTTTTCAGGAAGAGGGCGTACAAATCAATTCGGTGATTGGTATCGGTGGTGTGGCAAGGAAGTCACCTTTTATCATGCAAACCTTGGCTAATGTTATGGATATGCCCATTAAAGTGGCAGCCTCGGATCAGGCGCCGGCCTTGGGTGCGGCGATATATGCCGCCGTGGCATCGGGAATCTATTCAGATGTTGTTGAGGCCGGTACATATATGGGAAGCGAGTTTGAAGCGGAATATCATCCCCAGCAAGCTACCGTTGAAACATACAGACATTTGATGAAATCCTACAACGAACTGGGAAATTTCATTGAAACATCCATAAAATCAGAATAAGAAATGAGTTCAAAATACGAAGCACTGAAGCAGGAATGTTTTGAAGCGAATATAGAACTGAACAACCTAGGTCTGGTCATTTATACTTTTGGGAATGTAAGTGCGGTGGATAGGAAAAATGGCGTTTTTGCAATTAAGCCAAGTGGAGTGCCCTATGAGAAACTGAAACCTGAGGATATCGTCATCTTGGATTATGACAATACTATAATCGAAGGTTCGATGCGGCCTTCCTCGGATACCAAGACCCACGCCTATTTGTATAAAAACTGGGAACATATTGGAGGTATAGCGCACACCCATGCGACATACTCGGTAGCCTGGGCACAGGCCCAAAAGGATATTCCTATTTTCGGTACGACACATGCGGATCATTTAACAAAGGAAATTCCCTGTGCTGAACCAATGCGCGATGAACTTATAGAGGGTAATTACGAACACAATACCGGAGTTCAAATATTGGAATGTTTCAAGAATCGAAATCTTTCCCCTGAAGAAGTGGAAATGGTGCTGTTGGGAAACCACGGCCCCTTTGCTTGGGGCAAAACGGCGGCCAAGGCCGTGTATAACAGTAAGGTTTTGGAAACGGTGGCCCAAATGGCCTATCTAACGTTGCAAATAAATCCCGAAGCCCCAAGACTAAAGGATTCCCTTGTAAAAAAACACTACGAACGTAAGCATGGAAAAAATGCTTACTACGGACAAAAATAACTAACAACAGATTTATAATTAAATATATGGCAGAGAAGGAAATTTGGTTTGTAACGGGAAGCCAACATTTATACGGACCTGAAACACTTGATCAGGTCACAAAAAATTCACAGGAAATCGTTAAGGGATTGAATAGATCGGCATTTATCCCATTGCGTATTGTATATAAACCTACAGTAAAGACACCCCAGGAAATAACGGATATCTGCTTGGAAGCTAGTTCAAATAAAGATTGCATTGGCATAATTACTTGGATGCATACCTTCTCACCGGCAAAGATGTGGATAAAGGGTCTAAGTGTTCTTAACAAGCCTCTTTGCCATCTGCATACCCAATTCAATGCGGAAATACCTTGGGAATCCATAGATATGGATTTCATGAACCTGAACCAATCTGCTCACGGAGATCGGGAGTTTGGTCATTTGATGACCCGAATGCGCAAAAACAGAAAAATTATTGTCGGGCATTGGCAAACGGAAAGGGTACAGCAAAAACTGGGAAATTGGAGTCGTGTTGCCCTTGGATGGAACGAATTTCAAAATTTAAAGGTCGCCCGCTTGGGGGATAATATGCGGGAGGTTTCGGTGACCGATGGTGATAAAGTCGAGGCCCAGTTTCGTTTTGGCTTTTCCGTGAATGGATATGACTCGTCAGATGTGGTCAAGCACATAAAGGGATTGGACCAAAAGGAGGTCGATGCATTGGTTGAGAACTATGAGCAGGCATATGAATTGAGTGATTCTTTGAAAGAAGGAGGAAATCAGAGAAGCTCCTTAATCGAGGCGGCCAAGATAGAACTTGGACTCAGAAAATTTTTGGATGAAGGCGGATTTAAGGCCTTCACAGATACTTTTGAGAATCTTGGTGAATTAAAACAATTACCAGGAATCGCTACACAAAGATTGATGGCAGATGGTTATGGCTTTGGGGCGGAAGGAGATTGGAAAACATCCGCATTGCTCAGGGCAATGAAAGTAATGGCAGAGGGACTTGAAGGTGGAACTTCTTTTATGGAGGATTATACCTATCACTTTACCCCTCAAAAATCCTATGTTATGGGATCTCACATGCTGGAAATTTGTCCGACCATAGCGGATGGAAAGCCTTCTTGTGAAGTACATCCTCTGGGAATAGGGGGTAAGGAAGATCCGGTGCGTTTGGTCTTCAATTCTCCCGCTGGGCCGGCAATCAATGTTTCCTTGGTGGATTTGGGGAATAGGTTCCGTTTGATCGTCAATGAAGTAGAGGCAGTAGAACCAGAGGGTAAATTACCTAACTTACCGGTAGCTAGGGTTTTATGGGATGCCCATCCAAATTTGGAGGTAGCCGCCACGGGCTGGATTTTGGCTGGAGGTGCACACCATACGGTTTATACCCAAGCGCTGACCACTGAATTCATAGAGGATTTTGCCGAAATGGCAGGTATTGAACTCGTGGTTATCGACAAGAATACGACCCTTAGGGATTTAAAGAATCAATTGAATGCCAATGAAGCCTACTTTCAATTGTTTAAAAATAACTTGTAAATAACTTTAAAAATGAAAAATTCAACCAACATTTATTATACATGTGCATTGCTGCTTTCACTGGTGGTAATTGTAAATTGTAAGGATAAAAAGGATAAGGAAATGAAAGAAGAAACGCCCAAAAAGAATATATCCAAGGTCGGTATTACTGAAAGTAATTATGGAACGACCCAAGACGGAAAAAAGGTAACCCAATTTTTCTTGAAAAATGAAGGTGGTATCGAAGTGGATATTATCACCTATGGAGGTCGGATTACTTCTTTGAGAACCCCAGACAAGGACGGAAACATGGAAAATGTAGTCCTAGGCTTTGATGATTTGGCCCAATATGAAAAGGACAATCCTTTCTTTGGGGCTTTGATAGGAAGATATGGCAACCGTATTGCTAAAGGAAAGTTCAGTATCGGAGAAGAAGAATATACCTTGGCGCAAAACAATGGGGAAAATAGTTTGCATGGCGGTATCAAGGGATTTGACAAACAGGTTTGGGAAGCCAAGACGGAAGTAGGTGAGAATTCAGCTTCACTCATTCTTACCTATTTGAGCAAGGACATGGAAGAGGGCTTTCCCGGAAATCTAAGTACTACGGTTACCTATACCTTGAATGACGACAATTCCCTGGATGTATTGTATGAAGCTACGACGGATAAGGCCACCGTGGTGAATCTAACTCAACATGCTTATTTTAATTTATCGGGAGATTTTTCCAACACTATTTTGGACCATGTGGTTGAAATCGATGCAGATACCTATTTACCTGTGGATAGTGGCTTAATACCTACTGGAGAATTGAGGCCGGTTGAAGGTACCCCTTTTGATTTTAGGGAACCCAAGACGGTAGGTGAGGATATTTCCGAAGAGAACGAACAGTTGAAACTGGGGGGCGGTTATGATCACTGCTGGGTATTGAATGACCAACAGGCAGGTTTTAGAAAAGTGGCTAGCGCTTATCACCCTGCAACCGGTAGATTTTTGGAAGTCTCTACCGATGAGCCGGGAATACAGTTTTATACAGGAAATTTCTTGGACGGTACCCTTCCTGCTCCAAATAATAGCACATATGCCAAGAGAAGTGGATTTTGTTTGGAAACCCAGCATTATCCGGATTCTCCTAACCAAGAAGAATTTCCTTCTGTAGTTCTAAATCCTGGTGAGACTTATACTACCAAGACAACATTTACATTAATGACCAAATAACGGCACAACTAAACCAATTAATTATGCAAACACTTGACACTTTTGACTGGGTAGCCATTGTATTTTATTTTTTAATTCTACTCAGTATTGCCGTTTGGGTTATTCGAAAGAAAGAGGACAATACTGAAGATTATTTTTTGGCAGGAAGGAATGTAGGTTGGTTCGTAGTAGGGGCTTCCATTTTCGCTTCCAATATCGGTTCGGAGCACGTGGTAGGACTTGCAGGAGCTGGGGCCAGCGATAAGCTTCCCATGTTGATTTACGAAATCCACGCTTGGATCGTCCTCATTTTAGGTTGGGTTTTTCTCCCCTTTTATGCCCGTAGTGGTGTGTTTACCATGCCAGAATTCTTGGAAAAGAGATTTGACGCCCGGTCCCGTTGGGTATTGTCCATCTTTTCGATTGTTGCCTATGTGCTGACGAAAATATCCGTTACTATTTATGCTGGTGGGGTAGTCGTTTCCGCCCTATTGGGCATCGACTTTTGGACGGGTGCCATCGCCACCGTAATATTAACAGGTATTTACACCGTGTTAGGGGGTATGCGAGCCGTAGTGTATACGGAAACCTTACAGGCCGTACTCCTTGTTTTGGGAGCCGCAGTACTTACCTATCTCGGATTGGAAAAAGTTGGAGGTTGGGGTAGTCTGGTGGAAACTGTAAAGCCAGAGTATTTGAATATGTGGCGACCACCTAGTGACCCGGATTTTCCTTGGCCGTCACTCGTGATTTCTAGTACCATCGTTGGAATTTGGTATTGGTGTACTGACCAGTACATCGTACAAAGGGCCCTGACGGCCAAAAATATCAAAGAGGGTAGGAGAGGTACCATTTTTGGCGCGGTTATGAAATTGATGCCTGTGTTTCTCTTTTTGATTCCTGGGGTTATTGCCTTGGCCCTAAAAATGAGAGGCGAATTGCATTGGGATTCTCCGGATGAAGCATTTCCCGTATTGATGAGCAATGTGTTGCCATCAGGGTTGCGTGGTCTGGTAGCTGCCGGTCTATTAGCGGCCTTGATGAGTTCCTTGGCCTCGGTTTTCAACTCCGTTTCCACACTGTTTACTGTTGATATTTACAAAAAGCTTAGGCCCAATACCCCAGAAAAGAAATTGGTGCGTACAGGTCAGTTGGCGACTGTGGTAGTGGTAATCATCGGCATTATCTGGATTCCTATCATGGCCAATATTTCGGGAGTGCTTTATGAGTATTTACAGAGTGTACAGTCCTATATTGCGCCACCGATAACCGCCGTGTTCCTTTTAGGTATTTTCCACAAGCGCATCAATGGATTGGGAGCTTTTGCTACATTGATTATGGGTATTATCGTTGCTGCCATCCGAATTGTTTTGGAATTGATAAAGGGGGATTTGGATCCGGATGGATTTTTGTACGAAATGGGCAGTATGAACTTTTTGACCTTTGGAGCTTGGTTCTTTTTGGTATGTGTGGTTTTTGCGGTAGTGACCAGTCTTTTTGCTCCGGCACCATCTGCAGAGAAAGTGGCCAACTTAACCTTTGGAACCATTAGCGCAGAAGAAAAAAGTAAAAATAAAAATAGTTACAATTGGAAGGACGTTGTTATCTCCATATTGGTTTTAGCAGTAGTTGTTGGTGTTATGATATTTTTCAATGGAAAGTAAATTATAATTACTTGACTTTGTTTGAAATAAGAATGGTAGAATTATGCCAGGCTCCTGAGCCTGGCTTTTTTATCTTGGATTAATTTCTCAACTATGACAAAAGACATATTATCAGAATTAAATTCGTAGTATTTTTAAAGGAATTATAAATGCTAAGATCTACTTTTATGAAATCAGTATCTACAACCCTAATCATTGCTTTTTTGTTTTTTGCAGGCACTCCTCAAGTAAAAGCCCAAAAGAAATTGGATCAACAGACCGTGGCGGATTTACAAACAACACCCAAATACGGTTTTATACTTACAACTGAAAGGCACTTTAAGGGGGTACTTGGCATGTATGACCTTTTGATTGAAAACGGATTGGAAATTGAGGAATATGAAATTGTGGTAAAAGGTATGGTGGTCAAAGCACTTACAAAGGGGTCAGAGTTGGAGGCCTTTTTTGAAAAGTACAAGGGAAAGATAAAGGTGAGTGTATGTAGTGTTGCCATGGAAAAACTGGGTGTGGAAGCAGAAACCCTTTTGGACGGTTTGGACATCACTCCAACCGCTTCCGTAAGAATGCTTCAACTTCAAGCACTTGGCTATAATACGCTAACGTATTAGTTAAATTTTGTATTTAACGATAACCAAGAATTTATGATTTTGAAGATAGGATGTTGTCCAAAGTCATAATGAATTTTTTTAAGTTGTCAAGAGTAATAAATACATGGCTAAATTTCGGGTCGCATGTAAAATTTATTGTTAAATATCCGTAATGTCTATGTTAAGGGACGTTTGGCTTTATTGGAAATTCTATACAATCCATTTTCCCAAGTATAACATAAACTAGCTTTCATTTTACTTATCTAAGAAATGTTCCATTCGCCATGTATGAAATGGGAAAAAGAAATCGTAGGATAGGTAAAACGGTAAGTTCGTATTATGTAATTGGATCTTCATATAATGAGTAGTCTTAAATAAAGAATTCAGTTTTTATTAATATTCTGTCATTTTGCAATTTACTTATGAGGTACATTGCCAAAAAAACACCTTCTATTTAGTTGGGATACCGGGTAAGGTCAGGATTCATATTTATCAACTTTAACAAAAAGTTGGGTTTTCATTGATCAAAATTAAGAATTCATCTTTTATATTTGTATATACAAATGTTGTATAGACGTTAATTAATGTATTTTTTAATCAATTATCAATTGTAATGGAAAAAATAAGTAAATGGGTAATAGACCCTGCACATTCAGAAGTAAGTTTTAAGGTAAAACATATGATGATTTCTACGGTTACTGGGCATTTTGAAAAATTTGATGCTACTATAGAAACTGAGAATGACGAATTTGAAAATGCTTCCTTATCGGTAGAAATCGGCATAGACTCGATAAATACTAAAAATAAGGATAGGGATGGCCACCTTATGTCCGATGACTTTTTTAAAGCGGACGAATATCCAAAAATGACATTTATCTCCAAGTCTTTCGCCAAGGATAAAATTATTGGTGATTTGACCATACGTGATGTAACAAAGGAAGTTGTACTGGATGTAGATTTTAACGGTATTGCAATAGACCCTTATGGTCAGACAAAAGCTGGTTTTGAAATTAGGGGAAGTATCAATAGAAAGGATTTCAATTTAACTTGGAGTGCTGTAACGGAAGCAGGGAATGTGGTAGTGTCAGATCAAGTAAAAATGGTCATCGATGCCCAGTTTATCAAGCAAGCTTAATTACCGTTGGTTATATTAAAGTCATTGTGAAGGTGTACCTTCTTTGATGACTATAAATACCGGTAATTCTTAAACAATGTAAAAATCAACCAAAGGATATATAGCTTTTGGTTGATTTTTTAGTTTAAAAAAATAGAAAGCCCAAATGACTTTGCACATGCTTTTATTAAAATTTTTTACTTAAAACTTCATAAAGAAAATTCGATATTGAAAACGCAAAAAACAGTTATAGGATTTACATGCTTGTCAAATGAATCGTGACCTCTACAGATTTAAATCAATTCCATCTATCAACATATTTCAGTAGCTTCAATTTTATATTAAAAACTTTTAAACCAATTTGTTGACGAATGAAACCAAATCAAATCAATTAAAATGATGGTCCAAAAAAGACAAAACCTTGCAAATCATAGATTTTGCAAGGTTTTCCTTTTGTTTGGAGTTTCCTCCTAGTGACCTTGGTGGAACAGAGTTCAAACTTATTGAAGGAGGATATTGAAATTATTGTCAAGAAATCACCTCATATTAGAAGTGCTTGAATTCTATTTATCCAATAATTTTAGGAAATGAAGGTAGAGATTTTACTTACATTTCTAATATTTGTGTTTAATAACTTGCATCCAGAGGTATGGGATATGTTTTATTTGACACAAAATTAAATCTCATTTTCTTTACAAAAGAGAAACTCAGACTCCTTCATTTTCAATTATTGATATTCCTTGACTAGGAAAAGTGAAGAAATAAGAAAGAGTTATACCAAACGTTTCTTTGTAAGCTTTTGAAGCCTTATCCACAAATTGATCAATACCGTCTACATGGATAAGGTTTAAGGTACAACCGCCAAAACCACCGCCCATCATTCTTGCCCCTAATACCAAAGGGTCCTTTTCTGCAATCTCCACTAGAAAATCCAATTCTGGGCAACTCACTTCATACTTTTTGCCTAGCCCTTGATGTGTTTGGCCCATTAGCTTCCCGAATTTTTCCAATTCCCCTGCTTTTAAGGCTTTCACTGCATCTTGTACCCGCTGTATTTCCTCTATGACATACGAACATCGGTTATACAATAGAATGCCTAATTCGTTTCTGGATTCGTCGAGCATTTGAGGGGTAACATTTCGAAATGATTTTTCAATTCCAAATCTTTTGGAAAGTAACGCCAGACCATCTTCGCACTGTGCTCTGCGAATATTGTATTCTCCGGTGGACAGGTTATGTGAAACATTGGTGTTCAGTAGTAATAACTTATATGGGTCTAATTTTGTGGGGATGTATTCAAAATCCAACGAACGACAATCCAATAGCATTGTATGCCCTTTTTTCCCCATAACAGAAGAAAACTGATCCATAATACCACATTTTGTGCCCACAAAATTATGTTCTGCACGTTGACCCAATTTTACCAATTCCCATTTGTCCAATCCCAAATCGAACAGCTCATTAAGTCCGAAAGCAATCCCACATTCCAAGGCTGCAGACGAACTTACTCCGGAACCTACTGGGATTAGACTTTCCATGTAGCAATCAAAACCCCGTAGTTTTGGACTCAATTTCTGTATTTCGTAAAGTACTCCCAATACATAATTATGCCATCCTTCCGTACTTTTTTTAAGTTTATTGAGATTTGCCACTAAAATACTGTCAAAGCCATCGCTTTTAATCGTGCAGCGACTTGCATGGCCATTGACCGAAAACTCCATGGAAATACTTTTATCTATGGCAGCGGGTAACACAAAGCCGTCATTGTAATCTATATGTTCGCCAATAAGGTTGATCCTGCCGGGAGAGGCAACTTTTATTTTCTTCATTAAGCTAATCTATGTATTGAGGGTCTTTCAATTGCAATAATTGTCAGATGTTCCTACTATCTAATTGTAATTTATGTAGTGTCTTTGAATTGGGAGATTGATTGGAATTATTGTTCATTCTAGGAAATTATTTGATGATTCTACCTACAAACACTTTCCATCCGTTTTCAAATTGGTTCTGCCGACAAGTATATTTTTAATTACTTGTTACTATCCAAAGACGATAGAAAAAGATTGCAACGCTCAGGCATAAAAAGGTATAGCATCCTATGGATATAAATCAAAGCAAAATAGGTCTCGATCTAATTGGTATAGATGTCCTTAGTGTCAAAATTAGTATCGTTACCGGTAATCTTCAACTTGTCCAAATCACTTAGTTCCATGGTTTTGGATGGGTTGAAGGAATCACTTTCCATATAGTTCAACAAGCTTTTTCGAAGTTGTCTGGCCACGGGCCTGTTTTTTAAGTTCGAAGAGAGGTCAATAGAGGTGAAAACCAGTGTTCCGGCACCAATTTTGGCCTCAAAAACATTACTCAAGCTTCGGTTCGTCACAAAATTATCGATGACACGTACAATAGGTTCCACGTTCAAGGAATCGATGGGGATCGATTTTGAATTCAAGCACAAATCCCACCACTGCCAATTTGTATGGTTTTCCGTTGGGAATTTGGCCAGTGCTGGATGTTCCTTATCCATTAATAAGCCCATGGTGGAAGGCTGGTTAGGAAAATGGACAGGGCTCCAAAAGACAGGTACAAAACGTCCTTCAATACCTTGTAGTGTTTTATAGTTTGGATTCAGCAAAACTTTTTTTCCATTATTAAGGGCTTCTTTCGCCTTTTGTATGCTTGTTGTATATATGACATTGTTGGAACTTACATTTACATCTTTAGGATATTCCCAAATAGGCCAGCTATTCTTATACTTTGTATCCTTCAAGGAAACGGTAATGTTCAGTTTTCTTGCTGTTTCCGTATTAATGGGATACGATATGGTACCCAAGTTCAGGTTATTTCCTATTGTTAAATGAATATCGGATACCTCACCCTGCTTTAAGACCTCCCCTTGATCATTGGTGATACGCCAATTCAGGGTTTTATTTTGAAGTTCTTGGTAGAAATTTGCGACTTCTATGGTAGCGGAAAAGGTTTCCCCATCTTCATACACAGCTTTCTCGAATCGTAAAAGTGGTACAAGTTCACTATTGAACTGACTGAATTCTTCGGGTGAGATAATACCTTTTGATTTCCAAAAAGCGTTTAGCAGTCCCACCAAAGCGGTACCCTGCCCAGGAAAATCTTGAAGCTGTAGCAATTGAAATCCATCAAAACTAGGTGTTTTTAAGCCCCTTTCTATTTCCTCCTTATACAATAGGGCGGCCAATTTTCCCGAGGAAAGTGTAAAGCTTTGGGCTAGGTCGATCAATCCTTTTTCTTTTAGATCATTTTGAATCGCAATAAAATTCAAGGGTTCCAATACTCCCGTATATTTTGGAATTTCCGATAGGTCTGGATATACTGCATATTGCCCAATTTCATGCGATATCAATGGAACTCGAATGTGTTCGCTATTTTCAGAATAATCGGCATTAAAATGCGGTGGCTTATCGTTGAAAATTCCTTGTCCGCGTATCCAGCCTTTATCCGTCCATTGGGTAACAAAATACTCATCTTGTGGTTCTGGTCTTTCGCCCAAAGGTTTTTGAAAGGAAAAGGTTGTGGTCATGTACAAATGACGGGGGTCTTTCTTTTTAAGTTCGCCAACCATTTCATTCATTAAAGTTGCATCGCCCTCCAGTTCATTGCCCAAGGCCATGAATAAAAATGAAGGATGATTGCCGTAATCCTTTAGGATTTTGTCGGCCTCTTCTCTTAAAAATTTGGTGGTTTCTTTGTCTTCTCCCACTTTTAGGCTCCAATGCGGCAATTCTACTTGGAAATAAAAACCCAATTCGTCGGCAGCTTCGAAAGCAGCTCCTGGCGGACACCACGAATGAAAACGCAAATGGTTAAGACCATAATTTTTGGCTTGTTGAATCAAGGTGATCCATTCTTTTTTCTCTAGGGGCGGATGGCCGGTCAGAGGAAAAATGGCACACTCCAAGTTGCCTCTTAGGAATATACGATGGCCATTTAACATTAGGTTCCCATTTTGGTATTCAGCGTGTTTGTAGCCAAACCTTTTGGTCAATTTTTGCTGATCGATTGTTACGCTTAGATCGTACAGTGCAGGATTGAACTCGTCCCAATATTCCAACTTTGTCGGTCTTTGAAAGGTAAAACTTACGGTACCATTTTGAATGACGGGTTCTTTTGCGATTCCATTGGAAATTTCATTTCCCTGTGCGTCCTTAATTTCAAATTGAATCTCTGGTATAGTACTGGTATCAATTTTTTCAAAGGTAACTCTTAAACTATTTTCCGAATAGTTTGGATATACCTGTAAATTGGTCGCCGCATTCTTTTCCGAAGCGGTCAAGACCATGGAGCCCAAAATCCCGTTCCACTTAATTTGGGTGTGATTGGTATAGGCATGTGCCATGTCTTGGTTGATGGGGTCGGGATATTTGGAACCGGCCACATTGATATTAGGAAATTTATTGGAATTATCGATGGCTATGGTGAGGATATGATTTCCCGGACTCAGATTTTTTAGCTCAAACTCATGATTGCCTATCAAACTATTGGCAATGCCCATTTTTTGCCCATCCAAATAAACTGTTGATTCCCAAAGTACTCGTTCCAAGCTTAGCTTTATGTTGTTGTCCTTCCAGTTATTAGGGATATTAATTTCCTTTTGGTACCAAGCTTTTCCTATATATTGATGTTTTCTGGCAAGGTTTGACATTACATAATTGTTGATTTCTGGTTTCAAAGTATTTGGTTTTCCCAAACCCGCATCGTCCAATGTACCCGGCAAACGGATCTGGGTACCTTCAAATTTGCTGTTGGCCCAATTTTCTTTCACACCAATATCGGTTGAATCCAATTTTACCTGCCATGCCCCAGAAATGTCGATTTCTGAAATATTTGAGTGATTGCAATTGGATAATAGCGTTATAAATACGATGGTTAAAAAAAGTATCCTCATAAAGGGTAAATCTTAAATGCGATTATTCAATCTTTTTTTTCAATTTGTACCGAAGCCGCGTGAATGTGCGCGGGCAAATGAGAAATATTTCTGTCCAGGACTTCATTAAATGCCTGTAAAGCTTCAGCATTATTTTCGAGGCCCAAATGCCCCAAACCGATAAGATAATTGCAGTGTATCTTGTTGATGTCATTCAAATCTTCTTCCCATATCAACAAATCCGGAAGGGAAATGGCAAAATAATCCATTTTTACATCGTCGTTCATATGTGCCATTCCGTAATTCAACAAGTTTTCGAATCGTGTTTTGGCTTCTTCTTTGGCTCCCAACTTTAAAAGGGCGAGTCCCTGATAGAAAATTTTATCAGGTTGTTGGTCATTGTAAAAAATAGCGGGACTTGGATCGCTACTACCTTTGGAGGCCTTTTGAAAAAAGTCCTTAGCCAATTCCTCGTCATTAAGGCCTTCGCAAGCACAGCCCAGCCAGTAATCTATGTCGTTTTCTACGGTACCGTAAAGTTTGCCCTCACCAAGGTTGTTAGGATATACTTTAGCCTGTTCAAGAAGTGTTATTGCTTCATCAAAACGTTTTAGGCAGATGTTTTTTTTAGCTAGTTCTATATGGCAGGTAAGGTATTGAAAAGGCACCTTGCCTTCGCCGCCCTCCCAAGGATGGAACTGACGTTTTTCAATCAACGATTTCGCTGTTTCAAATTTGCCCAATAAATTATACAGTGCGATACGTTCCAAATAAAGATCATCCCTAGAGTTCGTGAGATCAAGATGTTTTTCCAAAAAGTCCAGGCGTTGCTGGTTGGGTATATTTATCTTTTTGTACAATTGATCAAGTTCCATAAGAAGGCGGGAATCCATCCTGTCCAGTTGAAAGGCTTTTTCCAGATGTTTGACCGCTAGTTCTTTTTTGTTGGCCTTGTTAAAGTACAGTAGGGCCAAATTACGATGGGTAATGGCAAAGGTATCATCAAGATTAACAGAGGTTTCCCAACAAACTTGTGCCTCTTGGTACTGTCTGTTGGCATACCAATAATTACCGAGATAATAGAATGCCCTTGCATCGGTTGGGTTCATTTTAATGGCCGCCTGCAACGCCAATACCTCCTCGATTCTATTGGGAAAGCAATAATCGGATGGCATGGTAGCTGCCCTTCGATAATCCGCCAAGGCCCTTTCATTTTGGTCCAACTGGTTATAATACCACCCGCGGAAATAATAGGCCATGGGATAGGGCTGTACATTGTCATCGATGTAAAGGCCCAAAAAATCTATAGCTTCCTTGAACAATCCTGTAGAGGCATAATCAATTGAAAATTCAATATAATTGTGGACATAATTTCGAAGCAAGCCTTTTAGCTGCTCTACATCTTCTTGGGCATTGGAGAGCAGATATTTTTCATAAATGACCCCAAAATTGAATTTGTCAATTTTAAGAGAGTCCTCAATTAAGGTGTTTGCCTCACCAATTTTTCCGGTTTTCCGCAAAAGTATAACCTTTAAATGCCTTGCTTTATGGTTGTGCCAGTTTTTTACGAGGGCCCTATCGACCAAGTCCAAAGCTTTGGTCAAATTGCCTCTGGCGCAATCGATCTGTGCCAGGTTAAAATAGGAGGCATCTTGCCATTGGGCGTTCCAACAAGCTTTAAAGAAACTTGAATAGGCTTCTTCTTTTCGGCCTAGGAAGTTCAGTGCTAATCCCTTGTTAAAATATGGTTCGCCATCATAAGGATTGGGATTGTGTCTGGTCAAGGATGCAATAGCCGTTTCGAAAAAGGGGAGGGACTTGTTTACTTGTCCTTTG
The DNA here is from genome assembly GCF_028464205.1 of Maribacter sp. PR66. Lineage (NCBI taxonomy): Bacteria > Pseudomonadati > Bacteroidota > Flavobacteriia > Flavobacteriales > Flavobacteriaceae > Maribacter > Maribacter sp. PR66. Next base: position 461,333 of record NZ_JAQPCH010000002.1, read on the forward strand.
CGCAGGTACCAAAGACCAATTGCATTGTTATTCCTTACATCCATTGGAGACCTGCGTAAGGCCTCTTCGTAATAATCCAAAGGACTGAAGGTGGCATGCCTGTATTGTTCCAAATGTAATCCCCTTAAATACAAGCCTTCGATAGTATCAATATCTTTGGGGGCTTCTGCCGCTCTTGCGGGTTCGGGAATTTTATCGGATACATCCTTATCCGGTTCCCATGCCACTAACACTTTGCCTTCACTATCATTAACCGAAATATGTAAATTATCATAGTTGATTCCTGCAATATCAATCAACTTTTCATACCCAACTTCAGGCGATAGGTCCATTACCTCTTCGTGCAACACCTTACTGTTAGCGCTAAAAGTAATGACACAATTATCGTAAGTAGAAGTTACATATACCTTAACCTGGGCTTTTCCGTCTACTATTTCCAGGTTTACCAAAGCTTCTTTCGTCGCATTTTTTACGACCCCAACATTATAGTAGGGCATAAAATACTGTTTGAAACTCTTTTCCTCATACGGATGCATCCAAGAGAAATCTGGTTGGTTATCGGTATACACCCCACACATTAATTCAATATAAGGACCATTTTCATCAGTCAGGTTTCTGTCCCAAGCCCTGCCAAAATCTCCATTGCCCCAAGTCCACTGCTTTTTCCCGGGGGAAACATTATGATCAGCAACATGTAGCAAGCCTCCTTTGGAATCGTTTTCGTAACCTCCTACAAAATCGTATTTAGAGGTGATTGCCATATAACTTGTAGGTACCGGAATATTCTTATATCTGGAAATATCCGTTCCTGGCGAGTAATCTACTTTGTAGTATTCACCTTTTGCAATTGGAAATTCAGAAACATCACGTTTTCCATGGTCAAAAACCGCATTAACGTCTGGTGGAAAAACCGACTGATAGTGGTCGTTCACCGCAACGGCCGGATTTGCCCACCATAAAAAGGTTTGGGGATGTGGCGTTCTATTGTAAAGCTGCGCTTTAATTTCTAGATAAGCTTTATCTGGATACAGTGTGAAACCGGCCATGCCTTTTGTACGGAACATTCGCTCGACCTCGCTTACCCAAACGGTAACGCTTCCATCCTGGTTTTCTTCAATATAGAAATCCGTTGGTTCGTATGTGCTGGGTCGATGGTGCTGGGGCCAATTGAATTCAATACCTCCAGAGATCCATGGACCCGTAAGACCAACCAAAGCGGGTTTAATGACTTGGTTGTAATAGACAAAATGGCGCTCACGAATCTTATCATAGGCCATTTGTATCCTACCGCCCAAGGCTGGTAAGATCATCAATTTTATATAATCATTTTCTAAGAAGATGGCATCCCACTCCTTATCCACTTTTTGATCACTAATCTTTTCGATGACAGGGTGCGGATATACCACGCCGCTACTGGCCTGATATACGCGCTTTTCTAAAAAAACGGGGTATTTTTCCGGTTTTCCCACTTCGTATGTTGGTATTCTAACTTTCTCCGGCCAAGCCTTTACTATTTCCATAGTGGTTTAAATTGGTATTCTTACTATTTTGATTTTATGCCAAACTGCTGTAATCGTGTCATAAGAGTAGGTTGATCCCATATTCATTTGTGCTTTGAACTTTTTTTTCTAGGTCAAAAATCTGGTTCCATCCTAAAGAAAATAAAATACAGGTGGTTTGATATTTCGTGATCATTCGCATCAGTTGTCCTTGATAAATTCCATTTCTATTTCTTCCAAGGATTTCCCCTTGGTTTCAGGTAGTTTATTCCTTATGAACATGAATCCGGCGATACAAATTAGCCCATACACCCAAAAGGTGCCGGAAGCTCCAAGGGCTTCGTTGAGAACCGGGAAGGTGAAGGTCAAAACAAAGGAGGCTATCCAAAGTGAAAATGTTGCTATCGACATGGCAATACCCCTGATCCTATTAGGAAAAATTTCAGATAAAACCACCCAAGTGATCGGCGCCAATGACATTGCATAAATGGCTATCCCAGTAATGACGAGAACTAGTACTGGCCAACCTGTGAACTGAAAAAAGTATGCGCCACCCAATACAAGATAGACCACGCCCAACCCAAGGGATCCCAACAGCATGAGTTTTCTGCGTCCCCAACTATCTACGGTTCGCATGGCTACAAGGGTGAAAAGCAAGTTTACGCTACCTGTAATGACAATATTGAAAAGCATATCCCCCACGCTGTAACCGGCCGCCCTAAAAATTTCTTCGGCATAATTGAAAATTATGTTGATGCCGCACCATTGTTGAAAGATCGCCAATACGATCCCCATGATGAGAACGGGCCTTACCTTTGGGCTCTTTAGTTGTGATAGGTCCAATTTTGAAGAACTGTCTTCCTTCAAGGTCAGTTTGATGCTGCTCAACGCTTGTTCAGCATAGGACGCGCCACCAATTTTTCCCAGAACTTTTTTTGCAGTTTCCGTTTCATTGATTTTTACTAAGAATCGTGGACTTTTGGGCACCATGAACATGAGTCCAAAAAAAAGAATGGCGGGTAGGAGTTCTGCCCAGAACATCCAACGCCAGCCAGTCTGGCCGTTCCAAGAAGTCAGAATCTGGTCTGGGGCAAATCCATCAGGAATGGTATCGGCAATAAGAAAATTTGCTATTTGCGCGGCCAAAATACCGATTACCAGGGTAAGTTGGTTGATGGCTACAAATTGGCCCCGATACTTTGCTGGTGAAATTTCTGAAATGTACATAGGCGATAATGTAGAAGCCAAGCCAATGCCCAGGCCACCAATAAGCCTATAAGCGATGAACGGGGAAAAGCTATCCACATAACCAGTGCCAAATGCTGAAACTGTAAATAGTGCCGCAGCAAAAATCAAGGGTAATTTTCTACCTAGTCTATCGGCAACGAACCCAGAAATGACCGCTCCAAAAATACAACCTATCAAGGCACTGCTCATGGCCCAACCCTGTAAGGTGGGATTCGTACTAATCCCAAAATACAGCTCATAAAATGGTTTTGCACCGCCAATGACCACCCAATCATAGCCAAACAAAAAACCACCCATGGCAGAGACCAGGGCCAAAAAAAGTAGATACAGAAAATTGAATTTTGTGCTGGTCATTTTTTAATGAAAATCTGCTACCATTCATATTAGTCTTTGGTCACCTTACTGCCCCACCAGTCTTCGTTAGGTAAAAAATCCATTGAGAGAAATTCCATCCGTTGCTGTTCCAATTGGGGCAAGAGAATATCAATTCGATCTTGGTACTGTTTTTTCGCCAATTCAGCATCAAACAGACTGTCTTTCACTGGTAGGTTGGCATTTACCCTTTTTAGGTAGGATTGCAAAAGAGTATCCAGTCTGTTGACCACAGCTTTATTGATTGCACTTACATCGTTCCTTTCAGCAGTATCCGCTTCGAGGTCGTAAAGTTCTTTCTTCCCACTTTCATAATAATGAATCAATTTCCATTTGCCTTCCCTTACAATCGATGAAGGCTCCCCTCCTTGGTTGCCATAGTGGGGGTAATGCCAGAATAAGGGTCGTTCATCCAATGTTTTACCTTCCATTAAAGGTTTTAGGCTGGCTCCGTCAACATGTTGGTGTGGTTTTAAGGGTATGCCGGCAAAATCTAGGATTGTTGGATAAAAATCGGCACCCGTCACCGGATAGTCGATGATAACACCCTTTTTCAGACCTGGGACTTTGACAAAATAGGGTTCGCGAATACCGCCCTCCCATTGGTATCCTTTGCCACCCCTCATAGGGAGATTGGTAGTTGAAAAGGCATCTCCTGATGCTACCCCGCCATTGTCCGAAGTAAAAATAATTATAGTATTGTCATCTAGACCCAATTCTTGTAATTTGTTGAGCACAACACCTACTGCATCGTCCATTTGTTCAACTAGACCTGCATAAATAGGATTGTCTTGAACGGTTCTTATGGGCAATACTCGCTCCATTGTAAATCCTTTTTCCTCAATTCCTAGGGTTTCAGCCTTATTGCGATAATGACTCCACTTTTTCTGTGTTGTCTGTATGGGCCCATGAACGGCATAAAAGGAAAGGTAAGCCAAAAATGAGCTGTCCTTATTTTTTTCAATGAAATTGGCAGTTTCCTTTGCCAAGCGCATTGATAAGTTCTCTCCAGCTTCGTGGTTTTCCAAATTTGGATTGTCCCAAGGTGAGAAGTAGCCTCCCTTAGGGCTTCCAACATCCCAGCCACCCTTATTGATCTCAAATCCATGGTCTTCTGGCCAAGAGCCTTTCTCGCCCAAATGCCATTTACCAGCAAAGAAAGTTTTGTAACCATATGCCAATAATGCCTCTGCCAAAGTTGTATCATTTTTTGGCAAATCATGTTTATATGCCGCGGGCAATAATTTGTCGTTTCTGTTGTTGGTTCTCCAATCCTCTCCTGATTTTGCCCCAATCCAATCAGTAATGCCATGTGTTGCCGCAAATTGGCCTAACATGATACTTGCCCTAGATGGGCTACACACCCTACTGTTCGCATATCCTTGGGAAAAATAAGTGCCCTCTTTCGCAATTTTGTCGATGTTTGGTGTTTCATAGTAGTTGCTGCCTGTAAAGCTAAGGTCATGTATCCCAAAATCATCTGCTAATATGAAGACAATATTGGGTCTTTTATCAAGGTTCTTCTTTGCTTCGTCCTTACAGCCCAATAAGGCTGTAAGGCAAAGCAAACCAACAAACAACGTTTTTAATTTTCTAAGGATCATTTCTACTCTTTTAAATCATTATTATGAAAATACCCGGATTAGGCTTAGATAAAGTAGATACATTTAGTTTTCTTCAATAACCTTCGGATTTTTTCCTTTACCACTTTTTGACAGATGGTGTTTGTTCATTCTGTAATTACTTGTTTTGGGTAATTTTATCCATAGTCCACTTATCCAACCAAATGAATCATTTGAAAAGAATGAGAATTTTCATTTCATTACGATATTTTCCTTATAGAGTCAAAAATTTAATTATTTAGATACTTTATAGGTTTAATTTTGATTATTCAATATTATGAAGTTGATAGAATATAGATATGGACTTATGAATAAAAACAATGGATAATTCTACTGTTAAAGATGGCTTTTTAGGACAAAAAATGATTGTCTTGCCAGGTACGATAAAATTGGAGCTCTCAAAAAACCTTGTCTGTAAGTCTTTTTTTATTACTGATATTGGATTTTACCCAAATGCTTTAAATCACTATAGAGCAAGGAAAAAGGGTGTAAAGGAGTATATTTTTATTTACTGTGTTGAAGGAAAAGGGCGGATGAAAATTCAGGGTAAAAAGGTTGAGGTCATGCCTAATTCTTACCATCTTATACCAAGGGACACACCACATGAGTATGAGTCCGATCCAAAATCACCCTGGAGCATATATTGGATGCACTTTGGAGGGTCCTCAACTGATTGGTTGTACAAACGCTACACGGAATTTAATTCAGATAATGGGGTAGTGGCATTTGATAGTCAAAGAATTGATCTTTTCAACGAAATATATCAAATGTATGAAAGTGAGTACACCATACCCAAGTTGGAGCTTGCTAATATTACAGGATTTAAATTTATAAGTTCATTTATTTATGGAGGTCAGAGTTTTAATATTGATAACCAAGGTAAGACGAACATGGTAAATTCAGTAATAGAATTTTTAATGAACAATTTGGATCAAACATTTAAGTCTGAAGAAATCGCAGATCACTTTAATTGCTCCCCTTCGTATCTTTTTAACTTGTTCAAAAGGCGAACAGGTTACTCCTTAATACATTTCTTCAACTTGAAAAAGATGCAAAAGGCCTGTGAATACCTAAAATATACTGATTTGAGTATAAAGGAAATTAGCTATAAAACAGGGATTCAAGACCCCCTGTACTTTTCAAGGGCCTTTAAGAAGTATTTTGGTATTTCCCCAAAAGACTACAGGAACGAACAAAAAGAATAATTATAGGAAAAACTGAAAAACCCAAGTTAATGGGGAGTTGTTGTTGATTTTGTTTTTTTTGACCCAAAAGATTGACAAAACAAAATTAATGACTACTTAAATTATAAAATTCTTGGTATTTAAAGAAAAATCCATGTTTTAGTAAGAATTGTCCATTTATAGAAGTAGGGGAACTTCATAATATTGTTTGTTGCAGTTTAACTTATAATTATGTTATACTGAAGAAATCAATATGAAAACCAAATTAATCTACTCTATGAAGTTAAAATCATTAACAAGTTATCAAAAAACATGGAGCGTCTTTGTAGCGTTCTTTATCGGTGGAATTTCCCTAATGGCACAGACCACCGTTAGTGGAACGGTTACAGATGGAGAAACCGGCTCTCCACTTCCCGGCGCAAATGTTGTTGCGGGAACACAGGGTGTTATTACTGATTTTGATGGTAACTATCAGATAACCGTACCAGAAGATATCAATAGCCTTGAGTTTTCTTCTTTGGGCTTTGCTACAACATCAGTTGAAATTAATGGTAGGTCCACTATAAATGTAGTGCTGGATCCACAAAGTGAGGCGCTTGACGAGGTTGTTATTGTAGGATATGGTACTGTCAAGAAAAGTGACCTCACCGGCTCTGTTTCCTCCATTGATGGAGATTCTTTCAAAGAATTGCCGGTAACATCGGTAGACCAGGCCATACAGGCAAGGGCACCAGGTGTTCAGGTTACACAAACATCTTCGGCACCGGGTGGTGGTGTGTCGGTGAGAATACGTGGTTCAAACTCTATAAATAGTGGTAGTGAACCGTTATATGTGGTCGATGGTTTTCCAATTTACCCGGATAACGGTGCATACAGTGCTGGAGGAAATAGACAACCAACGAACATCTTGGCATCTATTAACCCTAACGATATCCAATCGATAGAGGTTTTGAAGGATGCCTCTGCAACATCTATCTATGGGTCTAGAGGTTCTAATGGGGTCGTTCTTATTACTACTAAAAGAGGTAAGGCGGGAAAGGCTAAAATTAGTTATGAAGGTTCCTATTCCACTCAAACCATTACGAATCCCATAGAAGTCTTGAATGGATCGGAATTTGCCACCTATCTTAATACTTTGGAGACTAGCCAAGGAGGTGCCCCAATTTATTCACAAGACGAGATCAATGCTTTTGGGAGAGGGACCAACTGGTTGGATGAAGTGACTAGAGTAGGATCGATTCAAAATCATCAATTGACTTTTTCCGGAGGTAACGAAAATAACAGATATGCAGTTACAGGAAATTACCATGATAATGCAGGGATCATTAAAATGACTGATTTTAAGAGATATGGAATACGCTTGAACTTGGATAATTCTGCATTGGATAATTTTTTAAACGTTAGTTCCAGTTGGTCTTATAACAGGACGGTATCCAATAATGCTCCAACCGATAGAGGTGGACCAGGAGGGATTATTATTACGGCTTTGGGATTAGACCCAACAGTTCCTGTTTTTAACGAGGATGGAACCTACGCGTTGGCCTCCTATGATGGAAGATTCTCGATAAATCCATTACAGGAACTTGAGTTTGCCACCGATCAGGATATAACGAATAGGGTTTTGGGGAATACCACATTCACCTTTAACATTACGGAGCATTTAAAGGCCAAAACAAGTATTGGTGCAGATATCCTCAATGTAAACAGGACAAGTTTTTTTCCTTCTGTAAATACAAGACTAGGTAGGGATAATGCAGGAGAGTTAACACTTGCAAATAGAAATTCAGGAAACATTTTAAATGAAAATTTATTGACCTATAACAACCAATTTGGCAAACACTTTGTTGATGCAGTGGTGGGTTATACATACCAGAAAGAGGTAAATAAATTTTTTAGTAGCACAACAAGGGGAATAACCGCAGCTTCCGTAGATCAAGCAACTTTACAAGGTGGACCTGATATTTTGACCCCTTTCTCAAATAGAAGGGAATGGTTGTTGGAATCCCTATTGGGAAGGGTAAACTATACATACGATAGTAGATACCTCGCAACGGTTACGTTTAGAAGGGATGGTTCATCCAGGTTTGGGACACAGAACAAATGGGCCAACTTCCCATCGGTTGCCTTAGGTTGGAACATCTCGAACGAAAATTTTTATAAGAACAGTGGGGTATCCGAAGTAATGAACAATCTTAAATTAAGAGGGAGCTTGGGTCTAACCGGAAACTCAGAAATACCCGTTTATAATTCTTTGGCCAATTTGAACGAGTTTAACTATGTTTTCGGTGATGGCCTGGTACTTGGTCTTGCAGACGGTAGATTGAGTAATTCCGATTTGAAATGGGAGTCAACTACCATGAGAAACGTTGGTCTGGATGCCTCGTTTTTTAACAATAGATTAAACCTTACCTTGGATTATTTCAACAACCAAACGGAAGATTTGTTGCTGTTCGTATCCATACCTAGTAGTCTTGGATTCCAGTCAATATTAAAAAATTCGGGTTCTCTTGAGAACCGTGGTTTTGAAATAGGTTTGGATGGCTATGTTATAAATGGAGAGGATTTTAAATGGAATGTGGCAGGAAATCTTTCCATTCTTCGCAATGAACTTACTGATTTGGGCAGTAGTACACCTTTTTTCTCTAGTACAACTAGTGGACATCTTGGAATCGACGGTAGTTGGGTGGAGGCCGGCAATCCCATTGGTGTTTGGAGAGGATTTGATTATATTGGAATATTCCAATCCGAAGAGGAAATTGCAAATAATCCCTCAAGATCTGGTGACAAGCCCGGATATCCACGTTATAGGGACGTAAATGGGGATGGGTCCATTACCCCTGATGATTATGTCATTATAGGTGATCCCAACCCGGATTTCACATGGGGTTTAAATTCAACGTTTACCTATAAAAGCTTTGATATGGGAATCTTTTTAAGAGGGGTCCAAGGATTTGAGATAAGAAATTTACAGGCTTCGGAATTGGGTGATGGGGTTCAAAAGATAAATCAGATAAAAACCATACTTTCAGATTCATGGACACCAACAAATACGGATGCTTCAAGACCCGTGATTGACGGTAATAGGGATTTCGCCAATTCTTACAGGGATTCTGATTATTTCATAGAGGATGGTTCCTTCATTAGACTGCAAAATGTTTCACTTGGATATACGCTTCCCAATTTTAATGATTTCATTAGCAAGGCTAGGATCTATGTGAGCGGACAAAATTTATTTACCATCACGGATTATTCGGGATTTGACCCTGAGGTTAACAATCGTGGGCAAAACAACTTGAACCGTGGAGATGATTACGATGCATACCCAAGGGCAAGAACATTGACCGTGGGCGTAAACTTGGAATTTTAACAATAAAAATTAATTATGAAAAAGCAAAAGAGAATTTTAATCAAGTTACTTCCGATACTTTTCATGGTTTTCGGATTGGTAGGATGTACAGATCTGGAAGAAAACCCTGATTTTACGACTCAGGAAAATTTCTTTGCCACTGCAGAACAGTTGGAATTGGGAGTGAATGCGGTATACGATGGGATTGGATATGGCAGGGACTGGTTCAATCATTATTATGATAGGTTCGTGTTTGAATGTCTCGTTGGATATCAAGTGGGTTGGGAAAAGGGTCCGCTGAACTTTCAGAACGGAAATGTTTCTCCAGACGACGAGTACATTGAGACCTATTGGAGAATTTCCTATGAAAATATAAATAGGGCAAATGCTATCATTCAAAAAGCGGATGAACTTAAAGAAAATGGCGTACCCAACGGTGCCTTAGTGGATAGGGTAAAGGCGGAAGCACAATTTTTAAGAGCCTTTTACTATTATAATTTAGTACGTTATTTCGATAATATACCCGTAACGACCACGAAAACGGAAAGCGACCAGGACTTACCTTCCAATGAGAATGGAAAGAGACTGGCTTTGGATTTAATTCAAGCGGATTTATCCGCAGCCATGAACATTCTACCTGAATCATACGATTCCAGCAATGTTGGTAGGGCTTCCTCTTGGGCGGCACAGGCGTTATTGATAAAGGCATATTTACAGGACGAAAAATGGACAGAGGCATACGCAATGGCAGATAGTTTTGTAAACAATAGCGGAATGGTACTGTTTGAAGACTTTGCGGACACCTTCTCGGTAGAAAGGGAAAATTCAGGGCCCCGAATTTTTGAAGCACAAGTTTCCGCTTCTGCCAATGCTGGGGAAAATCAGAATTATCACCAGCACTTTATTCCGGGAGATTTGCCAAACGATCTTGGTGGTGTAGGATGGCATTGGTTGAATTCTACTCAGAAATTTCGAGAGAAGTATGATCCGGCAGATAAGCGAATTGCGGGTACCTTTATTGATGAGTACCCAACCACTAGGGTTGGTCCAAATGCTGCTGGGGAAAGGCCCGTAGTTAAATGGAGTCCAAATGCTTCTTATAATCTTAGCCGTTTTGGGGGAATGGTATCTGCAGATGCTGATCCAGATAATCCTGATGAACTTATTTTTTCAAACGGTTGGTCTGCAAAATATACCCAATTGGGTATCTCCAATGCGAATTTGACTGAAAAAAATATAGTTTATTTACGATTGGCCGATGTTCTACTGGCACATTCAGAAGCAGCTAATGAAAGTGGTTCCGGTGACCCTTACTTTGGTGTTAACGAAGTAAGGCGAAGAGCCGGCTTGTCGCCACTGTCGGGCTTGAGCAAAGAACAGTTAAGGGATGCCATTGTAGAAGAAAGGGTGTTGGAGTTCGCCATGGAATGTGAAATATATCCAGAACTTAAAAGGAAAAGCACCTTTGGCGGAAGCCCGGACTATTTGGGGCAATATATTCAGGATTTTATAGATACCTATGGTGTAGATAGGACGCTGTCCCCTAAGGATTATGTGCTGCCAATACCGTTGAATGAAGTTTTGGGTAATCCCAATGTAACCCAGAATCCCCAATACGAATAAGGTTTGTTGAGTTAGTTTTATTTTCAAGTATGAAAACCTGTCCTTGGAGACGGGTTTTCATTTTTTAAATTGCATTGATTTATTATTAGGGGAGACCATGAAAGGAAAATACCCATACGGAAAAGTAGTTATGTATTGCATATTGTCTTTAATATCGGGCTGCGGTAGAACTACTGATACGGAAGAGTTAAAAAATACAGATTCTCTTTTTAAAATGGTTTCATCGGAAGTTTCCAACGTTTATTTTAACAATAAAATAGAGGAAAACGATCGGTTTAATATGGTAGACTTCTTTTATGTGTACAATGGAGGCGGGGTTGCCATAGGCGATTTAAACAACGATGGTTTGTCAGAACTTTATTTTACGGGCAATATGGTGTCCGATGCCCTCTATCTTAATCAAGGAGGACTTCGTTTCAAAAACGTTACCAGTGCCTTGGGTACTATGACTGAAGGTTGGTCTACCGGAGTGTCCATGGTTGACATTAACCATGACGGGCTTCTTGATATCTATGTTTGCAGATCCGGAAATTATAAGAAGGAAATGCGTAAAAACCTATTGTATATTAATCAAGGGAATCTAGTTTTTAAGGAACAGGCAGCACAATATAATCTTGATGATGATAGCTTTTCCACCCAGGCCGCCTTTTTTGATTACGATAGGGACGGGGATCTTGATATGTATCTTTTGAACCATACCAATGACATGCGAAACCCCAATAATATTGTGGCCTTGGTCAAGGATGGCAGTGGGCTTGCAAATGACCGGTTGTACAGGAACGATGAGGATCAGGGAGAGGGAATTAAATTTACCGATGTAACAACGCAGGCAGGTATTACTTTTGACGGTTTTGGTCTGGGCATAGGAATTGCAGATATCAATAGGGATGGCTGGGAAGATATATTTGTGACCAACGACTTTTTGGCCAACGACTATATTTATATCAATCAGCAAGATGGTACATTTAAGGAAATGTCCTCTACCTATTTGGGTCATGTTAGCCACTTCAGCATGGGCAACGATGTTGCCGATTTCAACAATGACGGACTTGTAGACCTTGTGACCGTTGACATGAGGCCCAGTTCCAATTATGGGGAGAAAAAGATGTCGGGAGCCCTTAATTTTGATTTGTTTGAAAAGTCCATGGAATATGGATATCTGCCCCAATATATGAGGAATACGCTCCAAGTGAATATGGGCGCAGGCAACGGCAATAGTTTTTCTGAAATAGGACAACTAGTTGGAATGGATGCCACAGATTGGAGCTGGGGTCCATTATTTGCGGATTTTGACAATGATGGATTTAAGGATCTATTTATTTCCAATGGGTATTTAAGGGACATTACTGATTTGGATTTTATCAATTATACCAGTTCACTTACGGATAACATAGCTCCAGACAGTCTTGATGTTGTATTGAAAAAAATGGCCCGTGAAATGCCTTCGATTAAGGTGCCAAACGTAATGCTGAAAAATACTGGAGATAAGGGGTTTATTAATACAACCCATGAATGGGGCCTTGAAATTCCATCCCTGTCCAATGGTGCCGCTTATGGCGATTTGGACAACGATGGCGATTTGGACCTTGTTATCAACAATATTAATGAAGAGGCAGCCATTTATGAGAACCGATCAAATGCTTTAACAAAAAATAACTTTCTACAAATTGAGCTGAATTTTGACAGTCTTAACACTTTAGGAATAGGAACCGAAGTTAAATTGTATCAGGGCGATAAACATCAGTTGTACAGACAATCCCCAACCAGAGGCTATCAATCATCTATGGATCACACCCTTCACGTTGGCCTTGGAAGAAGCAATAAAGTGGATAGTTTGTTGATAACATGGCCAAATGGAATAACAAAAAAGCTGATAGGGCCAAAAATTAATTCCACCGTAAGATTGGACCCAAGTGATGGGGTAGAGACCTCAATTTCAGGTTTTAGTGCCAATGAACAACTTTTTAAGGATGTATCTCCACGTTTGGGTGATAAAGCAAAGCATGGTGACGCCCTATATTATGATTTTAATCGCGAGTATCTATTGCCTCATAAACTCTCTGAACAGGGACCGGGTATCGCCGTTGGCGACGTAAACGGTGATGGATTTGAGGATTTTTTCATGGGTGGAGGTTATAACTATTCCGGTATGCTCTTTTATGGTTCGATATCTGGGGATTTTCAAATGCAGGAATTAGTTTCTAATGAAGAAGAAAAATACAACGAAGATACCGGAGTGCTGCTGTTTGATTTTGATACGGATGGGGATTTGGACCTCTACATTGCAAGTGGCAGTAATGAGTTTTATGAAAACTCCCAGTATTATCAAGACCGACTGTATATAAATGATGGCAAAGGCAATTTCCAATTGACGCAAGGGGTTCTGCCCCCTTTGAGAACGAGCAATTCTTGTGTAAGAGCTGCCGATTTTGACAACGACGGCGACTTGGACCTATTCGTTGGGGGCCGTTTAACACCTTTAAAATACCCCATACCATGCAATAGTTATTTATTGGAAAATATGGACGGTAAATTCATTGACGTGACCAATAAAAAAGCAACTTCCTTAAGAAAACAAGGAATGGTTAAGGATGCGCTTTGGACGGATTTTGATACGGACGGTGATCTTGATTTAATTGTGGTTGGGGAATTCATGGCCATTGAATTTTATGAAAATATAGAGGGGGGCTTACGGAGTGTATCGGACAAAACGGGACTGACCCATACGTCAGGTCTATGGAATAGTATTAAAGGAGGTGATTTTGACAATGATGGTGACGTGGACTATGTTTTAGGTAATCTCGGGTTAAACTCTCGTTACAAAGCATCAAAGGAAGAGCCTTTGGCCATATACGCCTTGGATTTGGATAAAAATGGTAGTATCGACCCGATTATGTCATTTTACAGGGATGGTAAGGAGTATCCGGTGCATACAAGGGACGATTTGTTAAAGCAGGTCCCAGCATTGAAAAAGAAGTTCCCGGATTATAAGAGCTATGCCAAGGCATCTATTGACGATGTGCTGACCCAGCAGGATAAAAGTAGTGCATATACATTAAGGGCGTTTAATTTGGCTTCTTCACTTCTGATAAATCTTGGGAATGGAAAATTCCAGTTAAAGGAATTACCCATAGAGGCGCAAATAGCACCCATATATGGGATGGCTATTGCCGATTATGATTTTGATGGAAATCTGGATATGGTACTTTCTGGCAATGACTATGGGACCGAAGTTTCCCTTGGTAGGTATGATGCCCTTAAAGGCGTTTTTTTAAAGGGTTTGGGGAATTCTGATTTTTCGGTCTTACCGCACGATAAAACAGGATTATGGATTGATGGGAATACTAGGGGTTTCGCATCTATCAACGCGAATGGAACACTTACGGAATTAATCGGTGTTAATAATGGCAATATGCGCTCCTTTCAGTTAATAGATAGGAAAGATAACGAGAACCTTTTAAAGATACCTTCAAAAGCATTGTATGCCAAAATATTTTTGGAAAATGGGAAGTCAAGAATTGTTGAGTTCTATCATGGTTCAGGTTACCTGTCCCAAACTACAAGGGATATCTTGTTGACTGGAAAAGAAACAAGAATCGTTGTTTATGGTTCGGGTGATATAATACTATTTGAAAAGTACTTTAAATAATTCAAATCCAATTGTGGGTCCATACTGAACTCCCAGGCACCACAAGTTTGTTTATTATGGTTTGGATATATGGCAAAGGAGTATCATCCATACATGCAGTTGATTTATCCATATTTTTTTTTGAATATTTTGGTAATATTATCCTTGGATATTGAAACAACTTTAAACGACAATTTTAGTGTCTTTTAGTAAATTAATCGGATTAAGACATGCATAATCAAAGTATATACAATAAAGGTGTAAGGGCGTTATTTTTGTGCATCCTTAGTGGTCTTTTGTATTCCTGTAATACTGCTTCCAATCAGGTTGATTTCAGCACGCAGATAAAACCCATCTTGAACACCAAGTGTATCACCTGTCATGGTGGGGTCAAGAAAAGTGGGGGTTTTAGCCTACTTTTTGAGGAAGAGGCCTTTGCCGCTACGGAATCCGGGAAACCTGCTATAATCCCCGGGGATGCCTCCGGCAGTGAATTTATCAAACGGTTGAAGGAAGATGATCCGGAACTTAGGATGCCCTATGAGAAACCAAGACTGACGGACGAGGAAATCGAACTACTTTCAAAATGGATAGACCAAGGTGCCAAATGGGGGGAGCACTGGGCGTACTCCTTACCAAAGGAAGTGGCTGTACCGCCAATTATGCAAAAAGCGGGTATGGTCGATGAAGGCGTGGACGGTTTTTTACAAAACGAGATCGACAACTTTGTGTTCGCCCGGTTGGAAAATGAAGGTATTTCACCAAATGTCCCTGCCGACGAACATGTCCTGATAAGAAGACTGGCCTTTGACATTACGGGCCTGCCACCATCGGAAAAACTATATACCGATTTTACCGATGGTAAACTCAGCTACGAAAATGTGGTGGACACTTTGTTGTCCCAAAAGACCTTTGGCGAAAAATGGGCCAGTTGGTGGCTGGACCTGGCCAGATATGCGGATACAAAGGGCTATGAAAAGGACAATGGAAGAACCATGTGGCGCTACAGGGATTGGGTCATAGACGCCTTCAACAAAGACATGCCCTATGATCAGTTTACCATTGAGCAGTTGGCAGGCGACCTATTGCCAGATCCTTCCGTGGACCAATTGATCGCCACGGCGTTTCACAGGAACACTATGAACAATGATGAGGGCGGTACGGACGACGAGGAGTTTCGAGTGGCCGCGGTAATGGACCGTGTGAACACTACCTATTCCGTTTGGCAAAGTACTACGATGGAGTGCGTACAATGTCACTCCCATCCCTATGACCCCTTCAAATTTGAGGAATATTATAAAAGTCTCGCCTTTTTTAACAATACACGGGACGAGGATACCCCGGACGAAAGTCCCAACATCCGCTTTTTTGATGAAGCACAATTAAGAAGCAGGGAGGAGGTCCTTTCTTGGATACAAGAGTACGGCAACCAACGAACGGCCCAAAAGTATGCCGACTTTCTACTTTTTAAGGAACCTAAATATTTGGCGCACAATGCCAAGAACTTTGTGAACGGGGAGCTTGCGGACACCAAATATCTCGCCCTTTGGAAAGATGGTTCCTGCGAATTGAAGAATATCCACACCAACGGGGCGTCCTTTATGTATATGGAATACAGTGCCCCGTTGAACGGTACTGTAATGACCGTACGGCAGAACGATGCCCAGGGCCAAATATTGGCCAGGTTCAAAATCGATAAAACGGAGGGTAGGTCTATCCGAAGGATAGCTTTCAAACCAATCGAAGGGCCGGTCGATCTATACATCGAGGCAACGAACGATAACATAAAGGAGCAGGTTTCCACCAGCTTCATAACCTGGTTCGCCTTTTTGGAAGATATACCTGGATCGAACAAGCCCGGTCATGATCAGGTGAACGAAACCTTTTTGGATTTGTTGAATGCCAAAACCGATAAACTGCCCATTATGGTTGAGAATAACGAACAAATGGCGAGGGCGACGCAAATCTTTGAGCGGGGCAGCTGGATGACCTTGGGCGATACGGTGCGACCGGGTACACCCAAATCCTTGAACCCGTTTTCAAAGGAATGGCCTGAGAACCGATTAGGGATGTCCAAATGGTTGGTCAGCAAGGAGAATCCCTTGACCGCCAGAACATTGGTAAACAGGGTATGGCATCAGATTTTTGGAAGGGGGATCGTTGCTTCCTTGGAGGACATGGGAACACAGTCGGACCCTCCTAGTCATCCGGCATTGCTGGATTGGCTGTCCTTACGTTTTATGAACGAACAGGAGTGGCAGATCAAATCGCTCGTCAAGGAAATCGTAATGTCCGGTACGTACAGACAGAGTTCCGTTGCGACACCGGAACGCTATCTGGAAGATCCCCATAACGAATTGTATGCCCGTGGCCCCAGGATACGCTTATCGGCAGAACAGATACGGGACCAGGCATTGGCGGTATCGGGCCTGTTGAGCGATAAGATGTACGGCCCAGGGGTCATGCCCCCACAACCCGACGGTGTCTGGCAGTCCGTTTATAGCAATGAAAGTTGGGTGGAAAGCAAAGGGGAGGACAGGTACAGAAGGGCCATTTATACCTATCTGAAAAGGACCAGCCCATATCCTTCCTTCATAACCTTTGATGCTGGAAGCAGGGAAGTATGCACAATTAGACGTACCGTGACCAATACGCCCCTTCAGGCTTTGGTCACCCTGAACGATCCGGTGTATTTGGAGACGGCCTATGAATTTGCCAAAATCATGGATAAGGAAAATGTGGAAGAAGGAATTGCATGGGGGTTTGAAAAGGCAACCTTCTCAAAAATCGACGAGGAAAAACTGTTGGTTTTAAAGGATTTATATGACAATGCCTTGAATGATTTTGAATCGGGAATGGAAACGGAAGTAAATTTTTTGGGTCTGAGCGAAAGACCCTCAAACAGAATAGCGGCCTTGACCGTAGTGGCCAATGCCATCATGAACTTGGACGAATTTTTGACCAAGGCATAATTAAAACACATTAGAAAGAATATGAAGCCCAACATCGATAGACTTATAGCGGAAAAGATTCAGAGGGAACTGGAGGTCAAGACAAGACGCCATTTCATCAAAAAATGCGCTACCGGTATGGGCGGTCTCGCCCTTGGTTCCATTTTTATGGGATGCGATCCCTTGGGCCTTACAAAAAAAGCATCGGGCGCAGTCTCCGGTTTCACCGAACGTGACCTGAATCCCTTGGCCACGTTGCCACCACCTTTCTCGCCCCGTGTGAAGAACGTTATTTATTTGCACATGGCCGGTGCCCCTTCCCAATTGGAGATGTTCGATTACAAACCGGAACTGGCCAAATTGAACAATCAAGAATGTCCCCAATCGCTTTTGGAGGGCAAGAAATTTGCATTCATCCGCGGTACCCCAAAATTATTGGGCCCACAGGCAACCTTTAAGCAGGAGGGCGAATCCGGGAATTGGGTGTCGGACAACTTGCCCCATTTTAAGAAGGTAGTTGACGAGGTCGCTTTCTTGAAGGCCGTACATACGGACCAGTTCAATCACGGTCCGGCGCAATTGTTCATGCATACCGGTAGTCCAAGGTTGGGTAGGCCCAGTATCGGTTCATGGGTCACCTATGGGCTTGGTTCGGAAAACCAGAACCTTCCGGGTTTTGTGGTGCTTACTTCGGGCGGAAAAGCACCAAGTGCCGGAAAAAGTGTTTGGGGAAGCGGCTTTTTGCCATCGGTATACCAAGGGGTGCAATGTCGGTCCAAAGGGGACCCGGTACTATATATAGAAGATCCTGATGGAATCACGCGTGACCTAAAAAAGAAGACCCTTCAGGCCATCAACGAGATCAATAAAAAGGAATACGCCAAATATGCCGACCCTGAAATTTTGGCCCGTATCAACCAATATGAAATGGCCTATAGGATGCAGATTGCCGTTCCGGAGGTCATGAACATAAACGACGAACCCCAGTATATCAAGGAAATGTACGGGGTGGAACCTGGTAAGGAATCCTTTGCGAACAATTGCCTTTTGGCCAGAAAACTAGTGGAAGACGGTGTACGCTTTGTACAGTTGTTCGATTGGGGTTGGGACGCCCATGGCACGGACCCAAGTACCGCCGTGGATTTGGGACTGAAGAACAAATGCAGGGAAATAGACAGGCCGATGAGCGCCTTGTTGTTGGACCTGAAACAACGAGGTTTGTTGGAGGACACCTTGGTCGTTTGGGGCGGTGAATTTGGGAGGACGCCGATGCAGGAAAATAGGGAAGGAAAGACGATGGGCTTTAAGGGCAGGGACCATCATGGCGACGCCTTTACCATGTGGATGGCAGGTGGCGGAATCAAAAAAGGGGCGTCGCACGGGCAGACCGATGCAATTGGATTCTCAGGTGTGGACGGCAGGGTATCGGTGCACGATGTGCATGCCACTATTTTGCACCTATTGGGCTTCGACCACGAACAATTTACATTTGATTTTCAGGGAAGGCCCTTCCGGTTAACGGATGTGGAGGGCGAGGTAATCCATCAAATCCTGGCCTAATAATGAAAATTTCGGAATCAATAAATCAGACTTTATGAACGCTTCATGTTACAGGGCCATCATTTTTGCGATAGTATTGCTGCTTAGTATGGACGTAATGGCCCAAGTTGAAAAAAAGGTACTTTTCTTCCAGACCGATTGGGGCCGGACCGATACCATGGATGCATTCTGTGAAAGAACAAAAGCGGCAGGTTATGACGGAATCGAGGTTTGGCTGCCCACTACGGAAAAGGAACAAAAGGAGCTTATGGAAGCACTCAGTATACATGGGCTGCTGGTAGGTTTCCTGAACGGAACCAATAAGTCCCTGCCATTTGAAGAAAGCCTAAAGGCATATGAAAATCATCTTGAAAAATTGGTCGCTTTGTCCCCTATGTACATCAATTGCCATACTGGGAGCGACTTTTTTTCATTTGAACAGAACAAGGCCTTTATTGAGTTAGCGAATAAAATTTCCAAGAAGCACGATATTCCAATTTACCATGAAACCCACCGGGGTCGATTCAGTTTTAACCTGCCCGATACCCAAAAATATCTTTCCCAAATCCTTGAACTAAAATTGAACCTGGATATCAGCCACTGGATGGTCGTACATGAGTCGTTGTTGGAAAACAACGGGGAGGATTTAAAGGAGGTGATATCACGTTCAGGTCACCTGCACGCTAGGGTGGGCCATGCCGAAGGACCGCAGGTCAACGACCCCAGGGCACCCGAATGGAAATTGGCCGTGGAAAGACATTTGGATATTTGGGAGCAAGTAATCCGTAATCATTGGGAAACGCACGATTCGTTTACGCTTACAACGGAGTTTGGGCCTCCAAACTATATGCCCACCTTGCCTTATACAAAAATACCTGTGTCCGATCAATGGCAGGCGAATTTATATATGATGGAAATAATCAAGGAGCGATTGGGGCTTCGGTAGATAAGAATGGATATATTAAAACAACTTCTAGGAAGGCTACATCCGCTCATAGTACACCTGCCAATCGGTTTCATCATTCTTGGCCTACTTCTTCAAGTCTATGACCGTAAACGTAAGCAATTGGGAAAAGTCATTGCCACCATCTATTTATGGGCCGGTTTTGCCGCTGTGATAGCCTGCCTTAGCGGGTATTTACAATATCAGGGCGAAGGCTTTTCGTATGAATCGGTTGCATGGCACCTCTGGTCCGGTATCGTAACTGCTCTGTTCTGTTTTATCATGTGGCTACGACTTGGGGAAATTTCGTTGGTCAAGCGTTTGTTAAACATCCCTACGGCCGCATTCTCCGGACTTATTTTTATCCTGATTTCCTTTACCGGACATCAGGGCGGTAACATAACCCATGGCGAGGATTATTTGGTAGAACCATTGCCCAATTCCCTAAAAGCTGCCCTTGGGTACGAAGTTTTAGAGGAAAAGGAAATTGTACTATCCGAAGAGGATTGGCAAAATGCCGTACTCTATACCGATGTTGTACAACCCATTTTGAACAACAATTGCGTGAGTTGCCATAACCCCAAAAAGGCAAAGGGCGATCTGCTTTTGAATACGCGGGAGGGCATTGAGACAAGTGGCGAAAATGCCCCTGTAGTAATGGCCAACCAACCAGAACGCAGCGATCTTTACCATAGGATGCAACTGCCAAAGGAAGACGATAAGCATATGCCCCCAGATGGAAAAAGACAACCGACGAAGGAAGAGGTGGCTTTGATCGGCGCTTGGATAGAACATGGCATGTCATTTGACGGGACCATTGGGGAAATAGGTTTGGAAAAATCCTTATTTGCATCATTTTTTCCCAAAATGATGGAAACGGATTATCCCGATAAGGAGATAATTGCCGCAGCAAAGGATAGTATCGCAAAGGTCAAAGAAATGGGACTTCATGTAGAGCCTATAAGTGAAACTACCAATTATTTGAAAGTGTCAGCGTTGAACTTACCAACCTTTGGCGATTCCCATTTTGAATTTCTTTCGCCCATTAAGGAGCAGATCGCAATTCTGGATTTGGGGGGCACCCAAATTTCGGATGCCATTTTCAAAAATCTTTTCGCTCTCCCTAACCTTACGGTTTTGAAAATGGACAATACTTCGATAACAGGAGATCAAATAGGGCTTTTGGCTTCCTTGCAACACCTTAAAAGCCTAAATATATCCAACACAAGCTTTAAGGAAGAACATTTGTCCGAACTGGGAAATTTCGGGCAATTGAAAAAAGTGTTTTTGTTCAATACCGTGGCGGACAAAACCGGCACGCATACCCTTGGTGAAGGAAAGATTATTTTGGAGTATGGCAATTATACCTTGCCACCTATAGCTTCGGATAGTATAGTTTATTAATAATGTTTAGACTGATTTGTTCAGTCTGAATGTGAAGGTGGGATTCATTTAGTTTAAAATCCTTTTTAAAGATTTCTTTATACTATTTTGTATTATTTAAATCTCAACCAATGTCTCACCTTACTTGAAACCTTCCCTAATTTCCATGATATGCGAAGAGATGTCGCATTTATTCCTGCCCAGACCATATAGCTCTATGTTATTATCGGATAGATTGTCCTCTAAAAGGTTTTTTCGTTTTTTTACCAGTCCCGGCTCAAAGCTAATTTGCATGTGTCGGGGCATATGACGATAGAAAGTTCCGAAAACGCTTGATTGTCTTTTGCCCTTTCCATAACATTTGATGAAATATTTGTACAAATGACCATTCATCTCTACCTTAAGGGCCTTCTTGATTAAATTTTTCAACATCGGGGCAAAGGCCCAGTTAAACTGGAAAATGTATTGGCATGACATGCACTGGTCAAGTAGCTTTTTCTCGAATTTTGTTTATTCATCTTTTTCGGTAGACCAGTCTGAATAAAATTTATGCTTAAATCTATTTCAAACAGAGCTCGGTTTACAGCCTCCAAACAAATGATTAATTTTCTTCATTGATTGATTTAGAATCATATTGTTTACACCTTTGGGAAGTTGGTAAGTTGCCCCTCCCAAGGTCGAGGGCAATCACCAACCTCCTCGGTTGGTATGCAAGAGCTTGTTTTTCGGGCTTTAGAGCCCTTTAAGCCAAGCACTTGCGAGTTGCATTTTTATTTCAAAGAGAATACCATCATATGCTCATATGCTCATATGACCATATGAACATTGCTATATATGATTATTTGAATTTGGTATTGATTATAGCGATATATGATTGAATAGTGCTATCACAATAGCTATATGGCAATAGTCATATTCGACGGCCGCTCTTCCTTTAGGTTCCAGAAAACGATAGCTTTAAAAGATTTGATTTCGTTTTTTTCCTCTCCCTTCCCACAAATGTCGTAGCACCATTTTTCATCTAAGGCCCAAAGCAGGGCTTTGGGTCTTTGTGGTCAGGGGAAGAAAGAGACGTTTGATAACTACCTTCGATTATTCTGGATATCGAAAATAAATGTTCTTAACTTTAAGTCAAAAAATGGACGAGAACCTCTTTTTGACACGGAGAGTAATGGACTTCCGACGGGCCTTTCCCCAGCTGATTGCCCAGTGGGAGCGGCAAATAGGAAACGGTAACCTTCATCCCGACCTTCATTTTTGTTTGGTCCTGCTGGATGATTTTCCATGGCTGAGCGCGTATTTACGTTCGTTGGATTATCGCATCGATTTTGCCCTGAACGCCTTTATCGTCCATTCCGATTTACGGAAAGATTTTGTCGATGCGGCGGGATATGACCGGTCCCTTGCCTTGGAATGGGCCAACCATGAACTTCGATTAATGTATGCGGCCCTGGACCATTCCGACACCGTAAAGCAAAATCCGAAGGCCAAGGTGTATTTTGATATTTGTGCAACCTAGCCCGGGTATTGGCCAACCATGAAATAAAGTTGATACAGAGATTCCCAATCGATTCGGGAGGTGATTGCAGAAAACTATAAAGTGAAGGTTTATCGCGGTGTATTTAATGGCTTATACTTAGATGATTTTCCAGGTATTATGGCAATATATTGGTTTGGTTATCAAATGATTCTATCCCCAATCTTTTCGAGTCGAAAATTCCAAAAGCATATATAGCCTACAGATGCTTCCCATTCCCGGGAAATCCCTTTACGAATTTTTTCTTAGCAATCTGCATTTGGTGTACATGATTTCGTGTACAGCACTCCCATTTTTATTTTCCGATCATCGATAGTTTAGCCAAAAATGAATCGGAGGTCACGAAGCAAGTTGTGTTTTTGCTAACAAAAACCCTACGCACTTCGTTTGAAGGTTGCCTTGTGATGCTCACAAAAAATATAAAAAATGGGAAGGCCAAAAAAGGAACTGACGTCGTTGAAACTGATACAGGTCAACATCAGGATGACCGTTGACGACTATATCAAGGTTTCCGATAATGCCAGGACCATTGGGCTATCGATTGCCGAATATATCCGAAGAAAGGCCACTCAAAAGTCCCTTCCAAAGAAAAAGGTAAGTCCAACCGACCGAAGGCTTTTTGTTGAACTGAGCAGGGTAGGCAACAACCTGAACCAGTTGGCCAAGTACGTAAACTCCGGTATCCGCGATCCGTACAACATTCATAAACAGTTGGAGGAAGTTAAAGCACTATTGCAATTCCTTAAATCAAATATTACGGGCAATGATAGGTAAGATAACCATAGGGAAGGATTTTTACGGTGTCTTGGCCTACAATGAAAAGAAGGTGGACGAAGGGGTGGGGTATATCATCGATTCCAATATCGAACATTCCACGCCGGTCAATATGACCCAGGAATTCAATCTGGTCAGGGAACTGCGCCCGGGACTAGGAAATGCGGTACTCCATGTTTCCCTGAACCTGCCGCATTCGGACAGTTTGAGCGATAAGGACTTTGCTTCCATTGGGAATGACTATCTAGGGAAAATGGGTTTTGACAACAACCAGTTCATTATGTACCGGCACACGGACACGCAACATGAACACATCCATATCATTGCCAACAGGGTAAGGTATTCCGGCAGACTAACAAGCGATAGCAACATCAAAAGAAGAAGCCGTGAGATACTCAACGAACTGGAAAGGAAATACGGGCTTACCCAAATCTCAGGTAACAAGAGCGCTAAAAAACCACTTACCCAAAATGAAATAGAGAAGACCCTAAGAACGGGAGATTTACCTTTAAAACTTGTCCTTCAGGACAAAATCGGTTCGGCGGTTTCAAGTGCGAAGGATACCACGGAATTTATCAAATTACTTGAACGGCAACATATATCCCCAAGATTCAATGTAAGCAAGACCACGGGAAGGGTCTCGGGCATATCGTTCAGGTATCGGGGAGTGGTGTATAAGGGCAGTACGCTAGGTAAAAAATTCTCATGGAACAGTATAACCAAACACATCGATTATGAGCAAGACAGAGACCGTAGAACTGTACTATCGGCTAATGAAAAAGAACGAGGAACTCATCCTACTGGTGAAAGAGACCATGGAACGTCAATCGGGCCTAAACCAAGAAATAATGGAAGTACAGAAGGCACTGAAAATACTGCTGAACAATCAAAAGATTATCTGGAACAAATTAAGGGAACTGGAGTAGTCGAACCTTTGGTACAAGCTACGGATTGGAACCCATTCAGATTGGAACTTCTAGACGGTAACAACAGGAAAAAGTCCAAAAGAAAGAAGAAAAGAGGGGGCCTAGGTCTATAGGATAAACCATAAAACTGAAAACATGAAAATGAAAGATAAGCTACATTTTGCTGGATTGTCCTTAGCCGAAATCCAAGTCTTGGAAATGATACGTAACAAAAGGTTCCTGTCCATCAAACTAATCATTAAAAACGGGGAAGTTGATGTTATCGAGGGATTGGAGAGGATACATACGGGAGAACGCATCATAGACCTTTTAAAGCAACATGATTTTCAAAATCTGGAAATCAAACAAAGTAATGGTAGGATTGTCTGCGTGAACAGAGTTTTTAGAAAAAAGGTAGGTCGTTCTTAAAGACTAAGGGTTGTTGACCAATGATTGATAAGTATGGGATAAAATAGTGTTCCCGCAAGGGATTCACAAGATTAAAAAAGGTAAATTAAAGCCTGCTTTTACAAATACGGAAGTAACCTTCAAGACACAGGAGCTGCCGAGATGTATAGGTAATGTCAAATTCAGTATTTGGACCAAAGCGGAAAAAAGGAACATGCAATAGTACATGGCTCAAAACTTTTAACGGTTTTGAGGAATATTCGGAGGAAGAAGCGGAAAGAATTTTGGAACAGCTCGGGGAACTCGCCAACATAGTTTGCCGCCATGTACAAAAAACGGGCATATGAATTTAGAGGTATTCGGTCAATTCGCGAAAAAGGAAAAGGGAAGGGTCATTGGAAAGAACCAAACGGCCGTGATATACACCCGCGTGTCCAGTAAGGAGCAATTCGACAACAATGCCAGTCTCACTACCCAATTGAAATATTGCCAGGAATACGCACTCAGAAAGGAATTGGAGGTATTGGAATATTTTGGGGGAACCTACGAATCCGCCAAGAGCGATGAGCGTAGGGAATTCCAAAGGATGCTCAATTACGTCAAAAGAAGAAAGAACATCGGTTATATCATTGTCTATTCCTACGACAGGTTCTCAAGAACGGGGGCGAACGGTGCCTATATCAGCGAGCAGCTGAAAAAGCAAGGGGTCGCCGTAATATCGGCCACACAGGAAATCGATGTGACCACAAGTGCGGGCAATTTCCAGGAAAACCTGTACCATATGTTCTCCCACTTTGACAACCAAGTGCGAAGGGACAAATCCATTACCGGAATGCGGGAAAAGTTACGAAGGGGCCATTGGACCGGAGCCTACCCGTTTGGATACACCAATACGAATCCCGGTAAAGGAAAGACCCCAAATTTCGTGATCACGGGGGAAGGAAAGCTTTTAAAACAGGCCTTTTTATGGAAGGCCAACCAAAATATGTCCCATGTCGAGATTGCAAAACGCCTGAAGGAAAAGGGCTTGGATATTCATGCAAAAAAATTGACCGACCTTTTTAGGAACCCTTTCTACTGCGGACTTATTGTCAATAGCCTGATTCCGGGAGAGGTAGTCCCGGGAAAACACGAGGCCCTGATTTCGAAAGAGGTTTTTTTGAAGATACACAATCTGTTACATACTGGGGATACGCCCAAAAAATATTCATATGATGACGAAAACCTACCTCTGAAACAGTTCGTCAGGTCTTCGGTTTGCGGCACACCATACACCGGTTTTATAGTGCGGAAAAAGGGTCTTTACTATTACAAGAACCGACGAAAAGGAAGTAGGGAGAACAGGAGCGCCAAAAAGCTACATCAGGAGTTCCTGAACGTTCTGGGTGAATATACGATTGCGGATAAAAAGTACATCGAACCCCTGACCGAAATCATTCACGATACCCTGCTGGACAAAAACCAGGAAGCTTTGGAAGACCAAAAAAGGTTGTCCAAAGAACTGGATCAGGTAAAGGAGCGAATAGGTACATTGGAAAGAAGGTTCGTTCTGTTGAACGAGATTACCAAGTCCCAATATGATCTTTTCATGCCCGAACTGAAGGCCGAAAAAAGGGAACTAGAAATGAAATTGGAGAACAGCGGTATAAATAGTTCAAACCTCAAAAAGTCGGTAAAACTGGCACTTGGTTATGCCTGTAACCTTCCTAAATTGTGGGAGTCAGGTGATTTGGAAACCAAAAGGGCCTTACAATATATGGTCTTCCCGGATGGGATTGGGTATGACTTCAAAAACAAGGCAGTTCAAACTATTAGGGTCAATGAGATTTTCGGAGCAATCTCCTCATTTTCAAGAGATTCAAGGGAAATAAAAAACGGGAATTTCCACTCGTTTAGTGAAAAATCCCGTTTAGTGACCTCGACAGGATTCAAACCTGTAACCTTCTGAGCCGTAATCAGATGCGCTATTCAGTTGCGCCACGAGGCCATATTTCACTTTTCCCTAAAGCGGGGTGCAAATATATTTCTTTTTACATTTACCACAAAATTAAGACCCTTTATAATATATGGATTTCAAAAGTTATATAAGAGATGTGCCAGATTTCCCAAAACCAGGAATCATCTTTAAAGATATAACTCCCTTATTACAGAGTCATTGGGCTTTAAGTAGTGCTGCTGATAGTCTTATTAAGGACTTGAAAAAGGAGGATATAGACAAAGTTGTTGGTATGGAAAGTAGGGGGTTTATTTTTGGACCTATGCTAGCGGAGCGATTGGAATCCGGATTTGTACCTATTAGGAAACCGGGGAAATTACCTTATAAAACCTTGAGCGAATCATATAATTTGGAGTATGGTACAGATACCTTGGAGATTCATGTGGACGGTATAACCAAAGGGGATAGGGTTTTAATTCATGATGACGTTTTGGCGACAGGTGGAACCGCTTTGGCAACTACCAAATTGGTCGAAAAATTGGGAGGTATCATCGTACAATGTAATTTTTTGATTGAACTCTCTTTTCTAAACGGAAGGGAAAAAATCAAACCTTTTAAGGTAAAATCCTTGATAACCTACTAATCCAAAGCGCGGGTAGTAACATAGTATCTCCAACCAATAACGGCCAGTTGGAATTTACTGGCTTTGGATAAATCCAATTGTTTTTCTGAATATGAGGGCAATATAGCCTTATTCATCTTTGCCAAAAATTTAAAAAAACTTTTTTTCAAAACAATGGTTTTATCAAAAATACAAAAATTGGTTACATTCTAATTTGACCTTCATTTATATTGTGTTAGTAATTACTATCCTTTCTCAAAATCTATGTTATACTCCATTTATGTAAAATTATAACCGGGCCCGGCATTTTAATTGGTTTCTACAGATTTTCTCAAAGATTGTGGATGAAAATACTTATTATGATGAATAGTATGAGCTTAAATAAATTAATCATTTTTAAAAGTTTTAGGTTATACCATTGTTGATTATAATCGATTATTCGAATAATATATAATGGAGTTTCGCTTCCATCCAAGTAATTTTAGTTAAATCGATATATTTGAATACAAGTATGTAAGTGAAATAATGTGATATGTTGTAATATTTGGAATCAATCCTACATTGATGTGATAAAATGTAATAACTAAGGGTCTTTTATCTTACATTTTATAATTTTTACAGGGATTAAATGGGAGGTTTCCAAAAGTTGTAGGGGCATTTCATAAAAATTTCTTCGGTTTTCTCCGATTTCATTTTTTTTACAAATGAAGAATGGCTTAATTGAGAAGAAACTTTTCTTTTTTAGGAAGGTTTGTTAAGGTGCAAGCAAATCATTAAAAGTTCGATTTGCTATGCTTATCTCAAATGCCCGATGTTCGTAGTGATTTTCATTCACTAACTACCATTTATGGTATTTTCATGCAATGGGAATTTATCTCCTCCATTTTATCTCCGATCGGGTATTAAAAACTATTGCCTTGAAATCTTGTGGCTTCAATTATATTTGTGTGTAAACGTGTTATATGCAAAATGTACTTTTTGTTTTAATAGGACTTGTGTTGTTGATTGCCGGCGGGAGTTGGTTGTTGAAGTCGGCCGTCGCCATTTCGTTGCGGTTGAGCATACCCAAAATTGTCATAGGCATGACCGTGGTGTCCTTTGCTACATCGGCGCCTGAGCTTATCGTAAGTATAAAGGCGGCCTTGGATGGCTTTCCGGACTTGGCCCTGGGAAACGTGGTGGGATCAAATATCGCCAATCTCGGTTTGGTGTTGGCGGTGACGGTCATTTTGGGAAGTATAGATGTGCGAAAAAGTTTTTATACGACGGACTGGCCTGTAATGATGCTTGCTTCAGTACTGTTTTTCGGCTTTATCTATTTTGATGGCAACTTGAGCAGGGTAGAAGGAATAATTATGGTCTCTTTTCTATTCTTTTTTCTGGTATACCTCCTTCGTTTCCAAAAAACGGCCGTTGTGGATGAAATGCCCGAAGACGATATACCCTTGCCTTTATATAAAACCGTGCTGTTTCTGGGTCTGGGCGGTGTTGCGCTTTGGGGAGGGTCCGAGTTGCTCATAAAGGGTGCCGTTGGACTAGCATCTTCTTTTGGGGTAAGTGACAGGGTCATTGGTATTACTGTTGTCTCCGTAGGGACGAGTATTCCGGAGTTGGCGGCCTCCGTCATCGCGGTATTGAAAAAGGAAAAGGCCATTTCCGTGGGTAATTTGATAGGTTCCAATATTTTTAATCTATTGGCGGTTTTGGGTATCACGGCGATAGTCTCGCCTATTTATGTGGTGGATACCGGTCTTTTGGAGAACGATATCTTTTGGATGCTGGGAATATCCTTCGTTATACTTCCGTTGGTGTTTTTTCCAAAAGGACTGCGATTGGGATGGCGGGATGGTTTAATCCTTTTAGGAATTTACGTATCTTTTGTGTACGTAACGATAACCTGATTCTATGCATTGCAACCGATGGCCCATCCTTTTCTTTCTTCTTATGGCCTCGGTCTGTTGGGCCCAGGAAGCGGGTTTTGTCAGGGGCACGGTTTTGGATGGAGAAACCAAGGAACCGGTGGTTTTTGCCACCGTTCGTATTTTGGGAAAGGCCAAAGGGGTCATTACGAACATGGATGGTAGTTTTCGTTTGCCTTTGGAATTTAGGGAGGCTGGGGAGTCCATTGCGATTACTTCCATGGGCTATACTAAAAAAGAGTATGGATTGCAGCAATTGTCACCCAGTGACATCAACATTATTTATTTGGAAGCTGGGGTATTGGAACTTTCAGAAGCTGTAGTCAAAGCAAAGGGAAAGCGTTTCAGAAACCTAAATGCCAAACAAATCGTTCAAAAGGCCATTGATGCCATACCCAACAATTATCCTGCTACTTCCTTTTCATTAGTAGGATATTACCGTGACTACCAGTATAAAGATAGTACCTATCTAAATTTAAATGAAGGCATTTTCGAGGTCTTCGACCAAGGTTTCGATCAATTAGATGATTCAAATACAGAATCCTTGATATACCAATGGTCCACAAATACCGACTTTCCCCAAGATTCATCGGCAAGACAATCATATAATTACAAGTCTTTGAGCAAGGTAATAGAAAAGGCTCGCTTGGATGCCCATGGAGGAAACGAATTTAGAATCCTTAGGATTCATGACGCAATTCGTAATTTCAACGTGGGGTCCTATGATTTCATAGGAACGATGAAAACCGATTTCACGAAAAACCATTACTTTCTAAGAGGGGCCGATACTACCAAGGACGGTAACGAACTGTACACCATAAAATTCCGGATTTTTTTCCCCAATTACAGGGCAAACGGTACGATTTATATTTCAAAATTCGATTTTGCCATCCATAGATTGGAATACACCATGTACGATGAAAAAAAGAAGGGTGATGATAAAAAGCGCAACAAGCATGGCCATTTCCAAAAACCCATATTTGATATTACTACGGAGTATAATAGTCAAGATGGCAATATGTACTTAAACTATATTTCTTTCCATAATACCTTTATTTTGAATGTGCCGCCCGTGTTTCGGGTGGACGATTATGCTGTTGATTTTGATGAGCAATGCTTTACGGTAGAATATAATACTCGGCCCCTAGAGGAATTAGCTATGGATCTGAAAAATTACGATGTTGAATTTAAAAACAGAAGAGTAAAAATCAGAACTATCAAAAGACTTAAGAATAAAATCTATTTGATTCCTGCACTTATTGATGAGAAAAAATATGAGATATTCGGTGAAATTTTAGATGCAGTAAAAAAGGAAAAGGACCTGAATGAACTTGTGAGCATAAAGGTCTCCAATGTGAGAGATACCTTGGGTAATCTCGTGAATAAATGGACGGCTCCAGAATATGAGCAATACCGTGAGTTTTTTGTCCAAGAGGTAAAACCGGATAACAGGGCCCCTTTTGATGGTTTATTTATGGACAAAGCCGTGCCTTTGTTTGGGGAACAGCCCATGGATGAACCAGCAAATGGTGAGTACTATTGGATGAATACGCCGCTAAAGAAATCTATAAATTAATTGCTATGATACGAACATACAAATTGGTTTTATTGGTCTTTTCTCTGCTTTATGGAATCACCAATGCCGTTGGCCAAGATGTGGGTTATATTATAGGACAGTTGGTAGATACTGAAAAAAATGAGGCCATCCCTTTTGCTACGATTAGAATCAGGGATAAAGCCGTGGGTGTCATTAGCAATGTTGATGGTACTTTTAAAGTACCCCTTGAATTTAAGGAGATTGGTGAGGTTCTTGAGATATCCTGTCTTGGTTACCAAACCCTCCTTGTTGAGCTAAGTACTTTAATGGAAAATGAGGTAAACATTGTTCCACTCAAGCCCAGTGCCTTTGAGCTTCAGGAAGCGGTGGTGTCAGCGGAGATAAAAAAGTTGAGTGCAAAACAGATTGTAAAAATTGCGATAAATAGTATTTCCCAAAACTATCCACAAAATGCTTTTGGTCTTGTGGGGTATTACCGCGATTATCAGGTTAAGGACAAAAACTATATAAATCTTAGCGAAGCACTCATTAAGGTCAATGACAAGGGTTTTGACGTTCACGATAACTTTGGAAATAGTTATCAGTTGTTGTCTTTTGGCCTAAATACAGATTTTGTAGTAGATTCCTTTGCCAAACAGCCTTACGATTATGAAAGACAAAATAAAATTGTACCAAGTGCCAAAATGGTCAACGATGGTGGCAATGAATTCATAACCTTGAGCATTCATGACGCCATAAGGAATTACGGTTTAGAGTCATTCTCCTTCATAAATGATTTACGGACAGACTTTGTGGAAAGCCACAATTTCAGGCTGCAGCGAACTACCAATTATAAATCACAACAGATTTATGAGATAATATTTAGTTTTAGGAATAATGATTATAGGGCAGAGGGCACCATCCATATAAATAAAGATGATTATGCCATACACAAGCTCAACTACTATCTATACAAACGAAAAAAACCTGGGGATAGGAGTAGCGCCGTGAACGCCGATGAGCGTTTCTCAGATGGTTTCAACAAGATGAACGGGGAACTTTTGTATCATATCCAATCAGAATATGCCCGTGGCCAGGCCAATAAAATGTTCCTGAGCTATATTTCTTTCTATAATAAAGTTTTGGTGCAAAGGCCGGCGGAATTCAAATCCAAATTCGTTATAAATTTAGAAGATAAGTCCTTTAAGATTCAAGTAAATAAAGTACCGGCAGAGTTGGATAAAATAAGAACACGGGATTTTAAAGTTAGTTATAGGAAAGATGCTGTACCGATTAAGGAATTCTGGTTTCAGGAAGACGAGCGCACTTTTATTGTTTGTCCCCATGTTGGTTACGAGCGGGCAGAACAGTTGTTTAAAGGATTGTTTTTGGAAAGGGATAATTTGCAGGTCGCTGATGTAAAATATAGTTATAGGGATATTAAGGACAGCTTGGGCAATAAACTCGACGAGCGAAAATGGGAATACATTCACCAGTATAGGGAGTTCTTTGTGCAGGAAGCCACTCTGGGCCATCAGTTGATTTCTGAAAATGAAGAAATGGCAAAAAATTTGCCTTTGGATAGTCCAAAACAACCCGTCTTAAGAGATTACTTGGAAGGGAACTACTGGATGAACACGCCGCTTCCCACCATCCAAAACTAAAAAAGCCTCGAAAAATTCGAGGCCTTTCTTATCAACAATTAATTTTTACTTTTTTAAACTTTCGCAGACTTCACGGTCTTAACGATTCTTCCTGCAATTTTGTATGGGTCACCGTTTGAAGCCGGACGTCTGTCTTCCAACCATCCTTTCCAACCACTTTCCACGGTTGCAATAGGAATACGGATCGAAGCCCCACGGTCAGAGATTCCATAACTGAAATCGTTGATGGAAGCAGTTTCATGCTTACCGGTCAAACGCTGGTCGTTGAACTCGCCATACACCTCGATATGCTCCTTAACCACAGGTCTAAAGGCCTCACATATTTTCTCGTACACTTCTTTTGAACCGGCAGTTCTCAATGTAGTATTGGAGAAGTTGGCGTGCATACCAGAACCGTTCCAGTCCATGTCCTTGCCCAATGGTTTTGGGTGGTATTCAATGTAATATCCGTAGGATTCGGTAAGACGGTCTAATAAATATCGGGCAACCCAAAGCTCGTCACCTGCTTTTTTGGCTCCCTTGGCAAACAATTGGAATTCCCATTGTCCACACGCAACCTCTTGGTTGATACCTTCAAAGTTGATACCGGCCGCGATACAAAGATCGGCATGCTCCTCAACAATATCCCTTCCATGTGTGTTCTTTCCACCTACGGAGCAATAGTATAGACCTTGGGGTGCGGGATAACCACCTATTGGAAAGCCCAATGGTAGTTGTGTGTGGGTGTCCATAATAAAATATTCCTGCTCAAAACCAAACCAGAAGTCGTTATCATCATCATCTATAGTGGCCCTACCGTTTGACTCATGAGGGGTACCGTCAGCATTTAGAACTTCCGTCATTACCAACCAACCATCTTTTCTTGCCGGGTCCGGAAACAAGGCTACGGGTTTTAACAAACAATCCGAAGATCCTCCTTCTGCCTGTCTCGTGGAACTACCATCAAAGGACCACATTGGACAGTCTTCCAATTTTCCGCCAAATTTGTTGACCACCTTGGTCTTGCTTCTCATGTTTTGAGTTGGGTAGTATCCATCCAACCAAATGTATTCTAATTTAATCTTGCTCATAATTATTGGTAGTTATATTACAATTTAAAAAGACGACCAAAAATATGTTTTTTTCAGGTATCTAGGTATTTTTTGGGGGTTAAATCTCCAAGATTTCAATAAATAATATGATACCCCTAATTTTTATCGGGTATTTTGTCAAATAAATATTTTTTGCACTTAAATTTGTCGAATTAATAATTTACTATAACATGTCCATACCCAGATTTGAAGCCATTGTCCAGAGCCTAAAAAGAGAGGCCATTACCGTAGAGGAAAAAGGAAGACGTTCCGATATTTTTGGTTTGAGTGTTTTCAATGAGGCCAAAATGCTTCAATATTTGACCAAGGATGCCTATGAGAGCTTGAAGGATGCCATTGTTACGGGTTCCAAAATTGACCGTAAGATTGCAGACCAGGTTGCAGAGGCCATTAAAGGTTGGGCTATTACCATGGGTGCTACCCATTATACCCATTGGTTTCAGCCTTTGACCGGGGCAACAGCTGAAAAACACGATGCATTTTTCGATCTAACGTTGGACGGTAGGGCCTTGGAGAAGTTCGGTGGCGGACAATTGGTGCAACAGGAGCCCGATGCGTCCAGCTTTCCAAGTGGTGGTATACGCAATACTTTTGAAGCAAGGGGATATACAGCATGGGACCCTACATCTCCTGCATTCATATACGGAACTACGCTATGTATACCCACCATTTTTGTTTCTTATACTGGCGAGGCCTTGGATAATAAAGCGCCCTTGTTAAGGGCATTGAGCGCTGTAGATGAAGCGGCGACCAACGTGGCAAAATATTTTGATAAAAACGTCACAAAAGTGAACGCTACCTTAGGATGGGAGCAGGAGTACTTTTTAATTGATAAGGCATTGGCACATTCTAGGCCGGACATAATCATTACCGGCCGAACCCTAATGGGAGTATCGGCGGCCAAGGGCCAACAGTTGGACGATCACTATTTTGGGGTGATTCCACGTAGGGTGCTGGGTTTTATGAGCGATCTGGAAAAAGAGTGCACCAAATTAGGGATTCCTGTGAAGACCAGGCACAACGAAGTTGCCCCAAACCAGTTTGAATTGGCCCCTGTTTTTGAGGAGGCCAATTTGGCCGTGGACCATAACCTATTGCTGATGGATGTTATGGATAAAATTGCGGACAGACATCATTTGAAAGTATTGTTCCATGAAAAGCCTTTTGCAGGTGTAAATGGTTCCGGAAAGCACAACAACTGGTCTTTGGCCACGGATACGGGCGTGAATTTGTTGAGTCCGGGTTCCACGCCCATGAAGAACCTACAGTTTCTTACCTTTTTTGTGAATACCATAAAGGCGGTGGATACCTATGAGGAAGTCTTGAGGTCTTCCATTGCATCGGCGAGCAACGACCATCGTTTGGGTGCCAACGAGGCCCCGCCGGCTATTTTTTCAATTTTTATCGGGAAACAATTGAGCAACGTTCTGGACGAACTGGAAGGGGTTTCCCAAGGAAAACTATCTCCGGAGGAGAAAACGGAACTTAAACTGAATGTTGTTGGCAAGATTCCTGAAATTCTTTTGGACAATACGGACCGTAACCGTACCTCGCCATTTGCTTTTACCGGGAACAAGTTTGAAATGAGGGGTGTGGGTTCCAAAACGAACTGCGCCAAGCCAATGACGGTTTTGAACACCATAGTGGCCAAACAGCTCAAGGATTTTAAAAAGGAGGTGGATATTCTTTTGGAGAAGAAGGGGCTTAAAAAGGACGAGGCCATCTTCAATGTATTGCGCGAGTATATCAAGACATGTAAAAGAATTCGCTTTGATGGTGATGGATACAGCAAGGATTGGGAGAACGAGGCAAAAAAGCGAAAATTAAGCAACAATAAAAATACGCCGGATGCCCTCCGTGTACTTGCCTCCAAGAGTACGGTTGATTTGTTCAAGTCGATGAAGGTCATGAGCGAAGTGGAACTAGGGGCAAGAATGGAGGTGGAACTGGAGACCTATGTGATGCACCTTCAGATCGAGGGACATGTGTACAGGGATATGGTATACAATTCGGTGATACCATCGGCCATCGCCTATCAGAATAAATTGATTACCAATGTATCCGGATTAAAGGAAATCTATGGCGCTGCCCACAAGGCATTTACGGAAGCCCAGCTTTCCATGATCGAAGAAATAGGGCAACACATTTCCGCTTTGAAAAAGGCAACGGATACTTTGACCGATACTCAGAATAAGGCCGATAAAATAAAGGATACCGCGAAAATGGCGGAGGCGTACTGCAATGATGTAAAACCCTATTTTGATAGCATCCGAAGCCATGCCGATCAATTGGAAAAGTTGATCGAGGACCAACTATGGCCACTGACCAAGTATAGCGAGCTATTGTTTATTAAATAATCCTGAAGCTACGGGTTCAAAAAGGCGGATATGAAATTTTATGGAGGTTGATTTTAAATTCAATTCCCCTATTTTTGCCACAAATAAAATCAAGATGTCCTCATCCCACAGTGAAAGATACAACCAGCGCGGGGTCTCCGCTTCCAAGGAAGACGTTCATAATGCCATTAAAAACATCGATAAGGGCCTGTTTCCAAAGGCCTTTTGCAAAATTGTACCCGACT
Source organism: Maribacter sp. PR66 (assembly GCF_028464205.1). Classification (NCBI taxonomy): domain Bacteria; kingdom Pseudomonadati; phylum Bacteroidota; class Flavobacteriia; order Flavobacteriales; family Flavobacteriaceae; genus Maribacter; species Maribacter sp. PR66. The sequence continues at coordinate 497,645 of NZ_JAQPCH010000002.1, forward strand.
ATCTGACCGGCGATGAAGACTACTGTTTGGTAATGCATGCGGACGGTGCGGGAACAAAGTCTTCCTTGGCCTATATGTATTGGAAGGAGACCGGGGATATTTCCGTCTGGAAGGGTATTGCGCAGGATGCGCTCATCATGAACATTGATGATTTAATATGTGTTGGTGCTACGGACAATATCATGCTTTCTTCCACAATTGGAAGGAACAAGAATAAGATTCCCGGTGAGGTCATATCGGCCATCATTAACGGCTCCGAAGAACTGATTCGCGAATTGGAAGCTTTTGGTATCACCATCAAATCAACCGGCGGTGAAACAGCGGATGTTGGTGATCTGGTGCGGACCATCATAGTGGATTCCACTGTAACTGCTAGATTAAAAAGGGACCATGTCATTGACAATGCCAATATTCAGGAAGGGGATGTAATCGTTGGTTTGGCATCCTTTGGTCAGGCTACGTATGAAAAGGAATACAACGGGGGTATGGGCAGCAATGGACTGACTTCGGCAAGGCACGATGTTTTTGCCAAATACCTTTCCGAAAAATATCCGGAAAGTTATGATAACGAAGTTCCCGAATCTTTGGTGTACTCAGGAAAGGCAAAACTCACTGACAGTGTTGAAGGGTCCCCATTGGATGCAGGGAAATTGGTTTTGTCACCTACAAGAACCTATGCGCCCATCGTGAAGAAAATTTTGTCCAGGTATGGTAAAAAGGAGATTCACGGAATGGTCCATTGCAGTGGCGGTGCCCAAACAAAAATCCTTCATTTTATAGATAATCTACACATTATCAAGGACAATCTTTTTGATATTCCGCCTTTGTTCAAATTGATTCAGGAGCAGTCCGGCACGGATTGGAAGGAAATGTATCAGGTGTTCAATTGTGGGCACCGTTTGGAAATATATACCGATGAAACAACGGCGAATGACCTGATTTCCATTGCCCAAAGTTTTAATGTGGATGCCCAAATCGTCGGAAGGGTAGCCGCATCTCAGACCAAGAAATTGACCATAAAAAGTCAATTTGGAATCTTCGAGTATTAAGGCATACGAATAGCCCGATACGATCGTTTGTATTATAAATATCAGGCTATGCAAAGAAAGGAGTTTTTAAAAAGTTTGGGTGCCGGAGCGGCATTCGCCATAACGTTTCCCTGCTTGGGGAGCTGTTCCAAGGATAACGGCGAAAACGGAAATATCGTTGAAGAGCCTACCAACGTGGATTTTACCATCGATTTAGACGCTCCCGAAGCTGCCAATCTAGCTACCAATGGAGGGTTTATCCTCAAGAATTTGGTGGTCATTGCCAGAAATTTACAGGGCGAACTGGTCGCTGCAAGTCAGGTGTGTAGCCATGAAGGGTATGATGAGGTACGGTTTATCAACCAAAACGGCGGAATATTCTATTGTGACGTTCATGGATCTCAATTTGCCCAGGATGGCAGTAATTTAAATGCAGGAAACGGTAGGGCCACAAGACCCCTAAAGGTTTATCAAACATCACTTGATGGTACTATTTTAAGGGTATTCGAGTAATACACTGTTTGTCCCAATTCTTACAGCCATTGAATTCAGCTCCCCCAATACTGCCAATAGTAGTAAAGTTCCCCTACAATCGTTTTTCAAACGAAAGCCGAGTAACAAAAATTTGTCCGAATTTTTGGAAAATCACCGCGCAATTTAGTCGAACTAAACACGCGAAAAAATGAGGTTCCAAGTAATCATTCTATCCTTTTTCGTTTTTTGCTCCTTGTATGGCCAGGAAAAGAAATTTATTACGGTGAAACAGACCGTGACTTTAATGGGAGGCCCTTTCGAGATTACGGTAGTTTCCACGAATGAGGATTTAGGTTATATTAATATACAGGAGGCAATTGGTGAAATAGCACGTATAGAGAAGCTCATCTCTTCGTGGGACGAGAACTCGGAAACACATGCAATCAATAAAAATGCAGGTATCAAACCAGTAAAAGTGAGCTTAGAGCTCTTTAAGCTGATAGAACGTTGCAAACAAATCTCCGATATAACAGATGGTGCTTTTGACATTTCCTTTGCCGCTTTGGACAATCTTTGGGATTTTCAAGGGCCAATGTCGGCTAAGCCAACGCATATAGAAATAAGTAAAGGGCTTTCAAAGGTCAATTATAGGGACATTAGTCTTGATGAAAATAATTTAACAGTGTTCCTTACAAAGCCAGGCATGAAGATTTCGTTTGGGGCCATTGGAAAGGGATATGCCGTTGACAGGGCAAAGGACTTGCTGGTATCAAAAAAGGTTATCGCAGGGATGATAAATGCCTCTGGAGATCTTACAACATGGGGCACTAAGGCCAGTGGGGAAAAATGGATGTTAGGGGTTGCAAATCCCAATAATAGGACCAAGGTATTTTCGTGGCTGCCCATTGTGGAATCTTCCGTGGCTACCTCCGGAAACAAGGAGAGATACGTACTAATAAATAATGAAAAATATAAGGATATCCTAGATCCAAGAACCGGTTACCCTATTAGTGACCAAATACAAAGTGTTTCAATTTTTTCCAAAAATGCTGAACTTTGCGATGCCCTGGCCACAGCCATTATGGTTATGGGCACCAATGCTGGACTTGCCTTAGTAAACCAATTAGGGGATACAGAGGTAATCATTGTAGACTCAGAAAACAAAATGCATAAAAGTACTGGATTGATTCTCAATCAAATTCCGTGAATTGCAGTTTTCGAAAAACGCATTTTAAGACACTTTTTTCTTCTTTAAAACTATGTAATGGTCAGATTTTAATACTTGGGCCGATGTGTAATTCCTCCAATGCGGTACATAAAATTATTGTAATTTCGCAGTACAAGTGTAGTTGATAATGATAGACAAACTAAATATTGTAAAACAGCGTTTTGACGAGGTTTCGGACCTGATTATTCAGCCCGATATAATTGCAGACCAAGACCGGTACGTAAAACTTACAAAAGAATACAAAGATCTTAAGCAGCTAATGGCCAAAAGAGATCAGTATATGGAATTTACCAATAATATTTCCGAAGCGGAGGAAATCATCGCCGATGGTTCCGATGAAGAAATGCTGGAAATGGCAAAGATGCAATTGGAAGAGGCCAAAAGCAGTCTTCCTGCACTTGAGGACGAAATTAAGCTCATGTTGATACCCAAAGATCCTGAGGATGCCAAAGATGTTGTGATGGAAATTAGGGCGGGAACAGGTGGCGACGAAGCCAGTATTTTTGCCGGTGACCTCTTTAGAATGTATACAAAATATTGCGAAAATAAGGGTTGGAAAACGAATGTCATCGATTTGAGCGAAGGGACCAGCGGAGGCTATAAGGAAATCCAATTTGAGATAACCGGTGAGGATGTCTACGGAACCTTAAAGTTTGAAGCAGGCGTCCACCGGGTGCAAAGGGTGCCGCAAACAGAAACCCAAGGTAGGGTACATACCAGTGCCGCAACCGTAATGGTTTTGCCGGAGGCTGAGGATTTTGATGTGCAAATAGACCCTAAGGACGTACGAATAGATTATTTCTGTTCTTCGGGACCTGGAGGACAGTCCGTAAATACGACCTATTCCGCAGTACGGCTGACGCATATTCCAACGGGACTGGTGGCGCAATGTCAAGATCAAAAATCGCAACACAAGAATAAGGACAAAGCTTTTAGGGTTTTGCGTTCTAGATTATACGATCTGGAATTGGCCAAAAAACAGGAAGAGGATGCCGCTAAAAGAAATTCCCAGGTAAGTAGTGGAGACCGGTCAGCTAAGATACGGACCTATAATTATCCACAAGGGAGGGTTACAGACCATAGGATAGGTCTTACCTTATATGATTTATCCAATATCATAGATGGGGATATCCAGCGGATAATTGATGAATTGAGTCTTGTTGAAAATACCGAGAAACTGAAAGTGGCATCGGAGATTTTTTAAATATCGGGGTATTTTGGCCCTATTTATTGAAAAGTAGTTTGATTTTATGACCACCCAAGATTTGGTACAACAAATCCGTATGAAAAAGACCTTTCTGTGTATTGGACTTGATACGGACCTAGAGAAAATCCCGCCCCATTTATTGCAGGAAGAAGACCCCATTTTTGAATTCAACAAGGCCATTATTGATGCTACGAATCATCTATGCGTGGCCTACAAGCCTAATATTGCATTTTATGAAGCTTATGGTATAAAAGGATGGAAGTCCTTGCAGCGAACCATTGATTATTTGAACGAGCGGTATCCGGAGCAGTTTACCATAGCAGATGCAAAACGAGGGGACATTGGAAATACTTCGGCAAGATATGCAAATGCTTTTTTTGAGGATTTAAATTTCGACTCCATTACGATTGCCCCGTACATGGGCAAAGATTCCGTGGAGCCTTTTTTAAGTTTTGAAAATAAGCACACTATATTACTGGCATTGACCTCCAATGTTGGGGCCTTCGATTTTCAAACAAAAAAAATAAATGGCATTGAGCTTTACAAGGAAGTGCTAAAAACTTCCAAGACATACAAAGGAGCCCATAATTTGATGTATGTGGTTGGGGCGACCAAGTCGGAATATTTGACGGAAATCCGTGAAATAATCCCCAATAACTTTTTGTTGGTCCCAGGGGTAGGTGCCCAGGGGGGAAGTCTTGAGGAGGTCTGTGAACATGGAATCACTCCAGACATTGGACTATTGGTCAACTCCTCCAGGGGAATCATATATGCTTCCACAGGAACCGATTTTGCCAAAGCCGCCGCAAATAAGGCAAGTGATTTACAAGTTCAAATGCAAAAAGAATTGGAGTCCAGAAACTTACTTTAAATAAGATTCTCCAGGGACTTTTGGATTTTTTCGGCCCTCAATTCAAAAAATTCGCTCAACTTGGTATTGGAATATCTCATTTTAGAGGCTTTCTCAATGAAGTTTTGGTATTGATATTCCAACAATGTAATAACGTTTGGTTTTGCCGCGATCGGGGTTACAGTTCCCACTTTACAATATTGCTTTTCCATAGTAGTAAATTTGTTCTTTCAAATATACGCGCACAATCGTCATTTGGATGTTACCTCTCTATGTGAAACAACTAATAATTGGGTAATTTGTCTTTTTTTTAACATTGACCATGTTAAAAATTCAAAAAATCCTAGAGTTTTAGCGTTAATTGTAAGATTGAAAGGTTTCAATTACGAAAGAATAATTACATTGTGGGTCTTTTCCTAAAACTGGATAAAACTAACCAATTGTTACATTACAAATCATACAGGAACGCCAGCTCATTGCCTTGGGTAACCTTCATAGATGGAGCAGGAGGGATCTTCCAGGTATGGGACAAACAACTTCCCGAATTTAAACTTCATTATAACGTATTAATAATCGAATTAAAGGAAAAGAATGGCCTTTCCCATTCCTTGGATGAATTGGATTTAGATGCCATATCCAATGGCATTCTTCGCGTATTGGAGGATAACAATATTGCCAAATCCCATTTCATTGGCCTTTCCCTTGGTACTGTATTTGTCAACTATTTTTCTTGGAAATATCCTAAAAGTGTGGATTCCATGATATTGGCGGGGGCCATTACCAAGATAAATAGACGACTTCGTTTTTTATTCAAGGTAAGGAGTGCGCTCAAGTCCGTATTTTCTTCAACTGCCCAATTTGGGATTTTCTCTTATTATCTTTTGCCAAACAGGAACCATAGGGAAACTAGATTATTTATAATACAACAGACCACGGCATGGAAGGAAGAAGAGTTTTTGAAATGGTCAGAATTTACACGGAAGCTAAACCCAGTGTTGAATTATCTATATTCCGATAAAACGGAAATACCCTCCTTATTTATTATGGGCGAAGAGGATAAGGTTTTCCTTCCTTCGGTAAAAAGAATAGCATCCAACAAATCCGATGCCTTGCTCTTTATCATTCAGGACTGTGGGCATATTGTAAATATGGAACAGGCGATGCTTTTTAATAGAATGGTCATTGGGTATTTGACCGGGTTGGAGCAGACCTCTCAAAATGGGAAGCTAGGTATAGAAGGCAGAATTGGCTTAATGCCTACAACGAAGGAAACCGTTGAAAAACAATCGCATTTATTATAAAGGTATTAAGTCTATAAAATCATCATAGGTCTTAATTTCTAGGTCATTGTACTAAATGGAGTGGTTTATATTTTTCAAATTGGCTAAAAAATTCCAGAATTGCCCTTCCTCCGCATCATCTATACACTCTCTTAAGAAAGCCCACAGGGTTTCCCGTTCGAGCGGCACTGTCCTATTCTCGCTTCTTAGCCCCGCTATGAAGCTCAAAAAAGCCTTTATCTAGGCAGATGTTTTCGATACCCGCCAACGTACCACAAGTAGGCAGGTTCGCTTGTATCCAAAAAATTAAACCATTTTAAATTAAAAAACCGGTGCTCCCACCGGTTTTTAACTAACTAACTCAAAAAATACTAACTCAAAAATTTGAAAAAATAAGAATTATCTATAGCGGTGAAAACACCTATAATAAACTGATTTATAAAAATTTAACGTAGAATAGTTTGATTTATTGTTTCCGCCGTAAAAAAATTAATCCTGCAAGGCGAAAACCCTGCGGAGTAAATCGGTAGTTCTTGAAGCCACATTGGTTCTTATTTCCTTCTCTTCCAAAGCAATCATGGTAAAAACCCCATCCAACGCTTCTTGGGTGACATAATCCGTCAAATCGGGATTTACATCATTTGTCAAGGGAATAGCGTTGTACCTGTTTATAAGATTGCTCCAAATCTGGTCCGCGCCTACTTTTTGAAAAGAAGATTGGATGACCGGGTTGAACTTATCATACAGGGCTGTTCTAGTCCGCTGCGTCAAGTAGGTTGTGGCGGCATTGTCATCGCTCAACAAGATGGTTTTGGCATCGTTAATTGTTATGCCTTTTACGGCATCTACGAAAATGGGAGTGGCCTCGGAAACAGCGTCTTCGGCCGCCCGGTTCAATACCCTGAGTCCTTCATCGGCCAAGTTTCCCAGGCCAATATCCCGCAGTGTTTTGTCCACTTTATGGAGCTCTTCCGGCAATAAAATCTTGACCAGCTCATTTTTAAAAAATCCGTCCGTCTTGGTTAGTTTGCTTACTTGTTCCGAAATTCCTTTTTCAAGTGCGGCTTTAAGACCATTTGCAATCTCAGCGTTCCCCAGTGTGGTGCCGGAAGGCAATTGATTTACCACTTGTTGCAATTCATTGCAGGAAACCGTGATGAACAACAAGGCAATTATTCCAATTTTCTTATTAATAATCAGTATTTAATGTGATTTAAAATGTTTACGAGAAAATAACGGTTTTATTGTTGAAGGCAGGTGTTATGTACTATAATATTTATGTTTATAGTATTTTAGCTAAGAAGAATTTGGGTATTAGTTCAAACAATTATAAAAAACTGACAAAAGAGTTAAATTGGATAAACCTATTGTAATCTCATACTTAGTACATGTAGCTAAATTACTTAAAAATTAATCTTTTTAAGGTTTAATACTTTTAACCAGTACGGTTTTAAGCTAAGCTTACAAAAGCATCGGACTTAAAATAATTTTTCCATTAAAATCAGTCCGATAATTTTGTCAACGTAAGTTTTTTCGTCAATCAAATAATCAATTTTTTCACAAGTCAAATCAGTCTTTTTTTGACTGCAACTTAAAAGACCAATTATGGCGATTAATACTATTTTTTTTTCGATTTGTCTTTATTTTTGCCAATGTTCAGACAACTCGAGATGTGTTCGACTGCCATCAATATTTGTATAATTGAGTTTTACAAAGCCATAGTTTGCGTTGAAATATGTGGTAAGGTGAGTTGTACCTAAACTACTTTCGGCTGTTGATTCTATTACCAAACACACTAATTCTCCAAAATTGGTTTGAAGTTTTACTTTATTTGTGATTTCATAATGATAATTGTTTTCAATATTTCCTTCCCAGATTTTCCAGCGGTGGTCTGCCCATTGGCTGCCAATTTTAAGTTTCCAATTCCATTGGGTTCCAATCTCATAAGGTGCTTTGATATAAGGAAATGGGTTTAGTTCTAAGATACTAAAGTAGTGTTCTCGTGGAGGGTGAACCCAAATATTTGCTTCATTTTCGATTACACCAGACATCGTAAACGGAATACCAGGAATTAATTTATAGGCAATTGCGGTTTGATTATAATCGGGAATAAACTGCGCCATTGGATTGCCGTTCATGACTTGAATAATCAAAGACTTCACCACTAGTGAATCTTCAGCTTCTGAACTTACAAATTCCCAGCCTTCTCTATTATCATCAATTTTAAAATATTTTTTTTCCCCAGTGGTCGTAAGATGTTCAAAATCATATTTAAATGAAATACCCACTTTATAAATCATGTTGTTTTTGTTGTACTTATTTATATCAACTTGCGTTGAATCAAATTTTTCAACTAAAATGCCATCATCATCAGAGACTAAATCATAATCTATTTTTGATTTATCTACTTTAGAGTTACAACTTATGATTGTATACGCTGCTAGAACTACTGCCATTGATTTCAAAAACTTCATGTATTGTATTTAGATATGTTATCTATTTTCGGATGTCACATTTGCTCCTCTCCATTGCACCCCCTGAAAGTCAATCAACATATCAAAAGTGCCTTTTTCATTTTCAACAAATTCAATCGATTCTTTTTTGGTTGGGTCTGAGAAAAAAACTGTTTTTGTCTCAGGTACAATGACCCCATTATTTTTTCCCTTTTGGTACACATAAAGACTGTCATTCTCGAACTTGATGTCAAGTAAAATATGTCCCGCATCAACTAAATCGTAAGTGCCTTGGTACTTTTTCAAAATTTTAGCTGATAACTCTATCGATTTTCGATTGACGGCTTCTGGCATAACCACTTCTTTCTCTTCTAAAATAAGTCTGGTGTCTATTATGATTTGCTCAAAGGGAATTTGGTCATAGTTACTTAAGAAAATCATGGTGTAATCTTTGTTGTAATTACGTTCTACATAAGCACGCTTTCCACGTGTGCCACCCGCATGTGCGATTATGCCCTCGTGTATTAAATCCTGATAAATAGTATTGTCTAAACTTGACAAAAGTTTATCTAAATCCTCAGCCGTTGAAAATAAATTTCCCATTTTCATTTCATCCTCAGGATAAGTACATTCACAGACGATTTCATCGTTTTTATCAAAATGCCCATAGGCGTACTGATGTTTTCTGTCTTTTCCATCATAAAAATTACTACCGGAATTTGACATTCCTAAGGGCTTAAAAAAATGTTGATAGATGTAAGCCTCAAAACTGGCATCGGTAACTTTGCCTATGATAAAGTATAATAATTGAAAGCCAACATTGGAGTAAAGTTCCTGTTCTCCGGGCTCAAATTCTAAATTGGATTTCGAAGCTAAAGCAATGACTTCGTCTGGATTTAATTCGATGTAAGGCTTTTCTGAATCTTCAAAAGAGCGTGGCAAACCAGAAGTGTTGTTAATCAGGTGATTGATGGAAATTTTATTGGCATTGGGGAAATCCGGTAAAAACCGACTCAACTTATCTTCTTTGGATAATTGGTCTTCAGCCTCTAGTTGAATGACACTAAGTTTAGCAAATAATTTGGCAATGGACCTTAAATCGAATTGACTGTTTTCATCTACAAAAAGCGTTGAAGATATATCAGATTGCATGTTGTAGGCTTTCTTTAAGACAATATCATCTCCTTTTTTGAGTAAGACCACACCATTAAAATTTCCTAAGTCTGTCAGTTTTGTAAAATAGATATCTGCAGTATTTTCACAATATGTTGATGAGACTTTAGGATCTCCCTGTCCGAAGACCGCCATAAAACTGAAAGAGATTAATAGAATTGGTATTATTTTCATTTTATTTTTTTCAACAAAACAAAAAGTTATAGATATCAATTAATTGTAAAAATGGAAACTAGTGGTGTCTAAGTATAAATTCAGGTAAATTTTCAAAGTAATAACTCGGAGTAATACCACATACTTTTTTAAAATCATTAATAAAATGGGCCTGGTCAAAATAGCCGTATTCATAAGCAAGTTCTGTAAGGCTTTGTTCTTCAGATTTAGACTTTTGTTTCACCAGTGACAATATTTTAACTGACGTAATAAATGTCTTTAAACTGCACATGACTTCTTCTTTAAAAATCTTATTGATGTACTGTCTAGTTTTTTTAAAATGAGTACTGATGTCATTTACCTTAACTATTCCATTATTGTTGTAGATAAATTCACAAATCGATTTTACAGTTTCCACTTTTGGTGATAACGCTACATCTAAGTTTGTAAAATATCTGTTTACCGCTTTCAGGGAATTTTCAATTTTATCTTTTTGCTCTATTTCATTTAAGACAGGGTTCAATTCTGAAAAACGGTCTTCCAAATTCACAATGCCACTTTGCTTTAGATGACCAAAAAAGAAATTATTCATCCAAGGCTGAAATTTGATGGTAAAAAAGTTCAGTTCGTCTTTATATTTCAAAACATAAGGAGGTGTCAAGCCTAAAATTGTAAATAAATGACATTCAATATTATCGACGGTTTGCTTATCACCATAAATCAATTTAGCTTTAGCCTGTTTGTAATAAATAATATCATGGCAACAATCATCTACGATAGGGATAAGCTTAGTTTCGCCAAAAGCATAGAATGAAGACAAGTAATATTCCCTGATAACGTCTTTTAAATTTAAGTGTGGTTTAAATGAGGCTATCATTAGTTTTAAATTCTATTCAATAATTTCTCTAAAATCTCGTCTTTATCATCCAATAAATGGTCTTTGATTTCAATTTCCGGCATAAGACCTTTCCCAGTGTCTATACCATTTACCCGTTCTATTTTACCTTTAGAAACCTCAACTTTAATACCTGTTTTAGGTAAATTATAACTGTAAATCGATGCATATAAATTCGGGAATTCTGCAGTTTCTTCTCCAACAACTGTTCCCCAACCATAATCTTTTATTTGTGAAGCCGTGACTGTAGACTGGGAATAGGATTGTCGATTCACTAACACATAAACCTTGCCCTTAAATCGTTTTGAACTTGGTTGTGGTCTATAGTTGTCAAATTCATAATCATAGATTTCTCCATCTTTATGGCTTAAAACAGACTGCCAATAAGCTTGAATCGTATCTTGATGTTTACGGGTATGATCTTTTAAAGCTTTACTGGTTTTTAACTGAAAGCGTGATGCCCACTTAAATGGCTTATCAGCAATATACGACACCAAATAGTCACCAAAAGCATCGTCACCACCGGAATGGTTCCTTAAGTCTACTATTAGATTTTCGGAATTCTTGTTCTTTATTTCAATAAACGAAGAATCTATAAAGTGTTTAAAAAGTTCTAAATCTCCACCAAAATCGCCAGGCCGTATATATGCAGTTGCCTTTTTTAAAAAGGATAAATGCCGGTCGTGTTTTAAGATATCGTCTCGCTTCATTTCAAAATCTTCAATAGTGTTAATTGGTTTGAGGGTATATTTTAGACGTTGGCCATCGACTAAAATTTCTACTTCATAGCTTTGTTGTTCTCCATAAGCCAACCAATAAAAACGAGGTAAACTCAAATTTTCTAATTGCGCGTGTTTAAAATACAAACGTTCAGCAGAAATTTGAGGATAGACCTTTTCAAACACCTTTTTAATATGTTTACCATTTATACTCAACAGTTCTGAACCTGTCGTAATATTTGTATTAGAGGACCAATTTTTTCTTACCAGAGCATTACCATCTTCAATAGCAACTTCAAGTGGAAACAAGGTTCCACCATTTTGAGCATAGGTAATATATTCAGGAATCGGAAAAGGGACTCGGGTATGCCCGTTATTTACAGCTGATACTACCTGCTGAAATATTTTTTTTGCATCCAAAGAGGTAAAACTGTCTTTTTTGATGTTTTGTCTGACTTTATGATAATTCCTATTAAATGCCTCATTTGTGGTATAAGCGTATAAATTGAAATGAGTTTCTTTTAGAGATTTTTTTAAATAAGCCAGGTCTGATAAAATCTGTGCTTTTGAAAACTGCTGAGCTAATACTGATTGACTGATGGTCAAAACAACCAAAACCAGATTTTTTCTATAACACACCTTTCGTATAAAATAAAAACTCATTTCCAATAATTTTTGGCAAATATACAGCTCAATAGGCCTTGAATCGACCGACTGCTTCTATCTGGACGTATTTTTTATAGACTTAAGGTATTGACTAGGTGTGAGTTGTGTTATTTTCTTAAAGACATGGTTAAAAGTGGACTTGGAATTAAATCCGCACTCGTAGGCGTGACCTAAAAGCGAGTATTGATGACGTTCAGAGGATTTCAGTCGGTGTTTAAAGTCTTCAATCCGGTATGAATTTATCAAATCATAAAAGTTTTGTTGGCAGTTCTGGTTAATTTTAGCAGATAGTTCTTTGGGTTTCATGTCTAATAATTCAGCCAGCATAGAAAGGTTTAATTCAGGATCGAGATAGGGTTTTTTTGTTTTCATTAAAGTTTTTAACCTGGTTAAAAACGCTTCATCCTTATCAATATGCTTATGTTTTGTCTCTTTCGTTTCTGGTTTTAGTAGAACCACTTCCCTTTCTTTTTGAATATAACCTCTAAATCCTAACCAACAGGTAATGATAGAAAGCAAAACAAAATTTGGAAGAAAGTAGTATTCTCTGTACAACTTGTCAAAAACAAAGCGGTCTATCTCCGTCAAAATTTGCCAGTATATAAAGAAACCCGCAAAAATTATAATTGGCGTTTGTAACCACTTATGAGAAAGGTTTTCAATTTTGGAGTAATATGCTTTGAGCTGGTCTTTGTATTTTAACAAGATGCTAAATGAAATAAAACTATACATCAAAATAGAAATCAATCCTAACCATTGCTCCGTGAGGTACACATAAGAGTACAAGGGCATTTCCTGTTCATATAAGCCATCTGCACCAATTCTGTAAATTGATGTTCGGAAAAAAATAAATTCCAGAACTAACGGGACAAAATGAATAAAATGTTTTTTCTGAAATTTGAACTTCGGCTGAGTAATGCATTTGGTATAGAAATATAAACACGGGCCAATGCCAAAAAGCATTTCCATTTGAATGTACCTGAAAACATGAAGCAAATCATAATCTTTCAGTACGTTTACAACAACTATATTTAAGGGAATTAACGCATAAAAAAGGACCAGTATAGCTAAAAATATGTTGGCTAAACGTCTTGGTTTTTTAGACAATATGAGTGCACTAAAGAGCATCGCCTGAAGGCTAAATACTGCAATGATGGTAAATAAAACTGGACTAGATGAAATCAACTCTTGTATATTTTCGGAATAAAATATACAAATATATTATCAGGGTGAATTAAGTCTAATTTTTTCAAACCATAGAATAGAATGAGGCCTATCATATGTGAATCTATTTGTGTTATTTCTGTTCATTATTATTACCTGAGGTTAACAATCCCTAAAATATACCCTTAAAAATTCAATAATAAAGTGATTGGTGCAGCAAGTCACTTAATTCTATACCAATGAACATAATTATAATTTTATGGGAACTCATGGTCATGGCATCATATGACCTTAGCTATATAGCTATATTCAATTCATTAATGCAATAATACCCTGACGTTGTATTGGGATCTAGCCATTCTTATTTATCCTTTCGCTTTTTTCTGATTAGTGTAATTTTGATAGAAGTCGACAAATTATATAGACGCGTGTTTATGTCTGTTTTTGATTAGTGTAAGAAGTCTTTTTGCAATTTCCTCTGTGTTACCTTAGTATACTTTTTGTACTTCAGTCATTAGTGCCGTAATGGAGTTGTTTAATTGCTTCTCGAGGGAATGCTATTTATTAGAATCCCACCGAGTTTTTTACTGTAATCCTGGACTCTGAATAGTGAACATCGGTTTGGGATGTTTTATTTTCCGCCTGATTAAGTGCGCCCCGCTTTTCCTTTAAAATAAGAAGGGTAGCAATTGAAGTTCATTTGAGAATAAGTTCGAAATTAGTCCGAAACTATTTTCAAAATAAACAAAAATAAGACTATGTAAAAAATTAGATACTTGAAAAACAGCAAGTTATCCCCCGTAGTTCCTACAAAGAAGGTATTTTACGAGAAAATAACGGTTTTATTGCTGTACACCATCGTTTTTCTTAGCACATGCAGTTTAACGGCCCTGGATAGCACAATTTTTTCCAAATCCCGCCCTTTGCTAATAAAGTCCGATATGGAATGCATATGCGAAACCGGGGCAACGTCCTGCTCTATAATGGGACCCGCATCAAGTTCTTCGGTCACGTAATGGCTGGTTGCCCCAATTATTTTCACGCCCCTTTCAAAGGCCGCATGGTACGGCTTGGCACCGGCAAAAGCCGGCAAAAAGGAGTGATGTATATTTATAATTTTATCCGGATACAAATTGATCAATTTCGGGCTAACAATTTGCATATATCTGGCCAATACAATAAAGTCCACTTGATATTTTCTGAGCAGTTCAACTTGTTTATTTTCTGATGCATCCCGGTTTTCTTTGCTTAAGGGCACATGATAGTAGGGTATATCAAATTGGTCCGCTACATACTTTAAATCGGGATGATTGCTAAGGATGAAAGGGATTTCCACCGGAAGTTCCCCGGAGTGAAACCTACTCAAAAGGTCATAGAGACAGTGATTGTACTTGGATACAAAAAGAGCCATTTTGGGCTTTTTGCTATCGGTATGGAGACTCCATTGCATTTTATACCTATGGGCTAACTGGCTCTCGAGGTTTTTTTGGAGTACGGCCAAATCTACCGTCTCAAAATCACTCTCCAATCGCATGAAAAAAACATTTGCCGTTTTATCCACATGTTGATCCAAATAAACGATATTCCCCTTGTGAGCATGAATAAATCCGGTAACCGAGCTAATGATTCCCTTTTGGTCTGGGCAATTGATTAAAATAATGATTTTCAAAACAAAAGATTTAAAAATCAAAAATACGCCATTCAACTAAAGCAAAACTACCAAAAGCAAGTTTCGTTTATACGGTATGTAGATCGATTATGTGATTTTCCCTATCTATGGGATACCTTCCACTTCCTGTAATATTTTCGAAAGCTCTTAAGTTCGGAGCGAAGAAGGTTGATATATTCCGTTTCCTTGACCCCATCCTTTTCCAATCCCAAACAATAGGAATTGATGTTTCTGATCATAATGTTAATAAAGGAAAGATTTTGCAAGCGTTCAGAGGTTGATCTTGAAGATTCCACCAAGGCAATTTTTTGAGGGATTAAAATGGCATCCGTGAGAATGGAATTTGCAATAATATCCCTAAGGCTGTTGCTTTCATACAGCCTCAAAAGGTCTTTGTTGAAGGATACGTAGGAGGCAATTTCCCTGCTCATTCTGCAGAGCTCCAAGGCCTTTCTGTAAACCGGAATGTTTTTAAGATTTTTATGGGACATTTCAAGTACATTAAACTTAAACTATTATAAAATTACTACAGGTATATCTTTTGCCTCTTTTGTATTTAAAGCAAATTTTTTATATTACTTTATATTCGAAATTATATTTGTTAAAAAATTTATGGACATAAAGATTGATAAACTTAATTGGAAAATTCTGGAAAAGCTACAGGCAAATGCTAGGGAATCCTTTGCGAATATTGGCAGATCTATAGGTTTAACGGCACCCGCGGTTGGGGAGCGCGTCAAAAAAATGGAAGATTTGGGGATTATCACAGGGTATCATGCCAAGGTTTCCCATTCCCATACGGGCCATCAATTGAAAGCTATTATTACGTTAAGGGCCTTTATGGGCAAACTAAAGCCTTTTTTGGCAATTGTGGACTCCTTTGACGAAGTAGTCAACTGTTATAGAATTACGGGAAATGAAAATATTGTCATGGAGGTTGTTCTAAAGGACCAGTTTCATTTGGAAAAATTTATTGATAAATTGATACAATATGGTGAAACACGAACGAATATTGTTCTTTCCCAAGTAATATCGAATGCTCCTATGAATCCTGTCAGGAAATTGGAATAAGTAGATCGTATATCAAGTTAAAAAACATTAGAAGCACATTTTAAACATTAAATTTTGGCTAGATTTTTGTTGTAGATTTAAATATGAAATGAGCCATAGCAAGTCTTGATACCCACTAAGATAGTTTTTGGTGAATTGCATCTGACCTATAAACAACAATAGAAATAAACAGATGAAAAAAATACTACCTCTAATTTTATTGGTACTACCATTGACCATTTTTTCGCAGGAAGTTAAAATCGCCAAAGGAACCATCAACGATAGTTTAACTATTAAGGGAGAACCCAACGAATACTTTTCCCTGTACCTGCCTACAAATTTTAGCATGACACGTGCATGGCCCGTTCTCTTTCTTTTTGATATGAAAGGTGAAACTAGGAATACAATGGCCATGTTTACAAATGCAGCTGAAAGGGAAGGTTACATTCTTGCGGGTTCCAACAATTTAAAGGATTCCCTGAGTCTCTCCCAAAATGTGTTAATCGCGAACCGAATGATCAACACCATATATGAAATGCTTCCGGTCCATAAAGAGCGAATATATGTAGGAGGTATAGGGGATGGAGGTAGGTTTGCCACATTGATGCCAACGTTTATTAAAGATATTAAGGGCGTTCTTTCATGTGGGGCCGCAATTGCGAATACGGAGGTTCTTACTCGCAAAAATACTTTTTACTTTATTGGTATTGCTGGCAGATCTGACTATAATTATAGGGAACTATTGGAAAGTAAAGTGATATTGGACAACCTTAAATTTCCCAATTTATTGCTATTTTTTGAAGGAGAACACCAATGGGCTCCTATTGATGAAAGTGCCTTTGCACTTAGGTCATTTACCTTATCAGAAATGGCAAAAGGGACTATACCCAGAAACGATAGTTTGATTAACGATTATTTTGAAAGTTCCTTAATTAGGGCGAATGAACTTCTTTCAAATGATAAGCCCCTTTTGGCGGAAAACGTATTGGATAACGCCATACAGGTCTATAATCCTTTTGGGGATTTGGACTCTCTAAAAACATCCAAAAAGGTACTTAGAAGGAGTAAAACCTATAGAAGCAAAAAGCGTAACCAAGGGAATTTCTTTTTAAAGGAAACACTCACCAAGGAAGATTATGGCTATTATTTGGAGGAGGATGTTTTGACCTACAATTATAATAATTTGGGTTGGTGGAACTTTCAAATGTCGGAATTGGATAAAATGGATAAAAGCGGTAACGAATTTGAGAGACGTATGGCAAGTAGGCTTCGCGGCTTTTTAAATGCATTGATTTCGGATAACATCAACATCATAGCCACGGATAAACAAGTTGATTTGGAGGCACTGAACTTTCTCTACCAGCTAAAAACCATTACAGAACCAAAGAATCCTGAAAATTATCTAAAGGTCATTTCCTATAGTGCACTCGTTGAGGACTACGGTACAGGACTTTTTTATTTGGAGGAACTATTGAAAACCGGTTATGACAACAATGAGGAACTATACGGACTCGAGAATACCGCCCTCTTTAGAATTAGTCCTGAATTCAATGCCGTTGTCGCCAAATATTTAAAGGATGCCCGTTACTGACCTGTTGAAAAAAACTAAGAAATATTGGGATGAAGATGGGTATTATGCCGAACCGTTTAGTTTTCATTCTATAGGATTTCCGCTTCGGCTTTTAAACATTGAAGTTGTCCTGTAGTTCTTACCCCTTAAATCCATGCATGGTATAGTACGTTAAAAATCATGTGGTATTTTTGTATAAAAATAGAACGATGTATCGATTCACAGTTTTTAGTCTTTTGGCCATTTTTGTTGTGGTAGGATGCAAGGAAGCAAAGAAATATCACGATGAGAAGCCAAATTTGGTCGCTAAGGCGCCTACGGATAAGATTGCCGATATCTTGGCCCACCAACTAAAGTTGAATGAAGAATTCAGAGATCCTGAGGAGTCGCCGTTACCTGATAGGTTCCGAAAAGATTTCAATGGACTTGATTTTTTCGCACCGGATACCAATTATGTAATCGAGGCCGATTTTATTAGGATAACGGATGCCGTTCCCTTTTTGATGCCTACCACCACAGATAGAAAATCGGAGGAAGTGGTATACGGGAAAGTTAGGTTTATCCTCGATGGAAGAAATTTTGAATTGGAGGTCTACCAGAATCCAGAACTTATTAAAGAGAAAGGCTACGAAGATTACCTTTTTCTACCCTTTACGGATCTAACCAATGGGGAGGAGACGTATGGTGGGGGGCGTTACATGGATTTGAGGATTCCAAACGGAAATAGGATAACGATCGACTTTAATAAAGCCTATAATCCCTATTGTGTTTACAATAAAAAATATTCCTGTCCTTTGGTTCCTGCGGTAAATCATTTGGATACAAGAATATTGGCGGGTGTTAAAGATTTTGATAAAAAATAAAACCCGGTGTATTCACCGGGTTTCTCAACTTAAACAAAAATCAATTAGTCCTTAATTTTTTGGCTTAGAATGAGTAGATAGCTGCAATGGCAAAAGAGGATAAGCTGTTAGTTGTACCTCCATTGCTATCGAAGAAAGGTTCGTTATCCTTACCAAAACTATCCAAACGAATTTCTGGTTTAATTATTAAATTTTCTTTGCTATAACTTCCGGTTAAGGTAAGGGCTGTAACAGGAACATCATCAAAACCTTCTTGGGTATATGCAAAATATTCACCTCGTAAGCCTATGGCAAAACTATCCGAGGTAGTAAGTTGTGGATAAATAGCGGCTCCATAGAACCCGCTATTTGTTTGTGAATTGTCATTATATGCAGCATTGATTCCAAAGAAAAAGTTATCGGAAAGATCAAAACCTCCGGTATAGTCAATTTCAAAACCAAGACCTCCAGCTACATCACTACCACCATCGTAATAAAGATTTATATACTGACCATAAATACCTAATTGACCTCCTACGGCATAAACACCTGAAGCACTTATATCATTGGTATCCCAAGGATTGGTAATGGCAAGCATTAAACTTACATCATCCGAAAAGGCGAAATCAGCCTTAGCACCAAGGTGTGAAAAGGGACCGTTTGAGAACAAGTATGACACACTATAATTGAAGTTTGCCGCAGGAGCAATAACTTCATAACCTACCCAAGTATTGAAACGACCAATGGTTAAGGTAGTTTTATCAGAAACATTCCAATAAGCATAAGCTTGGTTTATGATTCCATTTAAAACATCATTATTGAAAGTGGCCTCTGTACCTCTAGGTCCAAAAACCAAGTCCACGACGACACCTGTTTTTCCCATGTCATAGGTCCCAATTAAATTGGCCATTCCCAAAGCAAATCCAGTTTGGTTCGCAAAAGATGTTGGTGTAGCGGTGGTTGCATCACCACCATCTTTAAAAGTAGTTCTGTAATATGCATCAATAGAACCGCTCAAAGTGAATTTTGAACCACTTTCCTCTTCCTGTGCCGTTAAGGTAACTGCTGAAAACAGCGCCAATGTTGACAAAAAGATATTTTTTACGAATTTTGTATTTATAATCTGTTTCATATGTTTAAATTTTCAATCCCTCTGGGATTATTTTTTAAGTGATTACTTGTAAATAAATGTGAAAAGGTTATGTAACGGAGCGTTTGGCAGAACGCTCCGTTTTTAGTTCAAATTATTAGTGTTGGTTCATTCTAAAGTCGGCATAAGCATCCATTCCATGCTCATGGATATCCAGACCTTCCAATTCTTCATCCCTTGAAACCCTAAGGCCAAGTGTAGTTTTAAGCACTCCAAGAATGATACCTGCAGATACTACACAGAAGGCTCCTATGATCAATACGCCATATAATTGTGTCAATAACTGATCGATTCCTGCCTTGCTTCCAAAAATACCCACGGCCAAGGTTCCCCAAATACCACAGATCAAGTGTACTGCAATAGCGCCAACGGGGTCATCCAATTTTAATTTATCGATCAGGGCAACACCAAAAACGATTAGGATTCCGGCAAGTACCCCAATGATTACGGCCTCGTTGGGCGACATTAAATCGGCACCGGCCGTAATGCCTACCAAACCGCCTAGAATACCATTAAGGAACATGGTAAGGTCCAAGTTTTTGTAGAGGATGGTTGAAGTAATCATGGCGCCAAAACCACCGGCAGCGGCAGCCAAACTTGTGGTTACCAAAACCAAGGAAGTCAATTCAGGGTCTGCTGAAAGTACGGATCCACCGTTGAAACCAAACCATCCTAACCAAAGGATCAATACACCCGCTGTTGCCATTGGTATGTTGTGACCTGGAATTGCGTTCGGTTTGCCATCCTTGCCAAATTTTCCTATTCGTGCACCCAATAGGGTAACCGCTACCAAGGCTGCCCATCCACCTACGGAATGGACCAAAGTAGATCCTGCAAAGTCATAGAATCCCCAGGAATCCAAGAATCCGCCACCCCATTTCCAAGCACCTACGATGGGGTAAACCAAACCTACATAAACAATCGTAAAAATCATGAAGGAACCAATTTTGATACGTTCGGCAACGGCTCCGGATACGATTGTAGCAGCTGTGGCAGCAAACATGCCTTGAAAAAGAAAATCCGTCCACCAAGTGTAACCACCATCCGCATAATCAGGGGTCATACCACCTTCCGGGGCGGCAATTCCAAATCCTGCGAATTTTAGGAATCCTGCATCCCCATCCTCAAAACCGGGATACATTAAATTAAAACCAAAGGCATAATACAAGAGCAACCCTCCGGTGATGATAAATATGTTTTTGAATAAAATATTGATTGTGTTTTTTTGTCTGGTTAGACCTATTTCCAAAAAGGCAAAACCTGTATGCATGAAGAACACCAATGCGGTGGCCAACATCATCCATACGTTATTCGCTGTAAATAATCCTGCGTCCATTTTTTTAAGTTTTAGTTAGTTGTTTTTTTAGTTGATACCCGCTTGACCGCTTTCCTTTGTCCTGATTCTGTAGGCTTCGATGACATCGGAGACAAAGATTTTACCATCCCCAACATTGCCTGAGTAAGCTGTTTCCAATATAGTGTTCACTGTTTTTTGCGCAAATTCATCGGATACTACAATGGTTAGATATCTCCTTTGTATATCTGTGGTGCTATAGGAAATACCACGATATACATGCCCTTGTTTTTCATTACCAACTCCCGTTACATCCCAGTAACTAAAGAAATTGACCTCAATTTGATGTAAAGCCTCTTTGACTTCATCAAACTTGGATTTTCTGATAATTGCCTCGATTTTTTTCATTGTACTGATTGTTTTAGATGGACCAAATGTATGTTAAAATTATTAACACCCTATATTTTGAAGGGGTAATGGTCCTATTTTTATGTTTATAATAAATAACCCCCCTAAAAATTATAGGTATATATATTTGCGAGGTGATATTTTGTCAATTTGCCCGTCAAAATTTGCTGTGGATAGGTGTAAATTGAAAATAATGCAGAAAATCAGCTCTTTTTGACTTGAATTGTTTGAAAAACAATTAAAATGTCAAAAAAATGTTGAGATTTTAGAATAATTGGGGATACCGTTACAATTATAACAGTTTGCAGACATAAAGGCCTGCCGCTACGGCTAGTATACCTATTAGTATGCTCAAGGCTAGATAGGCCGACATATAAAAAATGGAATGTTCCTTTAACAGTATATGGCTTTCGAGGGCAAAGGTGGAAAATGTTGTAAAGCCACCACAAAAGCCGGTCGCCAATAATAACATATGACTTTCGGAAAGGAAATTGTTCTTTACGGATATGCCAATCAGTATACCTATTATAAAGCAACCGAGAATATTCACTAAAAAGGTCCCTAGGTAAAAATTGGGATAATATACATTTAAGGATTTGGAAATTATATAGCGAAGAAAGCTACCAAAACCACCGCCTAGAAATATCAGTAAAAACTGTTTCATGCAGTTAAAAATAATGCAAAAGTTGGAAAATAAAGCATTTTCTTGCCTGATGTGCTTGAATTACCAAGACGAATCCCTACATGAAAATCAAAGTAATACGGTTTGGTTCAAATGACCTATCAGTATTGCCTGACTTTGTTAAAGAAAGGGTGATTCGACAATGAAAATCTTGATTGGAGTCAAAAATATGAATGTTTCATTGTTCATACCTACAAAAAATAAAACTAAACCGCTTTTTTGTAGTTGGAAGTAATTAGGTCAATTGGATAGATTACGGATTGGTTGTCTTCTGAAACCATTCTTGTAGGTCTTTTCGACTTTTTACTTGCATTTTGCAAGCTGGCTATGACCATGGCCACATTGAGTCCTATAAGTACCACCAAAATTGTAAAGAATGTCATCATAATGTTTGCCCCTTATAGATGAATAACGCAAAATTACGTTATTTGGTATATAAAACGTGAAAATCAGGGCTTTTGTTGTCAAAACGTTAATTTTTGTGGTGTACGTAAAATTTACGTTAATTCTTAAGTAAATACTTAATACAGAAAAGTATAATTATGAATATTATAAAGAATATTCCCACCCATTTTACACCTTTGTAATTTTTTTGATGCAGTTTTAGGTCCTTCTTGTACATCAGTATGATAATTATAAAGAATGTAACTGCAAAAAGAGCTGCAAATACAATTTGTCCCGTGCTAAACATAATTTCTATTTTTAGGCAAAACTAAAGTAAAACTCAAGAACTCTGATCAGTGGCCATTAAACTTGGTGAAAATGTTTTCGGGTGATAAACCCAATAAATGGAAAACCTTTGAATTTGATAAATTTGGGCAGATTCTCCTAAAATAAAATATCGACCGATGGAACATCCGTGACCGTTTTCTGGAACACATCGGAATAGTTACAAGGATCTTCCATGCCAGTACTGATAAAAGCCGAAGTTTGATGGTTGAAAAACAATTAAAATAAACACATGAAAAGTAAGATCAACGCCGTACAATTGTTCCATGAGTCTTTTGGACTGGGTGTCTCTCAAGAAATGCGTGCCAATTTGGGCCAAACAAAAAACCAACTCCGTTTCAACTTAATGGACGAGGAGAATAAGGAATATTTGGAAGCCGCCACAAACAATGACCTTGTCGAGGTGGCCGATGCCCTTGGGGACATGCTGTATATTCTTTGCGGAACCATTTTGGAACATGGAATGCAGCACAAGATTGAGGAGGTATTTAACGAAATCCAGCGCAGTAACATGAGCAAGCTGGGGGAGGACGGTAAACCTATTTACCGGGAAGACGGTAAGGTGCTAAAAGGTCCCAACTATTTTAAACCGGACATCGCCTCAATTCTGGACAAATAAAAAAGGGCTTTTGAGCCCTTTTTTGTTAGATGTTGACTTTGTAGCGCCATCCATATTTGTCTTCGGATTTATTGTACTGTATGTCCGTAATCAATTTTTTCAATTTGGTGGCATAACTGTTTTCCAGTTCCGGAAGGTCATAATCCGTTCCTTTGTAGCCAAAGGCGGCAATGGGTGAAATTACGGCGGCCGTACCCGCCCCGAACATTTCCTTCAAGGAGCCGTCCTTGGCGGCATTGACCACTTCGGTAACGGTAATTTTCCGTACTTCGGTGGGAATATTGTTATCCTTAGCAATTTCCAAAATACTTTTTCTGGTGATGCCGTCCAAGATTCTATCGCTCGTTGGCCCCGTTATCAAGGTGTCGTTAATGCGAACAAAAATGTTCATGGCTCCGGCCTCCTCAATAAACTCGTGTTCCGTATCGTCCGTCCAAATAACCTGATTGTACCCTTTTTCAATGGCCAATTGGGTAGGGTAGAACTGTCCCGCGTAATTTCCTCCGGCCTTGGCAAATCCCACGCCACCATTGGCGGAACGTGAATAGGTCTGTTCTATCAATACCTTAACTTTTCCGGAAAAGTACGATCCCGAGGGAGCGCAGGCAATGATGAATTTATATTCATCCGCAGGAGAGGCATGAAACCCGTTACCCGATGCGAACATAAATGGCCTTATATAAAGGGACGAACCTTCCTGGGTTGGAATGAAGTCGCTATCCAGCTGTAACAAAGTGGTCAGGCCTTCCATGAAAATATCTTCGGGCAATTCTGGTATGGCAAGCCGTTTCGCCGAAATGTTAAGCCGTTTTTGGTTCTCCAAGGGTCTAAAAAGAAATATATCGCCCTTGTCATCCTTATAGGCTTTCATACCTTCAAAAATTGCCTGTCCATAGTGGAACACCTTTGCCGAGGGGTCCAATGCAATGGATTGATAGGGCATGATTTTAGGTGCCTGCCAAGCTCCGTTCCTGTAATCACATACCAACATATGATCCGTGTATACGGACCCGAACTTTAAATTGTCAAAATCGACTTGGTCTATTTTAGAGATCTTTGCCTTCTCAATACTAATAGTTACGTTTTTAGTTTCTACGCTCATTCCAAAATATGCTTTAGTAGGTTAAAATTAATCAAATATCCGCATGGCAACTTCTTTTTTAGCCTAAAAATGAGCAGTTTTGCAGCAGGATATTAATTTTTAAACATTATGAAAGGTTTTAACATTTTGCTTGTGTTTTTATTGATGGGTTTTTGCGTCTTTGCTCAGGAAAAAACATCAAAATCAGATAAGGCGAACGTTTTTGGGGCGTGGGTCGATGAAACGAACGTGGGAACCTCCAATGAAATGATGTCGCTTTATAACGGGTTAAGTGCCAATGATACGCTGACTACCAAGTTTGTGGGGAAGGTAAAGGAAGTGTGCCAGGCAAAGGGTTGTTGGATGAAGGTTGAGCTTTCCAATGGGAACGAGGCCATGGTACGATTTAAGGATTATGGTTTTTTTGTGCCAAGGCATATCGCCGGAAAGAATGTTGTAGTCGATGGACTTGCGTTTGTAGAAGAAATGAGCGTGGAAGACCAAAAACACTATGCAAAGGATGCCGGTGCCAACGAAGAGGAACTCTCCAAGATTACTACGCCCAAAAAAACCTATGGATTTGAGGCCAGTGGTGTACTTATCAAAAACTAGTATTGGAAAGGGAAATTGTTGTAACGGGCGATGGTTCAAAGACCATCCAAATAAAGGATTGGAACGAACAGTATCATTCCAAGCATGGGGCCATACAGGAGGCGTATCATGTCTTTATAAAGAACGGTCTGGAATTATTTGAAAACCAAGGGCTTTCAATTTTGGAAATAGGCTTCGGGACGGGACTCAATGCTTTTATCACGCTCCTTGAAGCTCCCAATAGAGAACTAAGGGTGCGTTATACGGGAGTGGAGGCCTATCCTGTTTTGAAAACCGAAATCGGTCAATTGAATTATGTAGAGGAGCTGGCGGCAATGGAAAACAGGGAGGAATTTGAAAAATTGCACAGTTGTACTTGGGAAGAGAACACTTTTATAACGCCTAATTTTTCGCTGCTGAAATCCCAAAAGGATTTTAAGGAAATCCAAAATTCCGCAGAATTCGATTTGATCTATTTTGATGCCTTTGGGGCTCGGGTTCAACCAGAACTTTGGACAGTGGAAATTTTTCAAAAAATGTTCAGAGCCCTTAAAAATAAGGGTGTACTAGTAACCTATGCTGCAAAAGGCAGCGTTAGACGAGCCATGCAGGAAGTAGGTTTTCAGGTGGAGCGTCTTCCAGGACCTCCGGGAAAAAGGGAAATGCTTAGGGCGAGAAAGTTGTGATTAGGAGAGGTCGTACAGTTAATTTGTCTTAAAAACCAACCTTCTTTGTTAAATCGAAATTAAAGCGACCATCGGCCTTTGGGGAAAACAATATCTTTGAAATATGAAGGTATTAATAACAGGAGCGACAGGATTGGTTGGAACGGAATTGGTATCTCAATGTCATGCCAAAGGTTATGATGTACACTACTTGACCACAAGCAAGGACAAAATGGAATCTGCTTCCAACCTGAAAGGTTTTTATTGGAATCCCGGCAACGGTGAAATCGATATTCGATGTTTTAACGGCGTATCGGCCATCATTAATTTGGCCGGTGCGAGCATTTCTAAAAGATGGACTCCTAGTTACAAAAAAATAATTCTCAACAGCCGGATAGATTCCCTTGCCACGCTGTACAAGGCACTCGAAAAACTTCCGGATCATAGCATATCCGCGTTGATAACGGCTTCTGCCATAGGTATTTATCCAAATTCACTCTCCAATTATTATGAGGAAAGCGAGCCTCTAGTAGACGATAGTTTTCTTGGGGAAGTCGTAGCTGCCTGGGAAGAAAAGGCCAATGAATTTAAAAATCTAGGCTTGCTGGTTTCTAAGGTCAGGATAGGTTTGGTGTTGTCAGTTAAAGGGGGCGCCTTGCCCCAAATGGCGAAACCGGTCAAATATTATGTGGGTGCTGCCTTTGGTACCGGACAACAATGGCAATCTTGGATTCACCTATCGGACTTGGGAAGAATTTTTCTCTTTGTCATGGAAACTGAATTGGAAGGAACTTTTAATGGGGTATCACCAAATCCGGTTACGAACACTCGATTGGTAAAGGAGATTGCCCAAGTTTTGAATCGGCCTTTGTTTTTACCCAACATACCTGAATTTGTGATGAAGGCCATGCTTGGCGAGATGAGTTATATTCTTTTTGCGAGTCAACGGGTGAGTAGTAAAAAAATAGAGGAAGAAGGGTTTATTTTCGAATATCAGAATATATGTTCCGCATTGGAAAATATCAATGGGGAAAAGGAGTCCAACTCCAAGATATCCAATGATATATCCAAAGAATATGCGTCATAAACGGCATACTGCAACCATACATAAAATTCAAATCCGCTTTTGGCGGATTTTTTTATAAAGTTTGGTGACATTTTGACATTTTTAAAGATTTGGCAGTACTTTTGCCGACTCAAATCCAGAGATTAAACAAGAATTGAACATGAGCAAGAAAAATAAGACCGAACATATAGAAGACGATCAGCCCCAAGAGCAAGTGCTGGAGCAAGAAATGGAAAATAAGGAGGTTCAGTCAGAGGAAGTATCCGAAGAGACAGTGGAAATGACCGAAGAAGATCGTCTAAAAGATGAACTGGGAAAGGAAAAGGACAAGTTTTTGAGGCTTTTTGCTGAATTCGAGAATTATAAGAGAAGAACTTCAAAAGAACGAATGGAGCTCTTTAAAACGGCAGGACAGGAAGTAATCGTTTCACTTTTGCCTGTGATGGATGATTTTGACAGGGCCTTGAAGGAGCTTTCAAAATCTGAAGATACGGAAATGTTCAAGGGCGTGGAACTTATAAAGGTAAAGTTCAGGGAAACCTTGAAATCCAAAGGTCTGCAGGAAGTTGAAGTTGCCGTGGGCGATACTTTTGATGCAGAAATTCATGAGGCCATTACCCAAATACCGGCACCTGAAGAGGCCATGAAGGGAAAAATCATCGATGTTATTGAAAAAGGCTTTAAGCTGGGCGATAGAATTATACGGCATCCAAAAGTTGTTGTTGGAAACTAATTGAATAGTATGAAGGAAGATTATTATGATATACTTGGTGTGAGCAAAAGTGCCTCCGCTGCTGAAATTAAAAAGGCGTACCGGAAAAAGGCACTGCAATACCATCCTGATAAAAATCCTGGGGATGCCAAGGCGGAGGAAATGTTCAAGAAGTCGGCCGAAGCCTATGAGGTATTGAGCGACCCCAATAAAAAGGCTAAATACGACCAATTTGGTCACGCGGCCTTTGAAGGCGGTGGCTTTGGAGGTGGCGGTATGAACATGGACGACATCTTCAGCCAATTTGGGGATATTTTTGGCAGTGCCTTTGGTGGTGGCGGCTTTAGCGGCTTTAGCGGTTTTGGTGGTGGTGGCCAGCGAAGGGTGAAAGGCAGCAACCTACGTATACGGGTTAAGCTTACCTTGGAGGAAGTAGCAAATGGTGTAGAGAAGAAAGTCAAGGTCAGAAGAAAGGTACAAGCTGAAGGCGTCACCTATAAAACATGTTCAACCTGTAATGGTCGCGGACAGGTCACAAAAATCCAAAATACCATATTGGGAAGGATGCAGACGGCCGCTACCTGCAGTACCTGTGGTGGAAGTGGACAGATTTTGGATGGAAAACTAGGAGATGCGGATGCACAGGGATTGAAAATATCTGAAGAGACCGTATCCATTAATATTCCGGCCGGTGTGGAAGAAGGAATGCAATTAAAGGTTCCGGGGAAAGGAAATGACGCACCAGGAAACGGTATTCCCGGGGATTTGTTAGTGGCCATAGAAACACAGGAGCACGAGACCTTGAAGCGCGAAGGCGATAATCTGCATTACGACCTTTACATTAGTATAGTCGATGCCATTTTGGGTACTTCCAAGGAAATAGATGCCGTTGGCGGTAAAGTACGGATTAAATTGGAACCTGGAATACAGTCCGGAAAAATCCTAAGATTGCGTGGAAAGGGTATCTCCAGTCTTAACGGTTATGGTAGTGGGGACCTTTTGGTACACGTGAACGTTTGGACCCCAAAAGAATTGAATAAGGAGCAGCGGGAGTTCTTTGAACGTATGCAGGGCAATGAGAACTTTGAACCGAAACCAGAGAAATCGGACAAGTCGTTCTTTGAAAAAGTCAAGGATATGTTCTCTTAATCGTCAAAATATTTGCTGTTTAAATAAAAAACGTATGCTTGAAACAATATTGGGAGACCAATATTAATTTTCTTTTTCATAGCAATTTTTTTCCCATCCTTGATTCTATTGAGGGTGGGTTTTGTTTTTAGGGCTATTTGAAGTGCTGGTTACAGAAAATTTTCAGAAATACAAGTAGGGGAAAATGACTGGACATAGTCTAGAGAACAATTGTGAGATATAGACTAATGGTCATTGTGCAAGCCATCCAAAAAGATAAAATCAATGAATATTTTTTAAAAGGAAAACATGATTTGGCATGGAAGAACATTTGATTTTTTAACCCGGAATATGCAATAGGAAATCGTCGTGAAGGTAAAAAGCGCAATAAAATAAAGTGGTCTGGAAATTTTGGCATAGCACCGCTATGGTGAAATTGAAAATAAAGCGTAGTGTTTTATTTTGAAGTGATTTTTAGCTGTAACAGCTTTTCTAAGGTATAATCTGGGTTTAATAGATATAAACAATGCAGCCCCAATACTAGTATTAAAAATCCATCATTTGGTACCACATGAAAACAATTCAATATCTTTGAACAAATTGCTTGCATGAATCATATTTTGGTCGCAAATAAGGTCTCCAAAAGGTATGGCGACCATACTGCTTTGCAAAATGTTTCCATAGAAATTCCCAAAAACAGTATTTATGGCCTGCTGGGTCCCAATGGGGCAGGCAAGACTACCTTGATACGCATTATCAATCAGATAACCTATCCAGACCAGGGTGAGGTATTATTTGAGGGAGAACCATTAAGAAGCGAACATATTGCCCAAATAGGATATTTGCCGGAGGAGCGTGGGCTCTATAAGAGCATGAAAGTAGGGGAGCAGGCGCTGTATTTGGCCCAGCTAAAAGGGTTGTCCAAAAACGACGCAAAACAGCGGTTAAAATATTGGTTTGACAGGCTGGATATTGGCAACTGGTGGAACAAGAAAATCCAGGAACTTTCCAAAGGAATGGCACAAAAGATACAGTTTATAGTAACCGTACTCCATGAGCCCAAACTATTGATTTTTGATGAACCCTTTAGCGGATTCGACCCCATAAACGCCAATATTATAAAGGACGAAATCCTTCAGTTGAAGGAAAACGGGACATCGATTATTTTTTCCACCCATAGAATGGAATCCGTTGAGGAACTATGTGAACATATTGCGCTGATCCATAGATCAGAGAAAATTTTGGACGGTAAATTATCCGATATCAAACAGGCGTTCAAAAAGAATATTTTCAAAGTGGCAGTCGATACAAATGCTCCATATGGATTATTGGACCAATTGAAAAATAGTTTTACCATATTGGATTCGGCTACCTCGCAAGGGCAACTGGATTTTTCGGTACAACTGGTAAACGGAACCTCCAATGAGTTGTTGAATTTTTTAGGAACACAGGGTACCATAAAAAGTTTCACGGAAACGATTCCGTCCGCTAACGAGATATTCATTAGAACCGTAGCAAAACAAGGTGTTATAGATGAGTAAGCTTTCATTGATAATAAAAAGGGAATACTTCGCAAAGGTTAGGAACAAGTCCTTTGTGATCATGACGTTCCTGAGCCCTTTTTTAATGGTGGGAATGATTGTACTTATCGCATATCTTACAAAGCTCAATGACAACGAAAAAAGAATAATCGCGGTACTGAACGAAAGCGATTTTTTTGCCAATGAGTTTATAACCTCGGAAAGTACATCCTTTGTAAAGTTTAGGGATATCACTTTGCAGGAGGCAAAGGACTCCACCTTGAACATGGGGTATTATGGATTGGTGTATCTGCCTAATGAATCCGACCTGGAAAAAGTGAGCCAGCGTTCGTTTTTTTACAGTAAGGATGCACCTAGCACCAACACCCTAGAGCGATTGGAGCGTATTTTCAAGGAGCGCCTCAAACAGGAAAGACTAAGGGAATTTGGTATTTCGGCCAGTGAATATGCGGAAATGGACAGTACGTATGAACTGAACATCTCAACCTTTGATGGGGAACACAACCTAAAGGGGATCAACGAGATAAAGGCTATAATAGGTGGGGGTTTTGGTTATTTGATTATGATGTTCATTATAATCTACGGTGGCTTTGTTATGCGCAGTGTCATAGAGGAGAAGACGAGTCGGATTATTGAGGTTATCATTTCTTCGGTAAAACCATTTCAGTTGATGCTCGGCAAAATTATTGGGACCTCTTTGGCGGGTATAACACAATTTGGTATTTGGATTGTATCAGGGGGTGTTTTGTTGATAGTGTCCATGGCCATATTTAATATTGACCCGGCCGATCTTTCCAGTGGCGGGTCTGGACCTGGAATGGGCGCTGCCCAAAATCCCATCATGGCCTCCGCAGATTCTGATATGATATTATACGCCCAAGAGATTATGGACATACCCTGGGTTCTTTTGGTCTTCTTTTTTCTGATTTATTTTATTTTGGGTTATTTGATCTATAGTTCCATTTATGCGGCCATAGGAGCCGCGGTGGACAATGAAACCGATACCCAACAGTTTATTTTTCCAATAATCCTGCCTTTGATGTTGGCTATTTATGTCGGCTTCTTTTCGGTTTTTAGTAATCCTCATGGACCCATTGCCGTTGGTTTTTCGTTATTTCCGCTGACTTCGCCCATAGTCATGTTAATGCGGCTGCCGGGAGGCATCGGGGAAGGAGGGGTTCCCATTTGGCAGTTGGTATCGTCCATTTTGATATTAATATTTACCTTTATTGGTATCGTTTGGCTGGCCGCCAAAATATACAGGGTAGGAATCCTTATGTACGGAAAAAAGCCCAGTTATAAAGAATTGCTTAAATGGCTTAAATATTGATAATGGCCCAAGAGGAAAAAGAAAAAATTAAGGAGATTATTGAAGAGGATATCTGGGGTTCCATAAAGGAATTTCTGGACCTTGGGTTTCATTATACCTCCGGGGATAAATCAATTCACGTTACTGTTGGTCTACTGCTATTGTTGACAGTAGCATTTTTGGTTACCAGTTTTGTATTGCAATGGGTCCGTAAGTTTTTCACCAGAAAAATGGAGACCGATGATAAGCTGAAGTTTATCAGTATTTTCAAATTTATAAAGTATGTCGTTTATATCGTGGTGATATTGTTTACCATGAGCGCCGCAGGAATAGACATTACCATACTTATAACAGCCTCTGCAGCCTTGTTTGTTGGTTTGGGACTTGCTTTGCAAGAACTCTTTCAGGATATCATTGGGGGAATTTTTATTATTGTGGATAAATCGCTTAGGGTAGGTGATATTATAGAGGTGGATGGAAAAGTAGGTAAGGTTTTTGAGATAAAACTGCGAACCACTAGGGCCATTACAAGGGACGATAAAATCATCATCATTCCCAACCACCATTTTATTAGTGATATCGTTTTCAACTATACCCAAAACCACAAGACGACAAGGGAAAGTGTAAAAGTTGGCGTTGCCTACGGTAGCGATGTCCAATTGGTCACTAGTATTTTGGAGGGCCTGGTAAAGGAGCAAAGAGGTGTACTTAAAAGTCCAAAACCCTTCGTTATTTTTGAGGATTTTGGGGATTCAGCCTTGCTTTTTTCCCTTAACTTTTTCATCAGCGATAGTTTTTCAGATCCACGGACAAAAAGTGAATTGCGCTACAAAATAGATGCGGCATTTAGAAAGAATAACGTGACCATACCCTTTCCTCAAAGGGATGTACATATTTTTCAGCAAACCCCTTTTCAACATAGTAATGTCCAACCAGATAGTAAGGAATGATGGGCAAAAATAAGTGGGCCCTATTTTTAGGAATCATGGTACATTTGACATTTTGGAGTCAGACACCAGATGTATTTCGGGCGGAGTATATGCTAATGCCGGAGAACAGCGGCGGTGTGGAGACGGCCAGGGTCAAATTATTGGCGAACGTTCCAATTCCGGTACGAAATAAAAAGGATTTTATCGTTTTGGGAAGCGAGTACAATCGGTATAATTTTGAAGTGCCGGACACCCTATTTCCAAATGCCGGGGACTTAAGAAAACTACATGTCTTTGATTTGAATTTCGCCTATGTCTACAAAGTATCGGAAGAATGGCGCATGGTTGGTGTGGTCACCCCCAGGTGGTCCTCCAATTTTGTGGAAGAGCTGCAGGAGGACGATTTCAACATAAACTATACGGTAGGGGCCTATCAGGATAAAAAAAATATAGAAAAACCGTTCCGTTTGGTTTTGGGGGTTTCCTATAATTCCAACTCGCCAGTGCAGATACCTTTGCCTGTATTATATTATGAGAAACGTTTTCACCCCAGTTGGTCCTATGTTTTGGGAGTGCCAAAAACGGGTATGAAATATTTTACGCCCAAGGGCCATTTTTTTCAGACAGAACTGTTCGTTGATGGCTATTATGTGAATATCCAGAACAATATTCTGTTATCAAATAATATTTTGTCTACGGACGTTTCCTATACAGCACTATTATTGACATTGGGTTACCAGTATAAGATAACCAAGGATATGTCCGTTTACTTGGTTGGAGGGTATTCACTTTTTCAAAATGGAGCCCTTAGGGATAGCGATAGAAAGGATATTTTTACGCTGAACGATGATGCCGGATTGTATTTTAGGACCGGATTTAGAATAGGAATTTAAAAATTAGTAGTATGTCAAGGATTTTAGTGATTGAAGATGAAGCGGCCATTAGAAGGGTATTGGTAAAAATACTCTCCGAAGAAAGTGATAGTTATATGGTAGAGGAGGCCGAAGACGGTTTAAAAGGATTGGAAACCATTAAAAACAATGACTACGACCTAGTACTTTGCGACATTAAGATGCCAAAAATGGACGGTGTTGAAGTCCTGGAGGCCGCCCGAAAAATAAAACCAGAAATTCCATTTATAATGATTTCCGGTCATGGGGATTTGGATACGGCCGTGAATACGATGCGCCTAGGGGCCTTCGATTATATTTCAAAACCCCCCGATTTAAACAGATTGTTGACCACCGTTAGAAATGCCTTGGATAGAAAGGATTTGGTTGCCGAAAATAAGATTCTAAAGAAAAAAGTCAGCAAAAACTATGAGATGGTAGGGGAGAGCCAAGAGATTTCCGCTATTAAGGAAATAATAGAAAAAGTGGCCCCGACCGATGCACGCGTGCTTATTACCGGCTCCAATGGAACGGGCAAGGAACTTGTGGCACACTGGCTACACGAAAAAAGTAGCAGGAGCAAGGCGCCGTTTATTGAGGTGAACTGTGCCGCTATCCCATCTGAATTGATAGAGAGCGAACTTTTTGGCCATGTTAAAGGGGCATTTACCTCTGCCGTAAAGGATCGGGCGGGGAAATTCGAGGCTGCGAACAAAGGAACCATATTTCTTGATGAAATTGGGGACATGAGCCTTTCCGCACAGGCAAAGGTTCTTAGGGTCTTGCAGGAAAATAAGATTTCTAGGGTAGGAACGGATAAGGATATCAAAGTGGACGTAAGGGTCCTGGCGGCCACCAACAAAAATCTACAAAAGGAAATTGAGGAAGGAAAGTTTCGGGAGGACCTTTACCACAGGCTAGCGGTTATTTTAATCAAAGTGCCTAGCCTAAATGATAGAAGGGAGGATATTCCCTTGTTGATTGAGCATTTTTCTCAAAAAATTACGGACGAGCAAGGTATGTCGCCCAAGACTTTTTCCAAAAAAGCCATCGAACTTCTAAAGGCCTATGATTGGACCGGAAATATCCGTGAACTACGGAACGTTGTAGAAAGGCTAATTATTCTGGGGGGTGCCGAAGTTTCGGAAGAAGATGTGAAACTTTTTGCCAGTAAATAATCC
This sequence comes from Maribacter sp. PR66, assembly GCF_028464205.1. Lineage (NCBI taxonomy): Bacteria > Pseudomonadati > Bacteroidota > Flavobacteriia > Flavobacteriales > Flavobacteriaceae > Maribacter > Maribacter sp. PR66. The sequence goes on from NZ_JAQPCH010000002.1 coordinate 532,041, forward strand.
AACTAGTTCGAATCACGGATTACGCTACTTTTTGTGTTCGGTTTTTTAGTGTTTGGAGCTCCTATATTGCCAATATTAAGTATCTTATTGGGTTGTTTTCACATAAATTTAGGTTTCACAGCAGTGCGAAATCCAAGTTTTTAGGTAATGGAAGGTTTTACCTTCCATAGCAATCGCGAAGCTTCTCCAAAGCATTTACAGTAATTTCCTTAGTTCTAAGGTAATAGTACTTTTTACCTTCGGTCAGGTTTTCCATCAATAACTGGTTTTCACATTGCTCGATGATGTTTTGCGCAAAACTACTGGCCTCCTTGCAGTTGACCGTTTCCACTACAGTATTAATCGATTTTCGGTATTTTTCCAGGGACTGGTCAATTTCCTTATAAATAGGACTAATGGACTGTTCCGTATCTGCATTGATCTGGTTGTCCTGAGAATTTTGGGATTGTGTCTTTGCCAAGGTTTCCCGCTTTTGTTCTATATGGTACTCATGTTCTGAAAGGGCATTCAATCCTTTCATGATGCTCTCTAAAGACACTAATAGTAGATCCTTGGCTTTGAACAGTTCTTCTTGTTTTGTTGCCAGTTTTAGGTTTTCAACACCTTTCGCCAAATCTTTTTGGGCGTGTTCGCAACCACAGTTGGATAGTTTTTTATCGGTTTTTTGAATGGCACTTATGGCCTTATAAACATGGTACTTTACAAGATTTATATCTGAGATTTCCAATGCCTTTTCCGTTTGCGTTTTGGCAAATTCGATATTGGCTCCGGCATACTCACATTCCCTAAGATTACCAAAGGAATTAAAGGAAATAAAGCATACTACAAGTATGAGGATTGTGTAGGTTTTGTTCATTCGATTAAGTTTGGTCGTAAAATTTGGGACTTTTACAAAGTTAAAGGTACATCGGGAGGCTGTCAAAAGCATTATTTTTTCGATAGGAGAGCTAAGTTGTTCGTTCAATAGTCCATTGGTTCAGTTTTTAGGTAGAACAGGCATTTTTTTTAAAACCGATTCCCACTTCACCGATTAATATTCTATATTTCGGCATGGATTATATAAATACTGAAAAATACAGGGTACATGAAAGTATCCAAATTTCAAAAGTTCCCAGTTTTGAGGACTTTGGAAAAACCGATAAGCAATTAAAAAAAGATCTTAGTAAGGTCAGGAGGGAATTGGGCGAATTTCAGGACATCCTTTATGCCCATAACAAATATAGTGTCCTTATTTGTCTTCAAGGAATGGACACCGCTGGAAAGGATAGTTTGGTAAGGGAAGTGTTCAAGGATTTCAATGTAAGGGGCGTACAGGTACATAGTTTTAAGGTTCCCACAGAATTGGAGTTGGATCATAATTATTTATGGCGACATTATTTGGTATTGCCGGCCAAAGGAAAATTCGGGGTATTCAATAGGACACATTATGAAAATGTACTTGTTACCAGGGTCCATCCGGAATATATACTCAATGAACGTATTCCTGGTATCCACAATGTTGATGATATCGACCAAAAGTTTTGGGACAAAAGGTTTGAGCAGATTAATAATTTTGAACGCCATCTACACGAAAACGGCACAATCATCTTCAAGTTCTTTTTACACCTCTCCAAAGAGGAACAGCGTCAGCGATTGTTGCGAAGATTGGCACTTAGAGAGAAACATTGGAAGTTTTCCCCGGGGGACCTTAAGGAACGTAAATTATGGGACAAGTACCAATTTTGTTACGAAGAGGCCATAAACAATACCACTAAAGAGCACGCACCTTGGTATACGATACCTGCGGACAGCAAAAAGGCCGCTAGGGTGATCGTAGCCAGTATTTTGCTGGAAAGGTTAAAAAAATACAAAGATATCAAGGAGCCCACACTGGAAGCTGAAATAATGGCTAATTTAGACGATTATGAAAACCAACTTCGCAGTGAAAGGAACAATTAAGTTAGGTGTTCTTTGCCTATTTTTTGTACAGATTGGATGGTCACAAAATTCGGACCAACAACAATTAAAAAACATCTACGATGCCGCTTTGACCAAGGGGAAATCCTACGATTGGCTGAATTATCTTTCCAATCAAATCGGTGGGCGGCTGTCCGGTTCCATCCAGGCCCAACAGGCTGTCAATTATACAAAGCAAGAACTGGATTCAATGGGATTGGACAGGGTTTGGTTACAGCCTGTCATGGTGCCAAAATGGGTGCGGGGAATACCGGAGTTCGCCTATTTTGAAACGTCTCCGGGGGTTACAACGAACGTTCCCCTTACCGCACTGGGCGGATCGGTGGCAACTCCGCCAAGTGGCGTTAAGTCGGAAATTGTTGAAGTAAAGGGCCTTGAAGAATTGGCGGTTTTGGGAGCGTCTAAGATCAAAGGCAAGATTGTTTTTTATAATCGTCCCATGGATCCCACATTGATAAACACCTTCGCAGCGTATTCCGGGTGTGTGGACCAACGCTATGCGGGCGCCTTGGAAGCAGCTAAATATGGGGCAATAGGTATTATAGTCAGATCCATGAACCTTAGATTGGATGATTACCCTCATACAGGCTCCATGAGCTATGGCGATTTGCCTGAGGACAAAAGAATACCAGCGGCCGCCATTAGTACGAATGCGGCCGAATTGTTGAGCGCCACGTTACAATTGGACCCCAAGACCAAATTTTTCTTCAAACAGAACTGTAAACTGTTCCCAGATGTGGAGTCCTACAATGTCATAGGTGAAATAAAAGGAAGCACCCATCCGGATGAAATTATTGTGGTAGGGGGACATTTGGATTCTTGGGATTTGGGCGACGGTTCGCACGACGACGGCGCCGGTTGCGTACAAAGCATGGAAGTTCTTCAGCTATTTAAGCAGATAGGGTATAAACCAAAACGGACAATCCGTGTCGTGCTGTTCATGAACGAGGAAAATGGCCTACGTGGAGGAAACGAATATGCAAAGGTAGCGATGGAAAAGAACGAAAATCACATTTTTGGTTTGGAGAGCGATGCCGGAGGATTTACCCCAAGGGGCTTTTCCTTTGATGGTCCCGACTCCAGTTTTGAAAAAATCATGGGCTGGAAGGACCTCTTTGAGCCCTATTTGGTCCATTTGTTTGAAAAGGGCGGAAGCGGGGCGGATATTGGCCCCTTGAAAAATGAACGAATAACACTTGCAGGCCTTAGACCCGATTCCCAACGATATTTCGATTACCACCACGCGGAAAACGATACGTTTGAACAAGTCAACAAACGGGAACTGGAGCTTGGTGCCGCCACCATGGCAAGTTTGGTTTATCTCGTTGATACCCATGGTCTCAATCCCTAATGGAAAGTTGGATTAGGGACCTAGGCTCCAATATATACTTTTAACTACCTTTGCACCTCATTAAAAACTAGTAAAATGGAAGACGGATTATACGCAAAATTCAATACCACAAAAGGTGAAATATTGGTAAAGTTGACCTATGACAAAACACCAGGTACCGTAGGGAATTTTGTAGCCTTGGCCGAAGGTAAGAAGAAAAACAAGGTGAAAGATTTGGGCGAACCTTACTATGATGGTTTAAAATTCCATAGGGTAATCCCAGATTTTATGATTCAGGGTGGGTGCCCTTTGGGAACCGGAACCGGTGATGCCGGATATAAGTTCGATGACGAGTTCCATCCAGAATTGAAACATAGTGGCCCAGGAGTACTTTCCATGGCCAATGCCGGACCCGGCACCAATGGCAGCCAATTCTTTATAACACATGTTCCAACGCCGTGGTTGGATGGCAAACATACCGTTTTTGGTTATGTTGCCAGTGGACAGGAAGTAGTGGATGCCATTTCACAAGGGGATACCATGGATTCCGTGGAGATTGTAAGAGTAGGAGAAAAGGCAAAGGCATGGAATGCCGTGGAGGCATTTGAAAAATTTGAAACTACAAAAGTGGAGCGTCTGGCAGCTGCAAAAGCCGCCCAAAAGGCTGCATTGGACAAAATTGCCGCTGGCTTTGATGAAACCGACTCCGGTTTGAGGTACAAGTTGATACAAAATGGAGACGGGCCAAAGGCTGAAAAAGGGAAGAAGGTATCCGTACATTATGAAGGGGCTTTGGTAGACGGGCAAGTGTTCGATTCATCGTACAAGAGAAATTCGCCCATAGATTTTCAATTGGGAGTAGGTCAGGTAATCCCAGGTTGGGATGAAGGTATCGGCTTACTGCGTGTTGGTGACAAGGCTCGTTTTGTTATACCATCGGACTTGGCCTATGGAAGTGCCGGTGCAGGGGGGGTCATACCTCCGGATGCAACCTTGATTTTTGATGTGGAGTTGATGAAGGTCGGATAAATTAAAAATCGGACTAAAAACAAAAAACACCTCGGAACCTCCGGGGTGTTCTTATTTTGTCCTTAGATAATTTGATATCAGCAAAATAGCATTGATCAATATTAAAAGAAATATTATTGCCAGAAATGTTTTCATTTAAAATTAGGGGTCAAAAGTTCAACAAATAGTATTCATTATCAATTGAATAACAATTTGCGATTTCAAAACCCTACGTAAAAATCAGGGAATTTTAATTTTTTTTCCTTCGCAGGCTAGTTGCCAACATGGCAATATTTACAAAAATCAAAACGAGAAGAACTCCAAGAAAAGTATTCATAGGTCAGTTTTTAAAGTGGGGAAACTGAGATGCTTTATCTATAGACTCAAAAATGTAGAATGGTTGCGTGTTTATATCAAAAAAAAATAAAAGCCCGAACAAATGGTTCGGGCTTTTTAGAACTATAAAAAAGATAATTTGTAACCTAGTCAATAACTTTCACATTAACGGCATTCAATCCTTTTTTACCTTGTTGTAGTTCAAATTCTACAACATCACCTTCACGAACTTCATCGATTAAGCCAGAAATGTGTACAAAATGATCTGTGTTTGAACCATCTTCAGTGATGAAACCATAACCTTTGGAATCGTTGAAGAATTTTACTGTTCCTTTACTCATAATAGAAAAATTAATTTAATTAAAGCGCGAAGATAGCGTTTAATTATTTATCAGATAGCTTTTTACCAAGTTATCTTATCATTATCTTTTTTTAACTTCTAAGTCAAGGTCACATAATTTAGGATAATTATGTCGTTGGGTCTGGAGTCATCCTTAGGTAGGGTTTGATTTCTTCCACCCCTTTGGCGAACATTCCTTTGGCCTCTTCGGTAGGAATTGCCGGACTCACCACCACGTCATTCCCATGTTCCCAATTGGCAGGTGTTGCTACTTTATGGTAGGCTGTAAGTTGTAAAGAGTCGATGACTCGCAACAATTCATAAAAATTTCTTCCCGTTGATGCCGGATAGGTCAAGGTAAGTTTAACGGTCTTGTCCGGAGCTATAATAAATACGGACCGTACTGTAAGATTATTGTCGGCATTAGGGTGTATCATATCATAGAGTGTTGAAACTTTTTTGTCCTCGTCCGCTATAATCGGAAAATTGACCGTTGTATTTTGAACCTCATTGATATCCTTTATCCACTCGTTATGGGAAGCGGCCCCATCCACACTTAACGCTAGCATTTTTACGTTGCGTTTATCGAACTCAGGTTTAAAATTTGCTGCAGTACCCAATTCAGTGGTACATACAGGTGTAAAATCTGCAGGATGTGAAAAAAGGATTCCCCAACTATCCCCTAAATAGTCATAAAGGTTTATAGTTCCCATGGAACTATCTGCTGTAAAATCAGGTGCTTTGTCACCTAAACGTATTGCTGCCATTTTATATCATTTTTAATTACTCTATAAAATTACTAGATTAATAATGGTTGAGTAGGGATTTATGGTTAAAACTCTATTAAATTTTTGTTGTACGAGATAGATGGAAAATTTACTGCCTCCTTTTACAAAGAAGGCGTGGGAAGGGCGTTCAAATCAGAACTACATTTTTTGAGAATTTTTATTTGGTCTGCGTTTATGTTTTCTACATTTATGTCATGGAAAACTTAGAAGAACTGCGCTATCCCATAGGACATTTTACTTGTCCTGAAACCATTTCCAAGGAACTTAGGGATTCTTGGATCAAGGAACTGGAAATTCTACCCCAAAAGCTCCGGGCCTTGGTGATTCCCTTACATGAGGAGCAGTTGGATACGTCCTATAGGCCCCAAGGGTGGACAGTAAGACAATTGGTCCATCATATCGCCGATAGCCATCACCATAGCTACACCCGATTTAAATGGGCGCTATCCGAAGACGCACCTTTAATAAAGGCCTACGAAGAAAAATCCTGGAGCAATCTGTTCGATGCCAAAACAGCTCCGGTATCACTTTCCCTGAGCTATTTGGACGCCTTGCACGCCAAACTGGTTTATCTCTTAAAAGGATTGGATGAAGCCCAATACGAGAGTTTTTACCTTCATCCTGATGGCAACGTAAAAGTCACCGTTGCCCAGAATATCGGAAAGTATGCCTGGCATGGAAACCATCATTTAGCCCATATCCAGAATTTGATAGTTAGAAAGGGATGGTAATTTAGATACCTTTCATTAAAACGTACATGGGTTTTTCCTCTTCAATCACATTCTCAAAGGGTACTTGGCTATTGGAGACAATGGTGAAATTATTGGCAAGGTAAAACGAAAGTGCTGGGCCTTTTTGCATGGATTCCAGGAATATGGCTTTTTTAGAAAGTTTTTTGGCGATTCCAACGATAAATTGAATGCATTTAGCGCCTATACCTTTGCCCGAATACTCCTTAAGAATATAGATTTTATCCAAATAAAGCGCATCGGATTCTATATAGGTCATCATTTTTTTATCAAAGGTAATTTTTAAAATACCTACATAAGTGTCTTCCAACTGAATCAGGTATAATTGGGTATTCGTATCCAATTCCTCTTTGTCCAACACCTGTTTGGTGAAACTATATTGAATATAGGTCGATGTGTCCCCGTTTGGCCATAAATGTCGGTAATGTTGGTTATAGGCCCGCGTACCTATTTGTATATACGTTTGGTAGAGATTAGGGACCAGCTCAACAAACTTTAGGCTATCTGTTATGTGCATACGAATTTAAATGAAACACAAAATTGGACAATCAGTTCACCTTCCATTTAATGTTACATCCAATACTGGGTTTTTGAAGTTCGTCCACTTTGGTTCCGTTAATGACAGCATCCATAGCATTGGATAAGTCTTTTCCAGTAAGAGGAACGCCATTCTCTGGCCTGGAATCGTCCAATTGTCCTCTATATACCAGTGATAAATCCTGGTCGAACAAATAAAAGTCGGGTGTACAGGCAGCGTCAAAGGATTTGGCGACATCTTGGGTTTCATCGTACAAATAGGGAAAAGGATAGCCTTCTTCCTTGGCCTTTACCGTCATAAGTTCCGGCGCATCCTGCGGATAATTTTTTATATCATTACTTGAAATGGCGATAAACCCAATTCCTTTTCTTTGATAGTCTTTGGCAAGCTCTGTTATTTTTGGATTTACATGGATTACAAAGGGACAATGGTTACAGATGAACATGATTACGGTTCCTTTTTCACCTTTCAGTTGTTCAAGACTTTTCGTTTCTCCCGATACGGTATCCAAAAGACTAAATTCAGGGGCTTTTGTGCCTAATTCCAACATATTACTTGGTGTTCTGGCCATGACAAACTTTTTTTCAAAGTTATAAAATCTTAAAATGTTGCGAATGGCATAATCTATTGGTAACTTATAGAAACTTAAAATCAGCACATGGAAAAATCATATATATCACTATCAGAAGCCATAAATGACTTAAAAAAGGAGGGGTATACGGAGGACTTTAATCTTTGCGATGCCGGTATAGAGAATAAGGCAAAAAAGAGAATCCACACGGCTGTGGACCTCAATGTTGTCAAATACTATAGATTTGAGGGTGAGACCAATCCAGACGATAGCACCATTCTTTATGTTATAGAAACCAGCAACGGAGGAAAAGGACTCTTGGTAGATGCCTATGGCGTTTATGCGGGAAATGTTTCTAGGGAAATGATAGAAAAGCTCAGGATTCAATAGATATATCCTTAAAAAGGGAAATCTAGCTTTTTAACGCTATTTTAGTATATTGCTGTCTTGTCCGCTAAGCGGATTGATTTTAATCTTTATTACTTGACAGAAGCTACCCTGGATAGTGTCCAAATAAATTTCGATAATGAGGCCCTTTGGCTCATGAACATTGTGTTGGCCTTGGTGATGTTTGGGATTGCCCTTGAAATATCGTTAAAGGACTTTAGACAATTATGGGTGAATCCCAAGCCTGTATTCGTAGGGGTTGCAAGTCAGTTCCTTCTTTTGCCAATAATTACGTTTTTATTGGTTTTCCTTTTAAAACCGTACCCAAGTGTGGCTTTGGGCATGTTTATGGTCGCGGCTTGCCCAGGAGGTAATATTTCCAACTACATTACCCATTTGGGAGGCGGTAATACGGCATTATCGGTTTGTCTTACGGCCATCGCTACGCTATTGGCCATAATCATGACACCTCTCAATTTGGAATTTTGGGGTTCTTTATATGGACCTACTTCTTCCATACTCAATTCCGTGGCGATAGCACCTTTTGAAATGGTCAAACTGGTGGCCTTGTTATTGGGTATTCCCTTACTCCTTGGTATGGGTCTGAATCATTGGAAACCGCTCCTTGCGTTACGAATGGCCAAATTTTTTAAGGTATTTTCCCTTGTGTTCTTTATTTTTTTGGTCTTCTTGGCCTTGTTCAATAATATTGATGTCTTTTTAGAGTATGTTCTTTACATTTTTTGGCTTGTGCTGCTCCACAATTTACTGGCTTTTATGGGAGGATATGGCATTGCGAAGGCCTTTAATTTGGACACTCAAAATACAAGGTCTATTACTATCGAAACCGGAATTCAGAATTCAGGGCTTGGATTACTGTTGATATTCACTTTTTTTGAAGGTTTGGGCGGGATGGCTATTTTAGCGGCTTTTTGGGGAATTTGGCATATGGTTTCCGGTTTGCTCCTGGCCACTTTCTGGAACATGAGACCCATAAAAGATAAAAACTTGCATGAAGAACCTTCTTTATAATTTGGTAAAGGTCTATATAAAAACCGGCCTTCATTCATATCATAAAAAAATAGTAGTTTTTGGTCTTGAAAATGTACCCTTGGACAAACCGGTCATGTTTCTGCCCAATCATCAAAGTGCCCTTATGGATGTTTTGTTGATTGCGGTGGACTGTAATCGGAAACCCTATTTTTTGACTCGTGCGGATGTATTTGGAAAGCCCTTGTTGAATAAAATATTCAAGTTCTTTCAAATGATTCCTGTGTACCGAATCCGTGACGGCAGGAGTTCCCTGAGTAAAAACAATGAAGTCTTTGACAAATGTTCCCAAATTTTGGGGCAGGGAAAGGCACTGGTAATGTTCCCGGAAGCAAACCATAACCTTAAAAGAAGGGTTCGGCCCCTGAGCAAGGGATTTACAAGAATTGTTTTTAGGGCCTTACAACAGCATCCGGAAATCGATTTGCAGATTGTTCCCGTGGGTCTGAATTATTTGGATGCGACCGGTTTTCCGGATTCCGTAGCGGTTTATTATGGAACGTCCATTAGCGCCAGGTCATTATTCGAAGAAGCGGATATCCAGAGATCCGAAAAAAGGACAAAATCCGCCGTTTCAAATGCCCTAAAAAAACTTACCACACATATTGCATCCGAAGAGGATTATGATACGATTCTGGAATATTTGGCAAGCAAAAAAATATCCTTTTTGAGGCCCAGGAAGGTCAATCAAGAAGTTTCAAAATTTGAATTAACAGTAATACCAAGCGGTCAAACTTCAATTTCGAAACAAAGGCTCAATATCTTCAAGGTGCTAATTGCCCTTATTAATTTCCCTATGTGGCTTTTATGGAAATTCATTGTAAAACCTAAGGTATGGGAGGCCGAGTTTACCGGTACTTTGCGTTACGCAACGGCGCAAGTGGGCTTTACGGTCTATTTCCTAGTTTTATTTTTGGTTATTTCCTTTTTGGTGAATGTAAAACTTGGTCTTTTGATCGTAGGAGGAATTTTTTTACTGAACAGGATACTGGTTAAGTTCGCTTAAATGTTTTTGGAAAACGACCTAAAATAAATACGACCCTTAACAAGGGTCGTATTTATTTTTCTGAAGAAGTGTTTAAATGTCGTCAAAACTTACATCCGTAAAACTGCCACTTGAACTTGAATCGTTGGCAGTACTTGTTTCCTCGTCCTCCTTCTTAAAATCCTTTTGATGTCTTTCAGAGATAACCTCCTGTCCCTTTTCATCGATGATAAAATCCATCATTTCCTCGACATTTTCCTTAAAGGCTTCAAAATCTTCTTTGTACAGGTAAATCTTGTGTTTCTTGTAGTGGAAGGAACCATCGTCATGTGTAAATTTCTTACTTTCCGTAATCGTTAGATAATAGTCGCCGGCTTTCGTGCTTCGTACATCAAAAAAGTACGTTCTTCTACCTGCTCTTAAAACTTTAGAGTGAATTTCCTCTTGATCCATTAAATCTCTTTCGCTCATTTCCTAATTATATTCTATGGTTAGTCTACCAAAAATGGAAAAAAAATAGTTATTCGGCAACAAAATTTTAGTTTTCTTTATTCGATAGCTGGTTCTTATAAAGCTCTTGGTAATAGCCATGTACCGCGTTTAATTCGTCATGCGTTCCTTCTTGAACCAGCCTGCCATCATCCAAGACCAAGATTTTATCGGCGTTCTTTGCAGATGAAACCCTGTGACTTACAATTAGGGTAGTCTTTTCCTTGGAAACTTTTTTCAGGTTGGTGAGGATTTCTTCCTCCGTTTCAGTATCCACGGCCGAAAGGCAATCATCGAACAAATAAATCTTTGGGTTTTTCAATAGGGCCCTTGCTATGGAAACCCGTTGCTTTTGGCCACCGCTCAAAGTGATTCCCCGTTCCCCCAAAACTGTATCATATTTTTTGGAAAACCCCATGATGTTCTCATGTACGACCGCCTCCTTTGCAATGGAAATGATTTCCTCGTCCGTTGCGTCCACTCTTCCGAATTTGATGTTGTTCTTGATGCTATCGGAAAACAAAAAGGCATCTTGGGGAACGGCACCGATCGCCTGTCTTAAACTGGTAGTGTCATAGACTTGAATAGGCTTCCCGTCTATTTGTATTTCCCCGGATGAGACATCGTATAATCGGGCTACCAAATCCAAAATTGTAGATTTTCCGGAGCCTGTTTTACCTAAAATTGCAATGGTTTCTCCTGGATTTATAGTAAAAGATACTTGCTTCAAGGCATTGATTTCGGTATCCTCGTACGTAAAACTGACATCCTTGAACTCTATTTTGCCTGCAACATTTTTGAGTTCCAGACTTCCATTTTTCAATTCGGATTTTTGGTTCAAAAACTCGTTGATTCTTTTCTGACTGGCTTCGGCAGTTTGCACAATGGATGTAAGCCATCCCACGATGGCCACTGGCCACGTAAGCATATTGACGTAAAGAATGAATTCAGCAATAAGTCCTACACCAATTTTCCCGTTCAAATACTGTACACCACCTATATATATAACAAGAATATTGCTTATGCCAATTAGCAGAATCATTAGCGGAAAGAACCATGCGTTGACACGTGCCAAGCTCATACTTTTGTCCTTGCCCTCGTTAGCCAGGACCTTTAATTCTTGATTGGTCTGTGGCTCCAAGGTATAGGCCTTTATGACGGAAACCCCTGAAAACGTCTCTTGGGTAAATGTGGAGAGGCTGGATAGATATTGCTGAACAATGGTGCTCCTTTTGTGAATTACCTTACTGATTTTATAAATAAGTACGGACAATATGGGTAGCGGTAGTAGTGTGTAGGCCGCCAGGGTAGGTGCCTTAATGAACATGAGTGGTACCAGGCATACGAACAGCGTTAGCGTCTGAATACCATACATGATAGCGGGTCCTGCATACATGCGAACCTGATTTACATCTTCGCTGATACGGTTCATCAAATCACCGGTCCTGTTCTTTTTATAAAAGTTGAGGCTTAGCTTTTGGTAATGGTCAAAAATCTCATTTTTAAGGTCAAATTCTATATAGCGGGATACGTTGATGATGGTTTGCCGCATTAAAAATGTGAAAAAACCAGACAACAAAGCTGCACCCACAATTATTAAAATATACTCCAAAAGCAAGGAGGTGGCCTCCGTTTTGGGAAGTTCAGCGTCCAAAAACTGCTCTACCACGGTAATTATCTTGTTCACATAGGATGGCATCACCAATTGAAATACCCTTGCGATGATGGTTATAAGAATCCCCACGAAGAGTTTAAGCCAGTATTTTTTAAAGTATTTGTTGAGGTGCCTAAGTTCCTTCATGAAGTGTTTGGGTCGTAGTTTTAAGTTTTCAAAGATAGGTTTTTTGACCACGATTCAACTGTTATATAATTCCTAAGTTGGGCTAGTATTTAATTAAAGGGCATCCCAATTGACAGAATCTAGGTATTGCATTGGAATTTAGGAAAAGGAAAGTTGTAAAATTAGCTTCAAATGGTTTGGTTGCGACTTAAATAGATCCGTACTTTTGCCCAGAAATTATTCATCAATACAAAAGTTCTTTACATGCTTACAAGAAGGCATATTAGAGTAAAAGTGATGCAGTGTATTTACGCCCTTATCCAATCCAAGGATGATTCACTTCAAAAACAGGAGAAATTTTTAGCGGTAAGCATAGAGAATACCTACACACTTTATCTGCTTTGGCTAAGTCTTTTAATCGAGATTCAACAAAAAGCTTCGGAACAATTGAACCTCTCCTCAAAAAAGTATCTTTCCGATGAAACAGATAATAAGTTTCCCAACAAGTCAAAGTTCGTAAACAACGGATTGCTGCTTCAGATCAAGGATAACGCCTTGGTCAAAGAGGAGCTTTCCAACAGGAAATTGGACAATTGGTACTTGAACGAGGAATATGTTAGGCTTATTTATAAATCCATCATTGAGAGCGAAATCTATAAGGAATACATGGCAAAACCGAATGGAAGCTATGAACAGGACAAAGACTTTATAATTTCCTTATTCAAGGAGGTGGTCGCACCCAACGACAAGATTTACGATTATTTTGAGGACAATAAACTAACTTGGGTTGACGATTTGCCCATTGTAAATACCTTCTTGGTGAAACAATTTAAAAAGGTAAAACCTAACCAAAACCCTAAATTCTTTCTTCCCAAACTGTTAAAGGATCAGGAGGATATGGACTTTGCCAATAAATTGCTGAAAAAAACGTTGTTGAAAAACGAGGTGTTGGAAAAGGAAATCGAGGGCAAGACCCCAAACTGGGATAAAGACCGTATTGCAGATGTCGATTCGATATTATTGAAGATGGCCATTTGCGAACTGCTCAATTTTCCTTCCATACCGGAGCGTGTCACCATAAATGAATATTTGGAAATAGCGAAGGAATATTCCACTCCAAAAAGTAGCATTTTCATCAATGGTATTTTGGACAAGCTTGTTAAGGAATATAAAAAGGAAGGAAAGCTTAATAAAATGGGCCGTGGCCTGTTATAAAAAAATATTTTCTAATTTTGTTTCAATCTAAAAAAAATCAATAATGAAAAAAGTAGTTTTTGCCGCAGGCGTAGTTGCAATGTTCGCATTCACTTCATGTAAGGAAAATGCTTCCAGTAAAATTAAATCCGATAATGTGGCCGAAGCCGCTGTTAGGGACGAGGCCGCCAAGGCAGTTCCGGTGATGACTTTTGAAAAGGCCGAACATGATTTTGGTACCATTGAACAAGGAACGCCTCAGGAGACTTCCTTTAAATTCACCAATACAGGTAACGCCCCCCTAATCATTACTGATGCAAAGAGTAGCTGCGGCTGTACAGTGCCAAACCCACCAAAAGATCCAATTGCACCGGGAGAGTCCAGTGAATTGGTCGTCAAGTTCAACGGATCAGGACAAAACCAAGTAACAAAAACCATTACGGTTACTGCAAATACTGAAAAAGGTTCTGAACTTTTAAGGATAAAGGCTTTTGTGAATCCAAAAGGGGCCGCTCCGCTTGGACCAGTAAAATAAATTGGATTACATAAATTAAGAATATTTATATGGGTGATATTGGACAGTTTCTTCCAATGATTTTGATTTTTGTGGTAGCTTATTTTTTCATGATAAGACCACAAATGAAGAGACAAAAGGACGAGAAGAAATTTGCTGCGGAGTTAAAACGTGGAGATAGGGTAATTACAAAGAGCGGATTGCACGGTAAGGTCGTTGAATTGAACGATAAGGATTTTTCCTGCATTTTGGAAACAATGGCCGGAAAGCTTAAATTCGACAGGTCTGCCATTTCTATGGAAATGAGCAAAAAGCTAAATGCTCCCGAAAAGAAATAACCTTACCTCATGAATAAATTGAAAAGCACCAAAGAAAAATTGGTGCTTTTTTTTGTTTAAAATTCCTATATTCAAGCAACAAAATTAAAGGACATGTTTGGTAATAGAAGAGAATTTATTAAAAAGAGTACAGCAGGTTTGCTCGTATCAGGAGCTACATTTATGTTTCCCATGGAGCTTTTGGCGGCCATGAGAAAGAAAGTTGGTCCCAATGACACCGTAAATGTGGGGCTCATAGGTTGCAATGGTATGGGGTTTTCGGACCTTTCGTCGTTTCTTAAAATGAGCGACACCAATGTTATTGGTCTATGCGATGTAGATGAAGCCGTATTGCAAAAGCGTACTGCCGATTTGGAAAAGGCCGGTATCAAAAAGCCCAAATGGTACAAGGACTATAGAAAACTGTTGGAAAATAAGGATATTGATGTGGTAATTATTGGAACGCCGGACCATTGGCATTGTTTGCAATTGACCGATGCATTACAGGCAGGTAAGGATGTTTACTGTGAAAAGCCCATTGCCAATTCCGTTCAGGAGGCGAATATCATGTTAAACTATGTTGGGGCCAGCGATCGCATGGTACAAATAGGGCAATGGCAGCGTAGCCAGCCCCATTTTGTGGATGCCATTGATTTTGTGCATTCCGGTAAATTAGGCGAAATCAGGTTGGCAAAGGCCTGGGCCTATCAAGGTTGGATGAAACCCGTGCCCATTGTACCGGATGGTACCGCTCCTGCAGGGGTTGACTATGATATGTGGTTGGGGCCCGCCACCCAAAGGCCCTTCAATCCAAATCGTTTCCACTTCAATTTTAGATGGTTCTGGGATTACGCAGGTGGCCTTATGACGGACTGGGGCGTACACCTGATCGATTATGCCTTGTACGGAATGAAGGCCAGCACACCTAAGTCCGTAATGGCTTTGGGAGGGAAGTTTGCCTATCCGGATGATGCCTCTGAAACTCCCGATACCCTACAAACAGTTTATGAGTACGATGGATTCTCGATTTTATGGGAACATGCCACAGGGATAGATGGAGGTAACTATGGAAGGAACCACGGAATCGCATTTATTGGAAACAATGGGACTTTGGTATTGGACAGGCAAGGTTGGGAAGTGATTCCCGAAACGGAGTTCCAAGGTTGGGGCAAGGATGGTATTCCTAAAATGGAAGCCATGAAGTTCGATAATGGCGGTCAAAGCGGGTTGGACCTACATACCCAAAACTTTATAGAGGCCGTAAAGAGTAGGGATGCTTCCAAGCTAACTGCACCGATCAAGGTAGGCTATGATGCCGCTTTGGTGTCTCACATGGGTAACGCGGCCTTTAAAACAGGTAACCGAATTTATTGGGACGATGCATCCGGTAAGTTCAAGAACGAGGAAGCGAATCAATACTTGATGGCCAACTACCAAAATGGCTGGAAACTGCCCATGGTCTAACTGCTTCATGGTAAATGGTTAACGGTATTGGTCGTTGAGACCCTTACCGACTGAAATCATAGGAATAATTTTGGCCAATCTGGAAATTTTCGTCTTTTCCATTTTGGCCTCATTTATATACAAAGCATAATCCCGCTGTTTTGCCTGTGAAAGGGCGTCAAAGGCTTTTTTTGCTTCGCGGTTTTTGTTCAGCTCCTTTTGAAGTAATTCCGGTAAAATGAGTTCGGCGGTTTGTTTCTTTTTTATGGGTGTTATCTCAATTCCTTTTTTCTGATTTGCAATAGCTGCGTCAATATATTCTTTAATCTTTTCGGCATCTATTTCGTCCGCACTATTAAATTTCCAATGGCGCATAGCTTTGGTCTTGCCTTCTTGTACATTCTCCAGAACATTATAGGGGTCTTTGAGGAGACCGCCATTAAAGAACCAAAGGGCAAAGTGATTTTTAAATTTCCCAATGGCCACTACATTCTTGTTATCCAAGGTGTAGGTAGGAAAACTCCATTTGTAGGTTTCTTCCAATCCCGATTCCAAAATTAGGCTCCTTAATCGTAAAACGGGCGAATTAAAAATATGTTCCTCTGAAAAGAATACATCCAGTTTTTCTGATATTTCCATGATCTCAGCTTTTGGTAGCTGTAAGTTCGCAAATTTTAACGATTACGGCCACGGCCTTCTCCATACTTTCCACCGGAACATACTCGTACTTGCCGTGAAAATTATGTCCCCCGGCAAAAATGTTGGGGCAAGGTAGGCCCATAAAGCTCAGTTGGGAACCATCCGTACCGCCACGGATCGGTTTAATAATTGGCGTTATACCAACGGATTCCATGGCCTCCTTGGCAATTTCAACAATATGAAAAACGGGTTCTATTTTTTCCTTCATATTGAAATATTGGTCCTTTATTTCCAAAGCAACGGCATCTTTATGGACGGCATTGAGTTGTGAAACGATATCCTGCAGAAGTTGTTTTCTTTCCTCAAAACGGGGTTTGGAATGATCCCGAATGATCAATTGGATCTCCGCATGTTCAATTTCACCCTGCACGTGGTGCACATGAAAAAATCCTTCCCTGCCCGAAGTTTTTTCGGGAACCTCCGCTTCGGGTAGCATGGAGATGATTTTATTGGCGATGAGCAATGCATTGACCATTTTGTACTTGGCATAGCCGGGATGGACACTTTTTCCCGCGACACTGATTTTTGCACTTGCGGCGTTAAAGTTTTCGTATTCCAGTTCCCCTATTTGGCTCCCGTCCATGGTGTAGGCCCAGTCGGCACCAAATTTTTCCACTTCAAAATAATGGGCGCCCCGGCCAATTTCCTCATCGGGCGTAAACCCAACTTTTATCGTTCCATGTTTTATCTCCGGATGGTTGATAAGATATTCCATGGCCGTTATGATTTCGGTGATTCCCGCCTTGTCATCGGCACCAAGCAGCGTAGTTCCATCGGTAGTGATGAGCGTCTGTCCTTTGTATTGTAGTAAATCATCAAAATAATCCGGGGATAGAACAATGCCCTTTTCAGGATTCAGCACAATATCTTTACCATCATACTCCTTGATGATCTGTGGGTTTACATGTGTCCCTGAAAAATCAGGCGAAGTGTCAAAATGGGATATAAAGCCAATGATGGGTATCTCGTAATCCAGGTTGCTGGGAAGTGTCGCCATGATGTAGGCCCTTTCATCGATGTATACATCGGTCATCCCAATTTCCTTTAATTCACTTACAAGTTTGTGTGCCAGATCCCATTGTTTTTGGGTGCTTGGAGTGGATTTGGAGTTTGGGTCGCTTTGGGTGTCTATCTTCACATAATCCAAAAAACGTGACATTACGTCTTTCATATCTTCGGTTTTTATCCAAAAATAGCTTTTATATTGTATTTTCGTCATCCGTTAATAATCTATGTTTCCATGCGGTTTCTAGCTTTTAAGACCTTTCTTTTGGTTCTGATTTCCTTTTCGGTTAGGTCCCAGGCAGATTGTCTTCTGGGGGTGGGAATCACTGAAAACGATTCGCTCGCGGATATTTTCCAGATGAACGATGTTCAAAAACAGGAGCTTTTGAATCTATCGGCCGAGTTGAAATATAGAAATGAGATATTGAACGTTCAGCTTGAAAATGTTTATAATAGGCACCCACAAAATACGGTGGAGGAATTGAATCAATTGGCTTTAAAGTACCTCAATGTCATGGATTCCATGCAGTCGGTTCAGTCCATGATAGACAAAAAGTTACTCGCATTATTGAATCCGAAACAGTACCAATTATATTTGGATCTTTGTCATGAAGCCTCCCGTTCCCCTTTTGTGATAACACCAAAAGTGTATTCCGATAGCATTCCCCCAAAACAGAAATAGGCAGGGTTGAATTTTAAGGGGATGACATCAGGACTATAAAGTTCGCACTTTGTATTTTTGCAAAAATCCAACCCAAGATGTATAAATCGGTAATACGGCCAATCCTGTTTTTATTCGACCCTGAAAAGGTCCATCATTTTAGCTTTGCGTTGATCAAAATCATTTCAAAAGTGGGATTATTAGGGCTACTGAAACCAATCTTCACCTTGGAGGACGAACGATTGGAGCGCGAGGTTTTCGGCCTTAAATTTAAAAATCCGGTTGGTCTGGCCGCAGGATTTGACAAGAACGCCGTCCTTTACAATGAACTTTCGGATTTTGGTTTCGGGTTTGTGGAAATAGGGACGTTGACACCAAAACCGCAGGACGGAAACCCTAAAAAGCGGTTATTTCGCTTGAAGGCAGATAGTGCCATCATCAACAGGATGGGCTTTAACAATGAGGGTGTTTTTGAGGCGGTGGAGCGATTGAAAAACGAGCATAGGGTCTTGATCGGGGGTAACATCGGTAAAAACAAGGTCACACCCAACGACGAGGCCATTAAGGATTACATGATTTGTTTTGATGCCCTATTTGATTATGTGGATTATTTTGTGGTGAATGTAAGCTCACCAAATACCCCGGGCTTACGGGAACTTCAGGATAAGGAACCCTTGACAAGGCTTTTAAGGGAATTGGAAGTGACCAACAAGAAGATGGCTACCGATAGGTCCGTTAAACGTAGACCAATTTTATTGAAAATCGCTCCGGACCTTACCAACAACCAACTCTTGGATATCATCGATATTGTGGCCGATACCAAAATAGATGGGGTAATCGCCACCAATACGACGGTCGAGCGAAAAAACCTCAAATCCCACGGACTGCTCTTGGAAGAGGCCGGTGGCCTTAGCGGTAAGCCCTTGAAGGATAAAAGTACCGAGGTCATCCGGTTTTTAGCGGAACGTAGTAACAAAGCCTTCCCAATTATTGGGGTAGGGGGCATCCACGCACCACAGGACGCCTTGGAAAAACTACGTGCGGGGGCCGACTTGGTCCAATTGTGGACCGGATTTATTTATGAGGGACCCATCTTGGTCAAGAAAATAAACCAAGCGATCCTAGCGGAAGAGGTTTAGAAGACTTTAGTTGGAAGTCCAATAATCCATCACGTGCACATCGTCCAAATGCGGGCCTAGGACGGCCCCAAAGGCCTTATGATCAGGATGTGGTAGATAAATGGCCCTATCCTCCTCGCTTTTAAAGGACAAAAAGAACACATGGGTGAAACCTTTGTCCAAACCTTCCGGACTATTGTTTATGCCCCATTCGTATCCCGCAATTTGGGGTATCTTGGAAGGCAGGGCATGGAAGGCATCTTCTACTTTTTTAATATTCTCGGCAGAAGTTCCATCCTTGAATTTAAAAAGTACCACATGTCTAAGGATGCTGTCGTTGGCCTGTACCATAGTGTTTTCCGTAATTGTGTTTGTATTGTTGTTGTTGAAGCTGTAGCTGAAAAAGGCTATAACTACAAGTGTTACTAAAGATAGTATTGATTTTTTCATTTATTATTCTTGAGGTTGATGAATCTGTATTTGAGCATTTGTTTAACTACTGATTTGGATTTTCAATAAATTTCTCTCGATGAAGGTTTTATTGAATCCAAATTTTGAACAAGATATAAAAAATCGGTTAGGGTATCATATCATTTCCAATTTAAGAAGGTGTCAATTTACTTGTTCATTTTCCCTTTGCCATCAATGTGAAAATAGCAAAGAGCCCGGGCTATTTACAATCTTCACGGCTTCAGCAAAAAAAAAGCAAAAGCATAAATTTTGGCACACTCCTAAACCAGAACTGGTATTATTTGTATTTTTCAACGATGGAGAAAAAAGGGAAAATTTGAATTATTCCGTACTGATTGCTTTTTCATTGGCGACGGCCGCACTTGCCATCTCACCGGGACCCGATAATATTTTTGTCCTGATCCAAAGTATGGTCAACGGTAAAAAGTACGGTCTGGCCACCGTGGCCGGACTGATGACGGGTTGCTTGGTGCATACCACGTTGTTGGCTTTTGGTGTTTCCGCGGTCATTAAGGATAACCCAAACGTGTTTTACGGCATAAAGGTTTTTGGGGCCTTATACTTGCTTTACCTAGCTTTTAAGGTGTTTAGGAGCAATAGTGATATTTCATTGAATAACAACGGAAGCAAAAAGAAAGGTCTGTTTTCCTTATTCGAACAAGGTTTTATTATGAATGTTTTGAACCCAAAGGTCACCATATTTTTCCTTGCCTTTTTTCCAGGTTTTCTTTTTTCCGATGATATCAGTACCGTAGTCCAGTTTTATATACTCGGTTTTCTTTTCATTTTCGTGTCCTCCTTGGTGTTTGGTGGCATTGCGTTTTTATCCGGTAGTATAGGAACCTTGGTTCAGAAGAATGAGGTTATTGGCGTGGTATTAAAATGGCTGCAAATAGTAGTTTTTGTTGGCTTGGCAGTTTATTTGTTGCTGGGTTAAGTCTTTGAGATGTTTGTAGGTATTCTTCATCATTCAATTTGTATTTTTACAATATGTCCAACACCAAGGTAAAGCTAATAGAATGCCCAAGGGATGCCATGCAAGGTATCAAGACTTTCATTCCTACGGATGAGAAGGTGCGCTATCTGCAGTCTTTATTGGGCTGTGGTTTTGATACGTTGGACTTCGGAAGTTTTGTCTCACCAAAGGCGATACCCCAAATGGTGGATACGGCCGAGGTATTGTCCAAATTGGACCTCTCAAGGACCAAGAGCAAATTATTGGCGATCATTGCCAATGTCCGGGGGGCGGAGGATGCTGTAAAGCATACTGAAATCGATTATTTGGGATTTCCCTTTTCCATATCGGAGAACTTTCAGATGCGGAACACGCATAAGACCATTGCCCAATCGGTAGAAACGCTCCAGGAGATTTTTAATATTGCCGATGCCGCCAACAAAGAGGTGGTCACCTACATTTCTATGGGTTTTGGAAATCCGTACGGGGATCCATGGAATGTGGAAATCGTAGGGGAATGGACGGAAAAATTGGCCTCCATGGGTGCCAGGATCCTCTCCCTTTCCGATACCGTGGGAACTTCGGATCCAAAGAATATCGAATACCTGTTCTCCAATTTAATACCCAAATATCCGCTCATAGAGTTTGGGGCACACCTGCACACTACCCCCACTAAATGGCATGAAAAGGTGGATGCCGCCTACAAGGCCGGCTGTCGTAGGTTTGACGGGGCCGTACAGGGTTTCGGCGGTTGTCCCATGGCCAAGGACGAGCTAACCGGTAATATGCCTACCGAAAAATTGTTATCCTACTTGACGGCGCAAAAAGCGGAGACCAACGTAAACTGGATGGTATTTGAGGCCGCTTACAACAAGGCAACGGAGCTATTTGGTAAATACCACTAGCATAAAATGCTCGGTTTCATCCATCAATTTAGTACCGTAGTTCCAGACCACCAAAAACGCCAAATGGCATACCGGGTCTTAGGCCGGCAGGTACACGGGCTACCGCATACCTTTCATCCAAAAGGTTCATTGCATTGGCAGTTATCGTGATATGATCGTTGTAGCGAAATTTAGTTCCCAAATCCAAAACTATGTTGGAATCGACCTTCTCATTGGCGGGAATGGAACCCGTTCCCGCTTTGGTCCTGAACGCTCCGTTAAAACGTCCGTTTAGATGGACTTCAAATTTTTTATACTCGATACTGGCAGCGGCATTTAATTGGTGTTTTGATAAATAGGGCAATTCATCCCCTTTGCTTACCGTACCCCAGATATCGTTTTCACTACCAAAACTATTCTGGAATTCCGTGTCCGTAAAGGTATACCCCAAAGTAATGGGTATGGAGATATTTGTATTGGATGACGACAGATCGTAGTTTAATAGTACTTCAATGCCTTGAACAATAACTTCTCCCGCATTGAATTGGTCCAAGGAACCTGTACCGCCGGTTGCTGCGAGATCACTTCCCAAAAGATTGCTATAGTCATTGTAAAAACCGACCAACTCCCCAGAGAGGCCTGAGTACGTAAAACGTGTACCCAATTCATAATTCACACTTTCCTCCGGTTTTTCCCCAACCTGATTGCTTGGAGGGGAAAATCCTTTGTGAATACCCCCAAAAAGGGATACATTATCAAAATTATAATTGAATCCGATGCCTGGTATAAAAACATCTACTTTATTTTCCCGTGTGGAAATGTTTGTACCTGAACGTTCCGGATCGCTACTCCCGTAATCTGTTCTTCCCAATTGAATATTTTCATATCGAATACCGGGGGTAAGTGTTAGGTTCTTGTATTTTAGCTTGTAAAGTGTATAGGTGGAAAAAGCACGCGCATCACTAATTCTATTTGCGTCCGTTCCTGCCAAACGATTGGTAACGAGTTCCATAATGCCATTGGTTATCCCGTAATCATCCACCCATTGAAATCGGTCTTCATCATCATAGTGGTAACGCATTCCCAACTCGAAATCGTGCACCGAACTAGAGGTACTCCAACGGTGGTTCAGTTTTGTTTGAATACCCGTGGATAGATATTCCCTATTGTTGGCTTTGACGGCAATGACATCATTATTCGTGGTATTTGAGTTTCCACTAATGACATCATAATATGCCTGTAGGTCGACCGGGTTTTCAATAATATTGGCGATACTTTGTCGCTCACCATTTACCGTTACATTATCTACTTTGTACCAGTTTCGGTTGAAATCATTGAGGTAGGCGGTAGTAGTAAGTGAGGTATTTTTGCCCAATCCAAGTACGTGGGTCAACATAAACTGAAGGTGCTCCGTATTCATTTCATCCCTTTGTGAGCCCGCGTACCGTCTAAAAGGGTTTAGGGAAAAGTCGGTCTCAGTAAGTCCCAAATATGTTTCGTTGGAATCTTCATTGGAATATTGGAACTTCAATTCAACGGATTGCGGAACTTTGGCATCGGCATTGGAATTGACCCTAAATTTTGCGACCAGGTCATTTTTATCAAAGCCCGTATTCTCTCCATTGTCCAAATCTTTGAAACCATTGGAATTATAGTTCAGGTATTCAATGGCATATCCAAAGTTTTTTTTCGTATCCCCTACCTGGGTATGGATTCGGCCACTGTTGAAGCTTCCAAAGCTCGAATTTAAAAAGATGCCAAAACTGTCCGGCACCTCCGTGGAAATCATATTTAATGCCCCTCCGGTAGTGTATGGGCCATATTGCACCTGACTACTACCTTTGAGTATCTCTACGGCCTGCATGCGGCCTATGGTGGGGAAATAATATGCCGAGGGAGCGCTATACGGAGCAGGTGCAATGAGAACACCATCTTCCATGAGTGTGATTTTAGAACTTCGCTCAGGAGAGGTACCCCTTAGACTGATGTTGGGTCTAAGGCCAAATCCATCCTCCTCGTAAACGTTTACTCCCGGTACCCCTCGAAGTGTTCGATTGATATCGGTATAATTGAATTTCTTGATTTCCTTGGGAGAAATGTAAAAAGCCGATCCTGTTCTATTCTTTGCCTCGAATTTACTACCTAAAATGGCATTGGCTTTTAGGGTAACCTCGTTCAAATGGATGGAATCCATAGTTGTAGTCTGTGTTGGCTGTTGCCCTTTCAAGAATATACTTAGTAAGAGAATGGGGATAGCGATGCACTTTTTCATTTTAATTAGACTTATTCAAAATAATTTGGGCAAATGTATTGGGTTCTATTCTATTTGCAAAACTTATTTAGAACAAATAAAAATAAATTTGACTTCTATTCCTTGAATGATTTACCAAAGGCTTTTGGGGTTTACCGGGAACAACTTGCCAATCCATCAATATGGTTTTTTTTAAGGAAGTGAGCCTATGCGACGTAGTATTTAATAACAATCCATTTTCAATTGCCCCTTGGCTTCAAAATCGCATAGGGACGTAGCGAGGTGTTCCAAGGTACTTTTTTCAAGAATTTCCAGTACATCTTTCTGCATACGTAATGCCCCACAAATCATGACGACCGCACCGTTTTTTAGGCTTTTGGAAATGAATTGGGAATCTCGTTTCACAAGGTCCTGGACATACGTATTGGAACCTTCGGTACGTGACAGGGCCACTTCTAGGGTCTTTAGTTTTCCGGCACTTTTGAGATGCTCCAAATAGGGGGTGTAGATTTCTAGGGAGGTTTCGTATCGGCCACCCCAATACATGTGAATCGGAATTTTCCTATTGTTTTCCGCAATGATTCCCAAAAAGGGGGCAATACCCGTACCATTAGAAATACAGATAATCTCCTTCGCCTTTTTTGGAAAATGGAAATGGGGATTTGCTTTAATGCCAGCTTTAAGGTTTTCCAAGGGTTTTAGAGAATCTAGGTAATTTGAAACGATACCAAATTCGTGTTTCTTGATGCTCAGTAGCATTTCCTGGCCTAGTTTGGCAATGGAAAACCACCTGGGGATTCCATCCTCCGTGGGTCTGTATTCCAACAAATCCCCAGATTGGAACTTGGCATTGCCTTTTGCTTTGAGTCGGATTAAAAAGGTATCGTCCCTATTGGGTTCGATTTTGGATACCACTTCAAATTCATGCAGTTTTGGAATTTTATTTTTGATGCCCATTGCCGGAAGTTCCAAATGCTCCCCAGTCGCTTTGCTCCATTGTATGGCCCATTCCCTAAAGGCATCATAGAATTGATTGTCGATTTTATAAAGGGGAATCGTTTGCTCAAAACCGGATGTTGCAGCCAGTCCTTTTTCAACATCGATGGCGTATTTGCAATAGTTGGGATAGAGGGTGGAGCCAAAACCGATGACAGCATATTTCAACGGATATGGCTGTTGTACGGTCTCCAATAAATCCATAAACTTTCGGGCATTGGTGGGAGGGTCCCCTTCCCCGTAGGTCGCCGTCAGGATAATTAGATGTTCCGCTTTTTTAAATATTTTATACTCATTGAGCTGACAAACAAGCACTTCCTTCCCCAATTTGTTCAATGCTTTTTCAAGTAATTTGGCGAAGCCGAAAGTCGTCCCGGTTTCGGAGCCTACCAAAATGACATGCGAACAAACATCGGCATTTTTATGGTCAAATTTTACCGAGTTTTGGATGCGTTTACGCCACATCACAAAACCCGAGTAGATAAAAAACAGTAGGGAGGCACTGGCCAGTAATAACACCAAAGACCATAGCATAGAACCTTGTCCCGTGTGCAAGGTCAGGCTTAGTTTGCTTGCCAAGAATGTGAACGGATATGGTTTTTCGCTTAAAATTTCGCCCGTATATTGGTGGATATAGATTTCCTTGTCATTGAGTGCAACCTCAAAATAATCCTCGGGAAAAGGGGTGAAGGGAAAATTTACGTTTCGTACATCGGCCAAGGAAATTGTTTTGAAAATGTCCAATTCTTGGGGCCTTACCGATTCGTCCGCGTCTAAATCGGGATTAACCCTTTCATGAACAACGAGCGTGCTGGGAAGCAAGGAGAATTTTTCAGCGGATAGAAATGCTCCTGTCGCGGCCAAAATGAGAATCGGAACCAGAAACCATCGACCCAAAATGACATGGTATCGCAATTCAAAATAATCCTTGTGGACCTTGGAAAATAATTTTGAAATGCCTCCCTGTCTTTTTATGATAAGTACCACGCCCGTTATTGCAATAAGACAAAGTAAAAAAGAAACCAGGCCCACGAAAAATCGACCTACGCTTTTTAAAAAGAGGGAGCGGTGCAGGTTCGTCGTAAATTGAAAAATAGGATGTTGCGGGGACGGTTCGCCCAGATACTCACCAGTTTTGGGATGGATGTATAGCCGTTTTCCTTCGCCATCGTTGGTAAGTACATCGGCAAGGACAAAATCGTTTGCATCCACTTCAATGCTCATAACCTCCTCGTACTCCGCTTGAAGTGAACCTAGAGTTTCGGCCAGGGTCACTTCCGATAACGCTACGGGATTATAGGGTTTCAAGACTCCCTGTATAGGCTCAAAAGCCAATATAATCCCAGTTATGGATGCCAAAATCAAAAAAAGGCCCGTGGATAGGGCCAAAAGTAAGTGACTATACCTCCAAATAGAGATGGTCATACACGTATTTTATTGTTGAATCATTCGTACATATCGGATAAAGCCCTTGCCTTCCTTTTTGGCCGATAGATTTTCCGTGGTAAGGTCAAACTCCAGATCGTCCTTATAATATTCCTGGTCCTCTACGGCGGATTCAAATCGGATTTTGTATCCAGCGTCGATTTTATCCGTCGGGATGTTCAAAACGGTCATTTTGCGTTGCCCGCCCGTAACGGTCTCACCCACTATAGCATCGAGGTTAGGCCGTCTGATACCATAAATTTGCTTCCACCATTCTTCCAGGTCACGGTACCATTCATTATCATCGCCCTGAACGTACAAGGTTTCTTGATACTTGCCATTACCGTCCAAAATGGACACCACGATGTAGGCTCCTTCGCCTACGTAATTGGTGAGCTGGATCATACATTTATAGGAGGTGGTTTCAGTAGCTTTGCCAAAGGCCAGTAGGGCTAAACTGACGATAGTCATTATCGGGATAAAAAACTTTTTCATTCTTTAAATTATATTTTTAAAAAATCCAACGCTACGTTGTGCTTTTGTAACAATTCGTTTTCGTTCGCCAGATCGTAGACCGTTTCTTCAAATTCGGTTTTTGCACTCACGTCCGCCCCCATGGAAATCAGATACTTTAACATGTCTTCGTTATCGGATGACATTGCGGCAAAGTGAAGTGCAGTGATTCCATCCTCATTTTTTTGATTGACATCGATTTCCAAATCCTCCAATCGCTTTAAGAGTGCCAAGTTGTTGGCCTTGGCCGCAAGATGTAAGAGCGTGTTACCATGGCCCTGCTTTTCGGTCATAGTTAGTCCGGCTTCTTGAAGTAGGTTCCACTTTTTTTCAAACGGGGCGGTATTTTGGGGGTTGTAATTTTGAATCAGGTAATAGACAAGAGAATTCCCGTCGGTATCCAATGCGCTTGCGTCTGCACCACGTTCCAATAGGAAATCGACCACCTCGGCACTATTCCTTTCCACAGCCATCATTAGCGCATTTCTACCTTTGTCATTGGTTAAATCCATATCCTCCACATGTTTTGCCAAAAGCTCAACAACCTCAAGGACGTTTCCGGATGCAGCGATCATAAATGGGGTTTGGCCTTCCTTGTCCTTCAAATTTGTTGAAACCCCCGATGCTATAAAATGTTCGAACAAGGGAAGGTCCTTATTCCTTCCTGAAATTATATGCAGCAGGTTTTTGCCTTCTTTGTTTACAAGTTGGTTGGAAAGACCAAGACCTCCCAAATATTCAAAGACCTCCTTGCCGTTTTGATTCCTACGTGTTCCTCTGGCAGCCATAAAGAGGGCATTCTCTCCATCAGTAGTTACTTTTTTATAATCCAGTCTATTTTCTGCCAAGGTCTTTAGCAGGGCGATATTCCCGCCACGGGAGGCATACTGGAAGACCCCGTTACCAGTATCGTCCGCACTGTTTAGCGGTAGCCCTTTATCCATAAAATATTGGAGCAACTCAAAAGTATCAGCTCCAGAGGATGCCAGTAACAAAGCGTTTGCACCGTTGTGGGTGGTCGCTTTTACGTCCGCTCCATTTTCAAGAAGGGCATCAAAAATTTGGGTATCCGTTACTCCAGAATTAGCAGCAAAGTTGATTACGGAATAGCCATGGGCGTCCACTGCCGCGGCATCAGAACCCTGGTCGAGTAGGTATTTGACCAATTCCAGGTTTCCTGCGTACGCGGCCCAGTGCAGGTAAATTCTGCCATCATGGGTCAATTTAGCAACACCGTTACCTTCTTTGGCGATGATATGTGCCATGGTTTTGGTATTTACCTTTTGTAAAATGGCGTAGGTGGGACCATCAAAATAGGCGGCGTTACGCTCCGTAATGTCGTGTCCTTCCTGTATCGTAGCCTCAACCTCTTGTATGGAAGGATTATTGTTCCAATATTCCCTTTTCAAAAAAGGGTTTTCCTGTGCTGCCAAACCCAAACAAAATGCTGCCGTGAAGATGGCACTTAAAATGTTCTTCATGACTTATTTGCTTTTAAGGGCTACTTTGGAATTTTCTTCTACGACGAAGGAATCTATGACCGCTCCAATTTTATCGGCACTTGAAACTTCATCTTCGAACAAGTGCTTGTAAAGTACCTTGTTGTCCACCTTTTCCTTTAACACCAAATCGGTTTCTTTTGCGAACACCTCGTCCCATTTGTCACGGACCATGGCCCATTTGCCATCATTCGCGATCCACCAATCGGCCGCAGCTTTACAGCGTGCATCTGGAACCTTTACATAGGTATTGTAGCCTTTTTCCTTGGCCAAGATGAAATCGGCCTCTCCATCCTTACGGACTATTTTGGAATTGTCTTGATCGTGCACCCATCCATCGGAGGTAATTTCATGTCGGTTACCGCGCATGGTGAGGTTGTAATCGCCCCGGGTCGTGTATTCCCTTCTGGGCAATGGGGCAGGTGTTGTGTTTTCCCAATAACTGGTTCCATCCACATGCACCCAAGAGGCACTCCCTTCATACCTTGGACTGTCGTCTACCTGATAGACTTTTTGTGTCCACTGTCCCGCGACTTCATTTTTAGGTTTTTGGGTGTAGTTCCATTCGTTATCACCATTGTATAAATAGAAATCCGTGTTTTCATACAACCAATCCTGTCTCCAGTGTTTTACGATCATGGGTTCTGCTGGATTGCCTACCTGTAGAATATGCTGAATTACGATCTTGTCGTCTTCATCAGTTACCAATTGGGCCCATTCCAGACCTTTATCCACCTTTGTCTTGGAAGGTTTGTACAAGGAATCCTGACTGTAATTAAAGGTTTCGGCAAAGTTGAAGGTTACTTCAAAACAGCCGCACATCTCCTTTATGGATTCTTGGTCCTTCTCCTTTTTGGTCTGGGCAAAAACGCTCGCTCCCACCAGAACGAACATTACGGTAAACAACTGTACTCTTTTCATTTTTTATAGATGTTAAAGTTTAGGATTCGTTGATTTTTTTATTCAGTTTATTTAGACTGATTTAAAATAATAATTATTTTTGAGCCAAATTTATACAGAATGAGTCTAAATAAAAATAATTTAACGTTAATTTTTTTCACGCTTTACCTAACATTCACCATAGGACAGGTGGAAGAAAGAAGAGACTCCATTCTGACACAAGATTTGGAGGAGGTAGTAGTCACAGCTACCAGAACGGTTAGACAATTATCCTCACTGCCCTTGCCGGTAACCTTGATTCCTAAAACCCAATTGGAGCAAACAGGGGTTACTCGGTTAGACGAGATTTTGAACGAACAAACGGGAATCATCATGACTCCCGATGCCACCGTTGGCGGGGGCGAAGGAGTACAAATACAAGGAATTGCCTCGGATTACGTATTGGTTTTGATCGATGGTGTTCCCGTAGTGGGGCGCAGTTCTGGCAATTTGGATCTGAGTCGGTTTGCCATTGGCAACATCAAGCAGATCGAGGTGGTCAAAGGCCCCTCTAGTAGTCTCTTTGGTTCCGAAGCCCTTGGGGGCGTCATCAATATTATTACTGAAAAGCCTTCATCAGAGAACATCAGCGGACAGCTAAGCCATCGCATGGCCACGTTCAACCATCATAACAGTAATTTTAGCATCAACCAACGTAAGGAGGACCTTGGTTATTCCTTTTTTGTGGATAGGCTCAGCACGGATGGTTATGACCTAGCCTCCGGTGATGTAGGGCAGACGGTAAATCCTTTTGACAACTATACGTTGAGCGGCCGCCTTTTCTACGATGCATCGGAAAAACTTGATTTCTTCGTCTCTGGCCGATTCTTTCATCAGGACTTTGACATAGCCCCCAGTACCAGCATGGAACAGGATTTAAACCTATTGGTACGGGCTAATCACGACCCTTCTTCCAAAACGAATCTACAATATGAACTTTACTATACCAATTATATAACCGATGAGGAATCGTTGGATATTTTGACCGATGAGGTGCTTTTGGCGAACGACTTCAATCAGAAACTGTTCCGTCCAGAGGTAAGGTTTAACCAAAAATTTGGGGAAAACACCTTTACACTGGGCGTAGGGGGCAATTTGGAAACCTTACAGCGAAACCTTTTCGCCAATAACGTTTCCTTTTTTTCGCAATATGTCTTTTCCCAGTATGATTTTACGCCTTTGGAAGGCCTAAATGTGATTGCGGGCATTCGGTTTGACAATCACAGCGAATACAATTCCCAACTGAGCCCTAAACTTTCGGCGCGGTATGAAATATCGCCAAGCCTTGCCGTCAAAGGTTCCGTGGGCAGCGGTTTCAAGGCCCCGGATTTTAGGCAGTTGTACCTCGATTTTACCAATGCATCGGGTGGGGGGTACTCTGTTTTTGGCAAGGAAGTGGAAGCACAGGGCATTCAGCGATTGCAGGAAAATGGTGAGATTGCCAATTTGGCCGTAAACCCTGCCCAATTGGGTCAACGGCTCAATGCGGAAAGTTCCATTGGATATAATTTGGGCATGACCCTAAAATCGGGAAAATTAACGACCGAGGTCAACCTGTTCCGCAACGATTTCACGAATCTTATCGACACCCAAATCCTTGCCTCCAAGACCAACGGTCAGAACGTTTTTGGCTATATCAATCGGGAACGGGTGTACACGCAGGGACTTGAAACCGATATTAAATTCAACGGCATTAAAAACCTGAGTCTTTCCGGTGGATATCAACTACTATTCGCCTATGATAAGGACCAGGAAGATGCCTTAGTACAAGGGAACGTTTTTGCGCGCGACCCGGAAACCCTACAGACCGTGCGTTTGGAGCGAAGCCAGTACTTTGGTCTGGAAAACCGTTCCCGCCACACCTTTAATTTCAAGGTATTTTATGAAATCCCAAAATGGGATGCCAATGCCAATTTAAGGGTCGTTTATAGGAGCAAGTTCGGACTTACCGATAGAAACGGGAACGACCTTCTGGACGATTTTGACAACAGTTTTGTGGACGGGTATTCCTTGGTGAACCTATCCTTGGGAAAAACCCTCTTCAAGCATTACCAGCTACAGTTGGGAGCCAACAATCTTTTGGACTTTAAGGGGAGCAACCCCCTCGCTTTACAGGATAACGAGGTTCTGATAAATCCTGGTATTCAATTATTCACTCGATTAAACATTACATTTTAAATTTAGATTTTTATGAAAACAACGTTAAAACTTTTTACCTTTCTAATGGTGGTTTTTTCCTTTTTGGCCTGTAGCGATGATGATGGCGACGCGGTATCGGAATTTACGGTAACCACTATTTCACCAGAATCCGGCACCGTGGGTACCGAAATTAGAATTACCGGAACCGATTTTCCATCGGACGCTTCCAATATTTCAGTTTCATTCAATGGAATTCCGGCCACTGTTACTTCGGTCTCCACTACCGAAATTGTAACTACGGTTCCATCCGGGGCAACTTCCGGACAGATTGAAATATCGGCGAACGGGTTCAGAAAAACATCGGCAGCCACCTTTACGGTCCTATCCAATCTGGTTTCGGACACCGTGTCTAATTTAGAAGCCCCACAAACAGGGGGGCAGGGACAACCCATAGGAGGCCCATTTACAAAATTTAGTTTTGAGACCGGGGCCGTTACGGACAGTGAAACGGATTGGGACATTGCCTTTCGAGGTACGACCATAGCGGTGAATGGCGGTACGGCTACGGGTACCAATGAGGAGCCTACGAGGAACGGCAATGGTGGGGCAACGGTACAAAATGGGATTTTTTCCGATATCACAAGTGCCGATGGACTCTCCTTTGATCAGGATGCGGCAGGTTCCTTTGCCGTACCTGCGGGAAGCGGCGAAGGATGGTACAATTACAATCCGGCCACCTTTACGGTGACCCCTATTCCGGGCAGGATTTTGGTATTTAGGACCCATGATGGGAAATTTGCCAAGGTCGAGATTATAAGTTATTATAGGGACGCACCTGCGGAGCCGGATGCATTTTTAAATGAATCCAGGGTTTATACCTTCAATTATGTGTACAATCCCAACGAGGGCGAAACAGCGCTGGAATAAAATAGGTTGATAGGATTCCTTATGACCGAGTAATTCTCCTTGAATTGCTCGGTTTTTTTATGTCGGTTACATTAATTTGACTTAAAAAATAGGAATGAATGAACGCTTTTTTTAGGATTTTCAAGATTAGGGTACCTTTCGTAGCTACTTTGATTGAATACCCCTTTCTATCGAATGAATTATCCCAATTAAAAAGCGTATATTTGCACGCAATTAAATCCTTAATTGCATGGAAGCCCACCTTAATAAAATTCTTGGAGAAGGCCTTACGTATGACGACGTACTTTTGGTACCTGCGTATTCAGAAGTACTGCCCCGCGAAGTAAATATCCAATCCAAGTTCACCCGAAATATAACCATCAATGTCCCCATAATTTCTGCGGCGATGGATACCGTGACCGAATCCCGCATGGCAATTGCAATCGCGCAAGAAGGCGGCATAGGGGTGCTTCACAAAAACATGACGATAGAGCAGCAGGCCCTTAAAGTGAGGAAGGTCAAAAGGGCGGAAAGTGGAATGATCTTGGATCCCGTGACCATGCCGTTGCATTCCACGGTCAAGGATGCCAAGGCCAATATGAAGGAACACAGTATTGGCGGAATTCCCATTGTGGATGATGAAGGCAAGCTGATTGGAATCGTAACAAATAGGGATTTACGATTCGAAAAGAATAATGACCGACCCATTTCGGAGGTAATGACCTCGGAGAACTTGGTCACCGCGGGGGAAGGAACTTCCCTATCCGAAGCTGAGGACATCTTACAGGAGCACAAAATTGAAAAACTTCCGGTCGTAGACAAGAACAACAAATTAATCGGTCTCATCACCTTTAGGGACATCACCAAACTTACCCAAAAGCCCATTGCCAACAAGGACCAGTATGGCCGTTTGCGCGTTGCTGCGGCTTTGGGGGTGACCATGGATGCCGTGGATCGCGCGGAGGCCTTGGTGAATGCCGGAGTGGATGCCGTTGTTATCGATACCGCCCACGGACATACGAAAGGCGTGGTTACCATACTAAAGGAAGTCAAAAAGAAATTTCCGGATCTGGATGTGATCGTGGGGAATATTGCCACGGGCGAAGCTGCAAAATATTTGGTGGATGCTGGTGCCGATGCCGTCAAAGTCGGGATTGGTCCTGGCTCTATTTGTACCACGAGGGTCGTGGCCGGAGTAGGATTTCCACAATTCTCGGCCGTGTTGGAGGTCGCTGCAGCCATTAAAGGTTCCGGGGTTCCCGTTATTGCAGATGGCGGTATTCGTTACACAGGCGATATTCCCAAGGCTATTGCCGCAGGTGCGGACACTGTTATGTTAGGTTCGCTTTTGGCTGGAACGAAGGAGTCCCCCGGGGAAACCATTATCTACGAAGGCCGAAAATTCAAAAGTTATAGGGGCATGGGCTCCGTGGAAGCCATGAAGCAAGGTAGCAAGGACCGTTACTTTCAGGATGTGGAGGACGATATCAAAAAATTGGTTCCTGAGGGCATTGTGGGTAGGGTTCCCTATAAAGGTGACTTGTTCGAAAGCATCCATCAATTTGTTGGCGGGCTTAGGGCCGGGATGGGCTACTGTGGGGCCAAGGACATCGCGACATTAAAGGAGACAGGTCGATTCGTAAAGATTACAGCGAGCGGAATCAACGAGAGCCATCCACATGATGTGACCATTACCAAGGAATCTCCTAATTATAGTAGGTAGATTATTTGGATTATTATAGAAGATTATCTTTAGAGGTAGCTGCTCAAAATATTCTTCCTTATTCCTCGTTTGATTGATAAATTAGTATAAAACTATATGGGAAAAAGTAAGCCCTTTTTTGCAATTAAATTTCTTTGTGGAATATTCTTTCTCCTATCGTGTTCTAATGAAAATGATTCAGATATAGGCAAAGATTTACAGTTGATAGTTTCTCCGAACAATTTGGAGTTGTTACAAGGTGAATCAGGTACCATTTTTATTTCTTCCCAACCTGAAGGAAGACTCGAGTGGCGAATAGGTAGTAAGCCAAACTGGATTTCTTTTTCTCCTTCCAGTGGTATTTTGGACGGTACGATTGATGAAATTTTGGTTACCACGGAGGTTTCCGGTTTAAACGTTGGTTGGAACACTGGTTCGGTAGAAATAATTTCAAGTTCGGCTGGTAAAAAGTTGATGGATGTATCGGTATTTATAGAAACTCCTCAAATTTCTCAAATGGCCATATCAAAGAGCATTCTGGAATTTGATTATCAAGAAGATTCAACCGAGTTTTACATTAAAAATTCAGGTGGTTTGGACTTTAATTGGACCATTAATAATCAAAATGATTATTTAACAGTTTCTCCAGACTCAGGTTTTTTGGCTATAGGTGATTCTATTTTGGTAACCTCAACTGTTGATAGAACCGAGTTAGAAACGAATATCTATGAATATTCTTTAAATATTGGAAATAATCAACAGAACGCTTTGGAGCTGCCTGTCAATATAAAGGCCTATAAAGAGGAAAAATGGATATTGGATAATGGTCAAATTGTGGATGCTGAATATGATCGAAATTATGACAAAATAATTGCGGTTTCAGAATTTCCAAACCAAATTCTTAATATTAATCCAGTTTCTCAGGGAATTCAATCATTGGATTTGAACTTACCGCCTACCAGCGTATCTATTAGTCAAGATGGTAATTTAGCCGTAGTTGGTCATGATGGATATATTTCCTATATAAATTTATCATCTATGGAATTGATTCAAATGTACAGCGTCACAACGGACGTATTTGATATTGTTTTGGGACCAAACAATTGGGCATATGCCTTTCCACGTGTAGATCAGCATGAACGTATTAGGTGTATTGATTTGTCCACTGGAAATGAGACACAAAACACAGGAAATACCATTTATGCGGGGACTAGGGCCAAGTTGCATCCTAGCGGCAGTTATATTTATGGCGCAGATAATGGTCTTTCCCCGTCCGATTTTGAAAAGTATGACATTTCTGGAGGGACTGCACATTATCTTTACGATTCTCCATATCACGGTGATTTTGAATTTAGCGGAAATATTTGGATATCTGAATCTGGGGATAAATTATTTTCTAGGGCCAGGAATGTATTTAACGCTTCAGAGAATCAAACGAATGATATGACATATAGCGGAAAATTATTAGGTGAGCAAGGAAAACGTATTTCGACTATGGATTCCCATGCAGAAGCAAATGTAATATATACTATCGTAGACGAAGGGTTATGGGATTGGGATTATAAACCTGGAGGTGTTGTTAAAAAATACACCGAAGATTTTTACAACTTCCAAGGCGAAATAGAGTTGCCAAAGTTTTTAGGAACGGATACGAATGGCAATTTTTCCCTTTTCTCGTCTCACGGGTATTTTGGCTTTTTTAATTCCGCAGGTTCCCAGTTTTACGTAATAGTTAAGGCCGACGAGGAGAACAACTCGGCAGTTAGATGGGGTATTTCCACTATAACTGTTGATTAATGTCAACTGATATCCTATTTTAGTTTATTGGATTATCCTTTTGTTTAGAAGTTGAACCCTTCGAAGGTCATCGGCGGCTTGCCATAACTTGTTTTTAAGGGAGGGGTTTAGTTCCGGATTATCCTTCAAATATTCCTGCATGATTTCGTAGGCTTCGTTTGAGGTATGATTACCTATGGTGCTGCTCAACCAGCGTTTTGGAAAGAAAATATCGCCTGTTTGTTGTATTTCATCCAAAAGGTTTAGACTGGGCCTAAGATGTTTCAAGGCAAATTCTTGGTGGAGGGGATGATTAATATTATTCAATGCCGATGCTGTCCAAACTTCCTTTGAACGGTTCTTTTCAAGTTTCATGGATTCCATAAAGTCGCTTTTTACCGATGCATCCTGTGAAACGGAAGGTAGCAGGAAGTTGAAGCGTTCCAATTTGTCCGGATTGTCAAGGGCGTTTTTAGCCGTTTGCAAAATTTCCTGTGATTCAGGATGTTGATAGAGTGCTAGGTCCAAGGCCATTTCGGTAAAGTCATCCTTGTTCAGTCGAAGATTGGATATTTCGATTTTTTTGGACCAAATATCGTACAACTGTTGGAAGGAAGCTCCTGTGTAAGCCACCGACTGGAAGGTCGAGAACAAGGTCTTTTTCTTGTTAGGGGTAAGGTCCTTTTGCAATTGGGACCACAAATTATCCGTTATTTTGGATTGCTCCAAGCGACGTTCCTCTTCCGATAGGTATTTCCAGAACAGGTTTCTCAAATACCCCGATAACAAATTCGCTAACAATTCATTCCCTTCCAGATACAATCGGTTTTCATAAAAATGGAGTAGCTCCAAAGGTTTTGTAGTTCCATTTAATGCATTTTCATAGGCGTTTATGTACAAGGAACCTCTAGCGACTTCATCACCCATCATAGCTATGGTCTCAAAAGCTTTCGGATGTATTGGAAATACGCCATATCCCATACCATCGGAATTATAAAGGACTGCGAGTGGTTTCTGAAGTCCAAAGGCCTCGGTGATTTCCAGTTTGTCTCCGGTAAATTCCACCGGAATTCTTAGGATGGAATCGGGATAGACCAAGGAAATCTCAAAAATCTGGGGCCAAATTTGGTCCGAAGCATCTTCGGCCATTTGTATCAATTCCAAAGAGGAAATCTTGCCGACCTCCGTATATGTTATACTATCCTTGAAAATGGGCCTACCGGAACTATTTACCCAGACCTCGCTCCAAGAAAGGAGGTCTATATCCGTACGGTTATCCAAAATCTTCACGAGGTCGTTCCAATTCGCATTCGAATTTTGATAGGTTTTTATGTATTCCTGAATACCTTTTTGAAAGTTTTCCTTACCCAAGACCGCTTCCAACTGTCGCATCATAATGGGCGCCTTGTTATAGATGATACTGCCATAAAGCGAACCCGCATTGTTGAGGTTTTTCAATTCTTGCCTGATTGGATTCGTACCTTTTGTACGGTCTTCACCGTATGCACTTGGGTAATGGCCCACCATAAATGCCAATTCATGGTTTATGGAAGGAAACGCGGGATTTACGATTTTATCCGCCATGAAGTTGGCAAAAACTTCCTTCATCCAAACATCATTGAACCAGTCCATGGTTACCAAATCCCCAAACCACATATGGGAAGTTTCATGGGCAATCAGTTTGGCCCTGCCCAGTTTTCTGTTTTCCGTAGCGCTGCCATCCAAAAAAAGGGAACTTTCCTTGTATTGAATGGCCCCCACATGTTCCATACCGCCGTATTGAAAGCCTGGAATCGTGGCAAAATCGAGTTTTTGAAAGGGGAAGGGAAAATCGGTATAGGATTCGAGAAACACTTTGGAACTGTGGTGCAACTGGAAAATGGAATCGATACTATAACTGATTTTTTCTTCATCGGTTTCCCGATATAACATTTTCATAGGAAAATTGGCTATGGCCATTTCTTCGGATTTAAACTTTCCCGCCACGAAGGAAAAAAGATACGTGCTCATTTTGTCCGACTCCCCAAACCGATGTTCCGTACATCCGTTTTTGGTGAACTGGTCAATTTCTGGAGCGGCACAGAGTACTTTCCAGTTTTCAGGGGCGGTAATTGTCAGCGAGTAGGTAGCTTTTAAATTAGGCTGGTCAAAGCAGGGAAAAAGCGTTCGTGCCCGATCTGGTACCAGAAGGGTGTATAGATAGTCTTCATTTCTGTTTAGTGAAAGTTCACCGGCTAAAAAATCGATTTCCAAGGAGTTTTTCCCCTTTACCAAATTGGACTTTGGAATTCTGATGTGCTCGTTTTGGTGCTGGATTTCAATGGGTCTTCCATTGACCACGATTTTTTTTAAATGATCTGGATGCTCCTTAAAATCCAAATAGAAATCCTTACTGCCCAGAAGTTCAAATGTCAGTGTTTCACTGGCGAATATGGGTTTTTCCAAGGAATCCGGTATGTGAAAATGGAGTTTATACTGTATGTTTTTGAAGGTCTCGGACCGTTCTTGAGCCAATTCCAAAGACACCCCTGGTTCAGCTTGTATAGGGTTGCTGCCATTCGGTTTGCAAGAAACTATTAGTATGATACCAAGTAGGAAGGTGTAACGCATAAATTGATTTTGAGATAGAAAAGTAGCGATTAAAATTCCATGGTACAAGTCATCTTTGGTTCGGTTTCAGATGTTGGGAATATACCACGAACTTTTTAGTATCTTGTGCAAAATGAACTTCACCAACCAACCCCTTTTCGTATTCGCCGTACTTTGTCTAATGGTTTGGCTATCGGTCAGGGCGGCCAAGACCTCTTGGGGCAAACCATTGGGAGGAGCCCTTTTGGTTATATTGTTTACCGCAGTTTGTGCCAACCTCCAAATAATTCCTTCCGCATCCAACAGTATACCTTTATATGATGCAGTATTTACCTACTTGGCCCCGATTTCCATTTTCTACCTTCTTCTAGGAGCAAATATTAGGGCCATTAAAAAAGCAGGTGTACCCATGTTGCTATTGTTTTTATTCGGTTCTTTGGCAACGGTGGCAGGTATTCTTCTTGCCTGGGTCATTGTTGGTCCCCAAGGCGTGTTGGGCCCGGAAGCCAAAGTTTTGGCGGGGATGCTAACGGGTACCTACACGGGAGGGAGTGTCAATTTTAATGCGGTGGCCCTTATATATGGTTTTCAGGAAAATGGGTTGTTATATGCGGGTACCATTGCCGTGGACAATGTGATAACGGCACTATGGATCATGGCGACCATTGCCCTTCCGCACGTGCTAAGAAGGTTTATAGCGGATCGGCGCATACTGGAAAAGGAACCCTTGAAGGAGCAGCAGGGTACCACGGAACCACTGACATTAGAAGAGTTAAGCCTTATCGTTTTTTTGGGTGTGGGGGCCTATCTACTCTCGGATGTTTTACACACATTAATACCTAGGATACCCAGTATTCTCATCATTTCAACCTTGGGGATTGTAATGGCCCAATTTCCTTTCGTCGAAAAAATAAAAGGAGCCCAAACCCTTGGTCTATATACCGTATATCTATTTCTAGCCGTTATAGGTGCTTATTGTGAAATTGATGCCGTGGTTCAACTTAAGGAAGTAGGATTAATCCTTTTCTCCTTTACCGTGTTGGCCGTTTTCTTACATGGTGTCATTATTGTGCTTCTTGGTGGTCTTTTTTTAAGGGATTGGGATATGGTGGCCATAGCAAGTCAGGCAAATGTTGGAGGTGGAGCTTCTGCGATTGCCTTAGCGGAGACCTTTGGGCGCCAAGAACTTGTGCTTCCGGCAATATTGGTTGGGACTTTGGGAAATGCCTTGGGAACCTATTTGGGTTTTTTGGTCACAGCAATACTGTAGCAACTTATTTTCCCGCTTCAGCGTAGGTTTTCCAATCCTTTTCCTTATAAATATCCTCACCAAAGTATCGGGCGATATTTAGGAAAGGTTCCGGTTTTTGGTAGCCGGGTACTGGTGAAAGCATATTGAATTTTTCATCAAGGAATATGGTGGTAGGATAGCTTAATCTTCCCTGCATTAGGGCTGCTGCAAGCTCATGGTAGCCTTTTCTACCCGATGGCACAAACTTATAGGTTTTTCCCTTGAATTCTATAGGCTCCGCACCTTCGCCGTCAAGCTTGACCATGTAGAAGTTTTCCGTCATGTAGGCGGCCACTTCCGGGTTTTGGAATGTATCCTTATCCATTTTTTTGCACCATCCGCACCAATCGGTGTAGACATCGACAAATACTTTTTTTGGATTTTTATCCGTAGCTGCCAATTCTGCGGCTTCGTT
This sequence comes from Maribacter sp. PR66, assembly GCF_028464205.1. Lineage (NCBI taxonomy): Bacteria > Pseudomonadati > Bacteroidota > Flavobacteriia > Flavobacteriales > Flavobacteriaceae > Maribacter > Maribacter sp. PR66. The sequence continues at coordinate 572,050 of NZ_JAQPCH010000002.1, forward strand.
CCAAGAAAGCCATTTCACCTCTTGGGCCTGCGACCCAGCAGAAATCAATAAAAACGCGACTAAAAATAGATTTTTGATATGTAAGGAAACGCTAGAGTTCATACTTGTTATGGAGTTAGTCCAACAATTATACCAAAGCTAACGTTTTTTTTGGGTCTTTATTTCACTTTCTCAGGTTGCTTTACCGCAAATAAGTCCTTTACATCTACCTGATTCTTAATTAAATCGTCAAAGGTCTCACGTTCCCGTATCAAAATCGCCTGACCTTTGTGCCATAAAACTTCCGGCGGTCTAAACCTGGAATTGTAATTGCTGGCCATGGTAAAGCAATAGGCTCCCGCATTCTTGAAACACAGAATATCCCCTTCTGATATCTCATTGATTCTTCTGTTGCTAGCAAAAGTGTCCGTTTCGCAGATGTAGCCCACCACCGAATAATAGCGCTCCCTTCCCTCCGGATTGGAAATGTTTTCAATGGAATGGGTAGCCCCATAGAGCATGGGCCTGATCAAGTGATTGAAGCCCGTATCCACACTGGCAAAAACGGTAGAGGTAGTTTGTTTTACAACGTTCACTTTGGCCAAAAAGAATCCGGCTTCACTTACGAGGAATTTTCCGGGCTCGAAGGCCAGGGTAAGGTCTTTGCCATATTCTTTGCAGAATTCATTGAATCTTGAACCCAACTTTTTTCCCAGTTCCTCAACGTTCGTCTCAATATCGCCTTCTTTATAGGGAACCTTGAATCCACTTCCAAAATCGATAAAATCCAAATTTTTAAAGTTTTTGGCGGTTTCAAAAAGGATTTCCGAAGCGTAGAGGAATACATCGATGTCCAAAATATCGCTTCCGGTATGCATGTGTATTCCGTTGATATTCATTTTAGTAAGCTCCACAATTCGCAATAAATGCGGTATTTGATGTATGCTTATACCGAATTTGGAATCGATATGGCCTACGGATATTTTCGAGTTTCCTCCAGCCATTACATGCGGATTTATCCGGATACAAACCGGAATGTCCGGATGCTTGCTACCAAACTGTTCCAAGATGGAAAGGTTGTCAATGTTGATCCGAACGCCCAATTTGGCCGCCTCCTCAATTTCTTCCAAAGAGACGCCGTTGGGGGTGAAAATGATGGACTCTGGTTTAAAACCTGCCAATAGACCCAGTTGTACTTCCTGAATGGATACGGTATCCAGGCCACTTCCCAAACTGTTCATCAATTTTAAAATGGTGATATTGGATAGAGCCTTGGCAGCGTAATTCAACTTCAATTTCTTTACGGTACCAAAGGCTTTGGTAAGCCTATTGAACTGGGAGGTTATTTTTTCGGAGTCATAAACGTAGACGGGGTCTCCGTACGTTTTGGCGATTTTCAGTAAATCCACATTGTTCATAGCGATATATTTTTGACAAAGCTAGTAGTAACAAAGGATTCCCACAAATATTTAGCCTGTAAAATAGAATAATACAACAAAATGTGTCAAATGTAACAGTAAAATCCATCTTTTGCTTGTATGCTATATACAAGCTTTGTAATTTAGAAAGAAATTCAGTTTTTCATAAAGTATCAATGGGTTAATAAACTGCATTGATAATCACATCATTTATATTTTAATGAAACTACCTCTTTTTCCTTTAAAATCCGTTTTCTTTCCCGGCGAAACTGTGCCCTTGCATATTTTTGAGCCCAGGTACAAACAGCTGATCCAGGATTGTAGGGAAGAGGCCATTACCTTTGGAATACCGGTTTTCCATAACAATCGATTGGAGTACGGGACGGAGGTGCAACTGGTAGAAGTGGTCAACACTTATGAAGGAGGGGAGATGGATGTTGTATGTGTGGCCAGACAAGTATTTAAGGTCGTTCTATTTGAGCCGCAAATGGGGGAGAAGCTATACCCTGGCGGACTTGTGGAATTATTGGAGCATGATTATATCTGTCCGGCCAGTTATAAGGCAGAGGTGGTGAAAAAGATTCGGGAACTTTATGCGATTATGGAACTTCCAAACACACCGATTGACCTGGCCAAGTACAATAGTTTTGTGTTGGCACATAAAATAGGGCTTTCCTATGAACAAGAATACCAGTTATTAAAAATATCCAAGGAACAGGAGCGACTGGAATTTATTTATAACCATCTGGTGACAACGATCAATGTGCTATCCCAAGTGGAAAGAACCCGGAAAATTATTGAATTGAACGGCCATTTTAAGAATTTTGACCCCTTGGATTTCAAAAATATTGAAAGTTAATGTGGACAAGTTTGAACGAATTGGCAGGACCTTATTCATTTAATCAAGTTTAATTTTCAATAATTACCCTGTCTTTCCTATTTTTGCCCAACAAATAAAACTACCCTAATATGAACCTTCACGAATATCAAGGAAAAGAGATATTATCAAGTTTTGGCGTTCGCATACAAAGAGGAATCGTAGCGCATAGTGCCAAGGAAGCGGTTGACGCGGCCAAACAATTGACAGCGGAAACGGGAACCGGATGGCATGTGGTCAAAGCGCAGGTTCACGCCGGTGGTCGCGGAAAAGGTGGTGGCGTTAAATTGGCCAAAAATTTGAAGGAGGTCGAGGAGCTTGCAGGACAAATTATAGGTATGAACCTGGTCACTCCTCAAACTTCCGCCGAGGGTAAAAAAGTACATCAGGTTTTGGTGGCCGAGGATGTTTACTATCCCGGTGATAGTGAAACCAGTGAATTTTATATGTCGGTCTTATTAAACAGGAGTACAGGCAGAAATATGATCATGTATTCTACCGAAGGCGGTATGGATATAGAAGAAGTGGCCGAAAAGACACCGCATTTGATTTTTACCGAGGAGATCGACCCAGCAACGGGACTTCTTGGTTTCCAAGCGAGAAAAATAGCCTTCAATTTGGGCCTATCAGGAACCGCATTTAAGGAAATGACCAAATTTGTTTCGGCCTTGTACAAGGCCTATGTACAGAGCGATTCCAGTATGTTCGAAATCAACCCTGTTTTGAAAACATCCGATGATAAGATTATGGCGGTGGATGCTAAGGTTTCCATTGATGACAACGCGCTTTATCGCAGAAAGCAATATGCCGAAATGAGGGATTTGCGGGAAGAAAATCCAATCGAGGTCGAAGCAAGGGCCGTAGGTCTAAACTACGTGGATTTGGATGGAAACGTGGGATGTATGGTAAATGGTGCCGGTTTGGCAATGGCTACCATGGATTTGATCAAAATGGCCGGAGGTGAGCCTGCAAACTTCTTGGATGTTGGCGGTACCGCCGATGCCAAAAGGGTGGAAGAAGCTTTTAGGATTATTCTAAAGGATCCCAACGTAAAGGCAATCCTTATCAATATTTTTGGAGGAATCGTGCGTTGTGACAGGGTCGCCCAAGGTGTAGTAGATGCCTATAAGAATATGGGCGATAGTATCAAGGTTCCCATTATCGTGCGTTTGCAAGGGACCAATGCGGAGTTGGCCAAGGAGATTATTGACAATTCTGGATTAGCGGTCCATTCCGCGGTACAGTTCAAGGAAGCTGCCGATAAAGTGGAGGAAGTATTGAAATAAGTATTCCTAAAGAATATTTTTTATAGAAAGGCAATGTTACCGTAACATTGCCTTTTTTTTATTGTTAACGCGAATTTGCCGCAAATTTTGCACAACATTTATTGAAAGGTTGACAATAATCGAAACCTTTTTTAACTCCCTTAAGGGAATCCCATGCATGTGGAAATGCCTATTTTAAATTTAGGTTCATCGCCGGCTTACTCATTTGAAGATTTGGTTAAGACTTGTCAGTAACCGTCACAGCAAACCTTTTCAATGTAACTTTGACTTGCTATTAGAAGCGATGATTTTGATTAAAAAAATGTTAAAACGATGTTCTGTTGTAACATTCTCATTTTTGAGGCGTCTTTTTAGTAAATCATCATCAATCAATTATTAATCAACTTTCAGAAATGGAAGTCAAAAAACAACAAGTCATGAGAAAATTAAGTTTAGTTTTTGTAGCAGCTTTGCTATTAGCAACAGGAAATGTTTTAGCCAACGATGCAACAGGTGTTGAACCTGAAAAGAGTCTTTCCAATCAAATTACCAAAATGTTGGAAAACAATTCCTTTACTGAAATGGAGTCCGACCTTACTGCACAAGTACGGTTCACCTTGAACAGTGCAGGGGAAATCGTTGTGTTATCCGTGGATACGGAATCCGTAAATTTGGAGCGATTTGTGAAGGGAAGGTTGAACTACCAAAAAGTGGACGTTTCGAATGTGGAGGAAGGTAAGCTTTATACCGTGCCTGTGAGGATTGCCTCTTAACAATTTAGAAATCAAACAAAAAATCCTGATGCCAGCATCAGGATTTTTTTTTGTTCTTGTATTTTCCGTGACTTAAGTTGGTATCCACGTTTTTCAATTGTTGTTTTTTAAAACTTTTGGTTTTGTCGAAATTCTTGGTGGGTTCCTTGTCCAAGAGAACTTCACCTGGATTTTTAGGATTTTCCCGGGTCCCTCTCAGGTATATGACAAGTCCGTTCAGGAAATTACGAAGTATTTGATCACCACATTCCATATAGTTTGGGTGGTCCTCCTTTCTAAAAAAAGCACCCAATTCACTTTTTGAAATCTTAAAGTCGACCAGGGTCAGGATTTCCACAATTTCGTCATCCCGAAGCTTTAGGGCAACCCTCAATTTTTTAAATATATCGTTGTTTGTCATAAACTTTAAATTTCATGCAAGTTATCATTATTATTGGTTCCTGATCGCTGTACATGGACATAAAAGAATCCGTTGAACGGGAAACCCGATCATATTTGTTAAATAACTGTTTTTCATAGATTAAACTATACTATTCTTTCAATTTTGTTGTTATCTCCATAGAAATAAATGTATAAAGGAATTGCAGTGAACACCTTAAAGGAAAAATTGAGTATTCTCTCTGAAATGATCGCTTTTGCCAGGGTTGATAATACCTTAAAGCAATCGGAATATGATTTTCTTTTTAATGTGGCACAGAGCCTTGAAGTGAGTAAAAGGGAGTTCGATGGGCTTTTTCAAAGAGAAGTGGAGCACATAATTCCAAAATCCCAAGCGGAACGGTTGGTCCAATTCAATCGGTTGATTCTATTGATGAACATCGATGATGAAAATAACCTCAAGGAGATTGAGCGCTTACATGATATTGGCCTACGTATGGGGCTGCCGCCATCGGCCATTGAGCAGGTGTTGTCCATTATGCACGAGTACCCCAACAAAATAGTTCCGCCAGAGATAATCATCAATATTTTCAAGGCACATTATAATTAGGACCATACATGAAATCCATCCCTCAGTTGGGTAAGGTCCCGTTGGTTTTTTATCATTTTTTCCATATCCTTTTTTAGATTATCCGTTTCCAATACTATGGCATCGCTTTGTTGTGAATTAACCGTTCTTTGGCGTAATAAAGAGAGCATGTTCAATAGTTTGCCGGTGACCATGATATCGTGGGCGCAATAGGGCCTGTAGGTTGCCAAGACATTGTACAGCACTTCAGGAAAGGTATTTCGTATGAATCGCACCTGATTTGTTCCATCCTCGTTGCTTAAATATTCAAAATCCCTGGTTTGCATGAGAAAGGTGAACAATTCCGTAAGGTAGTCGATACTATTTAGGGCGGTCCCGGGGTCATTGATTCCCGGGGACATGGCCTTTATGCCGATTTCGGAAATTTGCCGAAAACCATAAAGATAATTATCACCTGTAAGTTCTTCCTTAGAGATGATCAAGCACTTGAAAATCTTTGCTTTAATTTCTTCCGAAATGGATTTGTTCGTTAAAATTCCTACTTGATTACTCAGGATAAACTGGCCTTTTCGGATTATAAAGGCGATTTTTAGTTCGTTCTCAAGACAGATATCCAACAAATCATCTTTAAGTGCGCCCTGAAAATAGCCCGTTTTGTCCAGTTTTAAAGCCGCCCAATCGTGCATCTCTGGAAAATCGATAGCGTTTTTTACTTCGGTCTCCAAAACTTCCAATAGACTTTTCTTGGTTCTAGAGTGGATGGCGTAAAGAATCGTTCCAACCTGTATGGATTGGGATATGTTGTGAATGAAATAGATAAAGGAAGCCAAACATAGAACCGTTAGAATAATGGCAATCAGTACCGAAAATCCCGGGGTTTGGTAGGAGGGGTCGGTCGGTTCAATAGAGACCAGAATGAAAATATTGTATAGAATCACGGCCAGATAAAGCCCCAATACAATTTGGTGTTTCTCATCGGAAATTATACCAGGCAGCACTCTAGGGGAAAAGTTGCTGGAGGCTTGGTTCAGTAATATCATAACCATGGAAAAACTGAATACCATCAAGGAAATCAACCCGCCGATCAACGTGCTTAAAAGCGTTCTTGCGGTTTCCGTATTTTCAATGACGAGACCTGGGGCCATGTCCATTAGGTATTTGGAAATGCCCCTCTGTTCCAGATAAATAAACAGGAAGGCGACCAATATTCCGGTAACCGAAATAATTGTGGGATAGAAAGCGATCTTACTTCGTACCCTGTAAAATATATTCTTGATTCGGTTCATTGATTTATGTTGCTATAAATCTAGTCAGAGGGCTGACAATACCTTACTTAAAAAGCATTTTAAACGAACTCAAAAAATAAAATAATGTCATATTGACATCATTGCTTTGAGTAATTAGGACATATTGACATAAAAGTTTCAGTGGTATAGGATTTGTCTTATGCTAGGCGTAACAAAGTTTAATCTAAAAAAATATAAAAGTTATGAACCTAATTAAAAGAAATGACGTGTTGTTTCCTTCATTGATGAACGAGATTTTCAAACCTGATTGGTTTGGTGGAATGGAAAATTTCAACAGTACCGTTCCAGCAGTGAACATTAAAGAAAATGAAACCGGGTTTGAATTGGAAATGTCGGTTCCCGGAAGGAAGAAAGAGGATTTTAACATTGAGATTGATGACAATCTTTTAACGATTTCCTCCGAAGTAAAAACAGAGAACGAGACGAAGGAAGGTAATTACACGAGGAGGGAATTTGGATACGCTTCTTTCAAGAGGTCCTTCACACTTCCTGAATCCGTTGATGCGGATAAAATCGATGCTTCCTATGAGAATGGAATATTGCGATTTGCCTTGCCGAAAAAAGAAGAGGCGTTGCCAAAGCCTAAGAGAATGATAGAATTATCATAAAAGAATTGTGCAATCCTTCAATGGATTTCATGATGTTTGGTTGAGTTGGTTAGTTGAAAAGTGTCCTGAGAGATCAGGGCACTTTTTTATTGGTGCCGTCAATAGAATCAATACCGCAGGGCTTACCTCAAATCTGTCATTTGGTTTTCTATGGTTGCCTAGTGGGCGTTCCCTTAGGTATTTATTTACTCCAGTTTTTCCGTGAGAATGGCCAAGCAGCTCATGATACCTTCCCTGTAATTTCCCAAACGTAAATTCTCGTTGGGCCCGTGGATGGCATTGTCAGGATTCGGAATGCGAATGGATACTGCGGGTATTTCCAAGGTTTTTATAAATGGGGCCATGGGTTGTGAGCCGCCGGTGGTACGCATATTTACGATATTGTTACCAAACACTCTGCTCATAGCACTATTTAGAAAAAGGCCAATTGCGCTATCCATATCCGTCCGAAACGGTTGCGACCCCAATCGATACTTGAAAGATGCCAGTTTAGGGTAGGTTGCCCGTTCCTCAATCGATGGTAAGGAATCCACGAGGTGATACCCAAAATTTTCAATATGTTTCTTTAGAAGCATTACCTGTCGTTCTCCCGGAGTCTCTGGAACCAAGCGCATATCGATTTCGATGATTACTTCGGATGGAATTATGGTCCGAACTTCTTTTTCAACCCATGCCGACTTCATACCCCTGATATTCAAAGACGGATATTGCAATGCTTCCTGATAGGTGGGCGCTACTTCATCTGGGGCGGCAATACCTAGGTTTACCAAGGTGCTGTCTAGATTTTCCGGTATGGCGGCCAAACTTCTCTTGTCGCTTTCCGTGAGCTGAACACCTTCGTAAAACCCCGGTATGGTTACCTTGCCCTTTTCGTCCTTCATACTGGCAATGAGTCGGGATGCCTCAAAAACCGGATTTGGCGCAAAGTTTCCATACTGTCCGCTATGCAATCCGTATTTTGGGCCAAAAATCCTTAGGGTCGCCGTGGCGATGCCCCTTGCTCCATACGTTAGTGTTGGCAAGTTGGATAGATGCCTTGTGCCATCCATTATGAACAGCATTTCCGCATCCAAAAGTTCCCTGTTTTGAGCAACCGCTTTGGGTAGGTGGGGCGAGCCCAGTTCTTCCTGAAAATCCATGATGACCTTGATATTGAATTCGGGTTTTATTTTCTTTAAATCCAGGATTTGCAAAGCGGTCAAAAAGGACATTGCGGGACCTTTGGAATCTGAGGATGAGCGGGCAAAAATGCGCCAATCAAAATCAACATCCTCCCTTAATTTTTCAAAGTCGATGATTTCCCATTTTCCATGCTGTTTTTCTTTCAGAACCGGTTTAAATGGATTGGGCTGAAACCATTTTGTAGTGTCTACCGGTTGCCCATCGATTTGTAAATAGAACAAAACCGATTTCCCTTTTTTTCGAACTATTTTTTCAGCGAATAGGAGCGGGGCACCTGCTGTTTCTATCACCTGGGTCCTGAAGTTCAACGCAGAAAAAGCACTGTCGCACCAAGTCAAATTTGCAGCTATCTGTTCGGGAAAATTACCATCGTTTGGAAGTGTTAAAAATTGTCGTAAATTGAAAACCGATTCAACGAAGATTTCATCGGTCATGGCTTCAATTTTTTCGGCCGAAACTTTTTGGGACCAACTTTTTTGATATACCATAAAGCAGGTCAGAATCGCTAGGAAAAACCACTTTTTCATATTAATTATTGGGGAATACTTCGTTTTAGATTTGTCTAAAAATAATTATAAAAAATTGTAAATCAAATTTTTAATCGATTCTATATAATTGGTTACTTTATAAGTATCGAAAACACGGAATTTTTAGTGCAATCCTAGGTTTCCTGTTCCTGAAGCGCCTTTATTTCGTCCCTTAGTTTGGCCGCCTGCATAAAATCCAGCTCCTTTGCCGCCTTCTCCATGGCCTTTCTCTTTTCCCTGATAAGCTTATCCAATTGATCTTTGGTAAGGTATTCCAAATCGGGTTCCGCCGCTCTCAATTCCTCTTTTTGGTAATGATAGGTCGACACCGAATTTTTGGAAAGTACGCTGTCCAAATTTTTGTTCAAGGCCTTTGGCGTGATGTTGTTTTCGGTATTATACTGTATCTGTTTTTCCCTTCTGTAATTTGTTTCGTCAATGGTCTTTTGCATGCTTTCCGTAACCTTATCGGCATACATTATCGCCTTTCCATGTAGGTTTCTGGCGGCGCGACCAACGGTTTGTGTCAAGGATCTATTATTCCGTAAAAACCCTTCCTTGTCGGCATCTAAAATTGCGACCAAGGAAACCTCTGGTAGGTCCAATCCTTCCCTCAAAAGATTGACGCCAATGAGTACATCAAAAATACCCTTTCTAAGGTCCTGCATGATCTCCACACGTTCCAGGGTATCGACGTCGCTATGGATGTACCGGCATCGAACACTTATGCGGTCCAAATACTTGGCAAGTTCTTCCGCCATCCTCTTTGTAAGGGTGGTCACCAAAATCCGTTCGTCCCGTTCAACACGTTGATGGATTTCCTCCACTAAGTCATCTATCTGATTCAGGCTTGGGCGGACTTCAATGATAGGGTCCAACAACCCGGTAGGGCGAATCACCTGCTCCACATAGATACCCTGGCTCAATTGCAATTCGTAATCCGCAGGCGTGGCACTTACATAAATGACCTGATTTTGTAGTGCCTCGAACTCCTCAAACTTTAAGGGTCTATTGTCCATTGCAGCGGGCAATCTAAAGCCATAATCCACCAAATTCACCTTTCTGGAACGGTCGCCACCGTACATGGCATGGACCTGCGGTACGGTTACGTGGCTTTCATCGATGACCATAAGGTAGTCGTTTGGGAAATAATCCAGCAAACAGAAAGGCCTTGTTCCCGGTTCCCTACCATCAAGATATCTCGAATAGTTTTCGATACCGGAGCAATAACCCAATTCCCGGATCATTTCCAAGTCAAAGTTGGTCCGCTCCTCCAGTCTTTTGGCTTCAAGAGGTTTTCCTATTTCCTTGAAATAATCGATTTGTTTTACCAAATCGTCCTGAATGTTGTGTATGGCATTTTGCAAAACATACTGTGAGGTCACGAACATGTTGGCCGGATAGATATTCAGGCTATCATACACTTCCAAAATTGTGTTGTTGAATGGGTCAAAAGCTTCTATTTCCTCAATTTCATCCCCAAAAAAATGAATTCTGAAGGCGTGGTCCGCATAACTTGGAAAGACATCGACTACATCTCCCTTTACCCTAAAATTTCCATTTCTGAAATCCGCCGTAGTCCTTGAATAAAGACTTTGTACCAACTGATGTAAAAACTTGGTTCTGGAAATGACCTGATCTTTTTGGATGGAAATCACGTTCTTTTGAAATTCGATGGGATTTCCAATACCATACAGGCAGGATACGGAGGCTACCACCAGCACGTCCCTTCTTCCAGACAATAAGGAGGAAGTGGCACTGAGTCTTAGTTTTTCGATATCCTCATTAATGGAAAGGTCCTTTTCGATATACACTCCACTTGTGGGAATGTAGGCTTCCGGTTGATAATAGTCGTAATACGAGACAAAATATTCAATGGCATTTTTTGGAAAAAACTGTTTGAACTCGGAATAAAGCTGTGCCGCCAAGGTCTTGTTATGGGCCAAGACCAAAGTAGGCCTTTGTACTTCTTCGATAACATTTGCAATGGTAAACGTCTTACCTGATCCGGTTACTCCCAGCAGGGTCTGATACTTTTCACCCTCCTTGATACCGTTTGAAAGTTGTTTTATCGCATTGGGCTGATCTCCTGTAGGACTAAATTCCGATACTACGTTAAATTTCATACTCTAAAAGTACGAAAGACTATAACTATAGTTAACTTGGTTAATAGAATTCTTGCCAAAAAAGGAATGATATTATGTTGAATTTAAGGTTCAACCTACCGTTTGAGGGTAAAATGTCCTTTTACCTCTTTCTTTGTAAATGAAATTGCCCTGAACCAATAATCAGATGCCGGCATTTCGCGCCCATTAAAAATACCGTTCCAACCTGTGGAGGTTGGGTCTATTTGCGCCAAAAAATTTCCGTAACGATCAAAAATATGAATGACCTCATAGGGTATTTCATTGGAATCCTCTGGTTTTCTGTATTGCCAAAAATCATTGTAACCATCGCCATTCGGGGTAAAGAATACGGGAAAATCCTGTGGGGAAAGTTCTTTTTCAATCGCTCTTTCCACAACTCCACATCCATATCGGTCTCTTACATATACGGTTCTTTCCCCCGGTTCCACATTTCTAAAGATCGGACTATCTTGAAAATTCGAATTTGGACCATCCAGAGAAAATTCAAAACTTCCGCTACTCTCCGTTCTGATGTCCAATGTTAAACCTGAATTTTGCCGCGTTATCAAGACATCCGAAATTATCGGTGTTTCTGAATAAACCACTTCAAAATTTTTGGAAACAGGACACTCAATGGCGCCACCGAACTGGTTAAGGATATTATAAAGCTCCAGTCTATATTCTCCCACTCTTTCATATCTAAGTTGTGAATCTTCCGAGAGAATAGTTTCGGATCCATCAGAATCGATAAAAATCCATCGGTATCCCCTAGCAATATCCTTGGAGTCAATGATGCCAAACCCTTGATCTTCGCAAAGTCCAATTTGGTCCGGTATGGTAATCGTAGGGAAATCGGAATCCTGGCAACTTACGGTAGGTATTCCTGTTGTAAAGCGCTCCTCGATGCATCCTGTTGCCTCTCCATTTTCATTTAAAGGAACTATCAACACGAAATATTCTTGGTCCAATTCCAAAGGTTCCCCAAAACCATACACCAGTCTATTTCCCGTTAGTTGACTGTCAACAATATCATAGTTCCCTGAAGAGGTACCTACGGAAAGTCTATAGTCCGTTGCCCCGGTGGCATAATTCCATCTAAGGTTGCCGTTTACCAGAACATCTTTTTCATTATTAAGCGGATTAATCAATTCCGTACAATCCGGGGCTGTCGTAACCGTTTCCGTTGTAAATATTCTTAAGGGACAGACTTTAATGGGAGCATCCGGGAGAAATAGGCTGATGGTTACATAAACCACCGTATTGGAAGGCAAACCTACTTCAGGTTGATAAAAGTTATTAAGGCCGGAGGATCTTCTGTTTATGATTTCGCCCCCTCCGGGAGTGGTTCCTAAAGATACCAAGTACCCTATGATACCATCGACGGCCGTCCATTGGATTAGATTGTCAACAGGAACGTCAGTATCACCATCCAATGGGGAAATTAGGGTAGGGCATTCTTGGGAATAGATTCTGAAGTTGAAACAAAAAGCTATTAGGAAAAGTATTGGCATGGCCAATACCCTACATATTGATGCGCCCTTTTTCATTTTCATAGCTTTTACCAATACAATATACTACAAAATGAAATTTTAGGCTAAGTATGGATGTTAAATACAATATAACATCGATATCACGAAATTTTAAAGGTCACGCTTTTTAAGTAAAGCATAGGAAAGATAAATGAATATGGCAGTCCAAGCAATCACGATCAAGAATTCATACCAATGCACGTGATAATTTAGTTTTATGGATTCACCAACTTGGTCCGCAACCGTTTGAACAGCTTCCAAACGTGTAAAAGGTTCTTTGATTAGGTTGAACATCGATTGCAAAGGAAAAAAACCCATTATTGCATCCGTCGTATCCCCATCAAATAATTTCCAGCGGATTAAACCTCTCGTTATTCCTTCGAAAATTTGCCATAAAATGAGAAACCCTAGGGCAAAAGCAGAACGTTTTACCAAAATCCCAAGGAAAAGACAGAAGGAGAAAAAACCCATCAACTTAAAAAAGAAGGCTGCCAGAAATTCCAAATCGGAAAATATGATGGAAAACTCGTCATAATCTGAATATATAAGACCTAATATTAAGGAGACCAAGAAAACAAACACAGTAGAGATGACGGAAAAGGATACTACTGTCAGGAACTTGGAAAGAATAAATTCTTTTTTGGATAGTCCGTCTATCAGATTTTGCTTTATGGTCTTATTGCTGTACTCATTGGACATCATGGATACGATAACTATGGCCAAAAACAATTTAAAAAAGGCGGTAACGAAGGTGTTGAAGTGCCAAATATAGGGGAAGTTAAATATTCCGATTTCTGCCAAGTGAAACTTAACAGGCCCAATATCGAACTTAATCGCTGCAACAAGTGCGATGGAGGTAAGGATAAAAAAATAGGAGATGATCAACACCTTGCTGGCCCTATTATTCCATAGTTTTATGAATTCTATTTCTAATAAACGTATCATGGTCTTCTGTTAGTTTGATTGATTCTTGGTCAGTGTTAGGAACTGTTCCTCAAGACTTTCCTTTCTTTTTACCAAATGGGAAAGCACGATACCCTCTGAAAAAAGGGATTCGTTCAGGGTTTTGGCGTCCATTTCTTCCGTTGGGAAGGCGGTGATCAATCCATTCTCTTGCTTTATATCCCCAAATTTTTTGTTGGTTTTAAGGGATTGGGACAATTTGTCCATGTCGTTGGCTTTCAGTTCAAAGAATCCATAACTGGCCATCATTCCATCGACCGGGCCTGAATATAATTTTTCACCTTTTCTTAGGATGATAACATGACTGCATACTTTTTCCACCTCGTCCAACAAATGGGAAGCCAGTAATATGGTGGTGCCCTGTGATGCTATTTTTTTGATGATTTGCCTGATTTGGTGAATTCCCTGTGGATCCAAGCCATTGGTCGGCTCGTCCAGAATCAGGATTTCAGGGTCGTTAAGAAGGGCCGATGCAATGGCCAAGCGCTGTTTCATACCCAGGGAATAGGTGCTGAACTTACTGTGTTTTCTATCCAAAAGGCCCACCAACTCTAATTTCTCATCGATTTTATCGGTGCCGACTTCCTTGATCTTACATACAAGTTTCAAGTTTTGTACGGCAGTCATATACGGGTAGAAATTGGGACGCTCAATGATGGCACCCACTTTTTTTAAGGCCTGGTGGGTCGAGGTATTTCCATCGAACCAATAAAAGTTCCCACTGGTTTTGTTCACCACGTTCAAGACTATGCCCAAAGTGGTCGATTTTCCACTTCCGTTGGGCCCCAGAATACCGTATACATTGCCCTTTTCAATGGAAAATGACAAATCCTTTACGGCGGTTAAATACCCAAAATTTTTGGTAAGATTGTTAACGGTAAGAATAGTGCTCAAAGCAAGTAGTTTTTTGTTTGACTGTACTTACTTGACGAGCGGTTTGAGTAATTGTTACAAAAAATGCCTAATTCTTATTGACCCTAATGGTTATTCTTCGGTTAGTGATGACGGTCCTAGGGCCTACCGTCAGTGTTGCAGGGAAAGAGACCGTATTCCCACATACAAAGGTATCGCTGGCAATAAGGACCCGGTATTGATAGCCGTTCTTGTCCACTTCAGGGGTAATGATTGTGAGGGTGTTGGTCGTTGTTCCGCTGTATTCGGGTCCGTCCGAAATATCCGTAAAGGTAGTGCCCCCATCCGTGCTGACTTGCCATTGGTACGTATCCCCGTCATCGGTCGACGAAAAAGTGTCGTTTGTGTTTACAAAAGTATGCGAATTTGCAGGTGCTACCGTGATTGTAGGTACGGTTCCTGCTTCTTGGAATTCAGGCGTGCCATTGGTATCCATATCGGCAGGAGTAGGGTAGGCCGCTGCTACTACTGTGCCATTGGCGTTTACGGAAGGTACACCGGAACCGTAGACCATGTCGTCGCCTCCGTCGGCATTGATGTTGTTGTAGGCCTCATTTGAGTCCGAGCAACCATCGTTGTCCGAGTCAAGTTCGTAACTGTCTATTACGTTATCAGAGTCACTGTCCATTCCACGACAGGAAGAAATGGTAAAATTTATGTCATCAAAAAATGAATAATTTTCTCCATCGTCATCTATTTGATTATATACATAGACCCTTAATGTATAGGTAGTATCTGGTAAAAGTGGTATAAAAGTTTGGTCCATGAGGTCAAATACCTGATATGTAGTGGCATTGTTGGTTATGACCAAATCTTCCTTAGTAAGTATACTGCTAATGAAACCATCAGCCGATAAGAAAGCACTCATGGTATAGGAGTCACCGCCGCTAGGTTGATACCAGCCCCAGTTTATATTGTGCAATATGGGGTTGGATAGATTATCTGCCGTGGTAAAGGACACTTCTATATAGTCATTATTATATAAGGCCTCTTCAAGGGAAGTTGATGGCATATTGTCTATTTGAACCGCGCTAAAGGGAGTACTCGCGGTTATACCGCTATATGAAAGGTTTGAAGTAGAGGACAAGAACCAGGAATTTAATTCAGGATTACTGGTGTTATCCATGGCCAATGTTCCTGCGGGTGTATTTAAATACCAACCAAAGGTACCATTGGTAATTGTTCCATTCGATTCCGTGCAATCAAGAATACCATCATTATCATCGTCAAGATCTACGACGTCGATTATTCCATCGTTGTCAAAATCATTGTTTACGATAATAGCCACGGAAGGTCTGTCCAAGCTAAGATTGCTGTCCACCTGATTTTGGGTATTTAAGGCAATATTTGCCAAATGGCGTATTTGGTTGGGTAACGAATTAAAAACAGCCACAGCGGTAATAGTAATAGTCTCCAACTGTCCGCTGTTCAAAGTACCTACGTTCCAATTGGGAGATGTCCATGAACCTGTACTGGGCGATGCCGATACAAGGGACAGTCCCGTTGGCAATGCATCGGTCACTACCAAATTGGTGGCGGGATCTACACCAAAATTCTGCACGGTAATGGTAAAGGTGATATTCTCCCCTTCATTGATCATAGTTTGGTCCGCGGTCTTTATGAGTTGAATATCAGGATTGCAATAGTAGGCTGCCAAGGTGTTGGAGTCATAGGTACAGGGGCCTTTGGTCACGCGTACATAGTAATCACCGGCCACTGTTGGGTTATAGGTGTCCGAAGTGGCGCCAGAAATGGGGTTGCCTTCATAAAACCACTGGTAGGCATCAAAGACTTCTCCAACAACTTCCAAATTGGAACCTGGTAAACACTGCGTACCGGTAATCTGAAGGTCTACATTGGGTGCCACGTCAAAGCCGGAAAAATACCCAGCGATACCCCGGTTGCCATTTGCTCCAAAGAACCCTACCGCTATGGGACCGGTGGATTGAACGTCCACGTTTCCCGTTAAGTTGGGTATATAGAAAGTTTTCCAGTCTGTATTACCAGAAATTGTTAAGGCTGCGGGTTTGGTGACTGCACCACTACCATCTGTCACTACAATGTTGGCATCTGGGGTTGTTGCGGATGCAATGATCGTTATACCACCATTTAAGGTAGTTCCAGCGGCATCGGTTATATCTGGAATATTGTCGACTTTATCCGGTATCAAACAATTTAGGGGAGCAACAAAATTTAATCCAACGGTCTGCACTCCGGTACTGCCCGCCAAGTTTTGATAGGCGTATGCGTCCTTGGATGTTCGAACGTACATATTGGCGCCCGGGCTAGCACTTGAATAATTGGTGCCGGGCACTATAAAATAATCCCCTTCATTGATGGTGGCCATTGGAGTCGTATTTCCATTGACAAATATTTGTGTGTTGTTCTGGGTGGCGATGATTATGGGAAATTCGGTACTATCCTGACCACCGCCTCTTATGAATACATAATCCTTGCCCAAATTGTCTTCCGGTACAGGTTGGTCGATACCGGCGTCCCTACTGCTAGAGGAGGTTGGTACCACACCGTAATTAAGACCACCATTGCTTATGACTATATTTTTGTCCGACGTTATGGAGGCGCCCAACCAGCCATCCACGTTTGCAGCAGTTTCCGTAGTGTAGGCTTCGAGTACAAAACTTTCGCCTGCGTTTAGCACAACTTGGATAGCATCGTCCAATATGCCATCCCTGTCGTTTTGCAAACGGAACTCGCAGCCTGGGTTGTACCCAAAAATATCCACCGTGGTGTTGTTTTCCGTGGCCATTATGCCCAAGGAGGTCGAAATGTCACTGGTAGTGGCATAATTAGGCGCACCGCCCCATTTAAAGTTGGTTCCCATCGCTTGTCTACCTTTTGATGTCAACGAAGTGGATTGGGCTCCGCTACTGCCCCGATAGTTTACATAAAACCGTTGGCCACCGGTAGATTCAAATCGAAGTCCGCCCGTTGTAATGACAATACCCGTATCGTTGTTCTGAACCATGGTAATGCCATTATCGCCATTTGGTAAATCATATCTTGCAGGAGTTGCATTTGAAATACTGAAGCTTGCTATGGGTATAGTACTTGTGCCTCTATAGGCATTTACTGTAAAGGCCGTGCTCTCAGGGGTTGACATATAAATGGCCTGTTCCTTAACGGAACTATTATTACTTCCTTGTTTTAAGGGAGGCAAATAATGTAAGTCGCTCAACTGAGCGTTACTTTTTAAAATTCCAAAAATCAAAAATAGGATCAGTAACCCTAATTTTTTTATTTCCATACCTAGACGTACTACGTCTCAAAATAATACGAATACCACCGCATGGACAATCTTTTGTTGTGAACGGGCCAATCCCGTAAACCAAAACTTCGATAAATGGTGTGGAATACTTAAAATGACCTGATTTTCCTTACGTTGGCAGCTGATCCTTAATAAGTAAAAACTAATTTTTATTAACCCTAATAGTTATTCTACGGTTGGTAATGATGGTCCTGGGGCCTACCGTCAGTGTTGCAGGGGAAGAGACCGTATTCCCACATACAAAGGTATCGCTGGCAATAAGGACCCGGTATTGATAGCCGTTCTTGTCCACTTCAGGGGTAATGATTGTGAGGGTGTTGGTCGTTGTTCCGCTGTATTCGGGTCCGTCCGTAATATCCGTAAAGGTAGTGCCCCCATCCGTGCTGACCTGCCACTGGTACGTGTCCCCATCATCGGTCGACGAAAAAGTATCGTTCGTGTTCACAAAAGTATGTGAATTGGCGGGTGCCACCGTAATTGTTGGTACGGCTCCCGCTTCTTGGAATTCAGGGGTTCCGTTGGTATCCACATCGGCCGGGGTAGGGTAGGACGCAGCAACCACGGTACCATCCAGGTTTATGGCAGGTATACCGGGACCGTAGGTCATGTCGTCGCCTCCATCGGCATTTACGTCATTATAGGCTTCGTTGGCGTCAGAGCAGGAGTCGTTGTCCGCATCGAGGTCCAGATGGTCCGGAAATCCGTCGGCATCACTGCCACATGAAGCGGGGTAAAGTATCGAGAACGCGATGTTCTGTTTGGTTATCGAAGGCCCTTGGTACTGAACGATCATATTATCGCCTCCTGTACGTTCAAAGAAGACAATTTCCAACCAATGGAATCCAGCCGAAAGTGCTAAGGTACCGGATTCCTCGTTCATGGCGTGTAGGCCGTCATTGTCAACCACTTCTAGGGCATCAATATATAGCTTAGATCCATCATCTGAATTTGTAAAAAAGGTGTAGCTGCCGCTCGTGGCTATTTCAATATACCCGGTATACCGAACCGAATACGTTTCGCCATCCCCGGGCGTATGGGTGGCCGCCAAACCGGATACATCGATGCTGGTTGCCACTCCGTTTGCGAGTGCCCCAGAGGTAGGGATGTTATCTACCGTGTTGCCCGCTGGCGATACATTGTAAAACTCATAATCCAATCCTCCTGAGCAACTATTAAGTTCCGTGACATCATAGATTCCGTCGTTGTCATCGTCCTCGTCCGAAAGATCGACAACGCCATCATCGTCAAAATCGTTATGGATAATGACGGATACGTTTGGATTGTCCGAAGTAATATTATTATCGGTTTGATCCTGACTGTTGGTGACCGAATTGGTGACCGATACCGCTGGAATAACCGAATTGTTTGCATCCGCCACCGCTGTAATTGTCAGCGTTTCCAATTGGCCACTGTTCAAAGTGCCAATGTTCCAATTGGGAGCTGTCCAACTGCCATGGGATGTCGTGGTCGATAGGATGGAAAGTCCGGAGGGTATAGGGTCCGAAACGACTAGATTGGTCGCAGGGTCGATACCCAAGTTTTCGACCGTTATGGTAAAGGTTACATTATTCCCTTCCGATACGGTCGTAACATCCGCAGTCTTATTGAGCACAATATCAGGGTTGCAATAATATACCGATATGGAGTTCGAGTCATAACTACAGGGTCCCCTGGTTACCCTTAAATAATAGTCTCCCGCCGTAGTTGCGGTATAAGAAGACGACGTGGCCCCCGGGATCAAAGCTCCATCGCTGTACCATTGGTAGGCATCAAAGACTTCGCCCGATGCAATTTCCAATATGGCACCCGGAAGGCAACTGTTGCCTGTAATTTGTAAATTGATATTGGGAACGGTATCAAAACCCGAATAATATCCGGCTAGACCCCTTGCCCCATTGAAACCGAAAAAACCAACGGCTATTGGTCCGGTAGACTGCACACTTACATTACCGGTTAGATTGGGAAGGTAAAAGGTTTTCCAGTCCGTCGTACCGGCAACGGGAGAGGAGGCTGGAAGCGTTACAACGCCCCCACCATCAGTTACGGTTATGTTGGCATCTGGAGTTGTCGTAGCGGCAATGATGGTCACCCCACCGGTAATGGAAACCCCTGCCGCATCGGTTATGCTGGGAATGTTGTCCATGGAATCGGGCAGAAGACAATTTACAGGGGCCACAAAGTTCAGGCCTTGGGTATAAGCTGCCGTTGACCCGCCCACACATTGGTAGGCATATACGTCTTTTGAAGTTTCAATATACATGTTCGCCCCTACCGAGTTAGACGAGTAGTTGCTACTGGGTACCTCAAAAAAATCACCTTCGTTCAACGTAGCAATGGGTGTTGCCGACCCATTGACAAAAATTTGGGTATTGTTCTCGGTTGCAATAATTAATGGGAACTCTGTCCATCCATTGCTATTTCCATTTCCCCTAACGAAAATATACTCCTTGCCCAATCTATTTTCAGGTACGGGTTGGTCAATGCCCGCATCCCTGTTACTATTGCCTACTTGTCTACCATAATTAAGGGAGCCGTTGCTAATGACGATATCCTTATCGGCCACGATGGAAGCGCCGATCCAGCCCCTTTCGTGGGCCATGGTGGGGGAGTTTCCTATATAGGTCTCATAAACAAAGGATTCATTGGCATCTAAGGTAATCGTATGGGAATTTGCCGTTATTCCAGCTCTGTTGTTACCCACCCTAAATTCACAGTTGGGGTCATAACCCGAAAGGGTAATGGTCGTATTATCTTCTGTTGCCATAATCCCCAAGGTGTTTGATTTGGAAACATGGCTGCCCAGGTTGGGAACGCCCCCCCATTTAAAATTGGTTCCCATGGCTACTCTTCCCTTTGAGGTCAAGGATGCCGCCTGTGAACCTGAACGGCCCCGATAGTTTACGTAAAATTTTTCCCCTCCCGCAGATTCAAATCGGAGTCCGCTATTGGTCAAAACCACTCCGGTACTATTATTGGTCACCAAAGTGATATCATTATCACCATTGGGAAGGTTATAGATGGCAGGCGCTACATTGGAAATGGTAAACGAAGTTATGCGAACGGGATTCGTACCCCGATACACATTTACGGTAAACGCCGTAGTTTCCGGTGTTGAAAGGTATACTGCCTGTTGTTGAATGGCCCCATTATTCTGTCCTTGCCGTAAAGGTGGCAAATAATGCAGATCGCTCAATTGGGCATGGGAATATCCAACAACTAAAAAAAGTATCAATAAAAGTGTCTTCTTTGAAGGGTACACGTTCTTTGATTTTTAGTAAACCTTTGAACTACAAATAAAAAAGGATTATAAAGGGAAGGCAAGAGTTTGTTGTGAACGGGTCAATTATTGTGGTATTTCATCCATCAAGTCAATGAAAAGGGCTTTTTTGACAAAAAAAGCCCGTGGCACAAATGCACGGGCTTACTATATAATTTGGTTGGGTTTAACGATATAAGGTAAAATGTCCTATGAATTCCCGCTTGTCCTCTTCACCGTTTAGTTTCAGAATATACCAGTAATCTCCACTTGGTAGATCGGTATCTTGATATAGTCCGTCCCAACCGTTCCTATCGTCTGCAAGTAGATAAACCTCACGGCCATATCTATCAAAAATCTTGATGAACAGGTCTGGGTATTGTTCAATATTTTTAGGAATCCATCGATCATTTTGTCCATCCCCATCAGGGGTAAAGAAGTTGGGTATTTCAATATCGATGAACTCCATGTAAATGGTGGCCATCGCTTCACATCCATAGGCATCCACAACGCGCACGGTATAGGTGTCCGTGCGTGTAATGAATATGGTATTGTCGTCCCCATTGTTTCGATCGCCAAAATAGAAGGTGTAATCACCACTTCCGCCGGAGGCGACGGCTGTAATCTCGTTTAGATTGTTTTGTTCCAAGATCAATTGCAGTGGTTCAAAACTCTGCACCTCAAAGTCGATGGTGTTTGTACAGCCATTGGCATGGACTAATAGAATATAATGACTTCCAGGAGCCAAATTGGCAAAATCCGGTTCCAACCTATAGTCATTAGGGTCTGTTGAATCCAAGGCATACAATACATCACCGGCCACACTTGGGTCTTCCAATACCAACTGAATTCTATTGTCCGGTGTATCCCCGGAGCATTCATAGATTACCTCTGCCGTGGCATTGAGGTTTGCACCGTTTTCAACGGTTATGGTCTGGTTTGTGGTACATCCATTGGCGTCCCTTACAAATATGATGTAGGTATCTCCTGCAAGGTTTTCAAATAACAGACGATCTTGTACAAAATCAGCATCCGCATTGGAATTTAGTGCGGTACTGTATGGCGCCGTACCTCCCGTCACGGTAATGGATATGGTTCCGTCCCCATCCCCGGCACATATCTCCGGTGTGCTGGAAGCCTCCATTTCCAATGGTTCCGGTGCAATCAGTTCAAATTGGATTACTTCAAAACAACCGTTGCCATCCTGGACGATTACCGTATACGATCCTTCTTCCAGTTCATCAAAAGTATTTTGATCGTCAAATTGGTTCAGGTTGGGTGAAATGGCATATTGATAATTGCCCGTTCCCCCTTGAACTTCCAAGGTGATGGCGCCATCATTGGCATCGGAACAACTGATTTCCGTAATATCAGGAGTTACCACCAAGGGTGCAGGTTCGTCGATTTGTATCACTTGTGAAATAACTTCACAATCCCCACTTTGTACCCTAATGTAGTAGGTTCCCATAGGCAAATCCGCGAACGTATCGTTGTTCTGGTTGGGTCGCACTTGATCCGTGGCGGCCGCATCCCTGAATAGGGCGAATTGATAGTTTCCTAATCCGCCATCGGCGTCTGCCAAAATCACGGCGGTCGCATCCCCGTTACAATTGATGAATGCTGCGGATGGGTCAACGTCCACCGTTAATGTAGGAACATCTTCCACCCCTACGGTATTTGAAACGATGGATACACAACTGTTGCTGTCCATGATGTAATACCGATAATTTCCGGCGGATACATTGGTGAACAAATGTGTATCTGACGTGATGGTCTCGTTCATTGGACTGAACGAAAGGCCATCAACACTCCACTGGTAAGGGGCCGTTCCGCCCGAAGCTACCAATAGCAATTCGGCACCGTTCTGGCAGGTCATGGGCTGGTTGGTAACCAACAAGGCCTCCACATCCCCAGGTTCAATGATATCCTCATCGAAGGTAGCGGTACATCCCATATCATCGGTCACGACAACACTATAGAAACCAGCACCCAAATTGTTGAACGTAGGATTCGTTTGGGAAACAGAGGTGCTCAACAAGGTTGTTCTTGCCGCATCGGCATACTTGTTCAGTACATATCTGTAGTTGGACGTTACGTTTCTTGGGTTCAAGGTCACCGTAATCGAAGCATCCGTATCCCCTTCGCAGACCAAAGCGGTACTTGAAGAACTGCCGGTAATGGGGTCCGGTACCACCAAACTAAAGCTGTTGGTTCCGGTAAGCTGGTTACACCCCAAGGCATCCGTAACACTGACCGTATAAGTGCCCGCGCCCAATCCTTGGAAAACATGACTGTACACATTGGTTCGTGTTACCGGTGTGCCTAAAGCAGGGGTAATCGTTATGGTATACGGACCCTGTCCTCCCGCTGGCGTAATGGTCGCCGCACCTTGGTCGTTGGAACAACCTACGTCGGTGAGGGCAATTGGATTCAACGTTATCGGTGCCGTTGGCGAATTGATCGTAAACGACCTTTCTTGGAAACACTCCGGAAATGCTACTTGCGTTACCCGAACGATATAGTTGCCTGCCGCTGTCGGAATGTTGGCAACGGTACCTGAACCGGTCAATGTACCGGCATCGTCCGTTCTTGCCGTCGGAGTGCCATCGGCATTTAAGACTTCCCAGTTGTAGTCTCCGGTATAGGTGGCATCGGCCACGTTGAGGTCTATGCTTCCATCATCGCCAAAACAGATGACGTTGGTAATATTGCTCAAGGTAATGTCAAAAGTATTGGGTGCAGCAACGGTATGGGATAACGTAACCTCACAGCCCGTGTTGACATTTAAAACAGCAAAGGTATAGGTGCCCACGGCCAAGTTCGAAAAGGTATTACCTGCCTGATAGGCACCGGATGGCAATTGTCTAAATTGATAATTGGCCGGGTGGGTCGCAAAACTGGTCAAGCTGCTCACGATGTCAATGGAAATATCCTCATCCGGATTCGGACAACTAATCGGACTAACTACACTAACTGTTGGGGTACCCATCAAATCGAAGGGGGTTATGGTCGCTGTGGTAGTCCCCAAGCAACCTTGGTCATCATATACATTGATGGTATACACACCTCCGGCAATATCGGTTTCAATGTATGTTGGGTTTGTTCCGGACTGTACCGTTACCGGTGCCTCTACGGCCATGGTATTTGGGTCGTCCTCCTCAATAAACTCATAACGTACGTAGTTGTTGCTACCACCTGTAACCCCGCTAATGGAAATGGATGCGTTGTCCATGGTATTACCGCTGGCACAACCAAATTCGACTACGGTCGGCGCAGGTACGCTAATAAGGGCAGGCTCACCAATCGGAATGACCACACTATCCACGGAACAGTTGTTCTTAGCGGGATTTCCCGTTACGGTCACCACATAACCACCTGCCGTGGCAGGGGCCAATCCTGTGAAGGTGGCAGAATTGCCCGTCGTACTCGATGGCAAAATACTGATAGCGGCACCGTCCATGGACGTAATCTCAAAAGTATACGGAGCTGCCGCGCCGTTGGTGGTACTAATGGTAATACTTCCATCACTGGCACCAAAACAGCTCACATCGTTCGCAATGATCGACGGATTGATGACCGGTACGACCCTATTCGGAACATTGATGGTAAAGGTTCGGTTACAGCTTGCACTATTGGGCGTAGTGGTATCGTAAATGGTTATGGTATAGGTACCTGGCATTGGCGCATGATAATCGAAGGTCGTCCCAGGAACCGGACCTTGAGGTACGGCAGGGGCACCCGCAGTATTGTTGATACTGTACTCATAGCTACCAGAACCGGCCAAGACTTCGATACCGATTATGGCATCGGGCGATGCGGTACAATCCAATAGTTTAGTAAGGGTTGCATCTGCCGATAACACCGGATTTACCGTGAAATTGCTTTCAACATTGGTACATCCATTTCCGTCCATGACATAAACATCATAGGCACCTGGCGTTACATTGGTAAATATACCGCCATTGTTTTCAAAGGTTGTAGGTGCCGGACTACCGCTAGCTATTATGGCATAGCGAAGGTTACCTGCGGCCGAAGCTCCTACAGCGTTGACCGTAATGGGCGAGACACAATTGTCCTGGGTCACGCTCAATGTTGGGTTGGGTGTTAAGCTCATCGTAACCGTGTTGGTCACGTAGGAACAACCGTATTGGTCAAATAGGGTTACCGTGTAATTCCCTGCTGGGGAATTCACAGGAATTTCCACCGGATTGTCCAAGGTGCCCGTCAAGGCCATAAACCCGGCCGGACCGGTAATATCGTAGGAGTAGGGAGCCCCACCGCCTCCGGTAATTCCGGTAATCGAAATGAGCCCTGGCAAATTACAGGAAATATCCCTGGTGGCCGTGGCCGTCGCTGATAATGGAGCCAATTCCGGCACGTAAGCGTTTTCACTAGCGCCCCTACAGGCATCCACATTGCTTCCGTCCACTTGGATCACATCAATGTAATATTCACCCTCTGCTAAGGGTACGGTAGTGGTAATGCTGCTATTATAAGCTACGATTCCTCCACTGGTTTCAATAGGCGTGGTATTGCCCAGTTCATAGATCTCCCATCGCATGTTTGGATAGGATGTCGTAGGGTTCAAATTAAAGGTAATGACTCCATTTGCGGCACTATCGCAACTAGGTTTTATGTCCGTTGTGATTTCAATAGGCAGATTGATGCCCGGAATCTCGTTTACGTTGACATTACTTTGTCTGATACAGCCTGCCCCGTCCCGTACGTAGAACACGTAGGTCCTTCCGGGAACCAGTAAAGGCACTTCTGGATACTGCGGTGTGACCGGGTCGATGTTCGCAAAGGTATGGGCGGTACCGCTAGGCAATGGCGCTGTCCATACGGCCGGATTGGCGGCAAACGTATTGAAATTGGCCGGGTCATCCGTATAGGTATATTCATAACCGGGAATCGGATTTCCTTCACTACCCTCAACGGTTACTTGTAAATCGTTACAGCCTATAATGATGGCGGAGAGGGTAATATCCAAGTCGTCCAATGGGAATGGAATAATATACCTGTCAAAGTCCTCTTGACATACCGTTCCGCTGGCCAAGGTAACCCTAATGGAAGGGAAAACCTCGGTTCCGGAGGCATAGCCTCGCAATTCATTGGAGGCCTGCCATGAAGTTCCACCATCGGCACTGTATTCGACCGTACCGGCTGGCGTAACGACACTGGCGAATTCAAATCCGTATTCCAATGGATCTGGGTCGTTACAAGCCGCGGGCAATATCGGTATGATATCCGCGGTAATTTCCACGGCGTTGTTTATGGTCTGTATGGCTGCCGTTGCCGTACATCCGTTGGCATCGGTAATGGTGACTTCGTAATCACCTACGCCAATACCACTATAATTTAAGGTTGTAGCAGAAATATTCGTATTGTTTCGGCTGTAATCGATACCATCCGCAGGGGATAGATCGACCATGGCATACGTATAGGGGGCGGTTCCACCGGTAATGGTAATATCCATTGCTCCCAATCCGTTGAAACATTCCGGATCCGTTGGAACGGCACCTACGGATAATGTCGTCACCGGTGCAAAGATGAAATCTTCACGCAAGGTCGTACAAATTGCCGGAGTACCATTGTTATCCTGGACATATACATCCCAGCCTGCTGGGTTTGCGATGGCCATGGCCTCGGTAACCGTAAGGGTATTTGTGGCACTGTACAAGCCTGCCGGACTCGTATTTGCGGGTACGATGGCGTACAATAGGGTGCCGTTTCCTCCCGTAGCCGTGGCGGTAATCATTCCATCTCCACAGGCACTAAGCGGTGTGATGTCCACATCCAACTCCAAAAGCGGACTGATAACCACCGTTTGGGTGTTGGGTGCTGTTGGGCAACCCAATTGGTCCCTTACTTCAACATCATAACTACCGGCGGAAAGCCCGGAGAAGGTATAGGAAGTCGCCGATGCTGGCGTTGGCGTAATCCATGGACCTCCGTTGATCCTAAATTCATAATCCCCGTTACCTGCCGTAACATCCACTACGATAGAGCCATCGTTGGTACCGGAATAACATGCCGTAGGCGTGGTCGTAAACACGATGGCCGCAGGAGGGGTCACCGTTACTGCACTTGTCAGGGGCAATAACACTTCGCAGGCATTCGTATCCCGAACCCGAACCAGATAATCGCCATCAGGCACATTGGTAAATTGTGTGTTGGTCTGATAAGGAGCTATCACTGTTCCTGCGGTGTTCTCCAATTGGTACTCGTAACTTGGGTTTCCACCCGATGCCGAAGCATCCAAAGTAGCCCCTGTATTAAAGCAGGTATAGTCTGAAATCTGGCTTAAAGCCGGTATAATGGCCGATGGTTCCACCAAGGTAATGGGGAAGGAAACGGCGCAGGCCGTATCGTCCAATTTTCGGACTTGAACCGTATAGCTGCCATCGGATAAATTTGCAGCCGTGGTCACTGGAGACGTCAACGAACTTGTCCAGTTCGTACCGTCAAAAGAATACTCGAAACCAATTCCGCTCGTAAAGTTGTCCACTTCAAAACGAATAGATCCATCCGCCGAACCGTTACAACTTGGGTCAGTAACCGACAATAGTTGCGCTTCAAAAGCTTGGTTGGCCTCAACGACTACGGTCAAATCTTGACTGGTCGGGCAAACGGAAGGCACTTGAAAGGCCGTAATGTCATCCAAAATAAGGTCATTGCCATCATTGCTGTTCACATTGTTCCTGAAGACGATATCAATATCTGTATTGGCACCTGGGTTGAAGGTAATGGTACGTACGTGCCAATCCGTATCGTTGGTGTTTTTTGGAATTTCCGGTACCGCTTCGCTATGGATCACCGTGCCGCCGTTGTCCAAAATCTCTATCAACACTTCTGGATTGTTACCTGCACCACCCACGTTCATGAGGTTGTAGGCCCAGAAATTCAAGGTGATTTCCTCATTGGGCAATACTTCAACATCCCTTTTCGCCCAAAGAATGGAATTCAGTACGGGGCTACCCGTATCGGAGAACGTTGAGATATCGATGGCCAGGAAGCGGCCATCGGTCAACCCGGTATGATCTTGCGGACTGGTCAAGGTAGTCAAAGGATTGGTCACAAAATTCGTAACCGTATACTCTCCGTTTACCAATATTCCTGCAGGTCCACGGTTACATGGGGTCAAGGAACCGTTTTGGGGTTCAAAGCAATAATCCGGACCAATTTCACCGATCTGGGTGCTAGGTCCTGCCCCAAAGTTTTCAAAGAACAAGGTCGTCTGATCGGGTGTTATGCTACTTGAATAATCAATGGTAACGGTGTGTGTACCCGCCGCTACACCACCAAAAATATTGCTATCCCCGGGTGTGTTCAAAGTACCGTTGAGGGTATAGGTATAGTCAAAGTCGGTCGTGTTCGATGTATTTATCGTGATCGTTCCCAAGCCATCACAGTCATAATCCACCGTGTAGGAAAGATTGGGATCCGCGGCCGGCGCCGGTACCGTTAGGTCCATATCATAGCTACAGCCTAAATTGTCGCGTACGACCAATTGATAGGTTCCCGGCATTAGGTATCGCTCGTTCAAGGCAGCAAAATTGCTTCCGCCGTCGAAACTATATTCATAGGGGGCCTCACCGCCACTGGCATTTAAAATCTTGACCAAGGCACCACTTGGGTTGCACGAAGCATCTTCCACGATGGCCGCCGAGGCGGTCAAACGGAAGGGCTGGTCAATTTCATACTCCAGGGTTTCGATACATCTGGACGTTGGGGTTCCGCTGGAATCCATAACGGAAATCGTATAGAACCCGGCAGGAAGGTTTACAAAGGTATTTTGGGTTTGGAAGGTTACACCGTCCAAACTGTATTGATAGGGCGACGTTCCGCCCGTAACGTTTATCGTTAAGGATGATGTGGACGAATCCGCACAAATGATGTCCGTGTGGGACGCCGATATGGACGGAGTACCCAAAAATTCGATTTCCACCGAATTCGAAATGGCATAACATCCACTGTCGTCAAACACGATGAATTCATAAACTCCTGCATCTGAAGCATCCGAAAATGTAAAGTTGCTGGCCGTCTGGATATCCGTTACCAGAATGTTCAGCATATTTGGCGGACTTGGATACAGATCGGTTCCATCCTTGCTCCAAATGGCCATAAAATAGTCGGGGTTGGGTTGCCCACCATTTGGGGTCAAGGTGATTACCCCTGGATTACAGGTAATGTTATCCGTAGTAACAGCACTTAACGTAAGTTCCGGTATTTCCGCTACCGTAATGTTCTGGGTATCGGTACAGCCATCATCGGTAGTGGTGATGACGATATAATCACCGGCATTTACACTGGTAAACGAATAGGTATTATCCGGGGAAATCAGTTGACTGTCCACAAAAGTGCCCAATCCACCGTTGCTGCCGTCGTCCAAACGAAGTTCATAACTGTAATTTGGCAATACGTTCAAGGCTTGGATGTTAATGGCTCCCGGGGTACCGCATTCCGCTGCAACGGTTGTAATGTTTACCTGGAAGTCGCGCTCCAAAATCCCGATATCCTCTGTGGTAAAAATACAGGCACCATCCATTGGATTTCCCGTAATTGGATCTAGCTGTGTTACTTCCACATAGTAAGACCCGCTGTTGGTAATATCAAAACTAGGCCCGTTGTTGGCCGAAAAAGGTACGACAACGGAATCATCCGAAGCATCCACTAACTGAAAACCATATCCCGATCCAACATTGGTGATACGAATGTTACCTGGTGTACTGCACAGAATATCATCCGAAGTATAATCAAGATCCAACGTATTTTTGAACACGTTGAAATAAAAACGGCTAAAACATCCGTTCAAATAATTGATGACTACGCGGTACTCACCGCTATCGGTTATGGTAAAATTGTCCTGTATGGCCATATTGGTCCAGGTACAGGTCCCATTTTTGTTTGCACAATCATCTCCCGTAGCCGAGCAACTGCCCTCGTCCAATTTTTGCCAAACGATGCTCTGGGCATCGGAAATGCCCAATTGCAGGGTAGCCTCGTCATTTTCACCACACAAAAATATTTTGGGAAGTAAGTCCCCATCGATGGAACAGGTTACGATTTCCCCTTGGATATCGTTATCCGGATTGGGGTCCGCGTTGACCATATTGAAATAGTCGATAATGGGGTTGGTCTGGGTGGTCCCAAAACGTTCTACGGTAATCAGTTCCACCAAATCCACACAACCGGAAGCACCGGATTTTTCAACGATGTAGTTTCCAATATCCGTTACCAAAAGTGTCGCGGGATTATTGTCCGGATTACCGTCATTGATCGCGGGTTCCCCCGCGTCTATCTGTCCGTTGCCGTTGGCGTCGATGGCCCAGGTATAGGTGGCAAAACCACTTCCTGCGGTTAAGATGGCGAAATCACCACATAGCTGAACGGTACGTGCCACGTTACAGTTTGCCAAATCACTTAAAATGTCATTGGTAGCAACTTGAGGAGGTACGTCACAAGGGGAGGTTGAATTTGCCCCGCCCTCATCCGTAAAGGTGGCGGGATTCAATGTACCCAGATAGGTAGAATAAGCCTCATTGACCAAGGTTCCCGAACAAGCATCCACAAAATCTGAACAGTTACCGGAAAGGGTCACCATAATACGTATGGTATACTCAGGGTCTCCCACTTCCACCAAATTATCCGGTACTTGAAATACGATTTCATTGGTTACAGGATCATGGTTGGGGGTCACCCCCGGAGCATCGGAAGTATTGATGCCATCCAAGGCTACATTCGCGGGAAGTATATTTCGTATGGAATAGTTCGTGGCATTGTCATCGCCCGTATTTTGAAAACGTAGCACGTATTGGAGCGATTGACCAAGGTTTATGGACTGTCCCGTTAAGGAAGCTCCGCCCAAGTTTTCCGAGGTGTTTCCCAAAAGGATTTCAGGGGCGAACACCTGAACATAGGATGCCGCGTTTACGGTTCCGTCAGTAGGGTCTACTGCAGGAACACCTGCCCCATATACACCATCATCGCTACCATCGGCATTACCATCCTTATAAAATTCGTTGGCATCGCTACAGCCATCGCCGTCGCTGTCCAAATCCAAATGATCGGGGATTCCATCATTATCGGTATCGCAACCCGCGGTCAATAGTACACCCCGCATATTTGTTGGTCCTACCACTTGTTGGCCAATGGTGAACGAATTACTTCCAGAAGGATTCCATGAAACAGGTGCCGGTGGCGTGTCCAAGAACATGGGTTCCAAAGGACCGTTGGAGCTTCTTGCCCCAAAAATCTGAAATTGTCCGGATTGATCAATAATCACCCTAATCGTCGGGCTTCCGTTGGAACTGTTTACGGTCCAAATATTCGGGTTTCCGGACTGTCCGTAGGTAGTACCATCCGTAAATCTTGCAAAGTTTCCAGCGGCACCCAATTGGAACTGGATTTCACCCGCTACATCATTCCCGTTTAGGTTTAGATTAAACGAGTTATCCACGCTGAAAATATCTACGATCAGATAATTGTCCACACTGACCAAAGGGCTGGTATGGCCATTTCCATTGGCGATGTTGAAGGCCAAGGTATCACATTCATCCTCGTCAAAAATTCCGTCATTGTCATCATCCAAATCAGTGATATCCCTGACGCCGTCATTGTCCGTATCGTTATGGACCGTAATCAATGCGGTAGGGCTGTCCGGTGTGGTATTAGTATCCGTTTGGTCTTGGGTATTGGTAACGGTATTTATTAAACCTAAAAGAGGTAGGGTATCGATTTCATCTGCGCGAACGGTAAGTTCTAGTTGTGCGACGTCCCCGCCATTCAAGGTGCCAATATTCCATGTACTACCACTCCAAGTACCATGGATGGTAAAAGCATTTTCCAAGGTGAGTCCGGCTGGAATGTTATCTGTAATTCGGAGGTTTGTAAGGGGTCCAATTCCATTATTTCTTACCCGTACCGTAAAAGTGGCCGTTTCCCCTTCCATGATTTCACCATTGTCAACGGTCTTGGTTAGGACTACATCCGGGTCGCAATAAAGCGCCTGAATGGTATTACTATCATAGGTACAAGGTCCTTTGGTACCCCTTACGAAGAAGTCACCAGCTCCAGTAGGAGCATAACTAGGACCGTTTGCCCCAGGAATTAAAACACCATCCTCATACCATTGGTACGCATCGAAATTACTTGTTGCTTCAAAAATTTCAGAACCTACAAAGCATCCAGATCCTCCTCTAATTTCCAAGGTAACCTCTGGCACCGTATCAAATCCAGAGAAATAACCTGCGACTCCTTGATTATTGTTTACACCAAAAAATCCAACGGCCATGGGTCCGGTGGATTGCACGCTCACGTTTCCGTTCAAATTGGGAACATAAAAGGTTTTCCATTCTGAAGATCCCGCCACTGGGCTTGATGGCGGTAGTGTAACAGGTCCATTACCATCCGTTATCGATATATTTGAATCCGGAGTATTAACTGCAGCAATTATTGTGATACCACCAGTAACAGTTGTTCCTGCTATGTTTCTAATATCCGGAATATTGTCCATGACATCGGGTAACAAACAATTTACAGGAGCCACAAAGTTCAATCCCGCTGTTTGAGCACCGCTACTTCCGGCCAAACATTGATAGGCATATACGTTCTTTGAAGTTTGCACAAACATATTAGCCCCTACAGTACTGGATGAATAATAACTACTGGGAACTTCAAAAAAGTCACCGTTATTTAAAGTAGCCAATGGAGTTGTACTGCCATTGACAAATATTTGGGTATTGTCCTCCGTAGCGATGAGCAAGGGAAATTCCGTCCATCCATTAGTATTACCATTGCCCCTTACGAAAACATAATCTTTTCCGAGTCGGTTTTCAGGAACCGGTTGATCGATACCTGCATCCCTATTACTATTGTTTACTTGACGACCAAAGTTGACCGAGCCGTTACTTATAACAATATTCTTGTCGGATTCAATAGATGCTCCTATCCATCCTTGCTGTTGCGCTAGAGAAGGCGGATTAACATTTCCGATATAGTTTTCAAAAACAAAGGATTCGTTGGCGTCTAAAGTGATGGTGTAGGTATCGGCTGTAATGGCGTTTGCATTATTGCCAATACGAAACGTACAATTGGGATCATATCCAAATACGCGTACCGTAGTGTTATCCTCTGTTGCCATGATACCCAAGGTATTGGATTTGGATGCGTGTCTACCCCCTAAATTGGGAACACCGCCCCACTTAAATCGGGTACCCATTGCCTGCCTACCTTTGGCCGTCAATGATGCAGCTTGGGCAGATGATTTTCCTCGATAATTAACGTAGAATCGATTGCCGCTTGGGGATTCGAAACGTAACCCACTGTTGTTTAGAACAACGCCTGTATTGGCATTGTTCACCAAGGTAATATTGTTATCTCCGTTGGCCAGAGTCCAAGTGGCGGGACTAATATTTGAGATGTTAAAGGAAGCTATTGGGGTTGGGTTCGTACCTCTGTAGGCATTTACCGTAAATGTAGTAGGCTCAGGCGTGGAGAGATAGATTGCCTGTTCCTGTATACCTTGGTTGTTCTGTCCTTGTTTTAAGGGTGGTAAATAGTGAAGGTCGCTCAACTGCGCGTTACCGGTTATCCCTAAGACTAGTAATAAAACAAAGAGAATTCTTTTCATTTTTGTTAAAAGCGTGAGTTACAACTCCCAAAAAAAACTCATTACAGTATTATGGGCAATGTATTGTTGCCAATGCCATTTTTCTTGTGGTATCTGCAAGCTTTATTGTAGTATGGTTATTAGTAAACCCAATGATTTCAACTGCTTATCGATAAAAGGAGTCGTTTACCTTAGTGTCCTGTTTGTTGTATCTTTAGGGGACAATTCAGTGCTATGGAAGAAAAATTGATGTCGAAAAAAAAGCCGGCCTATCCCGTTAGCGAGGCCTTGGACGGTTATCTAAAACACTACAACCGGAAAAGCGAAATTCCGATATTTTATGATGATTTGCTCCGATTTTCAGGCTCGGTCGTGGTGTATGACAACAATGATGAGGATACCCTTTGGATACGGGTGTATTATTCCGAATTTGACCGAAAGGAAATAGACGATAGTCTTAAAAAAGTCTATTCGATTTTACATTCCGATGGTAGTAACAACATCCATCAATACCTAAATGTGGATGCGGTGGACTTTTGCACCTTTGGAAACTCCAAACCTTTTCGAATTAAGATTAGAAACATTCTGAACGACAACTTTACCTATTTCTACATAAAACGTACCGATGCCTCCCGTATCTATGGGCTGGAATTGGAGCACATGCTTTCTCCCTATAACCTTAACTTTTTGGTATACAAGGATACACTAATAGAGGAGCACATAGCAGGGATTCCGGGTGATGAGTTTATAAAGAACATGCTGCCAAAGTGTTCCGAACCTGAAAAGGCACAGCTTGCCAAGGAATTTGTCAAATTCAATGAGCGATGTATGATTCGGTTATTGGGCGATATGCGCTCTTATAACTATGTCATTGTACCCACTCATGATTTTGATCATGTGGTCTATAAGATTCGGGCCATCGATTTTGACCAACAATGTTTTGAAGGAAAACTAAAGGTATACCGACCCCAGTTTTTCAAGGAAAATTATCAAATGGTAGAAATGGTACGGGAAAAACTGCTTAGGGATTCGGTCGACCAATACAAATTGGAGGAGCGTTCCATGGTGGCCAAGCGAATTCTTAGTTCCGGAAACCGAATCAAAAAACTACGGGCAATCTGTAAGGAGGATACGATTTCTACGGAAGAGAATATCGCCCTTTTGAAGGAACAGATTGGCACCTTGACCTCTGATTCGAATTTCAGTAAATGCAAAACGATGGGCGAAGTGCTTGACCTTGCCTTAAATTTTGTACGCCGTAACTATGAGGATGTCAGTATGAAACAGATTATTGAGCAGAATATCAAAATATAGTTTTTAGTTCGTAGTTGTTAGTTTTTAGGTTGGGATACCAAAGAAATTTGGCGTGAGGAATGTAACTATATGAATTTAAGATGATTATCTTTACAACCATCAACCATCAACCATCAACCATCAACCATCAACCATCAACCATCAACCATCAACCATCAACCATCAACTTTTCTGCTCCTTGTTAAAATAGACTAGGTAGTAATACATCTGTCGCTCCTCGTCCCAACCTTTTTCCACAAATTTTTCGGCGGATTCTGGATTGATAAAATCCAATTTGATTTGGATATTCGTGTCGAGGTTTATTACGTTTTTTATCTTTTTTCGAGCATCGGAAACGGCCTTGTTGGCAATATCGAAATTGGAAACATCCTCAATACTGTATTTTGGGCCTTTCTCAACTTTGTAATGTTTAAATTCCGGTATCAGGGCCGGGTTCTCCATAACCTCGTTTAGAAAATTTGTTTCCTCAAAGGCGTCGTTCTTTGCAAAATGGTTTACGGCCCTGTTCATGAACAACACTTCTTGTTGCTTGTCTTCGGCAGGTAAAACCACGTCCTTGGCAAAGTTCTGGCAGAATTTTAAGTAGTTCTTGGTCTTGAAATTGTCATCGGACAGCGGTTCCACGCCCAAAAAGTTTTCCAACCAGTATTTTGTATCGTATTTATTACTGTCAACCGAGAGTACTTTATATCCATCTTCCTTGTTGACATTAAGGATCAGGCATCCTTTGTCCAGCTTATTTATGTTGATGCCTTGTTGGACGATAATGTCCAAATTGGATTCATTCTCCTTGAACTGTAGGAAGTCATGTTTAAGCTCGCTTTTGAATATACCCAAGGCGTCAACCTTTTCATTGTCCAAATGCACTCCTGTCAAATAGGTCACATATACCTCGCCGCTTTTAATATGGGGGTGGTTGGACTGTTCAAACAATAAGGTTGCTATTTTTTTGGAGGCCGCATGTGCATTTGAGGTATCCTGAAAAACGGTGCTGGCCAACTTGTAGAGTTCGTTGAATTCTACATCCACGTCGTTTGAGAGCTTAAAATAATTCTCCTCCTTTTCACGAAAAGGTTTAAAAAAGTATTCTTTTAATAGACCTGTAGTCTCGTCGTTTAGTGCAAACGGTTCTGCGGACAAAAATATTCCTTCGCCCTTATTTTTGTTTCCTACCCTGTGTATGGATATATGTTCGATCTGGGTGGCATATAAGTTGATCATGAAATTTTATGGTTTAAATGGATTGCTTTGAGGTAAAATGTTTTTTACTTCAACTAACAACTAACAACTAACAACTAACAACTAACAACTAACAACTAACTAATTCCAATTCTCATCAAAGTCGAGGTCGTCATAGTTTTCAAAGGTATCGTCAAAGTCGAAGGCACTGTTTTCAGATTCGAATTTTCTTTCCGGGGGCGACTCGGGCAGTTCCCCAAAGCCGAACAATACATTGGGGTAGGGTCGGCCATCTTCTTTCTCCACGATATCCGCCAGTTCCACAAAAAAGGTCCACATATTCAAGAAGTCATAAACATAGATCATTTTTGGACTGTCCTCGGTCAACACATCCTCCAAAAAAGTTTCGTTCATTAATCGAACATCAGAACCTGTTTCGCTCATATCGAAAAGGGCGATTTCCTCATCCTGTTTCCAATTTTCATCGCAGGTGTAAAAGGATGCCATTTCGTTCCCCAAAAAGCCAAAGGCTTGGGTTATCGCATTATGAAATTCCTCCAACGTATCATGGGCTTCAATTTCCAAATCCCTGAAGATATCCTCTTCGGCATCCAGTATTATCCTGATTTTATAGACCATACCTAATTAATTTGTGGGATGCCAAAGTTACAAAGAATTGAGACTTGTTTTTGGCTTAAGGGCATCTAAAACCAGATAGAACTGCACCCCGAACAAAATGGAAGCTACCACGAGATGCAACGGTTGGCTGGCAAAGGGAAAATCCAAGTAATACATGGCCATTCCTGAGAACGCCTCGACCACCAGGAGAAATAGAATCCAGACGATTTTTACATGTCCTAGATTTAGTTTGAAGATTCTGTAGGCTAAAAAGGCATTTAAAAGAATGACAATAATGGAAAAACTTCGATGTACATAAAATACCCATGTTGGGTCTGCCAGCCATAACCTCTTAGCGGTATCTCCTACCATATCAATCTGATGGTCCACAAACTGCCTGACCTGCGTGCCAAGAATTATTTGAACGATGGTCAAAATCAATGCAAAACAAGCTAAAACAAGTGTTGTTTTGTCAAAAATGATTCTCTTGTCCTCATTGTTTACCCTGTAAATAATATAAAGTAGTATTGCCACGATGATCAAGGCCATAAGCATGTGCAAGGTTATTTTTACAGGTTCCAAGACGGAATATACTACGGTGGCCCCCAGCCAGGCCTGAAAACCCATGCCAAATACTACCAGCCATGAGAAAATGGTGACTCTTTTTTGTTTTTTCCAGTAGGTGATGGAACTTAAGGCCAAAGCAAGGGTAGCCAAACCCGCTAGGGCACCAAAGAGTCGGTTAATGTATTCTATCCACGTATGCCAAGGGTTAAAAATTGCATAATCATGCTTCGTATACATCTGCCAATTAGTTTCATCAAAAGATGAAGTGGATATAAAATCCTTGGCTGCTACCCGTAATGTTTCATCCTTTATGATTACCTGACCTTTTTTATATGGGCTCTCCGGTTGCCACTGGAGTTCAGAAGCTTCCGTGGGAGGGATATAATACCCAAAACATTTTGGCCAATCCGGACAACCCATACCGCTTCCGGTCATACGTACGACCGCACCTGCTACAATGACCAGATACACTAGTATTAGTGCTAGTTTGGCAAGTTTTCTAAAGGTTATTTTCATGGTGGAGTCTTTATACAAAATTACCACTCTTTTGAAAAAATAATGGGGAAACCCCATTTTTTTCACCCAATTCACCTTTACGACAAATCAATTGAAAAATAGGGATTTAATCTACAATAATAAATTCGGAGCGTCTATTTAATTGGTGATCTTTATCAGAACATATAATACCGTTGGCACATCGGTTTATTAATTGTGTTTCACCATACCCTCTACCGGAAATTCTATTCTCGTCAATTCCTCTTGAGATGATATAGGAGACGGTTCTTTTTGCCCTTCTGTCCGATAACCATAGATTGTAATTGTCTTCCTCTCTACTATCGGTATGAGATCCAATTTCAACCTTTACCTCCGGTCTTTTCTGCATATAGGCAACGACCTTGTCCAAGTTTTCAAAAGCATCCTCCCGAAGATAGGAACTGTTGAGGTCAAAATAAATAGGATCTAATTTTAAGACCTTTACAAGATCGGCACCCAATACGGCTTTTTTGCTGCTTTCCTCCATCTCAACTTTGACATTCTTGATATATTTCTCATTTGGTGATGTGAAAAGCAAAAGTGATCCTTCTTCATAACCTTCCAGATTTCCGACAACTGAATATTGGTTTTCCTGACAAGGTATTTGTATCTCAAACTCACCTTCTCTATTGGCTATGGTTTCCCCAATGGTACCACCAGATGCATCATAAGCGGTCATTATTACGTTTGGAATCGCTTTTTCACTATCCTTATCGGTAGCTATCCCAGAAATAGTGACCATACAGTCTATGGTCTTCAGGTAATAAATGTCATCTCCTCCAATTCCACCGGGCCGATTGGAAGCAAAAAAACCGATGGTCCGCTCCTCGTCAAATACCATCGAGAAGTCATCATAGGGACTATTTATGGGATTACCGAGATTAGTAACATTATCATATTTTTTTAAATCGATAGAGAAGATGTCAAGACCACCTAACCCCTGATGACCATCCGATGCAAAATATAAAATGCCGGACTCGGAAATAAAGGGAAAAGACTCTCTACTCTCCGTATTTACTTTCGGGCCCAAGTTTTCTGGGGTTCCAAAAGAGCCGTCGGGATGTATGTCTACCACAAAAATGTCCGATGCGCCTAAAGAACCAGGCATGTCCGATGAGAAATATAATTTTGTACCCTCCTCGTTCATTGAAGGATGTGCTACGGAATACGAATCACTATTAAAGGGCAGTTCTTCAATATTCCCCCATAGACCCGAGTTTAATTTTGCACGGTAAATTTTTAACCTGCTTATTCCTTTTTTGTCCCTACTGAAACCACCTTTTTTGAAATTGTTTCTAGTGAAATAGACCGTTTTTCCATCTTTAGAAAAACTTGTGGACGATTCATTGGCCATTGATTTTAGTTCCTTATCAAAGGAGGTGGCGGTACTATATTTTCCATCGTTCGGTTTTGTAGCTTGATATAGATTCAAATAGGGGGTTGAGGTTCTTTTACTAGTTTCCAAGTCCCTTGCGGTTGAAAATATGAGCTGATTTTGATAAAAGGATGGTGCAAAGTCCGATTCCTTTGAATTGATGGAACTTAAATTTTCGACTGTGAACTCCATTGATGGTGCCATCAACTCTTTCAGATAATTTTCATCTTCGCTGTGTTTCAATGCCCTAACATCGTTCGTATTGGCTTTTTTGAACTTGTTCATCCAAATTTCGGATTCGCGGTAATTTTTGGTCGACTTTAAAGCTTGAGCATAACGATAAAAATAGTCTGAATCTATGGAACTATCGTTCAGTTCAAAAAGTTTTGAAAACCAATACGTAGCCTCATCGTATTTGGCATTTAAATAGGCCGTATTTCCAAGGTTCTTACATATTTCCTCATCAGTCAACCCTTGCTTGCTCAACTCTTCATAGGTGGACATGTTCACCATATATCCATAATGGTCAAAATTATCTTCTGCGGTCTTGGTTTTCTTTTGTGACAGAGCGAAAACCGGAAGCAGTAATAAAATCATCCCTATGTGATGTAAATTGAGTTTCATGCTTCGTATTTTAAAAGAATCGAGGGGTTAAATCGATTTTATCTTTTTTAATGAATTCATATCTCAAGAACACTTCAAAAGAGCCGTTGTTAAATTTGGTCCCACCCAATTCTGATATATCACTATCATAGGCAAGCCCCAACATGAACTCCTTTGCCATCTGAAAACCGAATAGACCACTTATAGCAGCATCCCAGCGGTATGCCGCACCAAGGGTGAATTTGTCGTTCATTAAAAAATTGGCAGATACATCCGACTGTAGCGGAGCACCTGGGGTAGCTTTCAACAAAAAGGCAGGTTTGAATTTTAACGATTCGGATAGATCAAAAACATATCCGGAAATTAGATACCATGTCATTCTATCCACCGAGACTAAATTGTCATTTCCTCCCGCGCTCTCAAAATGTTCGGTCTGTAAAATATTCGGGACAGATAGACCCGTATAGAATTTGTTGTTATGAAAATAGATTCCCGCGCCAATATTAGGGGTAAACTTTCGGTACAATTCAGTATCCGTAATTGTGTTGGCACTGGCACTGTAATTTCTCAGATTATTAAAATCAACGTTTAACAAATGACCTCCTGCTTTTAGTCCGAAGGATATTTTATCGGATTCAGAGGTGTTTATAGTGTAGGAAAATGCAGCATCAACATAAGTGTTCTGGGTGGTATTGTTGCCAATTTCGTCATGTACGATTGACAATCCCAGACCAACTCGGTCAGAGGTAGGTCCATGCACGTTTAAAGTTTGTGTGTTTGGCGCTCCGTCCCTTCCTAACCATTGGGACCTATGTAATAACGCAATACTCAGAACATCTCGGGAACCTGCATAAGCTGGATTAACCGAAAGTGTGTTGTACATATATTGGGTATACTGTGCATCTTGTTGGCTAAAACCTAACTGTACCGCCATATAAAGGGTAAAATAAAAAAGGATATTTCTTTTATTACTGCTCATACCTATCTGATTACATAGAGATATCCTGTTAACAATTTCTGTTCTCCTTGTGCTTCATATTGAATGTCATAATAGTAGACACCGGATGGAAGTTCCTCGTTTTGCATAATGGTAGTTCTGCCATTAGATATACCGTTAAATGCATTGGTAATATTTTCATAACCTTGGGTTTCCCAAACTTTTACGCCCCAGCGATTGTAAATTTTAACCGTGTTGTTTGGAAATCTTTCAATATTGATTATTTCAAAATTACCATTGATGTTGTCTCCAGGTTTAACCAAATCAAGTTCTACATATAGTTCACAAGTTGAACCTGTAGGGGGTGTTCCTCCGACAGAATCGCAAGGGTCCAATGGGTCGGTTCCATCAGATACTTCTTGTCCGTCCACCACCCCGTCACCATCGGTATCTGGATTACTAGGGTCCGTACCTATTCGTACTTCCTCATCATCCGGCAGGCCATCATTATCACTATCCGCAGTTAATGGTACGTTCTCAAATATGATAATAACCTCTCCAATTCCTGTGTTCCCCGCAATATCCGTTGCGGTTATGCTCAATATTGCTTCAGCATCTATAGTAGGAAAGCTCCCGTTATGCGGAACTTCGGTTGATGTATCTATCGCCCAAATACCATTGATATCCGTATTGATGACATAAATAATAGGAGTTGCGATATTGTCTATGGTAACGGTAATGGTAATAATTTCATTCGAGCTTCCGGAACCTAGTAAAATTGGGAAACTGTCCCTCGTAGTAAAACTCTCCACCAAAGGTGCCTCCGTATCTATGGTATATGGATGTTGTACGGATGCCGAACCTGTATTTCCATTATTATTTATAGTAGTGATTGTTCCTAGGACACTAGTATCAATGTCCGACACCAAATCGTTTCCGGATACAGAAATATTAAAATTGCCATTGGAGTCTACCGCTCCTGTATAGTTTCTGTTATTAATGGATAACGTTACGATATCTCCTTCGTTAAAATCGCCGGATACGTTACCGGTAATAGTTATGGTTTCAAGAGACTCCTGTTCATTTATAATATTGTCAGCAGTGATGGAATCAATATTGATGATAATCTGAACTGGAATTGTTTCGGTACAGTCTGCAATACCATTATTATTTAAATCTGTCTGATTTATTGATACGGTCACGATACTGAAGTCATCAGTTGTACATGGAGCTATCGCAAGTACGGTATAGGTATGTGTCCCGTCGCCGTTGTCGGTCCATATCCCGCCGGCATCCGGCAAAC
>NZ_JAQPCH010000020.1:0-6966 GCF_028464205.1 Maribacter sp. PR66
ATGAATTACAACAACAAAAGGAAGTGCTGGAAGAAGAATTTACAGCAGAACAAACGGCTTTTAACAATTTGCTCAACCGCGAATCAATGATGACGGTTATCGTTGTTCCCGAAATGGAAATCCCGCAGGAAGCCCCTTTTTACGACAATCAAGCGCTATCACTCAATCCCGAACTGCTCAAATATGACAAACTCTATGAATCGGTGGCACAATCTGAACTGCTCAACCAGCGAGAGAATTTGCCTATGATTGGTTTTGGTGTGGACTACCTGCCCGTAACGGAACGCAGCGATGTCAACTTCAGCGATAATGGGAAAGATGTATTGATGCCTATGGTATCGGTGTCCATACCCATTTTCAACAACCGTTACAAATCCATTTCAAGGCAAAATGAACTGCGACAACAGGAAATAGAGACCCAAAGGGAACAGCGATTGAATGTGCTGGAATCCGCTTTCGCGAAAGCGCAATCACAACGCAACCAAGCTCGCATTGCTTACAACACACAAGAACGCAATCTAAAACAAGCTCAAGATGCCGAAGAAATTCTGGTCAAAAATTACGAGACAGGCACTATCGATTTTAATGATGTCCTGGACATTCAAGAATTGCAATTGAAGTTTCAAATGAATCAAATCGAGTCGGTAAAAGGGTACTATGTGCAATCGGCCATAATCAACTATTTAATCAACTAGTTATGGTCAAGGATTTTTACATAAAAAATATGGTTTGTGATAGATGTATCAAGGTCTTAAAAGATGAACTGTTTAAGGCTAACATTAGTCTGTTGGATATTGAGTTGGGTAGGCTTCGATTAGATATGAATGAAAAAGAACAATTGAGCATACTTACCGAAATTTTAAAAAGAAATGGATTTGCACTCATCGCTTCTACCGAGGATAAATTGACCGAGCAAGTAAAAATTGAATTGATAAAGTTGTTGAATGTAATGCCGCTTGATATTGATGGGAAGCTATCAGATTTTCTTGCGGATAAATTGCAAAAGGACTATTCAAAAATCAGCAAGGTGTTTTCCATTACCGAGGGCATCACTATTGAAAAATATTTCATCAAACTGAAGATAGAAAAGGTCAAGGAACTTATCCAAACACCCGATTATAATTTCACAAAAATAAGCCAATTGCTCGATTACAGCAATGTCAATCATCTAAGCAAACAGTTTAAAAGTGAGACAGGAATGAGCCTTAGCGATTATAAGGATGGGCATAAAAATTTTAGAAATCCTTTAGACAAGATTATATAGATATGAACCAGAATTATAACACGACAAACTGAATGCCAATAATATCTTTGTTAAACAAAAACTATGAGAAAACTATGAAAAAGCTAAGAATTATCACATTACTGCTGTTTTCTTCTACTGTATTTGCTCAAGTGGGAACTAATGGACAAGATAGAGAAGAAGAAGGAAGAGCTGTTAAGGAGTATAACCTTACTATTGAAGAAAACGAAATGACTCTCGCTGGTGTAACTGCTAAAGGAATGATTATCAATGGTAGTATTCCTGGACCGGTTTTGGAATTTAACGAAGGCGACCTTGCCATCATTAATGTAACCAATAAAATGGATGAAGAAACCTCAGTACACTGGCACGGGTTGATACTTCCCAACTTTTATGATGGCGTACCGTATTTAACAACACCGCCAATAAAGCCCGGTACAACATTTCAATATAGAATTCCTATTAATCAATCAGGAACCTATTGGTACCATTCCCATACAATGCTACAGGAGCAAAAGGGAGTTTATGGTTCTATAGTCATTCAGCCAAAAGAAAAAACATTGGATTATGACAAAGATTTGGTTGTAGTGTTATCTGATTGGACAAACGAAAAACCAATGAACGTTTTGCGCAACCTTAAAAGAGGTAATGAGTGGTACCAGGTTAAAAAAGGTACAGCAGTACCATTAAGTAGAGTCATAAAAGAAGGTGCCTTGGGAGCACAGTTCAAATTTTGGCGCGATAGAATGGAAGGTGCGGATATTGCAGACGTCTATTATCCAGCGTTTTTATCCAATGGTAAAAAAGTTGCAGAATATCCAGAATTTAAACCAGGAGAAAAAGTACGTCTTCGCTTTATCAATGCCTCGGCTTCTACTTACTACTGGGTAGATTTCGGTGGTGGTAATCCATTGTTAGTTGCAAGTGACGGTGTTGATGTGCAGCCCGTTTCTAAAAGCAGATTTCTCTTTGGTATAGCTGAGACTTATGATGTTATCGTTACTATTCCCGAAGGTATTTTAGAGGTTACCGCTACGGCTCAAGATGGCTCTGGTCATACTTCTATACAATTAGGTAATGGCACTCTCTATCCAGCCAAAAGAATTGATAGGCCTAATAAGGTAGCGATGATGAAGCAAATGGCCAAAATGGGTATGAAAATGGGTGCACCTGCAATGGTAGGAAACAAAAAAAAGAATACACCTGAAGTTTTAATGCAGAAGTATGGAATGAAGATGAATATGAAGGACGATGAGATGAAAATGGGGATGAACAATAAGATGTCGATGAATGATGGCAAAATGAATGACCAGATGGATATGAAGATGGATGATGCAATGGGAATGAAAATGGATACAATGGCAATGAATCACAAAGGAGATTCAGATAAAATGAAAGACCATATGCAGCAAGATATGTCAAAGATGCAGAAGGATTCTTCCTCATTTGATTACGAAACTCGTAAAACCTATTTTAATTATGATTTTTTAAAAGCAAAAGAGAATACTACTTATAAAGATGATTTGCCAGTAAACGACATCCTGTTGAACCTAACCGGCAATATGCAACGCTATGTTTGGAGTATGAACGGCGTGCCATTATCAGAAACCGACAAAATTAATAT
The DNA here is from genome assembly GCF_028464205.1 of Maribacter sp. PR66. Lineage (NCBI taxonomy): Bacteria > Pseudomonadati > Bacteroidota > Flavobacteriia > Flavobacteriales > Flavobacteriaceae > Maribacter > Maribacter sp. PR66. Next base: position 2,868 of record NZ_JAQPCH010000020.1, read on the forward strand.
AAAAGGAGGTGAAGTAACCAGAATTACACTTAATAACCTCACGATGATGCACCATCCAATGCACTTGCACGGACATTACTTTAGGGTCATCAATGAAAATGGCGAACGTTCCCCATTAAAACATACCGTCAATGTACCACCAATGCAGAAGGTGGTCATAGAATTCTATAACGAAGAATATGGCGATTGGTTCTTTCATTGCCACGTATTATATCATATGATGGGTGGTATGGCCCGTGTGTTTAGTTACGGTACGCCAAGGGACGAAAGAATGAGAGATTATCCAATGCAGAAACTTATCAATGAAACAGACCATTATTATTCGTGGGGAATGGCACGCTTGGGCTCAAATTTTAATGAACTCTTTTTGATGTCAAGCAATATCCGAAATGGCTTTGGTTTAAGGGCAGAGTTTGATTATGACAAAAATCTTGAAGCCGAAGTAAATTATAACAGATACCTGAATGATTGGGTGCGCCTTTATGTTGGGGTAAATACAGAAACTTCAACACCCGATTCTTATGATACCTTCAATACAGTAGGTTTGGTGGGTGTAAAATACTTTACCCCGTACCGTTTTAATGTGGATGTCAGTATGGACCACCAACTAAGGCCAAGAATTCGTCTGGACAGGGAATTCTTGATTTTTCCGAGAATTTTTCTGGAAGGCGAATACGAATACCGAGCTGACTTTGGTTGGGTGAACGATATTGGAGACACATCCTATCAGGGGGAAACGCAATGGCTTGTGGGAGCCTCATATATCCTATCCCGAAACTTTTCGTTACAGGCAAATTACAATAACCGATATGGCTGGGGTGGCGGCCTTTTAGCCCGATTTTAATAATTAACAATTTAAAATAAACAAGATGAAAACAGTAAAAAGAACAATAGGTATAATGGCACTTGCTGCCACAATGGTACTAACGGTTTCCTGTAAAGATGGAAACAAAAATGAATCTACTGCACCTATGAGCAGCGAGATGCACCAAGAGTCTATGGATGACAAAAAGGATATGGCGATGAATGACAACCAAGATGCAAAAGCAGAAGCAATCCTGAAGGATTATTTCAATTTAAAAGATGCGCTTGTAGGCGATGATAATGGCAAGGCGAAAGAATTGGGAAATACATTGGCTCAATCTCTTAAATCTTTTGATGCCTCAAACTATTCCGATAATGAAAAATCAGAATTAAATGACATTATCGAAGATGCCACAGAACACGCAGAACACATTTCAGAAAGTGACATCAAGCATCAGCGTGAACATTTTAAGATATTAAGTAAGGATGTAACCGATATGGTGGCAATCACTGGAACACAAGTGAAACTTTATGAGCAATATTGCCCTATGTATGATGGTGGAACTGCGTGGTTGAGCAAAGAAGAAAATGTGTTGAATCCTTATTATGGTAGTTCAATGTTACGATGCGGAAAGGTCCAACGAGAAATCAACTAATTGAAGTTTTTAAAAATCATAGCGTGGCTTGCCCTTGTGGCATTGATAGTGATTCAGTTCTTTCCAATAACCCTGAACGAAAGTGATGCTGTACCACAAAGTGATTTTATGGTCGAAAATCAAGTGCCTGCAACGATAAAAAATCAGTTGCAGGTTTCTTGCTATGATTGCCACAGTAATAATACAGATTATCCGTGGTATAGTAAGATACAGCCTGCGGCTTGGTATCTGGAAGACCACATACAAGCAGGTAAGGACGAACTTAATTTTAATGAATGGGACACCTATTCCAGTCGACGGAAAAACAGCAAGTTGCGTTCCATTATAAAACAAATAGAAAGCGGCGAAATGCCGATGGATAGTTACACACTCATTCACAGGGATGCAATTCTTTCAGATGAAGATAAGAGGATGATAATAGATTATATAACAGCGTTAAAAGACAGTTTGGAATAAAGTCCTGATACGGGAAGTGCAAGTTGATGGTTGGTTAGTTAGTAGCTCTTCCCTTGTCAGGCATAATTTAAAAATTAAATGAAACACACCTATCACATACACGGAATGACCTGCAATGGTTGTAGAACGCACGTAGAAGAAACGCTCTCTAAAGTTGAAGGTGTTATCAATGTGGCTGTCAATTTAGAAAAAGCTGAAGCGACAATAGAAATGGAATCCCATATTCCCATCGAGAAATTTCAAGATGCTCTAAAAGCGGACGGTGGGCGATACAGTATCCATCAGAATGGCGAACATCATCATACCCACGATAAGAAGAAAGTTGAGAAACCCAAAGGCAAAGGAACGGGAACATTTTATTGTCCGATGCATTGCGAGGGCGACAAGACTTACGACAAACCAGGCGACTGTCCTGTTTGTGGAATGGATTTGGTTGAAGAAGTTAACCTAACGGCTACTTCTGAAACGCAATATACCTGCCCGATGCATCCCGAAATCGTAAGAGACGAACCGGGAAGCTGTCCCATTTGCGGAATGGATTTGGTTCCGATGGAACCCGATTTATCCGCAGAAGAAAAAACCTATAAAAAACTGCTTAAAAAGTTCTGGATAGCAGTCGCCTTCACATTGCCCATTTTCATCATTGCAATGTCCGAAATGCTGACCAATAATCCACTTTACGACATTTTGGAACTGAAATATTGGAACTGGATTCAATTTGCGCTTTCCATTCCCGTAGTTTTCTACGCCACTTGGATGTTTTTCGAGCGTGCTTACCGAAGTATCAAAACGTGGAACCTCAATATGTTCACGCTTATCGGTATTGGTGCAGGCGTTGCTTGGCTTTTTAGTGTGTTCGGGATGCTGGTGCCCGATTTTTTCCCTGACCAATTCAAGACCGAAGCAGGTACAGTTCACGTTTATTTTGAAGCGGCAACGGTGATTCTAACCCTGGTATTGCTTGGTCAAGTCCTCGAAGCCCGTGCACATAGCAAGACCAATTCAGCAGTCAAAGAACTTTTAAAGCTTGCGCCGAATAAGGCCATCAAGGTCTTGAACGGCGAAGAACAGGAAGTTGCCATCGATGAAATCGAATTGGGCGATATCCTACGTGTGAAGCCGGGTGATAAGATTCCCGTAGATGGTGTAATTACCGAAGGCGAAACTTCCATCGATGAATCGATGATTACTGGCGAACCCATTCCCGTTAACAAATCTACCGATGATAAGGTAAGTAGTGGCACAATCAATGGCAATCAGTCCTTCTTGATGAAAGCTGAAAAGGTTGGGTCTGACACATTGTTATCACAGATTATACAGATGGTCAACGATGCCAGTCGTAGCCGTGCGCCCATCCAAAAGTTGGCAGATACCGTTTCGGGATATTTTGTGCCAATCGTTGTTATAATCGCTGCTGTTACATTTGGCGTTTGGGCAATTTGGGGTCCAGAACCCGCTTATGTCTATGCTTTGGTAAATGCCATTGCCGTATTGATTATTGCCTGTCCGTGTGCTTTGGGGCTTGCGACACCAATGTCTGTTATGGTCGGTGTTGGTAAAGGCGCACAAAATGGCGTACTTATCAAAAATGCCGAAGCCCTTGAAAAAATGGATAAGGTAGATAGCTTAATAGTCGATAAGACCGGAACGATTACCGAAGGCAAACCAACGGTAGAGAAGGTAGGTTCTTTTGATAGTGGAATAACTGATAACGAAGTGCTACAATTTATTGTTTCCCTTAACAGCCAAAGTGAACATCCGCTCGCAGAAGCCACCGTAAAATATGGCAAAGAACAAAACGCAGAGTTTTTAAAAGCAGATGGATTCAACGCAGTTACTGGAAAAGGCGTTGAAGGTAAAGTGAACGGAAAAGAAGTCGCCTTGGGTAATGCTAAAATGATGGAAATGGCCAATGCTACAGTTTTCGATGCTATGGAAGAAGAGGCACAATCCTACCAAAAACAAGGGAAAACGGTTTCCTATCTCGCTGTTGAAGGTCAAGTTACCGGCTACGTCGTTATCGGCGACAAAATCAAGGAAACGAGTGCAAAAGCTATTAAGGATTTGCAGGATAAGGGAATTGCAGTCATTATGCTTACTGGTGATAATCACGATACAGCCCAAGCTGTCGCAGATGAACTTAACCTTGCCGATTTTCAAGCAAGTATGCTACCGGAAAACAA
>NZ_JAQPCH010000021.1:0-6832 GCF_028464205.1 Maribacter sp. PR66
ATGAATTACAACAACAAAAGGAAGTGCTGGAAGAAGAATTTACAGCAGAACAAACGGCTTTCAACAATTTGCTCAACCGCGATGCAATGATGACGGTTGACGTCGTTTCAGAAATGGAAATCCCGCAGGAAGACCCATTTTATTCTAATGATGCGCTATCACTCAATCCTGAACTGCTCAAATATGACAAACTCTATGAATCGGTAGCACAATCTGAACTGCTCAACCAGCGCGAGAGTTTGCCTATGATTGGTTTTGGTTTAGACTACCTGCCCGTAACGGAACGCAGCGATGTCAATTTCAGCGATAATGGGAAAGATGTATTGATGCCGATGGTGTCGGTTTCCATCCCCATTTTCAACAATCGCTACAAATCCATTTCAAGGCAAAATGAACTGCGACAGCAAGAAATAGAAACCCAACGGGAACAGCGATTGAATGTGCTGGAATCCGCTTTCGCGAAAGCGCAATCACAACGTAACCAAGCACGCATAGCATACAACACACAAGCTCGTAACCTGAAACAAGCCAAAGATGCCGAAGAAATTCTGGTAAAGAACTATGAGACCGTCACTATCGATTTTAATGATGTGCTGGACATTCAGGAATTGCAATTAAAGTTTCAAATAAACCAAATAGAATCTGTGAAGACCTACTATGTGCAAAGTACAATCATTAATTATTTAATTAAGTAAACAATGAAAACACTTAACACAATACTTCTCTTATTCTTAACTTCAATTACATTCGCCCAAGTTGGGACAAATGGTGAAGATAGAAAAGAAGAAGGTCGAAACATAAAAGAATATAACCTTACTATCGAAGAAAATGAAATAACCCTTGCAGGTGTAACCGCAAACGGAATGACAATTAATGGTGGCATTCCAGGTCCTACATTAGAATTTAATGAAGGTGACCTTGCCATTATTAACGTAACCAATAAAATGGATGAAGAAACCTCTGTACATTGGCACGGTTTAATACTTCCTAATTTTTATGATGGTGTGCCTTATTTAACTACGCCACCTATAAAACCAAATACTACATTTCAATATAGAATACCTATAAACCAATCTGGTACATATTGGTATCATTCCCATACGATGTTACAAGAGCAAAAAGGAGTTTATGGCTCAATCGTCATTCATCCTAAAGAAAAGACTTTGGACTACGACAAAGATTTGGTTGTAGTGTTATCTGACTGGACCAACGAAAAACCAATGAATGTGTTGCGAAACCTTAAACGAGGAAACGAATGGTATCAGGTTAAAAAAGGGACAGCAGTACCATTAAGTAGAGTGATTAAAGAAGGTGCACTGGGAGCACAATTTAATTTTTGGCGTGATAGAATGGAAGGTGCAGATATTGCAGACATCTACTATCCTGCGTTCTTGTCCAATGGTAAAAAACTTGCAGAATATCCAGAGTTTAAAACAGGTGAAAAAGTACGACTACGTTTTATCAATGCATCTGCTTCATCTTATTATTGGGTGGATTTTGGTGGTGGTAACCCGATGATAGTTGCGAGTGATGGTGTGGATGTAACACCAGAATATAAAAACCGATTTCTTTTTGCAATTGCCGAAACCTATGATGTCATTGTAACCATTCCAGAAGGCACTTTAGAAATTACTGCCACAGCGCAAGATGGTTCTGGTAGTACATCCATTCACTTGGGTAGCGGAAAATTGTATCCAGCAACTGTAATAGACAGACCAGATAAAGTGGCTATGATGAAGCAAATGGCAAAAATGGATATGAAGATGGGTGCACCTGCTTTAGTGGGAAATAAAAATAGAAATACACCCGAAGCCCTAATGCAGAAATATGGAATGAAGATGAATATGGATATGAAAGACGGACAGATGAAGATGGAGAATGAAATGAATATGGAAATGAAAAAGGATGCGACGCCAATGAATCATAAGATGTCTACGATGCAAAAGGACACCGCTTCATTTAATTATGATACACGTAAAACTTATTTCAATTATGATTTTTTAAAGGCAAAGGAAAACACCACTTTTAAGACTGATGTGCCAGTAAATGAAATTTTACTGAATCTAACAGGTAATATGCAGCGCTATGTTTGGAGTATGAATGGCGTACCACTTTCGGAAACAGACAAAATTAAAATTAAAAGTGATGAGGTTACAAGGATTACCTTAAATAATCTGACAATGATGCACCACCCAATGCACTTGCACGGTCATTATTTTAGGGTGATTAATGAAAATGGAGAGCGTTCACCATTAAAGCACACGGTTAACGTACCACCAATGCAAAAAGTGGTCATCGAATTTTATAACGAAGAATATGGTGATTGGTTCTTTCATTGTCACGTACTATATCATATGATGGGTGGTATGGCAAGAGTATTTAGCTATGATACACCACGAGATGAAAGGATGAAACCTTATCCAGTACAAAACCTAATTGACGAGACAGACCATTACTATTCGTGGGGAATGCTTCGTGGAGGTTCAAACTTTAATGAACTTTTATTGATGTCGAGCAACATCCGCAACGAATTTGGACTACGTGCCGAGTTTGATTATAACCAAAATGCCGAGATAGAAGTGAATTATAATAGATATCTCAATGATTGGGTACGCGTGTACGCAGGCGTAAATACTGAAACTTCAACACCAGATTCTTATGATACATTCAATACTGTGGGATTGGTTGGAGTTAAATATTTCACGCCTTATAGGTTTAATGTGGATGTGAGTATTGACCATCAACTTCGCCCAAGAATACGTCTGGACAGGGAGTTGTTGATTTTTCCAAGAATTTTCTTGGAAGGTGAATATGAGTACAGAGCAGATTTTGGATGGGTCAATGAGTTAGAAAATAACAAATCTTATGAAGGTGAAACTCAATGGTTAATTGGAGCTTCATATATCTTATCCCGCAACTTTTCAATACAAGGAAATTATAATAACAGATATGGCTGGGGTGGCGGTCTTTTAGCCCGATTTTAAAAAAAACGATTAATAACTTTTAAACAAACAAAAAATGAGCAAATTAAAATTAGTATTAGGAGTGGTTGCAATAGCATTTGTAACCTTAACAGTAGTGTCTTGTAAAGATGCTAAAACAGAAAGCAGTACCAATTCTGAAACGAGTACTGAGGAAGACCATTCAAAAATGAACCACGATAATTCCGATGGGCATCATGATAGCGAGAAAAAGGAAATGGCAATGAACGGAGATGGGAATGCACAAGCGGTTCTTAATGACTATTTCAGTCTTAAAGATGCCCTCGTAGGCGATGATAATGATAAAGCAAAGGAAATGGGAGGCACATTGGTTAAATCTCTTAAATCTTTTGATGCATCAAAATATTCTGAAAGTGAAAAATCAGAATTGAATGACATTATCGAAGATGCTACGGAACACGCAGAGCATATTTCAGAAAGTGACATCAAACATCAGCGTGAGCATTTCAAAGTATTGAGTAAAGATGTTACAGATATGGTTGCCATTACGGGAACAGGGATGAAGCTTTATGAGCAATTCTGCCCAATGTATGATAACAATAAAGGTGGTGCTTGGCTTAGTATGAACGAAGAAATTAGAAACCCCTATTTCGGTGATAAAATGTTGAAATGCGGTAAAGTACAGCGAGAAATCAACTAATTGAAGTTTTTAAAAATCATAGCGTGGCTTGCCCTTGTGGCATTGGTAGTGATTCAGTTCTTTCCAATAATCCTGAACGAGAGCGATTATGTACCGCAAAGTGATTTTATGGTCGAAAATCAAGTGCCTGCAACGATAAAAAATCGGTTGCAGGTTTCTTGCTACGATTGCCACAGTAATAATACAGATTATCCGTGGTATAGTAAGATACAGCCTGCGGCTTGGTTTCTGGAAGATCACATACAAGAAGGTAAGGACGAACTTAATTTTAATGAATGGGCAACATATTCAGACCGGCGAAAGAATAGTAAACTTCGGTCTATCATAAGCCAAATCGAAGAAGATAAAATGCCCTTGGATTCTTATACACTCATTCATAAAGATGCAATTCTTTCAGATGAAGATAAGAGGATGATAATAGATTATATGACAGCGTTAAAAGACAGTTTGGAATAAAGTCCTGATATGGGAAGGGAAAGTTGATGGTTGGTTAGTTAGTAGCCCTTCCCTTGTCAGGCACAATAAAAAATATTAGAAAAATGAATAATGATATAAATGAATTTGAGTAAAAATTCTTAAAAATAAACAGGATGAATGCACTTAGAAAAACTACAATATTCGCATTAATTATAATAGCAACAAGCCAAGTGTTCGGACAAGATACAAACACAGAAAAGCAAGCCGTGCTTAAAGTAATGAAAACCTACAAAGATGCGCTACAAAACTTGACAACCGAAGGTACTTTTGACTTATTTACAGAAGATTCCGAGGTTTTTGAATCTGGTGGTGTTGAAGGCACCTATGCCCACTATATAGAACATCATTTGGGTCCAGAATTGGGGCATTTCAAGAAGTTTGAATTTTCAGATTATGAAATTGATGCAGAAGTAGATTTGCCCTATGCGTTTACTACCGAAACTTATGTCTACACCATAGTTCTCAATCCCGATGATAAAGCCAATACTCGAACCATAAAGAAAAAAGGGGTGGCGACTTCTATCCTTAAGAAGATAGATGAAAAATGGCAGATAGTAAAAACACATTCATCATCAAGAAATGTTAAATAATTTTTAGCCAATCATAAAATGAAACACACCTACCACATACACGGAATGACCTGCAATGGTTGTCGAAGTCACGTAGAGGAAACGCTGTCTAAAGTGGATGGTGTTTCAAAAGTAACAGTTGATTTAGAAAAAGCCGAAGCGACCATAGAAATGGAATCCCATATTCCAATAGAGAAATTTCAAGAGGCGCTTAAAGCCGATGGTGGGCAATACAGTATCCATCAAAATGGCGAACATCAGCATACCCACGATAAGAAGAAAGTTGAGAAACCCAAAGGTCAAGGAACGGGAACATTTTACTGTCCGATGCATTGCGAGGGCGACAAGACTTACGACAAACCAGGCGACTGTCCTGTTTGCGGAATGGATTTGGTTGAAGAAGTTAACCTAACGGCTACTTCCGACACCCAATATACCTGTCCGATGCATCCCGAAATTATTAAGGATGAACCGGGAAGCTGTCCAATTTGTGGGATGGATTTAGTGCCTATGGAACCCGATTTATCCGCAGAGGAAAAGACCTATAAAAAACTTCTTAAAAAGTTCTGGATAGCGGTCGCTTTCACATTGCCCATTTTTATCATTGCAATGTCCGAAATGCTGCCCAACAACCCCTTATATGATGTTTTAGAATTAAAATATTGGAACTGGATTCAATTTGCGCTTTCTATTCCTGTGGTATTCTACGCTACTTGGATGTTCTTTGAACGTGCCTACCGCAGTATAAAGACTTGGAACTTAAATATGTTTACGCTTATCGGTATCGGTGCTGGCGTTGCTTGGCTCTTCAGCGTGTTCGGGATGCTCGTACCCGATTTTTTCCCTGACCAATTCAAGACCGAAGCCGGTACGGTTCACGTCTATTTTGAGGCTGCTACGGTGATTCTAACTTTGGTTCTACTTGGTCAAGTCCTCGAAGCTCGTGCGCATAGCAAGACCAATTCCGCAGTCAAGGAACTTTTAAAATTGGCACCTAACAAGGCTATAAAGGTAGTTGATGGGGAAGAACAGGAAGTGGCCATCGATGAAATTGAATTGGGCGATATCCTACGTGTGAAGCCGGGCGATAAGATTCCTGTGGATGGCGTTATTACCGAAGGCGAAACTTCCATCGATGAATCGATGATTACAGGCGAACCCATTCCTGTAAACAAATCAGTAGATGATAAAGTAAGTAGCGGAACTATCAACGGCAATCAGTCCTTCTTGATGAAAGCTGAAAAGGTTGGGTCTGACACCCTGTTATCACAGATTATACAGATGGTCAATGATGCCAGTCGAAGCCGTGCACCCATCCAAAAGTTGGCCGATACCGTTTCGGGATATTTCGTGCCAATCGTGGTCATCATCGCTGCTGTGACATTCGGCGTTTGGGCGATTTGGGGCCCAGAGCCAGCCTATGTTTATGCTTTGGTCAATGCGATTGCCGTATTAATTATCGCCTGTCCGTGTGCTTTGGGGCTTGCGACACCTATGTCCGTAATGGTCGGTGTTGGTAAAGGCGCACAAAATGGGGTGCTTATCAAGAATGCTGAAGCCCTTGAGAAAATGGATAAGGTAGATACTCTCATTGTCGATAAGACCGGAACGATAACCGAAGGAAAACCTACAGTTGAGAAAGTGGGTTCTTTTGAGAAGGGTTTTACCGAAACCGAAGTACTACAATACATTGTTTCCTTGAACAGCCAAAGTGAACATCCGCTGGCGGAAGCCACCGTAAAATATGGAAAAGAACAAAACGCAGAGTTTTTAAAAGCAGATGGATTTAACGCAGTTACTGGAAAAGGCGTTGAAGGTAAAGTGAACAATAAAAAAGTAGCCTTGGGTAATGCTAAAATGATGGAACAGGGCAATGCCACACTTACCGAAGCTATGGAAAACGAGGCACAATCCTACCAAAAACAAGGGAAAACGGTTTCCTATCTCGCTGTAGAAGGTCAAGTTGTAGGCTACGTGGTCATAGGTGATAAAATCAAGGAAACGAGTGCAAAAGCTATCAAGGATTTGCAGAATAAGGGAATTGCGGTCATTATGCTTACTGGTGATAATCACGATACAGCCAAAGCTGTCGCAGATGAACTTAACCTTGCCGATTTTCAAGCAAGTATGCTACCGGAAAACAA